>PGZC01000007.1 GCA_002839995.1 Gammaproteobacteria bacterium HGW-Gammaproteobacteria-4 | reverse complement strand
GGCATTGAAGCTGCTGCCGTACATCGCCGCGCAATCGGCATCGACGTTAACGGCGTTGGCGGAGCCAACGGAAAGAAATGCCAGTGGCGCGGCGAGCAGGCCAAGAAGGGATGGGGCGAAAAAGCGGGATGAAAATGATGTGCGCACAGGGGGGCTCCGAGATTTCCGGTGATACGGCCCCCTGACCGTAGGGCGCATTCTCCCGGCGACTCGGATCGCGATTTGAGACACGAAACACATTTCGATGATGGCATCGCGCAAAAATCGCGACGTCTATCACGGTTTTGCAACACCGTCGTGCAATGCAGACAGTCCCGTCATTGTCGGTGGGAGGCTCTGGTCGAGCCCGGTTTCGTCATTCCAGCGAAAGCAGGTGGCCAGCGCAAACCGCCTCTTTGGTCGCGGCCTTCGGCGTTTGGGCGTTGCGTGCCTCGTCGTTGGGTGGCGATTCGATCAGCGTGCCGCTTGGGTGTGCTCGAGTGCGAGCGAAGCACTACCGCAGTGCGGGCGGCGGTGCAATGGCCGTGGATGCGCAAGGCCGGCATTTGCCGGCCTTGCTGGTTGTGGATACGTTTTGGCTGTCTCAGAGCGCGGCCGCGGTGCCTTTGCTGGCGGTAGAGAGATTGGTCAGGATTCCGCCGGGGTCGCGCAACAGGCTCATCACCTTGATGGGTTGCGTGGCAGTGACGGTGAGCGTCCACTTGCCGCTGCCATTGCCGATGCCTCTGCCGCCGAGCAAGGTGTTGCCCAGTTCAATGTCGGATGCGCTCAAGTCGCGTGCGGCGCCTGCCGGCAGCGACAATGTAATGACGCCGTTTGGCGCAGGCTGTCCCTCGTCGTCCTGGCCGCTGATGGTGACCTCGGTGGCAACCGCATTGGGATTGATCAGGCGCAGGGAACTGACCTGGTTGAAGTTTTCAGCGGGGTTGAACATCGGCACCTGGGTAATCAGCCCGTTGCCGGAGACGATGTCGTGGATTGTGGTAAGAAAACCATCCGGGGTGCGGATCAGCGCCATCGGCAGCAGGTCCAGGTCGCTTTGCAGCAGCAGTCGCCAGTTGCCGTTGCCGGCACTGGGCTGGCCGTCCAGCAGGCTGCCGCTGAGCCCCTTGGACGAATCCTGGTTGAACTCCATGTCGTGCGAGTTGAACTGCCGCGATTCGTAGGGCGTCAGGGTGAGCGTAATGGTGCCCGGTGAGCGCTGTCCGGCGTCGTCGATACCCCAGACCTGTACCGTACCGCTGCGATTCTCGCGATTGACCAGGCGCACGAAACCCTGCTGCTGCGCATTGGACGCGGGCGGGACCATCCATAACACGTGCTCGCCGGGAAGCGGTTGCGACAGGTCGGCGACGGTGGACAGGTTGGTCAGTTTGCCCAGCGGGTCGAATAACAGGCTCTGCACGGTGATGCGTCCGGTCGCTGAAACATTCAATTGCCACTTGCCGATGCCGTCGCCCAGCTTGCCGAGCAATCCTTTGCTGCTGTTCCCGTTTTCCAGGTCAACCGAACTCAACTCGATCGATGCCAAAGGCAAAAGCCTGGTGGTGACAGTCGCCAGTCCCAGCTTGCCACTGTCGTCGCGCCCACGAATTTGCACATCGACCGGTTGCAGGTTGGTGTTGATCACCCGCAACCGGCTCAATTGATTGACGTTCTGCGCTGGGTTGAAGATCGGCACCAACCAGTCCACACCGTCACCGGAAACACGGTCGTGCATCGCGGTGAGAAAGCCGTCCGGGGTTCGGATATAAGCCAACGGCTCGACATCGAGATCGGACCGGATCACCAGCGTCCAGGTGCCGACGCCAGTACCGATACTGCCGGTCAACCCCTTGCTTGTGTTGCCAAACTGCACGTCCTGGCCGAATTCCAGGTCTTGCGAATTGAACTGACGCGATTCGTGCGGAGCCAGGGTCAGGCTCATCGTTCCCGGCGAGCGATGCCCACTGGCATCGATGCCCCATACCGACACGTTGCCAGATCGATTTTCGAGGTTCCTCAGGCGCACGAACCCCTGTTGTTCGCTATTGAACGACGATGGCACCGTCCAGACGTACTCGTCGGTGGGCTCCAATGGCTGTTCCGTTGCCCCGGATGGGTCGAGGATGCGGTCAGGCAATCGCAGCATGAACGCGTCGACGTCCAGATCCGATGAGGACCCCCAGTTCGAGGTAAAAAGCACGTGGGTAAAATCGCGACTGACCGAGGCGTGCGGCTCGGTCCAGTAGCCGTTGTATCGGCTGTGGTGGTGAGCCAGATTGATGATGCGCGGGTTGGCCTTGAGTTCCACTGCCATCACGCGCTCATGCAACCATTTTTCTGCGCCAAAACGCGCATAGGTGGACATCAGTACCCATCCGGGTCGGGAGAAGCCCTTGCCGGAGATGTGATAGGCAGTCGCCGTGCCATCGATATAGGTGGGGAAGAGTACTGTCTTGACGCCGGTTACCAGATTGATCATGTACAGATCGCCGCCAGCGCTCTGATAGTCGACTGCGACGTAGTAGTCGCTGCCATCCGGGCCCAGCGCCAGATCGGAATGCTCGCCACCGTGATGCACGACCCGCGAGGTGCTGAACGTGCGATCCCACGCCACCGTTGCGTCGGACACATCGCCACCAGAGACAACGCAGTAGCGCCCGGAAGGCGACATGCTGACATGATCGGGACGCGAGCTCAGGGTGCGGGTACCGACTACGCGCTGGGTTTGCAGGTCGTAGGTAAACACCCCGCGAATGCCAAAGCTGGATGTCTCGGCCATGAAACACCAGAACCGTCCATCGGCGGATGGGCTGCCTTCAGACTTGCTCCACACGCGCGCCACACCGGACCATGGCAGTTTGCCGGCAAAGTCGGCAACCTTGGTGCTGGCGTTGGTCTCGACATTCAAACGCCATAACGTCATGCCGCCATTGGTCGGGATGTAGTAGAGCAGGCTCGGATCGACCGGATGCCACTGCGGTTCGGCATCGCCTCCGGGGCCGTCGAGCACCCGGATATGCGCCAGCGTATTGGCGTCGTAGAGGTGCCATGCACCATCGTAGGCGTAACTCAGGAAGCGGCTGTTATCGACGTTGAAGGCCTGGCGGCGCGAATAGTCGTTGCGCGCAAAACCCGAGGGCGGCTCGGTTGCGTGGTTGGTCGCCCGCACCACGCACGTCCCGAACGCTGGATCCTTGAATGGAACACCCTTGCTGGGGCGCGACGAACTGGGCGATGGCGCTGCCACCGTTCCCTCGATCGTGTTGAAGGCAGCGCCATACAACGCAGCGCATTCGGAGTTGAGGTCGATGGCAGAAGCGTCGTCCGAGTGAAAAACGGCGACAGCGAGAACCAGGAGGCAGGCGCAGCGAACGGCAGCAAAGCACAGAGACAGGGGGTTGGTCACAATAGAAACTCCAAAGCTGAACGGGCGGCCCCCTGACCGTGCGCGGATTGTAGCGACACATCATTAAAAAAATGTGACGCGCAACTCATACGCGACCTGCTGACCGATGTCAATAGGTGAGTCGCATCACATTTTCTGACGCACGAATGCGGTAGGTCGAAGTGCGTCCGGGTGGATGCCGGGGAAATCGCGTGCCAGCAAGTGTCAAGAGGGCGACGATCGAGTGGCCATCGTCATCCGGACATCCGGTTCCACGATCAGCGCTCGCACTCCAGAACCACCATCCACGCCAACCAACGTGTCGGTGCGTGTGTTGACAGCAACAGGCGATCAAGACCCGACAGCGCAGCCAAGGTTGGCCGGAACACTGCGAAATGTCGCAGCGGCACGGCCGCCAGCGACAAGCAATGAAAAAAGCGCGGTCGTACCTTGCTGAAGTGCCGTGCGCATTCCCTAACGTCCGCGCGCAGCAGCGGGTGCTCATCTTCGGTTCGCATCGACGGGGTGCGGTCGCGATAGGCGTTGATCAGAGGGTTGTGCCCGAGCGGCTCCAGGAACACCGCTCGACCACCCGGCTTGAGCAGGCGAGCGATTTCGGAATACGCCTTGTGCAAATCGAGGTGATGCAGGATGCCGCTGCCGCCAATCCGGTCGAAGCTGGCATCCGCAAACGACGTTTGCTCGGCATTGTCGACTGAAAAGGAAACTTGTCCGGCAGCTTCAGCAGCGTGGGCACGCGCCTGATCGATCGCGACTGGCGAGATATCGATACCGTGGGCTATCGCTCCTGCCGCTGCGGCAGCAAATGCGATATCGCCCGGTCCGCAGCCGTATTCGAGCACACGAAGACCATCGACATTCTCAAGCAATCGCTGCCGATACCACGAAAACGATGCTTGGGCGATCGAATAAAACTTGTCGGTGCAGGCCCGGGTGTTTTCACCAAAGCGGCGGTCATGGAACTCAGCTTCGCGCTGCAAGCGCTGCTGCTCTTCGCTGCCGACGGACGCGACTCGATGTTGCGAGATCATCCGGAACCCCCTTGGCATCTCGTGGATGCCGAAAAGAAGATGCGTGACGGGTCACTGGGTGTCGCTGTCGCGGCCGCGTGAATCGCGACCATAGCGGCTCGGTAGCGCCCGCGTCGCCAGCGGAAAGCGGTCGCCGATGCGGTGTGCCGAACCGGCGCTCTTATCGGTGAAACGCAATTCGGCATCGGTAGCGGTCATTGCGAAATAGCGCTCCATCAAACCGCAAAGGATCCAGAAATTCGCCATCACTGCACCCTCGAGGAACGGGCTTCCGTAGACGTTGCCCAGGGCCATGGCGAGCACGGTTACGCTGAAGCCCAGCGATAGCGCGAACGCTTCCGGACTTCGGGACGCCGCCGCCTGGCGACGAAAGCGTGCGGCGATTCGCAACAGCTCCCAAAGCAGCCACAGCAGCGCGAGCAGGCCGATCGGACCGAGCTCGGCGAGGGTGAGCACATAGAAGTTGTGCGCATCGTAGCCGGCGTAATTCGAATAATTGCCGATATGGCGTTTGAAGCGGTTGATCCCGACCCCTAGCGGGTGTTCGCTCCACATCTGTGCTGCACCGCTCCAGATTTCGAAGCGGCTGGCTGTGCTGGTATCCAGTTCCTCGCCGCCGGCAGCAGTACTTTGCTCGGTCTCCTCGACGCGTTGGGTGACGCTGTCGGGCAACAACGACAACGACGAGAACATCACCACCGACGCCAGTAGCGCGACGATGATGTTGCGTCGGAGCAACAGCATGGACATTCCCAGGATGCCGATCAGGTAGGATTGGCGCGAGAACGTGACCATGATCGCCATCGCCAGTATCCCGCAGGCAACGATTGCAGCGATGCGCCAGAGGCGTTGTTTGTGCAGGAACAGGGCGAGCGCCACGAACATCGGCAGGAACATGGCGTAGAACACGCCGGCGCGGTTGGCGTTGCGGAAATCCACGCCGAAGGGTCCGGAAGCGCGGTGCGTTTCCGAATAATTGGCGATCCCGTAGTCGAGTCCTTCGCGTACGGCTTCCAGACCTGCGATCACCGCCACCACCAGCAGCAAGATGATGAGTTGCCTCGTGCCCTTGAGGTCTTCGCGACAGTTGCGGAAAACAAGGTAGAACAGCGGATAGAACAGCGCATTTTTCCAGTAGGCGAAGTCCGCCATGAAATCCGCCGGCAGGGTCAGCAACGCGATCGCAAATCCAACAGTAAGGGCGACATACCATCCGAGCAATGACGGCATCAGGGCAGCGCGCGATGATGCAGAATACGCGCGATCCTTGCCGCTCAGGCTTACTGCGGCCAGCGCAATCAGAAACAGGACGTTCGACAGGTTAAGCCCCGGAATGCCGGTCTCGATCGGAACGTGCAGAGCGTTGGGCAGGTACACGATCAACAACGCCAACAAGCCGCGACGGAACATGATCAGGCTCCAGCGACCGGTGGATCAATGAAGCGTTGCGCCCAGAGCTCCAGGCACAATACCTGCCACAGGGTCTCGCTGCGATCGGCTGTGCCACTGACGTGTTCGCGCAGCAAGGCATCGGCAGCGATGGGATCGATCAGGCCACGCTCCCGGAACGCACGGCCCGCAAAGGTATCCTGTGCCAGTCCGCGCAGTGGGCCGCGGAACCACTCGGCGATCGGGATCGCAAAGCCCTGCTTGGGCTTGCTCAGTACATCGGCCGGCAACCAGCGCGCTGCAACCTTGCGCAGCAGATATTTGCCACGGCCATCGCGCACCCGCAACGATTCGGGCAAACGCAGGGCAAACTGTGCGAGGCCGGGTTCGAGAAACGGTGCTCGGCCCTCCAGCGATGTCGCCATCGCCATGCGATCGAGCTTCACCAGGATATCGTCGGGGAGATAGCTTTGCAGATCGATGGCCACGGCACGATCCAGCGCCGAGCTTCCGGCGCCGAGATCGCTGTCGGCCTGATCGAGCAACGGAAGGTGGTAGTGGCCAACGCCTCCGGCCCGCGCACACAGGGCGTGCGCCTGATCGGGGCGGGTGAGTGCGACGCCGCTGAGGTAGCGCTCGGCGAAGGGCAGGCCAAGACGCTCGCCGACCCGCCGCATTCGGCCACCGCGAGGATCGGGCAACAGCGCGCCGCCGATCTTCAGCGCCAAACCCGCCATCGAGCGTAGCGGGCCCAGTCGTTCCAGCGCCAGCAACCGCAGGTAGCGGTCATAACCTGCGAACAACTCGTCGCCGCCATCGCCGGTAAGCACCATCTTGACGTGATGTTGCGCGAGTTGCGAGACCAGAAACGTCGGTACCGCCGACGAATCGGCAAACGGCTCGTCGAAATGCCAGACCAGTTGCTGCAGCAGAGCCACCGCATCGGGCTCGACCACCAGTTCGTGATGCTCGGTGCCGAGATGGCTGGCGACACGGCGGGCATCGTCGAGTTCGCTGTAGGCGGCTTCCTTGAAGCCGATGGTAAATGTCTTGACCGGTTGCGACAGCTTCTGCGCCATCAGCGCGACCACGACGCTGGAATCCAGGCCGCCGCTGAGAAACGCACCAAACGGCACGTCGGCAACCAGGCGGCTGGAAACGGCACGTTGCAGGTGCTCCGCCAGTGCTTCTTCGGCTGCTGCCTCGGCGAGCACCGACTTGGGTGCGAGCGAGGCCTGCCAGTAGCGGTGCAGGCTGATGTGGCCGTCGCGGCAGCGCAGCCAGTGTGCCGGGGGCAACTTGCGGATGCCGCTGAAGATGCTCAGCGGGCAGGGAACGTAGCCATAGGTAAAGTAGGCGCGCAATGCTTCGGAATCGATCTCGCGCGGACAATCAGGCGATTTCAGCAGCGACTTCAATTCCGAGCCGAACAGCAGGCGTTGTTGGTTATGGGCGTAATACAGCGGTTTTTCGCCGAAGCGATCTCGCGCCAGCAACAGACTGCGATCGCGGCGATCCCAGATCGCGATGGCAAACATCCCGTCGAAACGCTCGAAGCATTGTTCGCCGTAGCGCAGATAGGCTTGCACGATGACCTCGGCATCGCCATGGCTGCGAAACGTGTGACCGGCAGCTTCCAGCTCCGCGCGCAACGCGCGGAAATTGTAGATTTCGCCGTTGAACACCACGCAGACTTCGCCTTCGGCGCCGTAGACCGGCTGATGCCCTCCGGCGACATCGATGATCGACAGGCGACGCATTCCCAGGAGCGCACGCGCATCGCTGTGCAAACCCTCGTCATCGGGACCGCGATGGCGAATCGTTTCAGTCATTGCGCGGCCCAGCGCCGGTGACGGTGCAGGTTGGTTCGGGGCGACCACCAGACCGGCGATTCCGCACATCGATCAGGCGCTCCGATCGGGTGCTGCGGCTGATATCTCGACCACGCCGCCAGCGCGATAGAGACAGGTAAGACGTTCAAGCACGCTGTCCAGGCCGGCATGGCGTTCGACGCTGTCGCGAGCGCGCTGGCCCATGCGCTCGCGGGCGTCGGGCGCCAACGCCGCAGCCGCATGCAAGGCACGGCTCAGCCCCTCGCAATCGCCGGGCTCGAACAACCAGCCGTTGACGTCATCGCGCACGATATCCTCGCTGCCGCTGACGCGGCTGGCGAGCATCGGCAGGCCGGACGCCATGCATTCGAGCAGGGTGTTGGACAGACCCTCGATATGCGAGGGCAGCACACCGAAATCCGCGTCAACCAGCAACGTTTCCACATCCTCGCGATGGCCGGCGAACGTCACTTGCGTGGCGATGCCGTGTGCTTGAACCCGGTTTGTCAGCGCTTCGAGTAGTGGGCCAGTGCCGACGACGCGCAAATGCGCGTCCGGGTAATCGCGCAGCAATAGCGCGAAAGCATCGATCAGCGTATCCAGGCCTTTTTCCGGCACCAGTCGTCCGACGAAGATAAAGCGCGGGCCGGACTCGGATTCACTGCGTTTGAGCGCTGAAAAGCGCGCGGTGTCCACTGCGTTGGGAATCGCGACGATGCGCGCCACCGGCACCCCGCGCGAATGCAGCGCTCCGGCGATGCGTCGACTGATCGATTGCCACGCATCGACACGCAGCAGGCAGCGATGCGCAAGACGGGCCAGTGGCGAGGCGTGCTCGGCGAGCGTGCCGCGATCGAGTTCCCACCAACCCGAAACCTTGACGACCACTGGCACCTGACACCACGGCCCGAGCAACGCACACACCGCGCCCAGGTAGTGGGCAATATGCACATGCCATACGTCATAGCGCCGGCGCCGCGACCAAAGCAATGCCGCCGTGCGCAGCCACAGCCAAGGGCCGCCGAGCAGGCGCACGCGCGGGTAGGGCACGCGCACTACCGGCACCCCATCGACCCGGCCGATGCGCTGCTGTGGCCCGAGCGACGTCAATGGCGTCAACACCGTTACCCGCTGACGGCGCGCGCGCAACGCCTTGGCCAGGGTGCGCACCTGCGACTCGGCGCCGCCACCGCGATTGGCCGGAAAGGCGCTTTCCAGCACCATCAACACGTGCATCCGCGGGAAATCAGTCAACATCCATATATCTCCGCAACCACAGTTCCAGCACCAGCAACTGCCATATCTGGGCTGAATAATCCCAGCCGCCGGCCATGTGTCGATCGATCAGTTCCGCGACGAATTCCGGTCGGATCCAGCCGCGCGCCCGGGTACGTTCGTCCATCAGCACCGAGCGCACCTGCGCCTGCATCGCCGGATCGTCCTTCAGCCACACCGCCACCGGCAGGCCGAATCCCTGCTTTGGCTTTTTCAGTATTGCCGTCGGCAAAATGCCGGTCATCGCTTGCTTGAACAGATCGCGTTTGTTCAGGCCACGCACCTTGTGTTCCGGTCGCAAACGTCCGGTGTAATCCACCAGGGCCCGATCGAGATACGGAAAACGTACACCGACGTGATGGTATTTGCAGGCGCCGTTGACCTTGACCAGATCGTTCTGCGCGATCGCCATCGCCAGATCCAGGCGCATGATCCGATGCAGCTCGGCCGCAGGCTCGCCCTCATCGAAGCGCGCACGCATGAACGCCAACGAGGCGTCGCGTCGCACTTTCGCACGAAACCCATCGCTAAGCAGCGTGTCGTAAAAATCCGAGGCGAATGCATCGTCCGAATAGAAGCGATCGGGGTTGGGCAGCGATGCACGCTTGGTGAAATTGTAAATGCGGTTGAGCAGGTGATTGCTGCCGCCCGCGACAAGGCCCGTCGCGCCGCGCGCCAGCGACTTGATCGCTCCGGGTAATTGGTAAAACGCGGCCATTACCTTGTCCTTGGCATAGCGTTGGTTTCCGCCAAAAATCTCGTCGCCACCGTCGCCAGCCAGCATGCAAGTCATGCCGAGGCTCTTCCCCAATTGCGCGCAGGCGAGGGTGGGGATCGCTGATGCGTTACCGAACGGCTGGTCGTACGCATCCAGCACCGTATCCAGCAACTGCAATGCCCGACCACGGTCTACCGTGTCGAAGTGCGGCTGCGCCCCACAGGCTTCCGCGGCCAGTCGGGCGAACGCCATTTCGTCGTAACCCGCCTCCGCGAATCCTATCGAACAGCTGCTCACCGGTTGATCGGGATACTGCCGCTTCAGGATGCTGACGATGCTGCTGCTATCGGTTCCGCCGCTGAGAAAGCAGCCCCACCCGTCGTTACCGCTTGGGCGATACGCATGCACGCTGCTGACGATTTGATCGCGCAGTTGCGAACACAGTGCGTCGCGTGTGCCGCGCAGATCCTCCGGATATTCGGGCAGGTAATAGCGATCGCATTGCAACGCACCGTCGCGCCAGCACAGACGCGTACCGGGCTCGACGCGGCGGATCTGGCGACAGATCGTGAGCGGCGCAGGAATCGCGGCAAAATTGAGGTAGTGGTAAATCGCCTCCAGATCGGGCTCGCGGCGGCATCCCGGTGCTCCCAGAAGCAGGCGAAGATCGCTGGCAATGGCGAAATGCGCGCCGTCGCGGTACCAGTACAACGGCAACGAACCGTAATGATCGGTAAAAGCCGTCATCGCAGCGCCATGCGGATCCCACACCACCTGCGCGAATCGTCCGCGCCAGTTGCGCTGCACGATATGCGCCGCGTCGGCGTGGCGGGCGCCGGCAGACAGATCGCCCTCGATCAGGTCGGCCAATGCCAACCAGCGGCGGCCGTCATCCAGCCGCTGCGGAAGCACCGCGCCGCGCAAGGCAAGCGTCGGCGCGCCAGACGCGTCATCGACCACCTGCATGCCAGGCATGCCGCGTAACCACGCGCATGCGTCGGGCCCCGATGCGAGAACGAAATCGCCGGTGACACTGGGCGAACAGGATATGGGCTTGGCGGTCATGTGTGTCGTGAAGAGTCGAGGGCTTGGCGCTGCGGCAGCGCGCGCACCGTGGCGCTTTCGATGCAACGCGCGTATACCGATTGCGTAGCAGCGACCAGCGCGGAAATCGAGTGCTGACGCTCGGCATGGGCACGCGCTTGCCGGGACAGCTTCTGGCGCAACTCGGAATCGCCGACCAGGCGCGACATGCACATCGCCAATGCCGCGCGATCGTCGTCAGGAAACAACAAACCGGTTTGCTCGTGTTCGATCAACTCGGGATTGCCGCCCACTGCCGACGCGATAACCGGGCAGCCGGCGGCCATCGCTTCGAGCAGTGCGTTGGACAGGCCCTCCTCGTGCGACGGCAGGATCAAAAAGTCGGCTGCCTGCATCAACGCCGTAGCATCGCCGCGCTCGCCAAGAAATGCCACTTGCGCGTGAACGCCGATCGCCTCTGCATGTGCCGCCAAACCGGCTCGCAACGGGCCATCGCCCGCCAGCACCAGCCAGGGCCGCTTCGCGACTGGCAAGGCGGCCATGGCATCGAGCAGGCAGCGGACATTTTTTTGCTCGACCAGCCTGCCGACAAACAAGGCGCAGACGCGATCTTCCGGAACAGCGATCCGCGCACGCAGGGCGTTACGAGCGTCGGCCGAAATGCGTTCCGGTATCGGCACCCCATTGCCGATCACGTCGATTGCAACGCGTACATTGCCAGCCAGGCGTTCGGCCACGTCGGCGCCGGCTGCCGAGTTGGAAATGATCGCTGCGCTGCGCGACAACACAAACCGTTTGACCCACCAGAACGCCTTCGATTGACGCAGGTACAGCCCGCGAATCGATCCGACAAACGGCGGCGGTTGGCGCATCAACCACAAGGCCAGAAGCGTCCACAACTCGGCGGTCAAGGAAAACGCATGAACGATGTCGTAGCGTCCGCCTCGCAACACACGTGCCAGTGTGAGGAAGAACCCAAGATCGAACCGACCGCGCTTTGGAATATGGTGAACCTTCACGCCAGCGTGTTCGAGCTTGTCGATCAGGAACGAGTGCTCGCGGAAATACACCAGTTCGGGTGTCCAGTAGCTGCGGTCGAGATTGGTGAGCAGATGCACCACCTGGCGCTGACTGCCGCCAACCTCCATTTCGTCGATCACCACGAGCAGGCGTCTAGCGTTCATTGACAGCCTCACTCATCAGCTGCCGCAACCTGCGCGCCTCGGCCTGTGCATCGAACTCGCGCTCCACGCGTGCCCGCGCTGCCATCGCCAATCGTCGGCGCAACGGAGAATCGCCGAGCAAGCGCTGCAACGCGTCAGCCAATCCCGCAGCATCGCGCTCGGCGACGACCAGGCCATTGACGTCGTCTTCGACCAGCTCGGGAATGCCCGATACCGCGGTGGTGACCACCGCGCAGCCGCTGGCCATGGCTTCCATCAGTGCCACCGGGATGCCATCGCGGTTGCCATCCGCCGCAACCTGGCAGGGCAGGGCAAAAATGGCGGCATCACGCAGCGCAGCCTGTACGGCTTCCTGCGGCAGCGCTCCGACCCACTCGATGCGCCCATCGAGGCCGTGAGCACGCGTTTGCGCTTCCAGCGCCGACCGCAGCGGGCCTTCGCCAATTACCGTGCAACGAAACTCGATGTTGCGTTCGTTCAGCTGGCGCAACGCATCGACCAGCACATCGAATCCCTTGATCGGATCGAGCCGGCCAACCGCAACGATATGGCGATCGCTGCGCCCGTCCAGTTCGCAGTCGGTACGCCGCAAGTCCACACCGCAATGAACCACGGCGAATCGCATGGAAGCCTGCTCGCTGACGCGCTGCGTCAGCCAATCGATATTGAACCGTGAAATGGTTACCGCAAGTGCGGCTTCTTCCACCTTGCGCGCCAACAATTGATGATCCAGAAAGATATCGTGGGCATGACAGGTAAAACTGAAGCGTCGGCCGGTGATGCGGGCCAACGACCAGGCCACGGTGGACGGGTAGGTCGCCCAATGGGCATGGATCAATTGCGGATCGAATTCGGCCAGCCAACGCACTTGCTGCAAGCCCCTCGACAGCGACACCAGCGACTTCAACAGGATGGTGGGCGTGCGCCACATATCGGCAACAATTGCAGCGAGGCACGTCAACGACATCAACGGATGACGCACGACGGTCGCCAGCGTGGCGATCATGCCGCGCAACCCCAGCTCGGGATAGTGCGCGCGTGCGGACAAGGCCTTGGCATCGACTTGCACCAGCTTTTCCGATGGCGGTTTCAGCGACAGGATGCGGACATCCACGCCATCGGCGATCAACGTCTGGATTTCGCGCACGATGAACGTTTCCGACCAGCACGGAAACAACGAAACGACATACAGGACACGTTCAATGGGCGGCTTGTTCGTCATTGCAGCGTCTTTTCCAACCGGGCGACCGGCCACAGATGGCCGTCGCGATTACCCAGATAATCGATCAACGCTCGTGCCGCACTGAGATTGAGGCTGAAAAACGCGCTGGCCAGTCGTACCGGCGCCAGCGCCATGCTTGCCGGAAACCCGCGTCCCACCACAACCAATGCATAACCGCACGCCTGACCGGCAAACAGCAACGCGTACACAGGGCTGGCAAACGCCAGCATCGCGTTGCTGACAAATGCCATCAACAACAGCCAGGGCGCGAGCAAGCGCAGCCATTTGTGTCCCCAAAGGCGCAACGCCAAAGGATGTGCGCCAGGCAAGGCCAGTTGCGGCCACCAATGCAGCAACTGGAAATTCCCTGCCAACGTCCGCCGCTTGCGATGTTGTTCGGATTGGGCGTCGATCGCTGCCGGATCGAACGCGCGTGCGTCCGGCACGAACACTACCCGCAACCCGCTGCCCGCGATGCGCAACGGGATCCACATGTCGTCCAGAATCAGGCCGCGTGGTACCGGCGGCAAGGCGGCCCGTCGCGCCGCGTACAGCGCTCCGGTTACCCCCACCAGCGATCCGCTCGCAGATTCGACGCGGCGGATCAGCTTTTCATAACGCCAATACGCATCGATCCCCTTGCCGAAACCGTGTGCTTCCTCCAACATCAGCTCGCCGCTCGCAGCGCCTACCGATGGATCGGCGAAGACCGCCGCCAGCGCGCGCGCGGCACCGGCATCGAGGCGTTGGCGCACATCGGTAAACAGCACCAGTTCGCGATCCAGAGCAGGCAGCACATCGCCGATGCACGCGGATTTGCCGCGCCGGTCGGGGTATGCAAATACGCGCACACGCGGGTCGCTGTTGGCGCGCAACAGCGCCTCGGTGTTGTCGCTACAGCCATCGCATACGATATTGATGCGCAACTGCGCGCTCGGGTAGTCCAGCACCAACAGGTTGGCTTGCTTGGCAAGCACCCACGATGCCCCGTCGTGCACCACCAGCAACACATCGATGCCCGGCGTGATGTTGCGCCGCTGTACCGGCAGCGGGCGCAGCCATGCCAGGCACGCCATCATCAACGGATAACCCGCGTAGGCAAAAACGGCGAGCAGCAACGATGTCCAGAATATCCCCGTCATTCGCTCGTACCGCCGTGGTCCGACAACATGCGCGCACGGGTACGCTCATATAGCGCGTTGCCAAATGCGCGCTTGGCAGCCGCCAACGCGTGATAGCGCAGTTGCAGCCGGAGCAAGGCGGAACGCTTGCCATTGAGCCACCGCGAGATCGTCGCCGAGTCGCATGTCGCCGTGACCGCAAGACGAGGAAGGATCGTGCGCGTTTCGCCCGCGCGCAGCCGCCCAGGATGCGAAGCGAATACCCGCGAATAGCCGCACTCTTGCGCGATCGACTCCAGATTCCTCGGAACGCGCCCTCCTGGCGGCGCCAACAGACTTACCGGCGTGCCGACGCGATCCTCGATTTCCAGGCGTGCCGCATACAGTGCTTCACGCAGATGCCTGGTCGAAAGGTCGGTGAGAAACCGATGGTCGTAACCATGCGACTGGATCGACATGCCGGATGCCGACATTTCGCGCAAGTCCGCCCAATCGACAAATCCGGGGCGGCCGACGGTAGCAGGGTTGACAAAGAAATCCGCGCGCATGCCGAACTCGCACAGCGCCGGCAAGGCGGCACGATGGTTGCTTAGGTGGCCATCATCGAATGTGATGACCGCGCCCACACCACTGTTCGAGACCAGCCAGTCGCGGGCACTGGTGCCGCCACCCGAGTGCGATGCAATCTGCTCGAGATGCTCGCGGAACGCCGCCTCGCTCAGCGTGTAGTGCGGATCCTGACCACGCGCATCAACCCCGGACAGCGCGTGGTACATCAACGCTACCGTCGGGCGCGCGCGAACCACCGGCGCCGGTTCGACATCCGCGCTGCGCATCGCAATCATTTGCGCCAGCTCACATCGACGAAAATCTGGTTTTCGTTGTAACTCTGCACGCGATCGTCGCTGTTGCGCTCGCGGCGCTGAACGCCCACTCGTGCGCTCCAGTGGCGCGTGATCTCCTGCGACAAGGCAAGTTGCACGGAATAATCGCGATCGACACGCCGATCCAGTGTGGCGAAGCGCCGACGCTCATAAACCACCTGCGCCGCGAGAGTCAGACGCGGGCGTAACCGGACATCGGTCGAGACGACCCCGCCGCGGCTGGTCTGATCCGGCGTCACCGTGTCCTGGTAGTTGATGCGTTGATAGTAGGGGTTGACCTGCACATTCCAGCGTTCACCGGCATAGCCATAACCGGCCGCAACGCGCGTTTGCCGAAAGACTTCCGAATTGGCGAGCAGTTCGGCATTGGTCAGCGTAGCGACGATCGGACCATCAATCAGACTGGCACGCGACACGACGTCTCCCGCTGCATCCGCAAATTCGTAGTCGATGTTGGTGCGCAACGTGCTGCGGCTGCCGATGTCCCATTCCAGACTGGCGCGTACCAACGGCGCCGAGTCGTTGGATCGACCGTCGTCGCGATTGAGCCTGGAATAACCAAGATCGACGGCCATGGTGATGCGATCGCGCTCTTCATCATACGAAGCGAACGCATCGAAGCGATCATGGTCGACCGACTGCGCGCGATCGAAATTCACTTGCGAGACTTCGGCATTTATGCCGACATGTCGCGACGGATCGATGTCGCGCAATAGCCGCGCCGCCACGCCATAGCGGTCGCCATTGAACTCCTTGGTCTCCTCGGCCCAGGTGTTGCTGTAGCGCAGTTCCGCCTGCGCGCGTGTCGCGTCGCCGAGGCGTGCAAAGAATCGTGGCCCCGCCGTAAATACGTTGACTTGCTGCTGATTGCCGGGAGTGAATGCGGTCAGCACGTCGGTTGGCTGGCTGCTCAGATAGTCCTCAATCACGAAATGCACCCGTTGCGGCGCCAGCGCCCACTCCAGCTGCCCCGCAAATTCGGTGCGCGACTCGTTGCTGAACGTATCGTCCAGGTAATCCAGGTACTGATATTCGCCACGCGCCTTCACGTTCAACGCCGAGCCAGCCTGCGAAATATCGAACCGCAGCTTCGGCGACAGCACCGTCTCGTCCACCGTGTCGGTGTCGCTCAAGGCGATGTTGTTGCTGCTCAGCGCCGACAGGCCGATCTGGTAATCGACATCCACCGCGCCGACGGGCGACGCAATGGCCAGCAGCAACGCCGAAGTGAGCACGCCTGATGTCTTTTGGTCGCATGGTTGCGTCAGTACTCGTCGCATGGTCACACCCCTTCGTTGAACACCACGCCAGCAAACTTGCCGGGATCGAAATTGGCTGCTGCCTGGGCAATGGACGCTGGCGTATCGCGACCATAGCCGGCAACCAGTACGACGATGTCTGCCAGCTCGGCGAGAATGCGCGCATCCGGCGCACCGCGAACCGGCGGACCGTCGAGGAAAATGTAGCGATCCGGATAGCGGCTACGTAACGAATCGATCAGCAAGCGCATGCGTACCGATGAAAAATACTCGGCCCCGATTTCCCGGGTCTTGCCGGCCGGAAGCACACGCAAGCGCGGCACGCCGGTCGGGTACAGCGCGTCCGATATCTGTGCCTGTTCGGCCTCCAGCAAATCGATCAGACCGCCGTGCACCGGTTCGATTTGCAAGGTGAGATGTTGCGAGGGATGGCGCAAATCGCAATCGATCAGCAAGGCGCTTTTGGATTCGTCAAAGGCCATTGCTGCGGCCAGGTTGCGGGCGACGAAGCTGCCGCCGCTGCCGCGGCTGACCGACGCAATCAGGGTGACGAAATTGCCGGTTGCCATGGTGAGCAGTCGCGTGCGCAACTCGCGAAACGCCTCGACGCCCGCCTTCGCGTCGCTGTTGCGGTGAATTAGCGAACGCGCATCCATCTGCACCGACGACAGGGCAGTCGATTGATCCATGCGCGCGATGGAGCGCCCCGGCGGCAGGTGCGGGTGTCCGGATGCCACGCGAGGCACTACGGGTTCATCGGTCATAGCGTGTGCGTCAATTTGAGAGCGAACACAAGGAAATAGGCGAGTGGTACGCTGGCGACCAGCAAGGCGGCAACCGCAAACCGGCGCGTTGAGCGGGTTCGTTGCTCGCGTGTGCGGTACGACGGAATTGTTCCCAGCACAGGTAGCCCTGCCTCGCGTTCGATGCGCAACGACGAACGCACCCTGGGATCGAGCTTGATCAGGCCCAACAACAGCGCCAGCGGCGCTGCTACCGCGAATACCAACCCGGCACTGGCAACGTGCAGCAGGCGCAAGCCGCTGGGACGAAGCGGAACTGTTGCCGGTTCCTGGATACGGAAACTCAGGCCGCGCCGTTCGGCGTCGAGATTCATCGAGACCCGCGCGTTTTCACGGCGCTTGAGCAGGTCCTGATACAGGTCGCGGTTCACCTCGTAATCGCGGGTGAGTTCGGCCAACGAGCTTTCCGAGGCGGCGATTCGGCCACTACGCTCGATTTCCTGCGCCAGCATCTTCTCGCCGGTGGCGATGCGCGACATGGCGGCTGCGCTGCGGCTGCCGATATCGGCAAGCTTGCTTTTCAACTCGCCATACAACGGGTTGTAGGACGCCGAGCCGTCGAGCACGGTTGGCGCGTCGGACAGCCGTGTTTCCGCACGCGCTTCCTCGCGGCGCAGTTCTTCCTGCAGATCGGCAATCTGATGCTGGGTGCGCACGACATCCGGGTGTTGGTCGGTATAGGCGAGCAGCAAACTGTCGCGTTCGCTCTGCAATTCCGCCAAACGCGCGCGGAACTGACCAGCACGCGTGTGCACCATCGAGATCTCGCTTTCGCCGGATAACTGTGAACGCAACGAGGCGTCCTGCGATTGCAGATCGGCCAACTCCATCCGGGAAGATTCGATCTGCCGACGCAGCTCACCGATCCGCGCGTTGACATCGGCATCGATGCCGGGTCGGGCGTCGGGGTTCTTGCGGCGATACGCTTCCAGATTCGCTTCCGCCTCGGTCAACTTTGCGTGATATTGCCGCACCTGCGAATCGATGAACTCATAGGCGTCGCGGCTCTCGCGTTCCTTGGTGGCGAGACTCTCGCTGATCATCAATTCGGCGAACTTTTCGGTGACGGTGAATGCGCGCTTCGGATCCGGGTCGGTGTAGCTGATCTGGATGAGATTCGGGCGCGGATTGGAGATGTCGGTTCGATCGGTAATCCGTTCGATCTGCTTTTCGATTTCGAGCGCGCTCGGATTGTCGGCAAGCCAACCGCCGGCCTCGAGGATTTCGTTCATGACCTTGCGGCTGAACGCGACCTGACGCGCGATACTGGCGCGATTGACCACCCCAGTCGGCACCGCTCGCCCTTCCATCAGCGGCCCGATGATGTTGCTCTGCTCGACCAGAATGCTGGTTGTTGCCGAGTATCGCTTGGGCAACGCGATCCCCAACGCCAGCGTGCATAACGCAAGGAATGTGAAAATCGTGGCGATCATGACCATGCGGCGCCGCGATTCTTCCAGCGCAACCGGCAATACGGTCAGCAAATTGGACTGGCTTTCAATGACCGGCCAGTCGCCCGCACTCTGGTTCATAACACCCGTTCCGGCACCGTGATCACATCGCCAGGCGCTACCTGGAAGTTGGTCGACAAATCGCCGCGATCCAGGATCCGGTCGAGACGCACGGCATAACTGCGGCTGCCATCGCCGATTTTGCGATACAACGCCGAGCGATCCGGTGCGGCGAATTCGGTCAGCCCGCCTGCCGCCAGTACCGCATCGAGCACAGTCATGCCTTGGCGGAAGGGGATCGACACCGGCTGTCGCACGGCACCGGTTACCCGTACGCGCGACAGGTATTCGTGGCTGCGCAGTTCGGTGAGGATGACGGCAACTTGCGGGTCGCGAACATAAATGGCCAGCCTGTCCTGAATCTCCTGCGCCACCTGCGCGGGTGTGCGCCCACCTGCCGCAACATCGCCAATCAACGGTACCGAAATCATTCCGTCCGGACGCACCGGCACGCTGATGCCCAGATCCGGATTGCGCCACACCGAGACCTGCACAACGTCATCGACACCGATCAGGTAAGCCGTCACCGCCGCTTCGGTCGGCGCCGGCGGCGCACCCGCCGAACGGGTGCCGGTGGATGAACATGCGGTCAGCAGCAGCGCAAGGAACGGTACGGCAAAAGTACGAATCAGTCGCATGGATTTACTCCCCAGGAGGCAACAAAGAGAACGCGGATCACACCGCGTTCCGGCCACTTGCGAGGGAGACAATCGGATGCTTGTCGACGCTCAAACGCGACTCAAACGCGATAGAACTCGCGGTACCAGGCAACGAAGCGGGCGATGCCCTCGGTGATGGGTGTGGCCGGTGTGTAACCGGTGTCACGCTGCAGAGCCTCGACATCGGCGAAGGTGTCCGGCACGTCGCCCGGTTGCAGCGGCAACAGGCGGCGTTCGGCCTTGCGGCCGAGGCACTCCTCCAGCAATTCGATGTACCGCAACAGCTCCACCGGCTGGTGATTGCCGATGTTGTAAACCCGGTACGGGGCGGCCGAACGTGCCGGGGTGGGCGAGGGCGGGTTGTAGCCCGGGTCGGCTTCCGGCACCTGGTCCAGAGTGCGGATCACGCCCTCGACGATGTCATCGATGTAGGTGAAATCGCGGCGATGGTGGCCATTGTTGAACACATCGATCGGCTCGCCGGCGAGGATCTTGCGGGTAAACAGAAACAGCGCCATGTCCGGGCGCCCCCACGGCCCGTACACGGTAAAGAAACGCAAGCCGGTGGTCGGTAACGCAAACAAGTGGCTGTAGGTATGCGCCATCAACTCGTTGGCTTTCTTGGTGGCCGCATACAGGCTCACCGGGTGATCGACCGGATCTTCCACCGAGAACGGCAGTTTGCGATTGGCGCCGTAGACCGAGCTCGACGATGCGTAAACCAGGTGATCGACGCCATGGTGGCGGCAGGACTCAAGGATATTGGTGAAGCCGACGATATTGCTGTCGATATAGGCCTGCGGGTTCTCCAGCGAATAGCGCACGCCGGCCTGCGCCGCCAGATTGACCACGCGCTGCGGCGCAAATTCGGTGAACGCGCGTTCCAGCGCCGAGCCATCCTCCAGCGACGCCTTCACGAACCGGAAGTTGCGGTTTGGCGTCAGCCGATCGAGCCGAGCCTGCTTGAGGGTCGGGTCGTAATAGGCATTGAGGTTGTCGTAGCCCAACACCTCATCGCCGCGCGCCAGCAGCCGCTGCGAGAGATGCGAGCCGATGAAGCCGGCGGCGCCGGTAACCAATACACGCATGGCGATCCTGATCGGGTTTCGGGGTGAGCTGGAAGCCTGTTCGCGTTACAGACAGCCGTCGGTCTGTTCGCGCGGCAACACGCGTTTGACGTCGAACAGCACCGCGCCGGGCTTGCCGAAAGCGCGCACGCCGCTCGCGCCGAGGCCGACAAACCGGTCATGACTGACCGCGACCACCAATGCGTCATAGCGCCCGGCCTCGGGTTCGGCCACCAGGTCGATGCCATACTCATGTTTCGCCTGCACCGCATCCACCCACGGATCGCAGACATCCACATCGACGTTGTAGCTGTGCAGTTCGGCGATGATGTCCACCACCCGGGTATTGCGCAGATCCGGGCAATTCTCCTTGAACGCCAGCCCCAGGATCAACACTTTGGCCTTGGCGGTGGGAATTTCGCGTTGCGCCATCAGTTTGATCACCCGCTGCGCGACGTGGCTACCCATGCTGTCGTTGATCCGGCGGCCGGCGAGGATCACCTCCGGGTGGTACCCGATCTGTTGCGCCTTGTGCGTGAGGTAGTACGGGTCCACGCCGATGCAGTGGCCACCGACCAGCCCCGGCCGAAACGGCAGGAAGTTCCATTTGCTGCCTGCCGCTTCCAGCACTTCATGGGTATCGATGCCCATGCGCTCAAAAATCAGTGCCAGCTCGTTGATCAATGCGATGTTGACGTCGCGCTGGGTGTTTTCGATCACTTTGGCCGCCTCGGCCACACGGATGCTGGAGGCGCGGTGGGTGCCGGCGCTGACGATCTGCCGGTACAGGTCATCGACGAATTTCGCCACCTCCGGGCTGGAGCCGGAGGTTACCTTGGTGATGGTTTCCAGCCGGTGCACCTTGTCGCCGGGGTTGATCCGCTCCGGGCTGTAGCCGGCGTGGAAGTCGTGCCGATAACGCAGCCCCGACTCGCGCTCGATGATCGGCACGCAGACTTCTTCAGTGGCACCGGGATAGACCGTCGATTCGTAAATCGCCACGCCGCCGCGACGGATCGCGCGGCCCACCGTTCGGCTGGCCGACTCCAGCGGCCGCAGATCAGGGCGCTTGTAGTCGTCGATCGGGGTAGGGACGGTGACGATGAACACATTGCAGCCTAGAAGATCGGCAGGGTCATGGCTGCAACGCAACTGCTGCGCCGCGCGCAATTCGTTGCTGGATACTTCCAGAGTGTGATCGCGTCCGGCATTGAGCTCGGCAATCCGTGCCTGATCGATGTCATAGCCGATCGTCGGCAAGCGCCGCCCGAATGCCACCGCCAGCGGCAAGCCGACATAGCCCAAGCCGATGATGGCAATCCGGATTTGATCGTGGCCGGGAAGTTCAGCGCTCATGTGGGTGCTCATCTGGGAAGGTAGGGGGCTTTGCGATGGCCGTCGACATCCATCCAATGCGTTCCATTCAACGCGAAACGCATGCAAATCCGGCAAGGCTGGCAAAACACTACACTACGCATGCTCGCACAGGGTGTTGTACGTGGTATTGCAACCGTGATGCTGGATATGAGTGAAACCTGGCAGGGGAGTGAAGATGCAGATTCTGGTTCTGGGCGGGGCAGGCTACATCGGCGGACACACCGCCGTCGTGCTGGCAGAGCGCGGCCATCAGGTCGTGATAGCGGACAACTTCAGCAACAGTTCGCGCGCTGCCGTTGCCCGCCTGGAGCAAGTGGTTGGCGCGCCGCTGCCGCTGCACGAGCTGGATGTCCGTGATGCCGCCGCACTGGCCCGGTTGTTTTCGCAGTACGCCTTTGACGCAGTGATGCACTTTGCCGCGCTCAAGGCGGTCGGCGAGTCCTGCGAAAAGCCGCTGGATTACTTCGACAACAACATCAGCGGCACCATTACCGTGTTGCAGGCCATGTGCGCAGCGAACGTGCGCCGACTGGTGTTCAGTTCGTCGGCCACCGTATACGGCGATCCAACGCACGTTCCGGTGCGCGAGGACGCACCGCTGCAGGCGACCAACCCCTATGGCCGTACCAAACTGGTGATGGAGCAACTGATCGGCGACCTGTGCAGCGCCGACCCGGGCTTCCGCGCCGCCGTGCTGCGCTACTTCAACCCGGTTGGCGCGCATCCTTCGGGTCTGATTGGCGAAGACCCGAGCGGCACACCCAACAATCTGATGCCGTTCGTGTGCCAGGTGGCCGTGGGCCGACGCGAAAAGCTGCGCATCTTCGGCAACGACTACCCAACCCCCGACGGCACCGGCGTACGCGATTACCTGCACGTGATGGACCTCGCCCGCGCCCACGTCGATGCGCTGGATTATCTGTGCGCCAAGGATCGCAACGTTACCGTCAACCTCGGCACCGGAAGCGGCGTCAGCGTGCTGGAACTGGTCAACGCCTTCGAACGCGCTTCCGGAAAAACCGTGGCCTACGACATCGTTGCGCGCCGGCCGGGCGACAGCGCCGCAGTGTTTGCCGATCCGGGTCTGGCGCACGAACTGCTTGGTTGGAAAGCCGAACTTGATCTGGATGCGATGTGCCGCGATGCGTGGCGCTGGCAGGAGAAGAATCCGGAGGGGTATGCGGATTAGACGTGATCTTGGGCACGAATGATGGCTACCCCGGCTTCATCCGTGCAGGGTTAGCGCAGGTCGCGGTTGTAGCGGATCGGTCTCGCCGCGGTGCAAGCGTAAGGCAGGGGAGCAGCTTTCGTCGGGGCGCAAAGCGCGTTTTCCCGATTCTGCGCGGGGTATCGGCATGGTTCCATTTCGCCGGGCGTGCGGCCTTCGCGCAGTTCGCCAACTCTTCTTGGAAAACGAGCGCTGTATTGAACTCTTGGAGCACTCCGTAAATAGGTGTATAAACACCTATGCACACAAGCACTGGAGGAAGCCATGAACACCGTTCGCTGGAACATCGTCGTGTCGCAGGACGTGGATCAATCCGTACGCATGTTCATCGCCGCGCAGGGCGGCGGCCGCAAGGGCGACTTGTCACGATTCATCGAAGAAGCCGTGCGCGCCTATCTCCTGGAACGGGCTGTCGATCAAGCCAAGAGCGCCGCTGCCGGTATGAGCGAGGACGAGCTGACCGACCTCGTCGACGAAGCGGTGCAGTGGGCGCGTGAGCATTGATGCGCGTCATCCTGGACACCAACGTGTTGCTGGCTGCGTTGATCTCACCGCACGGCCCGCCGGACATGATCTACCGCGCTTGGCGCGCGGCACGCTTCGAACTACTGACATCGGCGGCGCAACTCGATGAATTACGGCGCGTGAGCCGCTATCCGAAGCTCAAGACCCTTCTGCCAGCGCACCGTATCGGCGCGATGGTCAACAACATGCAGCGGACCATCGTGCTGGATGTGCTGCCGCCACTGCCGGAAGGCGTCGAGGCGAATGATCCAAACGATGCGTTCCTGCTGGCAATGGCCATGACAGGCGATGCCGACTACCTCGTGACCGGCGACCGCCGCGCTGGGCTGCTGCAACGCGGTCACGTTGGCCGCACACGCATCGTCACCCCGGCCAAGTTTTGCGCCGAGGCGCTATGACCCCATGATGCGAAGGGGGCTGCAGTGGTGCCCGTGGCGGGTTGGTTTACTTCGCATAATGTATATTATGTAACATATGCGAGTGCGATGAGTGTAAGTGCGAGCGTAAGTCCGTGCCCGCCACATTCCATGATGGTCGCTGGCGGAACGACTCCCACCCGATTCCCCACCCAGATCCGATCAAATCTGGAACCGAGCCGCGCCATATCGCGTGAAGGCGATTGGCTGCCAGCCGCAAAACCTTCTGTCTGCCGCAGTTCACACCGATGCTGAAACAAATTGCAATAAAAACCCCGGGACGGTGCCCGGGGTCTTGAGTCTGCCGCTATGCGTCGGAAATCCGATTACAGGGCCTGAACCTCGTCCGCCTGCAGGCCCTTCTGGCCCTGCACCAGCTTGAAGGTGACCTGCTGGCCTTCCTGCAGCGACTTGAAGCCGTTGCCCTGGATGGCGCGGAAGTGAACAAACACGTCCTCACCATTCTCGCGGCTGATAAAACCAAAGCCTTTGGCATCGTTGAACCACTTTACCGTGCCAGTTTGACGATCCGACATGAACTTGCTCCCAAAACAATGTGTGAAAGGACTGGCGAAATGTCTACCGTTCGCCTCGGGTGCTGTATTGCCTCAGGAGAAAGCGACGCGCATCGATGTAGCGGATCATTTGGATCTACCGCATCAGGCCACGATCTTCAGTGACCCAAGCAAACACAGCGGTTGGCACTCTAACTCGGTTTTAACGTAAATGCGAGCGTGTTGGCGCAATGAGCCGACCTGGAAATCGATATCGGCATTATCGACACAGCGCGTGTTGAACCGTGCCTGCGATCGCGACGGCAGCCGTGCGCGTGTTCACGCCGCGCTACACTACCGCAGCCATACCCGCCAGGAGGAGCCATCAATGCGTGTCGCCTGCCCTTTGCTGCTGCTTGGTAGCCTGACGCTGGCATCGGCCTCGCCAGCGCAATCGCTGTCCGACCGGCTTGCTCAATTGCTAACTCGGGCCGATGCAACGCAGTCGCAGGCCACGCCGCTCGCCGAGCCCGAAGCGGCTGCGGGAATCAAGGAGGCGCTGGCGCAGGGGACGCGGAATGCCGTGCTCCGCCTGGGCAAGACCGACGGGTTCCTGGCCGACGAGGCAGTTCGTATCGCCACCCCGAAAAGCCTGCGCAAGGTCGCCAAGCTTGCTCGACGACTTGGTGCCGGGGCGTCGGTTGACGCCTTTGAAACTTCGATGAATCGCGCCGCAGAACAGGCAGTGCCGGCAGCTGCGGATATATTCGCCGACACCGTGCGGGCAATGACGGTGCGCGATGCCTTGACCATCGTGCGCGGCGGTGATGACGCCGGTACGCAGTATTTTCGCAAAGTAAGCGAAAACCGGCTGCGCGACGCGTTTCTTCCGATTGTGCGCAAGGCTACCGCCAGCAATGACGTAACCCAGCGCTACAAGGCACTGACCGAGAAGACCGGCGGCCTGACCGGCGTACTTGGCGGCGCGAATATCCAGGACCTCGATGGATATGTCACCGACAAGGCAATGGATGGCCTGTTCCACTACATTGCGGAAGAAGAAAAGGCGATTCGCAAGAACCCGCTGAAGAGAGGCAGCGATCTGCTCAAGCGTGTGTTCGGTAGCTGACCTGGGAACTCGGCGGTTGCGGTCGCAGTCAATGAACGCACGCCCCGGGTGGTGCCAAGGCATCAGTCGTCTGCCCCGGGGCGACCAGACCACCCTTGATGGAGCAGCGGGCTTTGCGCGCACAACGGATTCTGAGCATCGATGGTGGCGGCATTCGTGGCGTGGTGCCCAGCCTGTGGCTCGCGCATCTCGAACAGGGTCTAGCCGCGCATCAGGCCGGGCCGGTGGCCGAGCAATTCGATCTGCTGGTCGGCAATTCGACCGGCGCGCTGGTGGTGGCCGGCCTGGCTGCTGGCAAGCGCCCTGCTGAACTGGCCCGCTTGTACGAAGAAGCCAGTCGCGCGATCTTCCCGGATACGCCCAAGCGGGTTTTATCTCGTGCGAGGCGCATCGCCAGCCAGGGCTTGTCGGCGCCGAAGTTCGATGGCCGCGGCCTCGATCGCGTGCTGCATCTGATTTTTGGCGACATGACCCTGGGCCAACTGCAACGCCCGGTGATGTTGCTGGCCTTCGATACCATCGCCCGCGAGCCGGTGTTTTTCCGCAGTTACGCGCCCGAACACCGCGATGTGCCGGTATGGGAGGCGCTGCGCGGTTCGGCGGCGGCACCCGGTTATTTTCCGGCGCACCCGATGCGCGTCGGTGAGCGCGAAATGGCGGTAATCGATGGCGGTGTCGTCGCCAATAACCCGGCGTTGTGCGCAATCGCGGAGGCGCTGCGTTTCGACGACAGCATCGACGACCCAAGGCAACTGCTGCTGCTGTCGATGGGCACGGGGCGCCATGCCTACCCGATCAGCGCCCGCGACGCGAAAAGCTGGGGCGCGATGCAATGGGCGATGCCGCTGCTCGATGTGGTCTTCGACGCCGCATCGGACAACAATGACGACATCGCCCGTTTGCTGGTCGGCGGTGGCTATACCCGGATGCAGTTGAAGCTGGATGCAGGCACCCAGTTTCTGGACGATGCGTCGCACGAAAATATCGAGCGTCTACGCGACCAGGCGCTGCAATACCTGCTCAAGCCCGACGTTGCCGCGCGGCTTGCGCATGTCGGCACGCTGCTGGCAAAACCGCGCAACGCGCATTGATGGTTTTTCGACGCGGTTAAAACCAGTCCGCCCGCATGTCGTGAACGCTGCTGTCCAGCGTTTCCAGCAACCGCAATGCGGATTCAATGGTGGGTAGTTCGTGCTGAAAGAAAAAGCGGCAGGCATGCAGCTTGCCGCGATAGAAACGCGCATCGGCCTCGTGTGCCGCCGGCAATGCGTTGCTGGCGACTTGCGCCTGGCGCAGCCACATCCAGCCCACACACAGGTGGCCCATCACGGTGAGGTACTGCGAAGCATTGGCGAGCCCCTGTCGCAACTTGCCCGCCGCCAACTCGGCGCCGATGCGCAAGGTCACGTCCGCGGCGCGCTTGGCGTATTGCGCCAAAGCCTGCGCATACGGGATCAGCTCGGGCTGGCTCGCTGCCGCCTCGATCGTGCCCGCCATCGCGTCGAGCAATGCCCGCAGCCCTGCCCCGCTGTCGATCAGCACCTTCCGCCCGAGCAAATCCAGTGCCTGGATGCCGTTGCTGCCTTCGTGGATCGGATTCAGGCGATTGTCGCGATAGAACTGTTCGACCGGATACTCGCGGGTGTAGCCATAACCGCCCAACACCTGAATCGCCAGATCGTTTGCTTTCAGACACCACTCTGCGGACCACGCCTTGATGATCGGCGTGAGCAGTTCCAGCAGCGTCCCGGCATGCGCACGTGCCGCTGCGTCGGGATCATGCGCATGCGTATCGACCAGTGTTGCCGCGTACAACGCCAGCGCGTGCGCACCTTCAACGTAAACGCGCTGTTGCAGCAGCATGCGCCGCACATCGGCATGTTCGATGATCGGCAGCGGCGGGCTTTGCGGGTCTTTCTGATCGGGGTGGCGGCCCTGACGGCGTTCCTTGGCATAAGCCAGTGCGTAGCGATAGCCGGCATTGCCAAGCATGATCGCGCCGATGCCGACGCCGATCCGTGCCTCGTTCATCATCACGAACATCTGCGCCAGGCCGCGGTGTTCCGGCCCGACCCGATGGCCGATGCACTCGCCGCGCTCGCCGAACTTGAGGAAGGTGTTGACGATGCCGCGCTGCCCCATCTTGTGGTTGATCCCGGCCAGGCGCACGTCGTTTTCGTCGCCGATACGGCCGTCGGCCGCCACCCGATAACGCGGCACGATGAACAGGCTGATGCCGCGCACGCCGGGCGGCGCATCGGGCGTACGCGCCAGCACCATATGCACGATGTTTTCGGCCAATTCATGCTCGCCACCCGATATCCACATCTTGGCGCCGGTGATGCGGTAATCGCCATCGCCGATCGGCTCGGCGCGGGTATTGATATCGCCCAGCGAGGACCCCGCCTGCGGCTCGCTCAGGCACATGGTGCCGAAGAACCGGCCATCGAGCAGCGGTTGCAAAAAGCGCTGCTTCTGCTCGGGCGAGCCGAACTGGGCAACCAGATGGGCCACGCCCTTGGTCAGCATCGGGTAGCCGGCGGTGGCGACATTGGCGCCGGCAAACAGGCCGTCGCAGGCCAGCGCGATGGTGTACGGCAACTGCATGCCGCCGTGCGCCTCATCGGCACCAGCCGCAAAGAAACCGGCCTCCCGGTAGGCAGCCAACGCTTTGCCGACCGCTGGCACCAGATGCACCTTGCCATCGCGCAACCGTGGCTCGTTGAGATCGGCCTCGCGGTTGTGCGGCTGGAACTGCGATACCGCCAATTGATGTGCCAGTTCGAGCGCTGCTTCGAAGGTGTCGCGGCTGTGCTGGGCGAAATGCGGGTAATGCGCAAGCCGCTCAACCTGCAACATCTCGTGCAGCACAAACTGCTGATGGCGCCAATCGATCAGCTCCACCTCGCTCATGCCCCTGCTCCCGGTCGCGTCAGGTCCACTCGGTCAACTCCTCGGCTTTGCAAAGTTTGGCGAAGCTCGGCCGCGCTTTCATCCGCTGCGCCAGTGCGGCGAGATTCGGCCACTCGGTGGCTGGGCGCG
This sequence comes from Gammaproteobacteria bacterium HGW-Gammaproteobacteria-4, assembly GCA_002839995.1. Lineage (GTDB taxonomy): Bacteria > Pseudomonadota > Gammaproteobacteria > Xanthomonadales > Xanthomonadaceae. Next base: position 101,932 of record PGZC01000007.1, on the reverse strand, counting down.
GCATGTTGCGCGACCAGCGCATCAGCATGGTCAGCAGGAAATCGGCGGCGCTGACATTTTCACCCAACAAGTACGGTCCGTTGGCTTGCAGGTGGCCGTCGATACGCTGCCACGCGGCTTCGATGCGCCCTCTGGCTTTGGCTTTCGCGGCATCTGCGTTGTCCTCACCGGCCGCCTCGGCAGCGAAGAACCAATGCCGGAACGCCGGTTGCAGCGTGTTGGCCAGGTGCAGCACCCATTGATAGTAATGCGCCCGATCCAGGCTGCCGATAGCCGGCGCCAGCGCCAGCGCGGGAAACGTGTCGGCCAGTTGCAGGACCAGTGCCGCTGCCTCGCATGCCGGTTTCCCGTCGATCAGCAAGGTGGGCACCACGCCATTGGGATTGAGCTTCAGATAGGCCGCGCTGCGCTGTTCGCCGGCCTGCAGGTCAACGCGTTGCAATCGATACTCCGCACCCGCTTCAATCAGCAACCAATGCACCACGAAACTGGCCGCGCCGGGCGCGTAATACAGGACATACATGAGTCGATTCTCCGGGTTCGCAAGCGTCCAAGCATAGACGAGTTGCGCGCATTTACGCAGCATGCGCCGCGCACCCACTGCGTGACGCTTGACCTTTACGCCGATAAGCGTTGCACTGCACCGACACTCGCACGAGCGCATGCCATGGCTATCGACTGCCCGTTTCTCGACCACATCGGCAATACACCATTGATCCGGTTGCGTGCGGCCTCCGAGCGCACCGGTTGCGAGATCTTTGGCAAGGCCGAATTCATGAACCCGGGCGGTTCAGTGAAGGATCGCGCCGCCAAGTATTTGTTGCTCGACGCACTGGAACGCGGCCTGATCGCTCCGGGGGGCACGGTGATCGAAGGGACGGCCGGCAATACCGGCATCGGCCTCACCTTGGCCGGCAACGCGCTGGGGCTGAGAACCATCATTCTGATGCCCGACACCCAATCGGCGGAGAAGCAATCCGCATTGCGCGGCATGGGTGCCGAACTGCGCACGGTGCCCGCGGTGCCGTACAAGAATCCGGACAACTACGTGCATCAGGCCCGGCGCTTGGCCGAATCGATGGCGTCGAGCACCGCCGGCGGCGTTTTCTATGCCAATCAATGGGACAACCTCGCCAATCGCAATGGCCACATCGCCAGTACCGGGCCGGAAATCTGGGCGCAAACCGGCGGCAGGATCGACGCCTTCATCTGCTCGGTGGGTACCGGCGGCACCCTGGCCGGGGTTTCCGAGTACCTGAAGCAACGCCGCCCCGCGCTGGTTACTGCTGCAGCCGACCCGGATGGCGCGGCGATCTACAGTTGGGTCAAGACCGGCGAGTTGACATCACAAGGCAGTTCGATCACGGAAGGCATTGGCCAGAATCGCATTACCGGCAACCTGGAAGGCGCACGCATCGATGATGCCTTCAACATCCCGGACAGTGAATGGCTGCCGGTTTTATGGGAATTGATCGGCAAGGAGGGGCTATACGTCGGCAGTTCCAGCGGCATCAATGTCGCCGGCGCCATACGCCTGGCGCGGCAACTCGGGCCGGGACACCGCATCGCCACTATTTTGTGCGACAGCGCCAGCCGTTATGAATCCAGGCTGTTCAACCCGGCGTTTTTACGCGACAAGGGGTTGCAGGCACCGCCCTGGCTCCATCCGGGATAGGGTTACCGTGCCATAAGTCATGGCGGCGACGCGGGGCCGCTTGCGTTACCCTTGGCGGCTATTGCTGCCCAACCAAGGATCACCAAAAACATGAATCACCGACTCGCAGTTGCCCTCGCTGGCGCCTTGTCGCTGGCCATCACCGGTTGTTCCACCTCGGAACCGCCGGCCAAGGCCGACACCGCGGCCACCAGCGAAGCCGCCAACCCGCTGTTCACCGCCAGCACCCTGCCCTTTGGCTACCCGCCGTTCGACAAGATCCGTGATGAGCATTTCACGCCGGCCTTCGAAAAAGGCATGGCCGAGAACGCCGCAGAAATCGAAGCGATCGCCAACAATGCCGAAGCGGCAACGTTCGACAACACCATCGTGGCGATGGAGCGCAGCGGCGAGTTGCTGGATCGGGTGCAGACCATATTCTTCTCGCTGGCTGGCGCCAACACCAACGACGCCCTGGAGAAGATCCAGAGCGAGATGGCGCCAAAGCTGTCGGCCCACCGCGACGCCATCGCCCTGAACAGCAAGCTGTTCGAGCGTGTGAAGTCGCTTTACGACCAGCGCGACAACCTTGGTCTCGACGCCGAATCGAAATATCTGCTGGAGCGTTACCACACCGATTTCGTGCGCGCCGGCGCCAGGTTGTCGGATGCCGACAAGGAAAAGCTCAAGGCCATCAACAGCGAGCTGGCCTCGCTGCAAACCAGCTTCAGCCAGAATGTGCTGAAGGAAACCAATGCCTCGGCGATCGTGGTCGATACGCGCGAGGAGCTGGCCGGCCTGTCCGACAACGCGATCGCCGCCGCTGCGCAGGCTGCGAAGGCGGCCGGCAAGGAGGGCAAGTTCATGCTGGCGATGATGAATACCTCCGGCCAACCGTCGTTGGCCTCGCTTGAAAATCGTGCGTTGCGCGAGCGTATCCAGACCACATCCGTGGGCCGCGGCAGCCATGGCGGCGAGTTCGACAATCGCGCCAACATTGCCCGTGTCGCCAAACTGCGCGCTGAGCGCGCGCAATTGATGGGGTATGCCAACCACGCCGCCTACAGCCTGGAGGATCAGACTGCGCGCACTACCGATGCCGTCAACAAGATGCTGGGCGACGTCGCGCCGGCGGCCGTTGCCAATGCCCGCAAGGAAGCGGACGACATGCAAAAGCTGATCGACGCCGAAAAGGGTGGCTTCAAGCTCGCGGCTTGGGACTGGGCCTACTACGCCGAGAAAGTGCGCAGCGCCCGCTACGACTTCGATGAATCGCAGCTGCGCCCGTATCTTGAACTCGACAATGTGCTGCAGAACGGCGTCTTCTTCGCCGCCAACCGGCTCTACGGCCTGAGCTTCAAGGAGCGTACCGACCTGCCGGTGTATCAGCCCGACGTGCGTGTGTTCGATGTGTTCGAGGCCGATGGCAGCCAGCTCGCCATCTTCATCGCCGACTTCTACGCCCGCCCGTCAAAGCGCGGCGGAGCGTGGATGAACGCATACGTTTCGCAGTCCGGGTTGATGGGCACGCAGCCGGTAGTGGCCAATCACCTGAACGTGCCGAAGCCGCCGGAAGGCGAGCCCACGCTGCTCACTTTCGATGAAGCCAACACCATGTTCCATGAGTTTGGCCATGCCCTGCACGGTATGTTCTCCAACGTGCGCTACCCGCGCTTCAGCGGTACCAGTGTGCCGCGCGACTTCGTCGAATATCCCTCGCAGGTCAACGAAATGTGGATGACCTGGCCGGAAGTGCTGGCCAACTATGCCAAGCACTACCAGACTGGCGAGCCGATGCCGCAGGTGTTGCTGGACAAGGTGATGGCGACGCAGAAGTTCAACCAGGGTTTTGCCACTACCGAGTATCTTGCCGCTTCGCTGCTCGATCAGGCGTGGCACCAGATGACCCCTGAGCAGGTTCCCGATGCCGACGGCGTGCTGGCGTTCGAGGCGAATGCGCTGAAGCAGGCCGGTGTCGATTTCGCACCGGTGCCGCCGCGTTATCGCAGCACCTACTTCTCGCACATCATCGGCGGCTACGCTGCCGGCTACTACAGCTACATCTGGAGCGAAGTGCTGGATGCCGACAGTGTCGAGTGGTTCAAGGAGAACGGCGGCCTGAAGCGCGAAAACGGCGATCACTTCCGCAAGACCCTGCTCTCGCGTGGTGGCGCCGACGATGCGATGGCTCTGTTCGCCAACTTCCGCGGCCGCGCGCCGGATACCAAACCCTTGCTGGTGCGTCGCGGCCTGGATGGCAGCGGCAAGTAAGCGAACCGCCGCTACGCAGTCCGTATTCACGCGAAAGGGGCCATATGGCCCCTTTCGCTTTGGCAACGTTCAGCGGCATCCGCTCGACATCGCCATGCCGACGGGATGCTCGTTCCGTCAGCTCAGGCTGCGCTTGCGTGCACGGATCTCACGGTGCAGCGGATCGACCTTGGCGAGATATTGCTTGGCCAACACGCGGACGACGAACGTCTGGTCGCGATCCATCACCAGTTGCTGAAAACGGCTGTGCAGGCGGTCCTCAGTCTGTTCCAACTGATCGATTTGCGTCACATCGGCCTTGCGCAGGCTGGTGCTCAGGCTGGCGTAGGTCTTCTGGAACTCGGCGACGGGCCCACTCGCTTTGCCCCGGCGCCCTGGTTTGGCAGTAACCTCTTCGGACAGGTTTTCGGCCAGGCTTGCCTTGGTTTTGGCCAATTGCGAAAACAGCGCACGAAGGCGCTTGTCGTCGACGGACTGCGAAGCCTGCTCGAAGAAATCCACACCATCACGGCTGATCTCAAGCAGATCGGAAAGGCTGGTTAGGGAATCGGTCATCAATGGCTCCTGGCGGGCGGCACGGTGCTGGCGAAGCAGCGCCGTGATAGACAGGCGAGATTGCAAAAACCGCTTGCATTCACGGACGGCTCGGGTGGCACGCTTTCCAACTCCACCCACAACCCTGTGACCCTAACAGTTTTCACGTTATGGCTTTGTTAAAACCCGCCTTGATTTGTCTCCTGGCAAGCGCATTTTATACATATTTATCAAAGCTTTACTGTACCTATTTGATGTAGTTCAAGCGATTAACGCCAATCCCGATATATCCACTTCTTTGACCCTTGGCAGGTCGCCCACAGGGTGGGCTCCTACAGGAGCGCGTCAGGGCACATTGCAAAGGCGTTGCAAACGCGCCTGCTTCGCTGCGTACCGTCGCCCACAGGGTGGGCTCCTACAGCGTATTTGCAGGAGCCCACCCTGTGGGCGACCTGCCTGCGCCGCGCGCGTCGCGGCAGGCAGGCCGAGCGACGCGAAGGCACAACTTCACCTCGTTACGATCGGTCGGTTGCTTCGCATCACGGCTTCGCCAGTCCCACCGTCGCTTCGCTCGGCCAAGTCCGACCGGCTCGCTCGGGCTACCCGCGCCACAGGCGACACGACCACGAACAGCATCACCGCCCGACGCCACTCGGAACGATTGGCCGCGGCTGCTGTCAACCAACGCCTACGCGTATAATGATCAGTCGGGTTTCGACCCTCCCCCTTTCGATGCCACACGGAGCCACCGCATGAGCGACTCTTTCGCCACCAAGTCACGCCTCGACGTCAACGGCCGCCAATTCAACTACTTCAGCCTCGACAAACTGGGCAAGCAGTTCGACATCAAGCGCCTGCCGTTTTCGATGAAGATTCTGCTCGAAAACCTGCTGCGCAACGAAGACGGCGTGTCGGTGACCAAGGCGTCGATCGAAGCAGTGGCGAAGTGGGACGCCAAGGCCGAGCCCGATACCGAAATCGCGTTCATGCCGGCCCGCGTGGTGTTGCAGGACTTCACCGGCGTGCCGTGCGTGGTCGATCTGGCCGCAATGCGCGACGCGGTGGTCAAGCTCGGCGGCGACGCCACCAACATCAACCCGCTGATCCCGTCCGAGTTGGTGATCGATCACTCGGTACAGGTCGATTCCTTCGGCAAGGCGGATTCGCTCGACATCAACGGCAAGATCGAATTCCAGCGCAACGGCGAGCGTTACAGCTTTCTGCGCTGGGGCCAGAAGGCGTTCGACAACTTCAAGGTGGTTCCGCCCAACACCGGTATCGTGCATCAGGTGAATCTGGAAAACCTCGCCCGCGTGGTGATGGAGCGCGAGATCGACGGTGAATTGCACGCCTTCCCGGATACCGTTTTCGGCACCGATTCGCACACCACGATGATCAACGGCATCGGCGTGCTCGGCTGGGGCGTTGGCGGTATCGAAGCCGAAGCCGCGATGCTTGGCCAGCCCAGCTCGATGCTGATCCCGCAAGTGGTCGGCTTCAAGCTCAGCGGCAAGCTGCCTGAGGGCGCCACTGCTACCGATCTGGTGCTCACCGTCACCCAGATGCTGCGCAAGCACGGCGTGGTCGGCAAGTTCGTCGAGTTCTACGGCGAGGGCCTTGCCCACCTGCCGCTGGCGGACCGCGCCACCATCGCCAACATGGCCCCCGAATACGGCGCCACCTGCGGCATCTTCCCGATCGACGCCGAAGCATTGAACTACCTGCGCCTGTCGGGCCGCGATGAATCGCTGATCGCGCTGGTCGAAGCCTATGCCAAAGCCCAGGGCCTGTGGCGCAGCGACGTGGAAGCCGAGTACAGCGCCACCCTGCATCTGGACATGGGCGAAGTGAAGCCCTCGCTGGCCGGCCCGAAGCGGCCGCAGGATCGCGTGCTGCTGACGGACATGAAGAAAAACTTCCACGACAACCTGGCCGGCCTGAGTGCCAATCGCAAGCAAAAAAATGGCGAGGTCGCGAAGTTCGAGAGCGAAGGTGGCGATACCGCCGTCGGCCACGATGCCTCGCAGGCAGCGACCGGGCCCGCGGGCAACGCGCACGGTTACACGCTCAAGGACGGCGCGGTGGTCATCGCCGCGATCACCTCGTGCACCAACACCTCCAACCCGGCGGTGATGCTGGGTGCCGGCCTGCTGGCCCGCAACGCGGTCAAGCGCGGCCTCAAGCCGGCGCCGTGGGTCAAGACCTCGCTCGGCCCGGGCTCGCTGGTGGTCACCGATTACCTGAAAAAGGCCAACGTGCTCGGCGACCTGGAGAAGCTCGGCTTCTACGTGGTCGGCTACGGCTGCACCACCTGTATCGGCAATTCCGGCCCGCTGCCGGAAGCCGTGTCCAAGGCCATCGCCGACGGCGAGCTGGTGGTCAGCTCGGTGCTCTCGGGTAACCGCAACTTCGAAGGTCGCGTGCATTCGGAAGTGAAGATGAATTACCTGGCCTCGCCGCCGCTGGTGGTCGCTTATGCCCTGGCCGGCACCATCGACATCGATCTGCACAAGGATTCCCTCGGCACCGGCAGCGACGGCCAGCCGGTATATCTCAAGGACATCTGGCCGAGCAGCAAGGAAATCAGCGACACCATCATTGCCGCGATCGGCCCGGACATGTTCAAGAAGAACTACGCCGACGTGTTCAAGGGCGATTCGCGCTGGAACCAGATCGCTTCGCCCGATGGCGCGTCCTTCGCCTGGGACGATGCGTCCACCTACATCAAGAACCCGCCCTACTTCGACGGCATGAGCATGGCTGTAGGATCGATTGCCGACATCCACGGCGCGCGCGTGCTCGGCCTGTTCGGCGACTCGATTACCACCGACCACATCTCGCCGGCCGGCAACATCAAGGCCAGCTCGCCAGCCGGCAAGTTCCTTCAGGGTCGCGGCGTGCAACCGGTCGACTTCAACTCCTACGGCTCACGCCGCGGCAACGATGATGTGATGGTGCGCGGCACCTTCGCCAACATCCGCATCAAGAACCTGATGCTGGGTGGCGAGGAAGGCGGCAACACCATCCACTACCCGTCCGCCGAGAAGCTGGCGATCTACGACGCCGCCATGAAGTACAAGGCCGAGGGCGTACCGCTGGTGGTGATGGCCGGCAAGGAATACGGCACCGGTTCCTCGCGCGACTGGGCGGCCAAGGGCACCACGTTGCTCGGCGTCAAGGCGGTCATCGCCGAGAGTTTCGAGCGCATCCACCGCTCCAATCTGGTCGGCATGGGCGTTTTGCCGTTGCAGTTCGACGAGGGTCAGAACGCGCAATCGCTCGGCCTCAAGGGCGACGAAGTGTTCGATATCACCGGCCTGGACGACGGTGCCGGAAAAATCGCCACGGTCACCGGCACGCGTGCCGACGGCTCGCGCGTGTCGTTCAAGGCCAAGGTGCTGCTGTTGACGCCGAAGGAAGTCGAGTACTTCCGCCACGGCGGCATCCTGCACTACGTGCTCCGGCAACTGGCCGCCAAGAACGCCGCTTGAACCTCGACTAACGGCGGAAGACCCGCCGGCGGCCGAGCCGCCGGCCTTCGCAGACGCGCGCGATGCGTTTCAACGCATCGCGCAAACGCGCCCGCTCAGCCACCTCGGCGGCATCCTGCACTACGTGTTGCGCCAGCTTGCGGTCAAGAAAGTCGCCTGAGTTCAAACGATGGAACACGTAAAGCGATGCTGGCAGCCGGTCGGAGTTGAGTCCGACCGGTGCGTCTCCTTCGCTTGAGCGCGTTACGACGGTGGATTTCAGAGTGGTTGGCGCACGTATTCGCAGCAACGCGCGTTCCAGCGGGTCGCCCACAGGGTGGGCTCCTACAGGTGGCCCACCGCTCTTTGCAGGAGCCCACCCTGTGGGCGACCGCGCGAAGCGAAGAGCCGCTCTTGTTGTCGCCGGATCGGTCAAATCCGACAGGCTGCTAGCGCGCCAACGGCCGCCATTCCAGTGCGATCATCCGCCAGTCATCGCCGATCAGTCGCCACCCGCTGTCGACCTGCCATGCCTGCGCCTGATCCGGCAGCAGACCGTTCTGGCCGCCTGCAAGTACCACAGCAAACGATACCCGCGCGCGATTGTCGGCCATCTCGACGCTCAGCGGGCCCGCGATCAAGCGGATCTGACGATAGCGCAGAAAATACACCCGAGCCATCTGCGATACGCCCCGACGATCCATGCCCTCCGGGCCGACGAAGTCGTCCGCCACGGTGTCCATGAACGCGCCGTGCTCACGCTCGGCCAACGCGTCGATACTGGCCTGAACCTGTGAACGCAGGGCGGTTTCGGCGTCTTCACGCCCGCACGCGGAAACCACCAGTAAACAAATCACGAGCATTACACGCATTGCCTTGCAGCCTGGTCGGGCCTGTGCTCCAATCGGTTTAAAACCGAACGCACACGTACGGAACGTCCGGCACGACGGCGGTCGGAAAACACGCATCTGGGAGGATGTATTCATGAGTTTGCAAAAGCCGTGGTTGGATTCGTATCCAAATGGCGTTCCCGAGCAGATCGACATCAGCCAGTACCAATCGATCCTCTCGGTTCTGGATCAGGTATGCGAAAAGTACAGTGACAAGCCCGGCTTCGCCAGTTTTGGCACGCAACTGAGCTACGGCGAAGTCGAGCGCCTCAGCCGTCAGTTTGCCTCCTATCTGATCAACGGGCTCAAGCTCAAGAAGGGCGACCGCGTCGCCCTGATGATGCCTAACCTGTTGCAATATCCCATCGCCATCTTCGGTGTGCTGCGCGCCGGCATGACGGTGGTCAACACCAACCCGATGTACACCGCGCGCGAGTTGAAGCATCAACTGGTGGATTCCGGCGCCTCCGCCATCGTGGTGTTGGAGAACTTCGCACACACCGTGGCTGAGGTCTTGCCCGAAACCGGCATCAAGAAAGTGCTGGTCACCGGTGTCGGCGACCTGCTGAAGTTTCCCAAGGGCGCGATCATCAATTTCATGCTGCGCCATGTCAAAAAGCAGGTTCCCGCTTTCAAGATCGCCGGTGCCATTGGATTTCGCGAAGCGCTGGCCCAAGGCGCCAAAACGCCGTGCCCCGAAGTCGTCGTGAGCCTGGATGACATCGCCTTCCTGCAATACACCGGCGGCACCACCGGTGTCGCCAAGGGCGCGATGCTGACCCATCGCAATCTGGTTTCCAACATGGAACAGTCATGTACCTGGCTCGGCAAGAACATCACTTACGGTGAAGAAGCGATCATCACCGCGTTGCCGCTGTATCACATCTTTGCGCTGACCGCGAACTGCCTGGTGTTCATGAAGTTTGGCGGCGTCAATCATTTGATCGCCAATCCGCGCGACATGGCTGGCTTCGTGAAGACGCTGCAAAACACACGTTTCACTGCAATCACCGGCGTCAACACCCTGTTCAACGGCTTGCTCAACACACCCGGCTTCGACCAGATCGATTTTTCGTCGATGCACCTCAGCCTGGGCGGCGGCATGGCGGTGCAACGCGCGGTAGCCGAGCGCTGGAAAAAAGTCACCGGTGTTACCTTGATCGAGGCCTACGGGCTGACCGAAACCTCGCCCGCCGCCTGCATGAATCCGATGGGGCTGGCCGAGTTCAATGGCGCCATCGGCCTGCCCATCTCGTCCACCGATGCCTGCGTGAAAAACGAGGAAGGCGAAATATTGGCCACCGGCGAAGTCGGCGAATTGTGCATCAAGGGGCCACAGGTGATGGCAGGCTACTGGCAGCGCCCGGCGGACACCGCACAGGTGATCGACCGCGATGGCTGGCTGCATACCGGCGACATGGCGCGCATGGATGAAAAGGGCTTTTTCTACATCGTCGATCGCAAGAAAGACATGATCCTGGTGTCGGGTTTCAACGTCTACCCGAACGAGATCGAGGATGTGATCGCACAGATGCCCGAGGTGCTCGAAGTGGCAGCGGTCGGCGTACCGGACGACAAATCGGGCGAAGCGGTGAAGGTGGTTGTGGTCAAGAAGAACCCCGACCTGACCGTCGAGCAGATCAAGGCATATTGCCGCGAAAACCTCACCGGCTACAAGCAGCCGCGCTACATCGAGTTCCGCAACGAATTGCCGAAATCGAACGTCGGCAAGATTCTGCGGCGCGAGCTGCGTGAGAGCGCAAAGTAGACGCGGCGACGCAAACTGTACGATATTGCGACTGTCCGAACGTGACTCGTTCTGCGGTGCTACTCATTACGGTCGCTCACAGGGTGAGCTCCTACAACCACATGGAACCCCTGCCCCTGTAGGAGCCCACCCTGTGGGCGACTTGCGCAAGAATGAGCGCACAGTCGTTTCGTGACAGATCAACCCGCCTCGGGGCGCATGTATGGGAACAGCAACACATCGCGTATCGACGGGCTGTCGGTCAGCAACATCACCAGCCGGTCGATGCCGATGCCGAGGCCGCCGGTCGGCGGCAGCCCCACTTCCAACGCGCGGATGTAATCGGCATCGTAATGCATGGCTTCATCATCGCCGCTGTCCTTGGCATCCACCTGGGCACGAAAGCGCGCCGCCTGATCTTCGGGGTCGTTCAACTCGGAAAAACCGTTGGCAATCTCGCGCCCCAGGATGAATTCGCGCGCCAGTGGCGACACTTCCACCGGGTAATGGGTGATGAAGGTCGGTTGTACGAGCTCGTGTTCGACCGTCTTTTCGAATATTTCGAGCAGCAAGCGGCCCCAGCCGTAATCGGCTTTCACATGCACGCCCAGACGGGCGCAGTGCGCCGCCAGCGCATCGCGATTGCTGCAATCGGCAATGCCGAGCTGCGGGTTGTGATGGCAAACGGCTTCGTCCATGCGCCAGCGTCGGAAACGCGGCCCCAAGTCGATTGCAGTGCCTTCCCATGCGATATCCGAGCGGCCCAATACCTCTGCGGCGATATCGCGGATGACGGATTCGGTCAGATCCATGATCTCGACGTACGTCGCGTAGGCCTGGTACAGCTCCAGCATGGTGAACTCGGGGTTGTGGCGGGTAGACACGCCCTCGTTGCGGAAGTTGCGGTTGATCTCGTAGACCCGCTCCATGCCGCCAACCACCAATCGCTTGAGGTACAGCTCCGGCGCGACGCGCAGATACAACTGCAAATCCAGTGCGTTGTGATGGGTGACGAACGGCCGCGCGGTCGCGCCGCCCGGGATGTAATGCATCATCGGTGTTTCGACTTCGAGGAAGTTGCGCGTATCGAGCCAACTGCGCATCGCGCGGATAATGCGCGAGCGCAACACGAACACGGCATGCGACTCGGGCGACACGATCAGATCGACATAGCGCTGGCGATAGCGCTGCTCGACATCGGACAGACCGTGCCACTTGTCCGGCAAGGGCCGCAGCGATTTGGTCAACAGCCGCAGCGCATCGGCTTTCACCGACAACTCGCCGGTACGGGTGCGCATCAACGTACCCTGCACGCCGATGATGTCGCCCACATCCCAACTCTTGAATGCCTCGTACACCGCCTCGCCCACCGCCGTGCCTTGCAAAAACAACTGCACGCGCCCGCTCATGTCCTGGATCTGCACGAAGCTGGCCTTGCCCATCACCCGCTTGGCAAGCATGCGCCCGGCCAGTGCGACGTGCTGGCCTTGGGCCTGCAACGCCTCGCTGTTCCAGCGCTCGGCATCGGCGTACGCCGCCTGCAGATCGCCGGCGTAGTGAGTGCGCTGGAAGTCGTTCGGAAACGCGACACCCTGCTCCCGCAACGCCGACAGCTTGGCGCGACGCTCGGCGATCAGATGGTTTTCGTTGACGGCAGGCGGGTTGGTGTCGTTTTCGTCGGTCATTGGCTCAGCTTTTCAGAATGTTGGACGTATACTGGCGCGAGATCGTGCGCGAAGGCAGGCAGCGGGACGATCAACCAACCCGTTTCGCACCGGCTTCGAGCCCGGCTTTCAAACTCGATTCGACAAACTCGTCGAGATCGCCATCGAGCACTTTCTGGGTGTCGGTGCGCTCGATTCCGGTACGCAAATCCTTGATCCGCGACTGATCGAGCACGTAATTGCGGATCTGGCTGCCCCAGCCGATATCGGATTTGGTCGCCTCCACCGCATCGCGCTCGACGTTGCGCTTGCGCACTTCCATCTCGTAGAGCCTGGCCGCCAGCATCTTCATCGCGGTATCGCGGTTGGCGTGCTGGCTGCGACCGGTCTGGCACGCCACCACGATGCCGGATGGCTCGTGGGTGATGCGCACCGCCGACTCGGTCTTGTTGACGTGCTGACCGCCGGCGCCGGACGAGCGATAGACATCGGTGCGCAGGTCGGCCGGATTGATCTGGATGTCGATGTTGTCGTCGACCTCAGGACTGACGAACACCGAAGTAAACGAGGTATGCCGGCGGTTGTCGGAATCGAACGGCGACTTGCGCACCAAGCGGTGCACCCCGGTTTCCGTCTTCAACCAGCCATAGGCATAGTCGCCCTCGACCCGGAACGTGGCTGACTTGATGCCGGCCACTTCTCCGGCGCTGACTTCCATCAACTCGGTCTTCCAGCCGCGCGACTCGCACCAGCGCAGATACATGCGCAGCAACATTTCGGCCCAATCCTGAGCCTCGGTGCCGCCGGCGCCTGCCTGGACATCCACAAAGGCGTTGCTGGCATCCATCTTGCCGGAAAACATGCGCTGGAACTCCAGCGCATCGAGCTCGCGCCCGCATGCCTCGACATCGACGGACACCGCATCGGCAGTATCGGCATCCTGTTCGGATTCGGCCAGATCGAGCAACTCCGTAGCGCCATCGAGCGCGCCATTGAGGCGCTCGATGGTCAGTACGTTCTTTTCCAGCAGCGCGCGCTCGCGGCCCAGCGTTTGCGCACGCTCGGGGTTGTTCCAGACATCGGGGTGTTCAAGTTCACGGGTGACTTCTTCCAGACGCTCTTTCTTGGCGTCGAAGTCAAAGAAACCCCCTCAGCGACAACAACCGACCTTGCAGGTCGGCGATGCGCTGGCGAATCGGATTGAGTTCAAGCATGGTCGCTACGGCACCAAAGGCAGGGAAAGCGGCAAAGGATAACAGACCGCTGTGCGGTGCAGCATCCTGCGTAGCGTCCAATGACGTTGGAGCCTGAAATCGCAGACGTGGCGACCCCGACGCGGAGATACGCAGCCGCGATCAACGCCCGTCGCAAATGATTCAACGTGAAACGCAGTCAGTCATTCAAACCTGTGGCGCCGGGCCGCCGATACTGCCGGGCGCCGGCTTGCCCGAATCGTCGTCCTTGCGTGTCGGCTTGTCGACAACCCCCCAATTGCTTGGCGGAGCCGGTGGCTGGCCTTTCATGATCGAATCGATCTGGCTGGCGTCGATGGTTTCATACAGCAGCAGCGCTTCGGCCATTGCGTGCAGCTTGTCCATATTTTCGCTGAGTATCTTGCGCGAGCGCGCGTAGGCACGATCGAGAATATCGCGCACCACGGTATCGATCTTGCGCGCGGTATCGTCGGACACGTTCTTGTGCTGGGTAACCGAACGGCCTAGGAACACTTCATCCTCTTCCTCGCCGTACGACACTGGCCCCATCTCGTCGGACAGACCCCACTTGGTGACCATGTTGCGCGCCATCTTGGTCGCGCGCTCGATGTCGTTGCTGGCTCCAGTGGTGACCTTGTCCGGCCCGAAGATCAGTTCCTCGGCGACGCGGCCGCCATACAGCGAGCACAACTGCGATTCGATGGTGACCTTGTTGTAGCTGTACTTGTCGCCTTCGGGCAGGTACATGGTCACGCCCAGCGCGCGGCCACGCGGAATGATGGTGACCTTGTAGACCGGGTCGTGCTCGGGCACCAGGCGCCCGACGATGGCGTGGCCGGCTTCGTGGAATGCGGTCAGCTTCTTCTCGTCCTCGCTCATCGCCATGGACCGGCGCTCGGCGCCCATCATGATCTTGTCGCGGGCCTTGTCGAAATGCTCCATGCGCACATTGCGCGCGTTCTCGCGCGCGGCAAACAGTGCTGCCTCGTTGACCAGGTTGGCCAGATCCGCGCCGGAAAACCCGGGTGTGCCACGGGCGATGGTCATCGGCACCACATCGTCGGCCAGCGGCACCTTGCGCATGTGAACTTTCAGAATCTGCTCGCGGCCCTTCACATCGGGCAATCCGACCACCACCTGGCGGTCGAAACGACCCGGGCGCAGCAGCGCCGGATCGAGCACGTCGGGGCGATTGGTGGCGGCGATCACGATCACGCCCTCGGTGCCTTCAAACCCGTCCATTTCCACCAGCAACGCGTTCAGCGTCTGCTCGCGTTCATCGTGGCCGCCGCCGAGCCCGGCGCCGCGATGGCGGCCGACCGCGTCGATCTCGTCGATGAAGATGATGCACGGCGCATGCTTCTTGGCCTGCTCGAACATGTCGCGCACGCGGCTGGCGCCGACGCCGACGAACATTTCCACGAAATCCGAACCGGAAATGCTGAAGAACGGCACCTTGGCCTCACCGGCGATGGCGCGCGCCAGCAGGGTCTTGCCGGTACCGGGCGGGCCCACCATCAGCACACCGCGTGGAATCTTGCCGCCCAGCTTCTGGAACTTGCCCGGGTCGCGCAGGAACTCGACCAGTTCGGCCACTTCCTCCTTGGCCTCGTCGCAACCGGCCACGTCGGTGAAGTTGACCTTGATCTGATCTTCGCCCTGCATCTTGGCGCGCGAGCGGCCAAAGCTCATCGCACCACGGCCACCACCGCCGGCCTGCATCTGGCGCAGGAAGTAGATGAAGATGCCGATGAACAGGATGTATGGCAGGAAATTGAGCACGATGACCAGCAGCGACGGCCCGCTCGGCGCGGTCTGGTCGATCGCCACCTTGTGAAAGATCAGGTCGTTGACCAGATCCTTGTCGCCGGGATTGATGGTCTTGAACTTGCTGCCATCCTTGCGCTCGCCGTGGATGGTGACGCGATCATCCTCGATCTTGACCCGCGCAACCTGGTCGTCGCGCACCATCTGCACGAATTCGTTGTACTGCACCGCGTCCGAGCGCACGCTGTTTTCGGAGAAACTCTGGAACACGCCCATGAGCACCACCGCAACGATTACCCAGATCAGCAGGTTTCTGGCAAGTTCATTCATCGACAACATCCTCTGGGTCGGGTTCAACCGTACCCGTAATTTAAATCAATGCTTGCCAGTGGCCAGCGCATACACTTCGGGCGATCGATTCCGCGACGCCTTGGGTTTGCGCACCACCACCTTGCGATAGCGTTTGCGCAGATCCGCAACATAGGCATCAAAACCCGAGCCCATGAACAGCTTGGTCAGAAATACACCGCCCTCACGCAAATGCGCCTGCGCGAAGTCGCGCGCCAGTTCGGCCAGAACCATTGCCCGTGGCACGTCCACCGCGGACATACCGCTCATATTGGGGGCCATATCCGACAGTACAAGGTCTACCCGGTCGCCGGCCAGCAACGCCTCGAAGCGTGACAATGCCTCGGGCTGCCTGAAGTCGCCGTGAAGAAACTCGACGCCGGCAATCGGCGGCATCTCCAGAATATCCAGCGCCACCACCCGGCCGCTGTGGCCCAGTTCACGGCGCGCAACCTGCGCCCAACCGCCCGGGGCCGCACCCAGATCGACAATCACCATGCCCGGCTTGATCAGCACATCGCGGTCGAGCAGCTCTTCGAGCTTGAAAGCCGCACGCGAACGCATGCCTTCGGCCTGTGCGCGTTTGACGTAGGGGTCGTTGAAATGTTCTCGCAACCAGCGTTGGCTGCTCTTGCTGCGCGCCATGACAAGTTATCGGGTGGTGAGGCCGTCATGATACCCTTTCGTCCTGTTTGCCGGCATTTCATGCCGCTCTAGCCCTTGCGGATCGATACCCAAACCATGGCCAAACCGCTTCTTTCCGCCCAGGCGCGTTACCTGCGCAGCCTCGGCCACCCGCTCAAGCCCGTCATCATGGTGGGCGCCAAAGGCGTCACCCCGGCGTTGCTGGCCGAGCTCACCGAAACCCTGAACCATCACGAGTTGCTGAAGGTAAAGGTATCCGCGGGGGATCGCGACCTGCGCGACGCGTGGATAGCCGAACTGCTGGCCGGCTGCGATGCCGCGCTGGTGCAGCGCATCGGCAACACTGCCCTGCTCTATCGCCGCCACCCCGACAACCCGCAGATCGTGCTGCCGACGCGCTGATCGCTGCCGTGCAGATTGCTCACGAGCCACTGGATTTTCGCTACGTGCTGCGCGGGGTCTCGCTCGAAGGCGTTCTGCTCAACGAACGCCTGCTCAGCGCCAGTTTCATCCTGAGCCCGAATCAGTTGATCGAAACCTGGCCGGTGTCGGAAAGCACACCATTGCAAGCCGGCGATCTTGATCCGTTGCTGGCACTGGAGCCGGAATTGATCGTGGTCGGTACTGGCGCACGGCTGCGCTTTCCAGCGCCCGCCGTGCATGCCGCCGCACTGACCCGCGGCATCGGCATCGAATTCATGGACAATGCCGCCGCGGCGCGCACCTTCAACCTGCTCGCCGGTGAATCGCGGCGCGTGGTGGCGGGTTTCGTGATCGGTTGAGCCACGCCGCGATGACACCCGAGGCGCGACGCCCGATTCACCCGCTGCAAAACGCCTGATAATCGATGTACCCGGGGAACGGCCGGCCCGCCGCACACACCGTGCAATCGGGGTCCGGTTTAAGCCGCGTCTCGCGAAAGCGCATCGTCAGCGCATCGAACTGCAACAGTCGGCCGCTCAACGACTCGCCGATATCGAGCAGCAATTTGATCGCCTCGCTGGCCTGAATCAGGCCGATCACGCCCGGCACCACGCCCAGCACGCCGGCTTCTGCGCAATTGGGCGCGAACTGCGCTGGCGGCGGTTCGGGGAACAGGCAGCGATAACACGGTGCCGAGCCACGCTGACGCCCGGCGTCGAACACGCTGGCCTGACCTTCAAAACGATGCACCGCGCCGTACACCAGCGGCTTGCCGTGCTTGACGCAGGCGTCCGAGAGCAGGTAGCGCGCCGCAAAATTGTCGGCGCCATCGACCACCACATCGGCGGCGCCGACCAGCGCATCGACGTTGTCGCGATCGAGCCGCTGCGGCACGGCAACGATCTCGACATCCGGATTCAACGCCGAAAGCGCGATCTGCGCCGACTCGGTCTTCGCCACCCCGATGCGCGCGTCGGTGTGCAGGATCTGGCGCTGCAGATTGCTGCGATCCACCCGGTCGTCATCGATCACGGTGATATGGCCGATACCCGCCGCCGCCAGGTAATAACCCGCCGGCGAACCCAGGCCACCGGCGCCCACCAGCAGCACCCGCGCCTGTTGCAAACGCCGCTGTCCCGCCACACCGATTTCGGGCACCGAAAGGTGCCGTGCGTAGCGTTGATAGAACCCGACATCGCTATCGGCTGCGGTCATCGGCAGGTCCAACGCCGCCCATGCCTCGGTACCACCGGCCACCGAACACACCCGCGCATAGCCGCGCGCGCGAAGATTGGCGCAGACTGCGCGCGAACGGCTGCCGCGGGCACAGATCAGCATCACTGGCGCATCGGGGTCGGGCAGCCATTGTTCCGGATCGGCCTCGAGCGCCGCACGAGCCACGCCCAGCGCCGCCTCGGCCATGCCCAACGCGCGCTCGTGCTCCTCCCGGATATCGATCAGCAACATGCCCTCACCTACCCGCTGCAACGCATCGGGCGGGTCGATCTCGGAAGGGAAAACGTTGATGGTGCGCATGGCGGCATTATCGCCGATCGTTCAAGCCCTGTCGGCAACTCAATGGGCGCGTCCGGTGTCCATTTGGCAAACAACTGGGCAAGCTCGGCGTGCCGCTTGCCATCGACCGGGCCGTGACTGGTTACGGGCTCGACGAGTAGCAACCAATTTTTCGCGGTGTAGTGCAGCACCACATCTGTGCACGCGGTAGCCCGAGCGAAACGATGATCTGATGCGCGGCCTTGAGGTGACGATCCTTCTTGTTGATCTTCATGCAGCCGCCGCTCCGAACCGTTCGTCGATCATGCGTTGCGTGAGGGTTTCCTGCTGCATCGCCCATCGGCCCAACTCGGTCAATACATCCCTGCCGGGATATTTCATGCGTCGCAAGTCGGTTGCATTGACTTGAGTATGGCCACTGAAGCGGCGAAACGCCTCGTCAACCGCGCTCGTGTTCAGAAATACGGTCAGCCCATGAGCCAACGCCTGCGGCAAGCCGCGCCTGCTCCCGTGAAAAACATTCAGATGATTCTCGAATCCCAATGCGGTCGCGTCATTGAATGCATCGGGATCGACAAGGCTCGCCACGATCCGGCGCGATTCTTCCTTCGATGAGAAGCGTCGCACCACGCAGTAGTACCCGCTCGGATAGAGCCACTTTTCCGTGTCGGAATTGCGTTCGATGGCGTTGGGCTTCTTCATCCCATCGATCGGCCATGTGTTGCCAGCGTTGGAAAAATGTGCGGGATAGAGCAAGGGCACGGTGCCGGGCCCAGGCATGTCGCGCAGGTGCTCCTTCAGCCGAAAATCGACGACTGGCCCTGTTGACACGTCGATGCCAATTTCAGCCAGCGTGTAGCTCACTGCCGGGAATCGTTCCATCACGTGCGTTGCGGGCGAGGTGGGCACGTGGATAAACCGCTCAGGATCATCGGGAAACACGATCCGATCGAACGGGTGATCGTGGCTGGCAAGGTCGGCGAACGTATCGTCGGTGGAAGTCGATATCGTCACCGGTCCCTGTTCGCCACCACGCTCAAGTCGGATGATGATATTTTCCTGAAGTACCGCATCGTCCTTGAATGCCTTGTTGCGCGACTCGAACAGGTGCATGTGACGAATGGCTGCACGCTCAAGAACAAACTCACGGAACGGGCGTCCGGCCATCGGCCAGGTCCATGCACCCACCCAGCGCCAACACGCGTACCACATCGCCTTGTGCGAGCTGCTGCGGGCCTTCGGGAATGCACAGCAAGGCGTTGGCGCGAGCGGCGGCGGCGAGCCGGTGCGAGCCGGTGACCGGGTCGGCGTCCACCCACAGGCTGCCGTCGTTCTGGCTGTAAACCCGGCCGCGCTGAAACTCGAACCGCGAGTGCGTCTTGTGCAATTCGGCGCTCAGCCGCGCGTAAAGCGGGGGGGCTTCGACGCTGATGCCCTGCATGGCGTCCAGCAGTGGCACCACCAGGGTGCGGAAGGTCGCGAGCACCGCAACCGGGTTGCCGGGCAGCGCCATCACCAGGGTGTTGCCGAAGCGGCCGAACAATACCGGCATGCCGGGCTTGATCCGCACCTTCCAGAAATACAGCTCGCCGTGTTCGGCGATCAGGGCGGGCAGAAAATCCTTTTCGCCAGCGGAAACGCCGCCGCAGGTGATCAGCAGATCGCATTGCGTGCCGGCAGCGGCCAGCGCGTCGCGAATGTGCTGCGGATCGTCGGGCAGCGATGGAAATGCCTGCGCGCTGATGCCCTCTCCGGCCAGCAGATTGCTCAGCAGCGCATGATTGCTGTCGTAGATCTCGCCCGGCGCCAGCACCTGCCCGGGTTGGCGCAGTTCGTCGCCACTGCTGAACACGGCAACGCGCGGGCGCCGATACACCGGCAGTTCGCCCAGCCCCAGCGCCGCGGCCAACGCGGCCTGTGCCGGCAACAGGCGGGTCGATTCGGCAATCGCCCGATCGGCGATCTGCATGTCCTCGCCGCGTCGGCGGATGTTGGCGCCGCGCTCGGTACCGGCAGCGAGCGTGACGCAGCCATCGGCAACGCTCGCGTTTTCCTTGATGACGACGGAATCGGCGCCGCGTGGCAGCGGTGCGCCGGTGGTGATACGGATCGCGGTTCCCGGCGCCAGCACCAGTTCGCGATCGATGCCGGCGAATTGTTCATCGGCGAGCGGCAACGTACTGTGCCCGGTAACCGCCAGGTCTGCATGACGTACCGCAAAACCGTCCATTGCCGAGTTGTCGAAACCCGGCAAGTCGATGGCCGCGACGATGGCCTCGGCCAGCACCCGGCCGGTGGCGGCGGCGACCGACACGCGCTCGACCGGCAATCGACAGCGCGCGCCGACCTCACGCACCACGGCCTTGGCTTCGCTGAAACCGATCGGCTGGATTTTCGTGTTCATTGCATGCCCTCTTCGGCGCGCAGATCGTCGGGTGTATTGAGATTGCCGAACCGATGCGGCGAAAAGTCCACTTCGACGATGTTCATTCCGGCCTGCCAGCGATGCATGGCGCGCTCGCCGGCATCCAGCGCCAGCACCAACGACGGCAGCACCTGTTCACGACGATATACGGCGATCAACGGCTGTACGCCATCAACGTCGCAGGCACGTACACAACCCGTGCTTTCGGCACTGGCCAGCAGCCGGCTCAGCAGATCAGCAGGCAGATGCGGCGCATCGACCGGAACGCTCAGCACCCAATGTGCAGCGGTGGCATGCAAGCCCGCCTCCAGGCCGGCCATCGGACCCGGATGATCCGCGCGACGGTCGGCAACGCAACGCAAACCGATGGCGGCATAACGTTCGCGACTCTGGTTGGCGACTACCAGCACTTCATCAACCTGGGAAAGCAGACGTTCGACCATGGTTTCGATCAGGGTGCTGCCACGCCACGGTAGCCAGGCTTTATCGACACCGCCCAGACGGCGGCCACGGCCGCCGGCGAGGATGACTGCGGCGATGCGTGGCAGTGCGCTCACCGCTTGACGTGGCGCATCATCCGGCGACGCGAGGCGATCTGCTTTTCGCTCAGTACGTTCTTGCGATCGCCGTAGGGATTCTCGCCTTCGCGGAACTCGAACTTGATCGGGGTGCCGACCAGCTTGAACCGCTTGCGGAAGAAGTTTTCCAGATAACGCCGGTAGTGTTCCGGCAGGGTTTTCAGCCGCGAGCCGTGGACGATGAACGTCGGCGGATTGCTGCCGCCCGGATGGGCGAAACGCATCTTCGGCACGTGCCCGCGCACCACCGGCGGCGGGTTGGCCTCGTACGCCATCTCCAGTGCACGGGTCACCTCGGAGGTGGTGAAGGTGCGCGTGGCCGAGACATGCGCACGATGCAGTGCCTTGAACAGTTCGCGCAGACCCGAACCGTGCAGCGCGGAAATGAATACCGTCTCGGACCACTCGACGAAGGTCAGCTTGCGGCTGAGCATGTCCTGGGTCTGCGAGCGCTGATAGGTGCTCAGGCCATCCCATTTGTTGGCGGCGATCACGAACGCGCGGCCGGCATCGAGCACGTAGCCCAGCACGGTGGCGTCCTGCTCGGTGACGCCCTCGCTGGCATCGATCAACACAATCGCAACCTCGCATGCATCGATGGCCTGCAAGGTTTTGATGATGCTGAATTTTTCAACGGCCAACTCGACCCGGCCCTTGCGCCGGATACCGGCGGTATCGACCAGCCGGTATTGCCGCCCATCGCGCTCGATGTCGACGGCGATGGCGTCGCGGGTGGTGCCTGGTACATCCGAAGCGATCAGCCGATCCTCGCCGAGAATACGATTGATCAGGGTCGATTTGCCGACGTTCGGACGGCCGACCACGGCAATGCGCATCACGCCCGGCGGCTGTTCGCTGGGATCGGGCGCCGGCTCGGGTTCCGGCAGGTGCACTTCAATGGCGTCGAGCAGGTCGTCGATGCCACTGCGATGCGCGGCGGACATCGCGATCATCGTCGCGATGCCGCAACCGGAAAACTCGGCGAGAACGATGTCCGAATCGAGGCCATCGACCTTGTTGACGGCCAGAATGACCGGCTTGCCGCTACGCCTGAGGTCGGTGAGTATCGTCTGGTCGGGGCCAAGCAGGCCGGCACGCGCATCGACCACGAACACCAGCACCTGCGCTTCTTCGGCGGCGGCCAAAGCCTGCTGCGTGGTGGCGCCAGCAATGCCTTCGCTCTGATCGGTGAGACCGCCGGTATCGACGACGGCGAATGGACGTTCTTCGATGGTACGGCACACGCCGTAGTGACGATCGCGGGTTACCCCGGGTTCGTCATGTACCAAGGCGTCGCGGCTGCGGGTAAGCGCATTGAACAACGTGGACTTGCCGACATTCGGCCGTCCAATCAGCGCAACCAGCGCAAGCATGTCTGTTCTCCGTTGGCTCAGCGAGCAATTGCGCGATAGGCGCCGAGCGTGCCTGTGGTGTTCACCACGTAAACCACGCCATCGGGCGACACTTGTGGCGTTGCCCTGATCGGCCCCGGCTTGCTGCTCAGAAATGGTATCCGCATGCCGCCGCCGAGGTGGATGCGGCCAACCGGTGTGCCGGTAACCGCGTCGAACCAATGCAAATACCCTTCGGCGTCGCCGGCGACCACGTACGGGCCGGCAGCAGCGGGCGTCGATACCATCCGGTTGAGCAAGGCATCCTGACGCCACAGTCCGGCGCCGGTGCCGCGATCGAGCGCCAGCAACACGCCATTGCCGTCGGCGGTAACCACCTTGTCGCCCATCAACGCCATGCCGGCATAACCGGTGATATCGCGGTTCCACAGCGGACGGCCGGTGGAAAGATCCACCGCCATCACCTGGCCCTTGATGCTGTGCGCGAATACATCGGTCAACCCGACCTGAATGTCGCCATCGATATCGGCCATCCGTTCGAGTTCGTTGCGACCATCGGGTGTGGCGACCGCGCGCTCCCAGATCGTGCTGCCGTCGGCAATGCGAAGCGTCACCAGCATGCCGTCGGCATAACCGATTACCACGGCGTCACGCGCCAGTGCCGGCGGCGCATTGCCACGGGTAGTCAGCGCCGGAAGGCCGCGGTCGAATACCCAGACCCGCTGGCCGTCGCCGAGGTTGATGCCAAAAACCCGTCCGTCGTTGCCGCGAACGACGGCAAAACCCTGCGCCACCACCGGCGCGGTGATGACTTCCGAGGAAACCTTGGTTCGCCAGATCTCGGCGCCGGAGTCGGCGTCAAGTGCGATCACGTCGCCCTCAAGACTGCCGAGCACCAGACGGCCCGCGCCGACGCCAGGGCCGCCCGAGAGCGGCAATTTGGTTTTGACGTTCCACAACGACTTGCCGGTCAGCGCATCGAAGGCCATCACCCGGCCATCGATATTGCTGGCATAAATGCGGCCTTCCGCCAGCACCGGTGCCTGCCGGTTCCAGAGATCGCCTTCGCCATCGCCCAGCGACACACCCCAGAGACGCTCGATCGTGATCGGGTCTTCGAGCGTGACCAGTGCGGCGGGCTCGCCCGGCTCAGGCGCCTTGTCGGACTTGCCGAACCATTTTTTTACGGTACCGCACGCGGAAAGCAGCACCACGCTCAAAACAAGAACCGCGGCGCGCAGGAAAAAACGACGCATTGCTCAGGCCTCCGGCTTGGCGGCGACACCAAGATTGTCGAGCTTCATCTGCACGGTGCGATACACCGGCGAGCCGCTATCGAGTACCGTCAACGCCTTTTGGTAGGCTTGGCGCGCATCGGCGGTGCGCGCAAGCGCCACCAGTGCATCGCCGCGCGCCTCATCGACCAGGCCGCCGAAATCATTGGCGATCGGCTGCAACCCCGCCAGAGCGTCGTCGGGCTTGTCCAACGCCAGATCGAGGCGAGCGATACGCAAGGCCACCAACGATGCCAGCGCCGGATCCTGATCGGAAACGTCGATCGCGGCGAGCGCATCGCGCGCCGCCTGCGGTTCGCCCGCGTCAAGCTTGACGCGCGCCACCTGCAGCCCGGCCAGCAGCGCGTATGGCGTGTCGGCAAAGTCGGTCCGCAACGATTGTGCAATCGCATCCACCGAATCGGACTCGCGGGCACTGGCCGCTTCAATCAGCGTGTTGAACTGCACTGCTGCGGTTGTCTGATGTTCGCTCTTGGCATTCTGCCACCAGTGCCAACCGGCGATCAGGGCGACGCCCAGCGCGACGCCAGTCAACATGTTGCTGGCGTTGTCTTTCAACCAGGCGCGTACGCGCTCGCTTTGTTCGTGTTCGTCGAGAATGTCAATGGCCATGGGTTTCCTGGATTCGGGCGATACCCGAATACGATAGTGGTCGGACTTGCGGGTGGGTCAATCACGAACGGGCGCCAGCGCGCCGTCGGAGGATATCGCAAAGCGCGCCACATCCGCGCGCTGGAACGTGGAGATATCCGCCGCGACGCCGTCAATGCTGACGTCGACACCGCTCGCGTTGCCAAGCGTGACATAGCCTACCTGATCCAACGGATAACGGCGTCGCTCGCCAGCACCGACCAGTGCCTCGTCGCGCATCGCGCCATCGCGCGAGCGCACTTGCAGCCAGCTCTTTTTCTCGAATCGAAGCACCAGGCCTGCATCCGGTTCCGGGGTCGCAACGGCAGCCGCTGCTTCCACGCCCTCGGCAGTACCAGGCTGCTCGCGATAGAACCCGGCAAGCGACGCCACGACCGGCTGATCGGAGGCCACGTCGGCAGCGGCCACGCTTTCGCCGAGCGCAGCGCTGCCGGCTACTCCACCCGCATCGCTCGCGGGCGAAGAAGGCGACGCGACCGGGTCGATCCGCGTCAACGACCTCGCCTGCTGCGTTCCTGGCGCGTTGAGCGCAAACCACAGCACAGGAATGCCGATGGATGCGGTGAGGACGATATAGACCAGGCTACGCGTCGAAAAATCGACAACCCGTTGCAACGCGGAACTACGCACCATTGGCGCCAACGGCGGCGGCTTGCTGGCATCGGCACAGCCTTCGACCAGGCCACAGGGCAACCCGAGTTGTCGACAATAGCTCTGCAGATGCCCGCGCACATAAATCGGTGCGCCAAGACGATCATGGCGCCCGCATTCGATATCCTCGATAACGCTGCTCAGCACCCGCATTCGTGCGGCGATATCGGAAATCGAGTAACCCTTGGCAATCCGTGCACTACGCAGTTGCTGTCCGATGCAGTCCGTGGCATCGACACCCTCGTTTGAGACATGCGTGTTCATGGTTTTTTATTATCACCCGGCAAGGTGGATTGATATTCCGGAAACTGTTCCAGGAGCTGTCTCCGGTAACGTTGTGCGGCCTCGCGATCCCCCCGGCCGTCTTCTACATGTGCAGCGATATCCAGCAACGCCGGGCCTACCGGGCCCAGGGCCTCGCGCCGCTGCACAAAGGCGCGCGCCCGCAAATAATCACCGCGTTGCAGGCTCAGGCTGGCCATGTCCTGCAACACGTCGGTAAAGTTTGGATCGATATCAAGCGCGCCGCGAAAGTAGCCTTCTGCGCGCTCCAGCAAGCCCGCTTCCACCGCACAACGCCCGGCATTGCCATAGGCCATCGCCCGGGTCTTGTAGAAAGGGTCGTTCAGGGCGCGATCGAACCAGGAGAGCGAGTCGGCAGAGCGTTTGCTCCGGCACAACCAGGTCGCGTAGTTGTTGAGCATGGCGCCATCGTTAGGCGCCAACGCAACCGACTTCTCGTAGTACGGGCCGGCCAACGCGGGACGACCGATGCGCTCGTAGAGCATGCCCAACATCGATTGCGTCTGCGCCGAACGCCGGTCGAGCGCTTCGGCCTTGCGCAGTTTGTCCAGCGCCGCTTCGAAATCGCCCTTGCCCATGTAACTTTGTGCGAGCCCGAGATTGGTTTGCACCGCATGATCGATATCCGCGTTGGAGCGCGGACCGTTGCCTGCGCATGCGCCGATCAAAGCCGCCAGCGCAATTGCGATGAGCTGGCGGTGCACACTACGCCGCATCGGAAATTCCTTGTGTTTCCAGCTTGCGCCGAAAATCCGCCTGTCGGCGGGTGCGATCGAGCACCTGGCCCTTGAGCTGGCCGCAGGCGGCGTCAATGTCGTCGCCACGAGTACGGCGCACCATGGTCAACACACCGGCTTCAAGCAGCAGCGACTGGAAGGCGCGGATTTCGGTTTCGCCACTACGCTCGAAACGCGTACCGGGAAACGGGTTGAACGGTATCAGGTTGACCTTGGCGGTATTGGTGCGCTGCACTTTGGCATCGAGTTTTCGCATCAGCGCGGCCAGGCCACGGGCATGTTCGGGCTGATCGTTGACGCCCTTCATCATGGTGTACTCGAAGGTGATCGACGTGCGCGGCTTGCGCTTTGCATAACGCACACATGCCGCCATCAGCACCGCAATCGGGTATTTCCTGTTGAGCGGCACCAACTCGGTGCGCAGCTCGTCGGTAGGTGCATGCAACGACACCGCCAGCGACACATCACTTTCCTCGGAAAGACGGTCGATCTGGGGAACCAGACCGGCGGTAGACAGGGTGACGCGCTTGTTGGCGAGGCCAAAGCCCAGGTCGTCGCGCATGATGTTCATCGCGCGCACCACGTTGTCGAAATTGAGCAGGGGCTCGCCCATGCCCATCATCACCACGTTGGTGAGCTTGCGCTGAAAATGCGGCACGTTGCCCAGATGCTTGGCCGCAACCCAGACCTGGCCGATGATCTCGGCCGTGCTCAGGTTGCGGTTGAAGCCTTGGGTAGCGGTGGAACAGAACTGGCAGTTGAGGCCGCAGCCGACCTGCGATGAGACGCACAGCGTGCCGCGGCCCTTGTCCGGGATCAACACGGTTTCGATGGCGTTACCGCCATCCATGCCAAGCAGCCACTTGTGGGTGCCATCGCTCGATGGCTTGTCGAAAATGACGTTGGGCGGCAGCACCTGCGCGTGCTGCTCCAGCTTCTCGCGCAGGCTTTTGCCAACGTCGGTCATCTGCGCAAAGTCGGTGACGTGGCGGTGGTAGATCCACTTCATCACCTGATGCGCACGGAAGCGCTTCTCGTCGAGCGTCTCGACAAAGAAGCGCTCCAGACCATCACGGTCGAGATCGAGCAGGTTCTGCTTGGCAATCCCGTCGTTCATCGATCAACGGTCAGCGCGGGCACAGTTCAGTGGCAGCGAAAAAGTACGCAATCTCGTTCGCCGCGTTTTCGAGGCTGTCCGAGCCGTGTACCGCGTTGGCGTCGATACTCTCGGCGAAATCGGCGCGGATCGTGCCGGGCGCTGCGTCCTTGGGGTTGGTGGCGCCCATCAGATCGCGGTGTTTGGCGACCGCGTTTTCGCCTTGCAGCGCCTGGATCATGACCGGGCCGGATATCATGAACTCGACCAGCGCGTTGAAGAACGGCCGCTCGCGGTGAACCGCGTAAAAACCCTCGGCCTCGCTGCGCGAGAGGTGCTTCATCTTCGCCGCAACGATGGCAAGGCCGGCTTGCTCGAAGCGGGAGTAGATCTGGCCGACAACATTCTTGGCGACGGCATCGGGTTTGATGATGGACAGGGTGCGCTGCAGCGCCATGAAATCGCTCCGTGAGTGATAGAAAGGGCAGCCCGCCCGGTGAAAGAGTCGAGGCTACCACAAAACCGCGGACAATCGCGGGCTTAGGGGGATTTCCCAGAAACCATTGTAGCCAATGATGCGAAGCACGTCACGGCCCTGATGCGTTTTGGCGCTTTCGACCATTGACCGCAGCCCCCGAACAGCGCTAACCTCGCTTAAACGTTTGTTTGAATCGGGCGATTGGGCGAGCCGTCGATGAGTGCCTCGGTACACTTTTCCACCAAGGAACGGCTGCTGACCGCAGCCGAGGACCTGTTCGCCCAGTTCGGCTTTGCCGGCACCTCGCTGCGCCAGGTCACTACCCGCGCCGACGTCAACATCGCGGCGGTCAATTACCACTTCGGCTCCAAGGAAAACCTCGTCAACGAGGTGTTCCGGCGGCGGCTCGATGAGCTGAGCCGGGAACGGATTGACGCCCTGAACGCGGCTCAGGCGCAGGCCGAGCCGGAGTTGGAAGCGGTGCTGGCAGCATTCATCGAGCCCGCGCTTGCGCTTACCCTGGATCGCCAGGGCGGCGGCTCGGCCTTTGTGCGGGTGCTGGCCCGTGCCTATGCCGAAAAGAACGAGCGCCTGCGCAAGTTCCTTTCCGACAATTACGGCCATGTGCAGCGTGAGTTCGCCAAGGCGATCAACCAGCAGATTCCTGAACTCGGCAAAGAGGAACTTTACTGGCGACTGGATTTCATAGCTGGCGCCCTCACCTACGCCATGGCCGACTTTGGCCTGATCAAACGGCCGGGCAACGTCAGCGAAAAGACCCATTGCCAGCGCAGCGCGCAGGCACTGATCCGCTTCGCCGCAGCCGGCCTGCGCGCACCGTAATTTCAGCAACCACCCCACCCGTGCCCGACACGCCGCATCCGCACGATCCGATCAACCGCAGTAACGGAGTACCCCATGTCCAACAACCTGAAAGTCCGCAAGGCGGCCGTCCTCGGCGCCGGCGTAATGGGCGCGCAAATCGCGGCACACCTGGTCAACGCCGGCATCGACACGGTGTTGTTCGATCTGCCGGCGAAAGACGGCGATCGCAATGGCATCGTCAATCGCGCCATCGCCAACCTCGGCAAGCTTTCGCCCTCGCCGCTCGCCGCCAAATCGCGTGCCGCTGCGATAACTGCCGCGAATTATGAGCAGCATCTGCCGCTGCTGGCGGAATGCGACCTGATCATCGAGGCCATCGCCGAGCGGATGGACTGGAAACTCGACCTGTACGGCAAGATCGCCGCGCACATCGCACCGCATGCGGTGGTGGCGTCCAACACCTCGGGCCTGAGCATCAACGCGATGGCCGACGCCCTGCCTGATGCCGTTCGCCCGCGCTTTTGCGGCGTGCATTTCTTCAACCCGCCGCGCTACATGCACCTGGCCGAACTGATCGCCTGCCGCGGCACCGACCCGGCCGTGCTGGAAGGGCTGGAAACGTTTCTGACCAGCACCCTGGGCAAGGGCGTGATCCATGCCAAGGACACGCCGAACTTCATCGGCAACCGGATCGGCGTGTTCTCGATCCTGTCGGTGCTGCACCACACCGCCGCCTTCGGCCTCGGTTTCGACGAAGTGGACGCACTCACCGGCCCGCTGCTGGGCCGGCCGAAAAGCGCCACTTACCGCACCTCCGACGTGGTCGGGCTGGATACGATGTCGCACGTCATCAAGACCATGGCCGATACCCTGCCGGGCGATCCCTGGCACCACCACTTCAACACCCCCGACTGGCTCAAGGCACTGATCGCCCAGGGCGCGCTGGGCCAGAAGACCGGCGCCGGCATCTTCCGCAAGATCGGCAAGACCATTTCGGTGCTCGACATCGGCAAGGCCGATTACCGTCCGGCCAGCGGCGAAGCCGCGGCCGAGGTGGTTGAGATCCTCAAGCTCAAGAACCCCGCCGAAAAATTCGCCAAACTGCGCGCCAGCGCGCATCCGCAGGCGCAGTTCCTGTGGGCCTGTTTCCGCGACCTGTTCCATTACAGCGCCTATCACCTGGCCGATATCGCCGATACCGCGCGCGATGTCGATCTGGCGATCCGCTGGGGCTACGGCTGGAAGCTCGGCCCGTTCGAAACCTGGCAGGCTGCCGGCTGGCAACAGATCGCCGGCTGGATTCAGGAAGACATCGCTGCCGGCAAAACCATGGCCAATGCGCCGCTGCCGGCCTGGGCGGTGGACGGTCGCACCGGCGTGCACAACGCGGAGGGCAGCTACAGCCCGGGCGACAACACGAACAAGCCACGCTCGGCATTGGCGGTGTATGGCCGTCAGCGCTTCCCCGACCCGGTGCTGGGCGAGCGCTACGGCAGCGGCGAAACCGTGTTCGAGAATGACGGCGTGCGCATGTGGCACGACGGCGACGGCATCGCCGTAGTCGGCTTCAAGACCAAGATGCATACGGTCTCCGATGCCGTGCTCGACGGCTTGCAGCAGGCGATCGGCATTGCCGAGAAAGATTTCAGCGGCTTGGTGATCTGGCAAGACAGCGAACCGTTTTCGGCGGGCGCCGACCTCAAGGGCGCGATGGGCCAGCTTCAGGCCGGCAAGGTCGATGAGTTCGCCGCCATGATTGCCAACTTCCAGGCCACCAGTCAGCGCATAAAATATGCCCTGGTGCCGGTGGTTGCCGCAGTGCGCGGCCTGGCGTTGGGCGGCGGCTGCGAGTTCCAGATGCACACAGCGCGCACGGTATTGGCGCTGGAAAGCTATATCGGCCTGGTCGAGGCCGGGGTCGGCCTGTTGCCGGCCGGCGGCGGCTTGAAAGAAATCGCTACCCGCGTCGGCCTGGCCACCAGCGCTGGTGGCGATGTGTTTGCCGGCCTGAAGCCTTATTTTGAAGCGGTGGCGATGGCCAAGGTGTCCACCTCGGCATTGGAAGCCAAGGAACTGGGCCTCGCCCGCGAAAGCGATGTGGTGGTGTTCAACCCGCATGAACTGCTGTTTGTCGCCAAGGCGCAGGTGCGCGCGCTGGCCGAGAGCGGCTACCGCCCACCGCTGCCGGCACGGCAGATTCCGGTTGCCGGCGATGTCGGTATTGCCACCTTCAAGATGATGCTGGTCAACATGCTCGAAGGCCGCTTCATTTCCGAGCACGACATGGAAATCGCCACCCGCATCGCCACCGTACTGTGCGGCGGCAATGTCGATCGTGGTGCCCTGGTCGATGAGGACTGGTTGCTGAAGCTGGAGTTGGAGCACTTCATCGCGCTGGCGCAGATGCCGAAAACCCAGGCGCGTATCGTGCATACCCTGACCACCGGCAAGCCGCTTAGAAACTGACACAGCAGTCCGCAAAGTACGCAATGAGCGCGAAGGGCACCCGGCAAATCCCTCGCTTTACCTTTGCGCCTTTTGCGCTTTTTGCGGACCCCAACGCTTTGGAATTCCCCGGAGACATGCAATGAGCAAACAAATCCAGGACGCCTACATCGTCGCCACCACCCGCACCCCGGTGGGCAAGGCGCCACGCGGCATGTTTCGCAACACCCGCCCCGACGAGATGCTGGCGCACGTGCTCAAGGCCGTGGTCACCCAGGCGCCGGGCATCGATGCCAACCGCATCAGCGACATCATCGTCGGCTGCGCGATGCCCGAGGGCGAGCAAGGCATGAACGTCGCACGTATCGGTGCGCTGCTGGCCGGCTTGCCGATCGGCGTGCCGGCGCAGACCATCAACCGCTTCTGTTCGTCCGGTGTACAGGCGGTGGCATTGGCCGCCGATCGCATCCGTCTGGGTGAAGCCGATCTGGTACTGGCCGGCGGCACCGAGTCGATGAGCATGGTGCCGATGATGGGCCACAAGGTGTCGATGAGCACCCAGGTATTCGAGAACGACAACGTCGGCATTGCTTACGGCATGGGCATCACCGCGGAAAAAGTAGCCGAACAGTGGAAGGTCAGCCGTGAGGATCAGGATGCGTTCTCGCTGCGCTCGCATCAGCGTGCGCTGGCGGCAATCGCTGCCGGCGAGTTCCGCGACGAAATCAGCCCCTACACCATCATTTCGCGCCAGCCCGAACTCGACAACGGTACTGTCAACCAGCGCGAGATCATCGTCGATACCGATGAAGGCCCGCGTGCCGACACCAGCGCTGAAGGACTGGCCAAGCTGCGCACGGTGTTCCGCGCCGGCGGCTCGGTCACTGCCGGCAACTCCTCGCAGATGTCCGATGGTGCCGGTGCGGTGCTGCTGGCGTCCGAACAGGCGATCAAGGATTACGGCCTCACTCCGCTGGCGCGCTTCGTTGGTTTTGCAGTCGCCGGCGTCAAGCCCGAAGTGATGGGCATCGGCCCGAAGGAAGCGATTCCCAAGGCGCTCAAGCAGGCTGGTTTGAGCCGCGATCAAATCGACTGGATCGAGCTGAACGAAGCCTTCGCTGCGCAGGCATTGGCGGTGATCCGCGACCTCGGGCTCGACGAAGACAAGGTCAATCCGCTGGGCGGCGCGATCGCCCTGGGTCACCCGCTCGGTGCCACCGGCGCCGTTCGCACCGCAACCATCGTGCACGGCATGCGTCGGCGCAAGCTCAAATACGGCATGGTGACGATGTGCATCGGCACCGGCATGGGTGCGGCCGGAATCTACGAAGCGCTGTAGGCATCGTTTCCCATCGGCCTGGCTTCATCGGGCAATGATGACGGCGCCGGTGGGCGCCGTCATCGTATGGGTGTCATGCGCAAAAAAAAAAACCGGCGCCCCGAGACGCCGGTGAAATACCGCATGTCGACGGGTGGAACGGGCTTACTTGCCGAGTTTTGCCGCGCAGCTCATCAACTTGCCAGCCTGCTTGCCGGTGATCAGACCTGCGGCCAGCAAACCGTCCTTGTAGGTGTCCATGCAGCTTTGGTACGAACCGCGATTGGTCGCCTTGCTCAGACACAGATTGCTGGTGGCCTGCACGTTGGCGCCGACGATGATGCCAGCGGCGTCGACCACGTCGATCGTGGTGTCACAACCGTCGATCTTCGCGTTGCCGCCGTTGAGCGGCCAACCGGTGTCCTGAAGCAGGTTCGGGGTGATGTCGAGATTGAACGCGGAGAACAGCGTCGCGTTGATCGCCGGCTCCATCAGCGCATTGGGCAGCATGTTGCTGTCGTAATGCGAACCGGACGACCCACCCTGCACCGGATTGGGCATGAACAGGCGCGGCCGACCGGCATCATCGGCACCCTGCAACCGGGCCGGATCGATGACCAGGCCCACCTGCACTCCGGGCGATGCGCCCTTGATCAGATCGCCATCGGCCTGGGTAACAGACACCGTCGGGATGGTGATCGTCGGGTCGGCGCCGCCCAGTCCCGGCGGCGGATTGGCGGTGGTGTTGTTGGCGATGATTACGCCTGTTGCCCCTGCCGCCTGCGCGTTTGCAGCCTTGAGCACGAATGCGCAGGTGCCGCGATCGATGATGGCGATATTGCCGGCGACGGCTGCGGCATTGTCGAGCGCACTGCAACCGTTCGCCGGTGACGACTGCACCACCGCGCCGGTGAAGTTGGCGGGGGTCGCGGGCGGTCCGAACGAGGCGGTGCCGAAATCGTAATCGCCAGCGATTGCCAGGGGCGCGATTACCCGGAACGCGGTGCGCGGGCCGAGGTTCAATGCTGCTCCGGCGGTCGCGTTGGCGCCGTCGAAAATCACCTTGCCGTAGTTCAGTGCCGATGCCTGGCGCTCTGCCACCGTCATCTCGGTCCAGCGCTTTCCGGTCGCGTTATCGAACGTGAACGTGGAATAGATGTCCGGAATACCGTTCAGAAAGGTGCCGGCTGCTTCATTCTCGAAGTTCTGGAAACCCAGCCCGTGGCCGAACTCGTGCATCACCACGTCGAGGAAATTGACCTGGCCGGCCGGCGTGTTGCCGTCGAGGCCATAGTAGAACGTGAAGTCCGAACTGAATTGCGAGTTGATGTCGATGAAACCGGGTTGCAAATCCTCGCCGGACAGCGCGTCCGCCAGCGCCGAGCTGTACCAGGTGTCGGCGACACCGGCGCCAGGGAAATTGCTGAACACGAACGTGGCGCCGGCCGAACCCAGCACATTGGGACCGAGCGGATTGAACTGCGCACCGACAAACACCGGCACGTCGCTTTGCAACACCGCGCCCCACAGGTCGGCAGCGAACTGGGCAACGATCAGGCGTTGCTCGCCGATCGTGGTGCCGGGGTTGCCGCCGACCGGCAGCGCCGGAGCCGGATCGTTGTAGCCCTCATCGACGCCATCGAAATTGACTGGAACGATTTCTGCGGCCTGCGCGAACGTCGCCGCGAGCGCCAGGGAAAGCGCGGAAGTGAGCGCGAGCTTATTCATGGTCGAGCTCCCTGGTCGCAGTGGCCGGAACGTGGGTGCCGTCCGATTCGAGTACGTGCAACTTGCCGTTTGCATCGCGCTCGACCGACAGGTTGTTCCACAGTTCGGTGGGCACGGCGATCGCCGTCGCGCCGTTCGGTAACTGCACCTGCGTCGCGGCGGCCTCGGCCATGGTTTCGGGTTGTTTGAAGAAGCGATGGTTGTCGCGTGCGTTGTCGGCCATCGCCTTGAGTTGTTGTGGCGTCGGCGATGGCTTGGCTGCCTGCGCAACCGGTACCGATCCGGCTACGGCCAATGCAGCAACGATCCAGAATGGTCTTGCCTTGTGCCTCATGATTGTCCCCTCCCAGGTGGGCGGCATATGGCTCCATCGCCAAGGTTATGGCGATGGAGTAAAAGTTGAACGGAGCCGGACAGGCAGCGTGCGCCGTGAGTATA
Organism: Gammaproteobacteria bacterium HGW-Gammaproteobacteria-4; assembly: GCA_002839995.1. Classification (GTDB taxonomy): domain Bacteria; phylum Pseudomonadota; class Gammaproteobacteria; order Xanthomonadales; family Xanthomonadaceae. The sequence continues at coordinate 67,470 of PGZC01000007.1, read as the reverse complement.
AGTGTGACGCAGTTCACACTTCAATCCTGCATTGCAGCAATGGTAGAGTGGGCTTTCGACCCGTTACAGCCGCACCAGCGCGGAGCCAGGCAATGCCACTGTTCCACGGTTCACTGACGCCACATCCCCTCGCGTGTCCGTGCAGCCACGGCCACCGCCCCCGCAGACACCCTCCGACTGGCGAATCGGCAGCATGATCGCGGCGCTTGCCCAATTCACGGTGCTGGGGTTGCTGCTGATCGCGTTTGCCTCGTTGCTGGCACATGCTGCCGACCGAATTTCAGATGCAACGGGAATTGGCAGGGTCTGGATCGGCACCATCCTGCTCGCTGGCGCCACCTCGTTGCCCGAACTCGCCACCGACATCGCGGCGGTGCGGATTGGCGCCGCCGATCTCGCTGCGGGCGACCTGTTCGGATCGAGCATGGCCAATATGCTGATCTTTGCGCTGGTCGGCCTGTTCGTCGGAAAACTCACCCCGCCCGGACGCAGCGCCGAGGTGGTCGCGCTGGCAGCATTGGCGATGCTGCTCAATGCCGGTGCCGCATTGTTCGTGATGCTGCGACCGGGTTGGGCGCTGTCGGGTGTGGCGCCGCAATCGTTGTTGCTGGCAAGCGTTTATTGTGGGGGCATGTATGCCTTGTACCGCAGCGGGGTGCGCTCAACCGCGATCGCTGCCGAAGCTACGTCAACCGACCACCGCACGCGCCTTTGGCCGGCACTGACTCAATTTTCGCTGGCGGCCGGCGCTTTGCTGTTGCTCGGCAAGCCGTTTGCCGAATCCGCAGCGCACGTCGCCGAACTCAGTGGCTGGGGACTGACCTTTGTCGGCACTTTGCTGGTTGGGCTGTCCACATCGTTGCCGGAGCTGGTGACCTCGATCACCGCTTTCCGCATGGGCGCGTCCGGGCTGGCCGTCGGCAACCTGTTTGGCTCCAACGCGGTCAACATGGTGGTATTTCTGGCCATGGATCTCGCCGACAGAAAAGCGCCGATTTTCGCGCAACTCGATCCGAACCACAGTGCCACCGGCCTGTTCGCGGTGATGTTGATGGCGATTGCCGCCGCGGTCGCGGTGGCGCCGGCGTCGCGACGCGCAACGCTCGGCCGCTGGTTGATCGTGGCAATTTACCTGCTCGGCGTGATGTTGTTGCAACGTGGTGGCGCAGCGCACTGACTTTACGCGCGCTGGCTATCCGGCACCGGCATCTGCCACACGCGTGGTGAATTCGGCGTACGCCGCAAGCACCGCGTCAGCCGCCTCCAACTGTGGGTAGTGGCCGATGCCGGGCAACTCGACCACATCGGCCGAAGGCAACAGTTCACGGTAGCGTTTGGCGATGCGCCAGCCCGATACCGGATCCGCCATGCCGATCACCAGACGCTGCGGCACGGTGCTGTTCTGCATCGCCGCGACCCAGCGCGCGCGCTGCCGGTGGCGCTCGGGGATGTACTGGATCAGGGCGTGCGCCAGATAATGGCCGTTGTCATGCGTAATCAACTGCCAGGAATCGTCAAGCTCGCTGGCGCTGGGCTGTGTCTGTGGGCCAAAGATTGCCGCAAAACTGCGCGCAAATCGCGGATAGCTCAACCGTCGCGACAACCAGGGCCCGAGCGGGCCCAGCAGCAGGTGTTGGATCAGGCGCGGTCGCGCCGCCTCCATGAATATCCCGCCGTTGAGGTAGCAAACCGACAGCAGGCGCAGCGGCATGCCTGCCCCCTGCTCGTCTGCTCGCGCCAGCAGCTCTTGCGCAACACTGTCGCCGAAATCATGTGCCAGCACATGCGCCTGCCCGATCCCGAGCGATTGCATCAACGCCAACACGATATCGGCCTGTTCCGCAGCGCTGTAGGCATGGTCGACCGGCTTGCTGGATAGTCCATAGCCGAGAAAATCCAGCGCAATCACCCGCCGCGACGCGCTCAGCGACGGCCACAGCCGATGCCAGTCCCAGGATGCGGTGGGAAACCCGTGCAGGCAAACCAGTACCTCGCCCTCGCCCTGATCGCGATGGAAAATGCGTTGCCCCTGCCAGGCGAACACGCGCCCCTCACGCCGCCATTGCTCCAGATTCATTGCCATTCCACGTGGTTTGATCCGGTGATAGTGTAAGCGCCACGCAAGTCGTGATGCGCCCGGAAGCGAGCCATCTTCCCGCGCGCTCCGCGCCGCGGTACATTGCAGACGATCGTCGGCGCATTGCGCCGACAACGCAGCCGGCTTGGGCCGTGCCGGTTGCGCTTGGGGACGGCCGTTATCCGGATTGGGGGAATCAACATGCGCAAATCGTTGCTGTTTACGGCCGTGGGCAATGCCCTGCCGCTGTTTGTACTGATGGGCTTGGGCGTGGCTGCGCCGGTTTGGGCACAGGACAACGCCGATCCGGATGCGACCGAAGCCAAATCGCTCGACAAAGTAATGGTGCTCGGCTCGCGCCGCCAGGGTACCTCGGCCACCGAAACCCTGGTTCCGGTGGACATCATCCCGATGAGCAAGGCGGCGACTCAGGGCGCGCAGTTCGATCTTGGCCAATCGTTGCAATTCATCGCGCCTTCGTTCAACTCGACGCGACAGACCGGTGCCGACGGCGCCGACCTGATCGATTCGGCGGCATTGCGCGGCCTCAGCGCCGATCAGACGCTGGTGTTGGTCAACGGCAAGCGCCGCCACAACGTGTCGCTGGTCAACCTGTTCGGCGCGCGCAATCGCGGCGCTACCGGCACCGATCTGAACACGATCCCGGTACTGGCGATCGAACAGGTCGAAGTGCTGCGCGATGGCGCGGCCGCCCAGTACGGCTCCGACGCCATCGCCGGCGTGATGAACATCACCCTCAAGCAGCGTGCCGGCTGCGAAGGCGTGCTCGCTTACGGTCAGTATTCGCGCGGCGACGGCGAAAACGACCTGACCACCGCCTATTGCGGCGTGGAACTCGGTGACCGCGGCACGCTTGGCATCACCGCCGAATACCTGAGCCGCAACCGCTCCGATCGCTCGGGCAAGGACAACCCGCGCACCATCGGCGATTCCAGCGTCGACAACGCCACGGTCGCCGGCAACGGCACGTTTGGTATCACCGACAACGTCGATGTGTATTTCACCGGCACCTACCAGGATCGCGACGCCTCATCGGCAGCGTTCGCACGCGGCGGCATCGGCTCCGACGATATCCCCTCGCGCAATTCGGCCGCGATGTTCCCCGACGGCTTCGTACCGTTCATCAACGGCGACCTCGAAGACCGTTACGCCACTGTCGGCGCGCGCGGCGATTTTGGCGACTGGAATGTCGATCTGAGTACCACCTATGGCTACAACGAACTGCTCTACAACATCTCCAATACGCTCAATGCCTCGATCGCCAATGCCGACCTGCTCGGCGGCGGTGCCGGGATCAGCCCCACCCGCTTTGATGCCGGCGGTTTCTCGTTCCGTCAGCAAACCACCAATCTCGACATCAGCCGCTACTACGATGGCGTGTTCCAGGGCCTGAACGTGGCCTTCGGCGGTGAGTACCGCGACGAGCGCTACAAGATCTTCGCCGGCGAGGCGGGTTCGTTCATCGATGCCGACGGTGCCGGTGGCGGCAATGCCGGCAGTCAGGGATTCCCCGGTTTTCAGCCGGGTGACGAAACCAATTCCAGCCGCGATAGCTGGGCGGCGTATGTCGATCTGGAAGCCAGCGTGACCGACCGACTGATGGTGGATATCGCCGGCCGCTACGAGGATTACAGCGACTTCGGCACCACGCTAAACGGCAAGCTGGCCTGGGCCTATCGCACCACCGATACCCTGCGCCTGCGTGGCTCGGTCAGCACCGGCTTCCGCGCGCCATCGCTGCAACAGCGCTTCTTCTCCTCGACCTTCACCGACTTCATCGGCGGTGTGCCCACCGATGTGGTGCTGGCGCCAAATGGCGGCAGCGTGGCCAATGCCGCCGGCATTCCCAAACTGAAGGAAGAAACCTCCGACAACTTCACCCTTGGCTTTACCTGGGAGCCGCTGGACAACCTGACGCTGACGGTCGATGGCTACTGGATCAACATCGACGACCGCATCGTGCTCAGTGGCCGTTTCGACGACAGCGACCCGAGCATCGGTGCGATTCTGGATCAACTGGGTGTTGGTGAAGCACAGTTCTTCGTCAACTCGGTCGATACCAAAACCCGTGGCATCGATGTCACCGCTGCCCACGACATGCCGGTGGCCGGTGGCAAACTGGTCACCCTGCTCGGCTTCAACTACAACAAGACCGACGTCCGCCGCGTCAACACCCCGGCCTCGCTCGCTGGCCGCGAGGACGCACTGCTCGACAATCGCGAAAAACTGTTCATCGAAAACGGCGCGCCACGCAGCAAGGGCACGCTGGCGTTCGATTACACCACTGGCGCGTGGAATGGGCTGTTCAAACTGATCTACTTCGGTTCGCAGACCCTGGGTACGTTCTCCGGCCCGCCGGTTCCGAACCTCAAGTACGACGCGCGATTGTCGGCCGATGCCAGCATCACCTACGCCTTCAATCAAGGCAAAACCAAGTTCACCATCGGCGCCGCCAACATCTTCGACAAATTTCCCAGCGCTCAGAACGCCGACGAAACCGACAACGGCTTCAAGTACGACAGCGTCCAGTTCGGCCTGAACGGCGCGGCATTGTTCGCGCGTCTGTCCAGCGAGTTCTGATCACCGCGTTGCCGACAGGCGGTATCCGACCGCCTGTCAGCCGGCCGCTGGAAACACGAAATCGGTATTTCCAACGACCGATCGACCATCGAAGGCCTGCTCACGATAGGGGCCTTCGCGATCGACCCAGTGCAGAAACAGGTGCGCCGACCAGCGATTGGGATTGGGCGCCAACCGCCCATGCAGGTAGTCGGTGCCGCGATAGACCACGGCATCGCCAGGCGCCATCGCAAACTCGCTGAACCCATTGCCGCCAAAATCCTCATCGCCGCGAATGGTGCCGCGCTGTTCCAGTGGTGCGGGATCGTTGGCGACCGCCAACGCCCACGGCTTGTCGTCAGAATAGGCCAGGGTCAACGAAACCGAATGCTCGCAGGCCGGACGATCGGCATGGACGCGGCACACGTCGCCCTGCTGGTAGGTGCGAAAATAGCTGTAACTCGGCAGCAGTGGCCGTCCAACGACCGCTTCGATTTTTGGCGTCATCGCCCACAGGAACGTGAGCAGCACCGGCCACTGGTAACAGTAGATTTCGTAGCATGGCTTGCTGGTGATCACCGGCGGCGCCAGGCACTGGCCACCAGTCTTGCGCACCTGAAGGCTGATCTGGAAGGCCATGGCCGCCGCCACTTCCGGCGGCACCATCTGGTGGCACAGTACGGCGCCGGCACTGCGATAGCGGTCGTTCTCGTTCATCGTGAAAGTAGACCCTGCGCGCAAAAAAAGCGCAACACCCATGACGCCATCAACAACCGGGCAAGCCGGTGACCGGATCGAACACACTCAGCGCCACTGCATGGCGGTTGTGCTGCGCCCGGATACGAATCCGCATTCCCGGTTGCACGGCAATCGCGGGAACCAGCAGGCGCACCATCTGGTGCCAGTGCGCGCAATACATCGCGGATACGCCCTCGCCCAGATCGGGGCGATTATCCAGCACCCGCTCGTCATCGAGCTGCAACTGCATCCAGTAGGCAACGCCGTGGCACACGCCGGCACGGGTAACCTCGATTTCCAGCTCAGCCACGGCGGCACCGGTTGCGGCGTCAGCGCTGAAATCAAAATCGAAAATGGCAAAGTCGCTGGACAACGCGACACCCTGGAAACCGTGCGCTTCAACGCCGACGCAATCCGGCCGATAGCGATTGAGCATCCGCAGGTCGAAGCCACAGGCATGATCCGCAGCACCCTCGCGCCACAACGTGTCCGATTCGATCAGCACACCATGAAGCCGCGCCCGCGCCGGAACGATCCGTGCGCCGTCCGCTGCGAGCCGGGTACGGGCGTGCGCAAAACTCGCCAATGCGCCCTCGCCGATCACGGTTGCGTCGAAAATCTCGGCCACGATCAGATTCGGGCGCAAGCCAGCGGGAAAGTCGGTTTGCGGGTCGATCTGGAACGACGGTTTGCCGAGCACCGTGATTTTGTCCGACAGGCCATTGTGCGCGATGATTTCGCGGGCGAGCTCGGCCATCGCCGGATTGCTCTCGCAGGCGATCACGTGATGCGCGCCAGCGCGTGCCGCCATCATCGACAACAGGCCGGTGCCGGCGCCGATATCCAGCACCACCGAATCGCGATCGATCGCGGCGCACAGCGCCTGCTCGTACTGCGCATTGCGCGGCCCGTCGCTGACCATCGGAAAATGCCAGCGCTCGACCAGACGGCCATTGATCAGGCGCAGGTTACGTTCGGCAAAGGCATCGTCGCCACGAAGCGAGACAATGCGTTGGCAGGTTTGCCGCGCCGCAACCAGATCGCCCTGCGCCCACAAGGTGTTGGCGCGCCCGTGCAAGGCCGGCAGATGCTCCGGCACAAGCGCCAGTGCGCGTTCGAAACACGCTGCCGCATCGCTGGCGCGTTGCAGACGCGCATACAACTCGCCCATCTGCACGTGGTACGCCGGCTCGCCCGGATCACAGGCGATCGCACGCGCGAGACTCTTGCCGGCCTCGTTGATATCGCCACCAGCTGCCAATGCCGAGGCCAGCAGGCCCCAGGTCGCAGCGCATTGCGGTGCCGCTTCGAGTTGCAGCCGGCAGCGGGCAATCGCGGCATCGTAGTCGGCGGCCGCAATCAACCCGGCGATCGCATCCAGCGCCGACGTATCTTCGTCCCAGCGACCCCGTTCATTCATCTCGTATCCCCGTCAATCAAGCGTTCGCGCGACCGCGCCGTAATCGCCGATTCTGACCGATGACCGCGGCTATATCAGTATCCGTCCGCACGCAAGCCCATCATGGCGCACGACGCAGCAGTTCGAGCACACGCCCGACAGCGGCAAACGCGAACGCGCCGGTGACATGGGTCGCCGCACCGAGCCCGGTTCCGCAGTCGAGCGTGAATCCGGCGTCGCCGGCAGTGGCGGGCCGGACGCCACAAACGGAGCCGTCGGCTTGCGGGTAACGCACGTTTTCCAGCGAATACACCGCCGACACGCCGAAATAACGCTGCGCGTTACGCGGAAAATTGAATTCGCCGCGCAGCTTCTTGCGGATCAACGACAACATCGCGTCGTGCTCGGTCCGGCTCAGATCGCGCACCCGCACCTGGGTTGCATCGACCCGACCGCCGGCGGAGCCCACCACCACCAACGGCAACTTGCGGCGGCGGCACCAGGCGATGGTTTCGACCTTGCTGCGAAAGCTGTCGCAGGCATCCAGCACCAGATCGTAGCCGCGATCCAGCAGTTCGCCGAGGTTGGACGGGGTCAGAAACGCCGGTATCGCCTGGCATCGGATCGCCGGGTTGATGGCGCGACAGCGCTCCGCCAACACCTCGCCTTTGCCGCGACCGAAATTGCCATCCAGCGCCTGCAGTTGCCGGCTGGTGTTGCTCACACATACATCATCGGCATCGATAAGCGTCAGCGAACCCACCGCACTGCGTGCCAGCGCTTCCACGGCCCAGGACCCGACGCCGCCCAGGCCGATCACGCAGACATGACGACCGGAAAAGCCCTCTGCGGCGCCGGCACCGTAAAGACGGTCGATCCCGGAAAAGCGTTGCTGAAGATTCTCTGAAGCGGACATGGCGATGGTCATCCGCGCATTTTAGCCGCTAAAGATCGGCGACAATGCGCACCGGTCGACAACGAGTGGAGACAACATGCGCTTTGCGATTGCGTTGCTGATCGGCCTGATGATGGGTACGCTCGGCGCCAGCTTTGCGCTCAATGCCTTGCGTCAGGCCCACGCGTTGCCTCGGGGTTTGATGGTATTGATCGATCACCACCAGCGCCGCGTCAAATCGGAGCTGGCGGCATCGAACTGCTCCAGTGCAACCCTTCGGCATCATTTCGTCCGGCTCAACATGCTGAGCGAGGACATCGATGCGATCTTTGCTGTGACGGATGATGCCGTGTTCACGCGTTATGCGACCGATTTTCACGACGCGACGAGCGCTGCCCTCGCAATTCCTGATGCCGCCTGCAGTGGATTCGCGCCCGCGGCGACACGGATCAACGATACCTGCAACGCCTGCCACCGCGACTACCGCTGAGCAGGTCGGTACGCCAGCGCGCGGCTGCGGTTTTCCTGGTCGGTGAATGTTCAGCCGGCAGGCTTCAGCATGATCGGCAATCACCATTGCGGAGCGACTCCATGAACCTGCGAAGCCTGTTTATCCCGGCTCTTTGTATCGGCCTTGCCGCCTGCGCCACCGGCGGTAATCGAGGGTACGGCTATGGTCCGCCCCCCGCTGGCCCGAGCCAGAACGTGCGTTGTTACGATTGCGGGGTGGTGGAGCGCATCGAAACCATCTACGGCAACAGTTCGGCCAGCGGTGGCGGCGCGGTGTTGGGCGGCATCGTCGGCGGTGTCCTTGGCAATCAGGTCGGCAAGGGCGATGGCCGCAAGGCCGCGACCGTGGTCGGCGCAGTCGGTGGCGCCGTTGCGGGTCACCAGATCGAGAAGAACGTCAAATCCGCGCCGACGTACGATGTGTTCCTGCGCATGGACGACGGGCGCCGCATCGTCATCAACCAGCGCGATCTGGCAAACGTCGCTCCTGGCGATTACGTGCGGGTGACCAACAACCGGATCGTGCCGCTGCGCTGAGTGCGGCCCATCGTTCACAAAACAAAGGCCGGGGCAACCCGGCCTTTGTTTCGTCAGGGTGCGGTCGCAATGCCGTCGTGCCGTGCCATCGCACCGCCGTCGCAATTGACGAACTGCGAGCGTGCCAACCATTGCGGATCGGGATAGTAGGAGAATACGAACTGCCCGTTCTGGATCGTGTCTATCAACGCATGAGCCACTTTTCTGCGCACCGCCGGGCAACCAAGGCTTCTGCCGATCCGGCCGACCTTGCGCACGAACGCGTCGCTCACATAATCGGCGCCGTGAATTACGATGGCACGACTCATCGCATTGTCGTTGAATCCCGGTTCAAGGCCCTGCATCCGCAGCGAATAGCCGTTGCGACCGACATAGGTGTCGCCGGTACGAAACAGGCCGAGACTCGACGCGTAGCTGCCCGATTCGTTGGAAAAATTCGCAGCAAGGTTTTCGCCCGAGTTGCGGCCATGCGCGACGCGCTCTTCGTACAGCAGCGAGTTCGCGGCGAGATCGAACACCCACAGGCGATTTTCTGTGGAGGGTTTTGAATAGTCGATCACGGCCAGTCGATCCGGTGCCGGAACACCACCGCCAACGGCGCAGCGCATGGCGCGCAATGCCGTCGTGACCGCCGCTTTGGCGGCAACCGGCGTCGCGGCGAGCAGCGGATCAACCGGCGGCACGGCCTTGGCTGAACCGCCGGCGAGGATCGCCAGCAGCGATAATGATCGAAACAACTGATGCAATGTCAGGATCCCCGAACCAAACGGAGTGGAATGATGATGCCGGCAACCGACACAAGCGCGCAAGTTACAGTCGCTGACGTTAAAAATCGGTTGAACACGCGACGCGCTGCCATGCTGCTGACGCTGTTCGCCAGTATCGGCGTCTCGGCAGCGGTGCCGGTGGCGACCGAGCCAGTAACGCTGCCGGGGCCGAGCGCACAACTGCGCGAGCAGATGACACAAGACCGCGCAGCGGCCGACGCGCAGACATCGTCGGATCGATTGCTCACCCGCTTTTATCAGCTGCGCGAGTTCCGACCAGCGTGGGCCGAGCCGGCACAGCGGAGCGCGCTGCTGACAGCACTTGTGGATATCGAAAACGATGGCTTGCAGCCGCAGGATTACGCGGTGGAGGCACTGCGTGCCGCCTGGTCGCAGCCGTCACAACGCAGCGATGCCGCACTCGGCACCGAATTGCTGGCCACTCGCAGTCTGCTCACCGCGTTGTCGCATCTGCTCAATGGCAAGGTCGATCCGCGCGTGCTGGAGCGGGACTGGAACTTCCAGGCCCGCGGTATCGACGTGCAGTCCGCGCTGGCCGAGGCGAGCCGGGCGATCGACAACGCCGCGATTGCCGAGCTATTCGAGCGCGCCCGCCCAACCTACCCGCTTTACGAACGACTGCGTGAAGGTCTGCGCCGGCTGCGCAAAGTACAAAGCACCGGGGGCTGGCCGCAAATTGCCGATGGCCCGACGCTGAAGGTCGGCGACGACGACCCCCGGATTCCGGCGCTGCGCGAACGCTTGCGCCTGAGCGGCTATGGCGACCCGGAGATGGAGGCGGAAGCGGACTCGACACACTTCGACCCGGTGCTGCACGACGCGTTGCGGCGATTCCAGCGCAAGCAATATCTTGCCGCCGACGGCGCGCTGGGCAAGGACACGTTGGCGGCATTGAACGTGACCGTGGCGATGCGTATCGATCAGGTGCGCGCCAATCTGGAGCGCGCGCGCTGGCTGTTGCATGAAACCAGCGCCGAATTCCTGCTGGTCGATATCGCCGGCTACAAGGCGACTTATTTTCAGCATGGCCAGCCGCAATGGAGCACACGCGTGCAGGTAGGCAAACCCTATCGCAAAACGCCGAGCTTCCGTTCGCAGATCAACCGGATCACCTTCAACCCGACGTGGACCGTGCCGCCCACCATTCTGCGCAAGGACATTCTGCCGAAAGTGCGGCAAAACCCCGGCTATCTGGCTGCCAACCGCTTGCGTGTGCTTGACCCGAATGGCAACGAACTGCGCGCCGAGCAGATCGACTGGAACAATCCGAGTGGCCTTACCCTGCGTCAGGATGCGGGGCCCGGCAATTCATTGGGGCGAGTCGCAATTCGTTTCGACAACCCCTACAGCGTTTACCTGCACGACACGCCGCATACCGAGCTGTTCGATTTCGAACAACGGGCGTTCAGTTCCGGCTGTATCCGGGTGGAGCAGCCGCTGGATCTGGTCGAACGCCTGCTCGACGACCCGGTGCAATGGAACCGGACCGCCATCGATGCACTCATCGCCACCGGTCGGACCCAAAACGTGTCCCTGCATCGCCCGGTAACCGTGCTGTTGATGTACTGGAGCGTGGATATCCACAGCGATGGCCGGCTCGGTTTCAAGCGCGACATCTACGGCCGCGACGCGCGCATACTCGCGGAACTGGCCAAACCGCCGCAGCTTCACCTGCTGGATCGATCCACACTCACGGATGCAGCCATTCGCTGACGCCGTCGTGATAGTGCTCCCGCTTCCAGATCGGTACCCGCGCCTTGATTTCATCGATCACCCAGCGGCAGGCGGAAAATGCCGCATCGCGATGACCTGCGCTTACCCCGACCCAGACCGCGAGATCGCCCAACGCCAGCGCGCCGACGCGGTGCACGGCGGTTGCGCCGACAATGTCGAAACGCGCGCACGCTTCTTGCACGATCCGCTCGCCTTCGCTGAGCGCCAGCTCGCGATAGACCTGGTAATCCAGCGCACGCACCGACTTGCCCTGGTGGCTGTCGCGTACCCAACCCTCGAAACACACGAACGCGCCGCACTGCGAGGTCTGCATCGCCTCGCGCAGACACGCCGGATCGATCGGCGTTTCGCTGATGGCAAACGCAGGCATGATCAACCTCCCGATACCGGCGGCAGGAATGCCACCTGCGCGCCATCGAGCAGCCGGTGATCCCAGTTCACGAAGGTGTCGTCGACCGCTACCCGCAGGCGCTCACGCGGAAAATCGAATCCGTGCCGGCCGCAGCACTCGGCGTACAGCGCCGGCAAGGACACCCCGTCTGCCATCTCGATGTCCTCGCTGACGCAGCCGGCACGATCGCGCAGGCTGGCGAAGTAATGCACACTCACCTTCACGGCAGCTTGTCCTTGCCAAAATCGTGTTTGCCGCCGCGTTTGGCCAGCACCCGTGCCGGCCCGAGCACGATACGGTGCGACAGCGCCTTGCACATGTCGTACACCGTCAGCGCTGCCACAGTGGCGCCGGTCAGCGCCTCCATTTCGACCCCGGTGCGGTGACAGGTACGCACCCTGCAGGCGATGTTCAATACGTTGGCGCCCACCCAGTTCACATCGAAGCGACAGGCATCGATCGGCAACGGATGGCAAAACGGGATCAGTGCCGAGGTCTGCTTCACGGCTTGGGTGCCGGCGATGATGGCAGTCGCAATGACCGGTCCCTTGGCCGTGCTCATGCCCTGTTCGCGCAGGCTTGCTGCCACCGACGCCGGAAAGCGAACCCTGCACTCGGCCAAGGCCTCGCGCACGCTGGCCGTCTTGCCGGAAATATCGACCATCGCCGGCCGGCCGGATTCATCGACGTGCGAAAGCGTGTCGCGTTTGCGTATTGCCATCAACCGCCCACCATGAACATTTCGATCCGCTTCTCCGATCCCGGGACATCGCCGCGCAACTCGCTGTAGCGATCAACGCGCCCGACCCAGGTGGCCGCGATACGCTCAGTCAGCGCCGCATCGCCGTGGGCAATGAACTCGCGCAGCGGCGTGCCACCGGCCGCAAACAAACAGGTGTACAACTGGCCATCGGCGCCCAGGCGCGCGCGATGGCAATCGCCGCAAAACGGCGCGGTCACCGAACTGACGAAACCCAGCTCGCCGGCGCCATCGGCGTAGGCATAGCGCGACGCCACTTCGCCGCGATAATTCGGCTCCAGCGCGCGCAGCGGCCAGCGCGCGTGTATGAGGTCGCGCAATTGTGCCGATGGCACCACCTGAGTGCGTTGCCAGCGATTGCAGGTGCCCACATCCATGTACTCGATAAAGCGCACCACATGCGAGGTGCCGCGAAAATGCGCAAGCAAGGGCAAAACATCGCTATCGTTGACGCCGCGCTGCACCACGCAATTGATCTTGATCGCGGTAAAGCCCGCCTGCTCCGCGGCGGCGATACCGGCGAGCACGTCATCGCGCTTGCCGCGGCCACCGGATAGCCGGGAAAAACGTTCAGGGTCCAGCGTGTCCAGGCTGACCGTCAAGCGATGCAGGCCGGCATCAGCCAGTGCCTTTGCCTGCCGCGCCAGCAGGCTGCCGTTGGTGGTCAGCGCAAGATCATCGATTCCGTCGATAGCGGCGAGCCGGGCGACCAGATCCGGCAGGCCACGGCGCAATAGCGGCTCGCCACCGGTCAAACGCACCTTGCTGACGCCAAGCCGCGCGAAACATCGCACCAGCGTTTCGATCTCGGCAAAATCCAGGCGATTCGCGCTGCTGGCATGATCGCGCTCGGTCCATTCCGGCGTGCGATCGGCGGGCATGCAATACGGGCAGCGATAGTTGCAGGTTTCGATCACCGAGACACGCAGATCGCGCAGGCTGCGGCGCAACCGGTCGGAGACTACGACCGGCTCGCTGGTATTCGGCGACGTGAATGCAACGGAGCGGTTCAAAAGCTTTCCCGGGTTTGTTGAGCCGTGGGCGTTGACAATGCCACACGCTGGCCCGCACGCGCCACCGAAAAGCCGCGAGCCGCGATCGCATCCGCCTCGGCTGCGCTGCCGTAATGATAAATCAGCAATCGACCCAGCAGATCCTTGCCGTATTCGCGCTCGAGGTCATCCAGGCCGCTGTGCGACGGATTGCCGATCAGCGCGCAATCGTGCGCGATCAATTCCCGCTCATCGGCATGACACGCGAGTGCTTCCGGAATCGGGCGGGTATCGCCGGTGTACACGAGCGCCCCGCGCAAGCGCAAGCCGAACGCGGTACCGGGCGCGTGGTGACGGACCTCGAACACGTCATACCACCGGTCGCGATGCCAAAAACCGCGGGTTACCGGAATCAACTGAAAGGCATCCCAGAAATTGCTGCCACCTTCGGCCAATACGCCGGGGTAGTCGGCAACCCGCGCCTGCAGGTACGGCACCAGAGCGGCAGGCACGTACAGACGCACGCGGCCACATCGCTGTGGATCGAAACGGGCGGCAAAAAACAGCCGTTCGAGGCCGGCGACATGATCCATGTGTACGTGGGTGATGAAAACCGCCAACGGCATGCCGGAATAGGCGTGCAGATACGCGGCCAATGCCTCCTGCCCGCAATCGATCAGCAGCAGCGGTTCGCGATCGCACTCGATCACCGCGCTGGCAGAGCCAAGGCTGTCGGCAGCAGCGGCGTTGCCGACACCGAGAAAATACAGGGTCCAGTTCATGGCAATCCTTGCGCCATCGCCAGCGCGTAGCTCTCGCGCAGCCGGGACCAGCCCGACACCAGCGCATCGTCGTATTGATAGCCCGCCAACGTCTTGTCGATGGAACGACGCAAGCGACGCAGGTTCCGATAGCGCCAATGGCGGCTGACCGCACGCCGCTGCGAGCGGTCGAAATCGATCAACCAGACCTGTCCTGCCGCATCGACCAGCACATTGTTGACGTTCAGATCAACGTGATCGATGCCGGCACGATGGAATCGGGCGACGGTTGCGCCAACCTGTTCCCACGGTGCGCTGGACACGTTCGCGCGCAGCAGGGCAGCCCAGGGCACGGCAGTGGCAATCCGCGCGACCAGGATGTCGGCGCGATAACCCGCACCATCGCGTTGATAACGTGCCGCCAGCGGCGCCGGTACCGGCAGTCCCAGTTCAGCCATTTCGGCCAGCAGATTGAACTCCGCGACACTGCGGGTGCGTTCGGCGCCCTGCCACGGATACCAGTCGCCGAGCAGCCGTGCCAACAAACCGCCGCGCTGGTAATGGCGCAGAACCGCCTCGTGGCTGGCCGAACCGACGAACCATGCCGAACCGCGACCGCTGCCCAATACCGGCGTCGCCTGCGGCCACGCATTCGGATCGAACAGATTCGCCAGGCCCGGCGCTTGCGGCAAACGCGCCGCGTCGAACACAATGCCCGCGCCGTTGGGCAACGTTATCGCCTGCGGCGCACGCAGATCGGACGGGCACGGTATCTGGTTCATGGGAGCGACGCCTGATGCATGGCGGCAAGTTTAACGCAGCGGACGGCACAGCCCGAACCGTGTGCCTGTTGCGTCTTTCCGCGCTGGGCGACGTCACCCATATGTTGCCGATCGTGCATGCGCTGCGCGAACAGGCACCAGATACGCGGATCACCTGGGTGATCGGGCGCGGCGAGGCCCGGCTACTCGGAACCCTGCCCGGCGTCGAGTTCATCGTTTATGACAAGCGCGAGGGGCTTGCAGGCTGGAATGCGCTGCGACAAGCGCTGGCCGGTCGCCGGTTCGATGCCCTGCTGTTGATGCAGATGTCGCTGCGCGCCAGCCTGTTGTCGACCGCGATCAAGGCCAGAATGCGCATCGGCTTCGATGTGGCGCGAAGCCGCGAGGGACATCGGTTATTCTGCAACCGGCGGATCGCCGCTGGCGGTCACCACGTAATCGACGTGTTCGGCCGGTTCTTGCAGCCGCTCGGGCTGCGCCTGACCGACATCCGCTGGCAACTGCCGATAACCGAAGCCGCCCGCGAATGGGCACAGACCCGGTTGCCCGGCCCACAGGCGACCTTGATGATTTCGCCGTGTTCCAGCCACGCACTGCGCAACTGGCTGCCGCAGCGTTATGCCGAAGTCGCCGATCATGCCGCCACGCAGCACGGCATGCGCATCGCGCTGATTGGCGGTCGCAGCAACGCCGAGCGCGAAATGGGCGACGCCATCCTCGCCGCCATGCGGCAACCGGCCATCGACCTGATCGGCAAGGACAGCATCGAACAATTGCCCGCGCTGTTGCAACGCGCAAGCCTGCTGCTCAGCCCGGACTCGGGCCCGGTGCACATCGCCAATGCGCTGTCGACACCGGTGCTCGGGCTGTACGCCTGCACCGACGCCGAGCGCAGCGGCCCCTACCGCAGCCGGCGCTATTGCGTGAATCATTATGCGCAAGCGGCGCAGCGCTTTTTCAACCGCGACCCAGGCACCTTGCGCTGGGGTCAGCGCCTGGAAAAGCCCGGCGTGATGGCTCTGATTCAAACCGCCGAGGTGATCGAACGCCTCGATCTGTGGGCTGGCAATCAGGCGGTGCCCGGCAGCCGATAATCGGCGTACGACTTTTCCTCCACGAACGACGAGCCCAGGGCCAGATTGATCTCGCGCTTGATTCGCGCGCGCTCGTCGTTTTCGACGTAGACCGCGCGCGCCAGCCGGATGAACTCGGCTTCGAAGCACTGCGCACGTTCCTGCTCGCGGATCGCGTCCTCGATATCCCAAAGCCGCTCATTCACCGCCTTGAGCGCCGCGCGCAGCGTGGCGATATCGGTGCCGCGTGCCGGGTGTGCCGCCCACACGGCCAGCAGGGCATCGAGCTCGCGTTGCACGTTCGCCAGCTTGGCCGGATCGTGCATGCGCTCCGCCTTGATCTGCAAGATCGCGATCTTGTCCAGCAATTCGCCAAACGACACCGGCACCAGAATTTGCGACATAACGCCCACCTTGCCAAAACAACAACGCCGCCCGATCCGACGGCTCGGAGGGCGGCGCGCATTCACACGTAATGGCGGAGAGGGAGGGATTCGAACCCTCGGTACGTCGGAGACGTACACCGGATTTCGAATCCGGCGCATTCGACCACTCTGCCACCTCTCCAGCAATTCTGCGGGTGTTGCCCCGCCCCACTCGGGGTTGACGGGTTCGGCTTGCGGACCAGCAACAACACAGAGCGCGGAATGATACGCGGGCCAGGCGTCCGGAACAAGCCGGAAAATGCGTTGTCCCCTTTGATCGGGGCTTGAACGTGCTTTGATGCCCCGAGTCTGCCGTGGCATGTGGGTGGCAAACCCTGCGCTGCCTTGCGGGATTTGCGCCCGCGACGGCATCATGACGGGTCGGCGCCTGCGTCACTCGTGCCACATCACCCAAAACAAGGCGCATCCGTCTATCCATGATCGAGTTCGGCCACCTCAGCCACGTCGGCCTTCGCCGCGACCTCAATGAAGACACCTACGACGCCAATGCCGAGAAAGGGCTTTGGCTGGTTGCAGACGGCATGGGCGGTCATGAATACGGCGAAGTCGCCAGCGCGCTCGCGCGCGACGCCGCCATGGAATCCGCGCGTGCCGGCAGCAGCCTGAGCGATGCCATCCGCTACGCTGCGCATACGGTCGCGGCCTACTCGCAAGGACGCCGCAGCGCGCTGCCGATGGGCACCACCATCGCCATGGCGGCCACCACCGCCGATCATTACGAGGTTGCCTGGATTGGCGACAGCCGCGCCTATCTGTGGGACGGCCAGTTGCGGCAGATTTCGCAGGATCACAGCCTGGTGCAGGAGATGGTTGCGCAAGGCGCCATCACCAGCGACCAGGCGCGCAGCCACCCGCGCCGCAACGTGGTGACCCAGGCACTCGGCGTCACCGATCCGGACCATCTGCGCATCGGGGTGGCGCAGGGGCAATGGTGCGCGGGCAGGCAACTGCTGCTGTGTACCGACGGACTGACCGAACACGTGCCGGACAGTCGCATCGCGCAAATTCTCGCCCGCGAGGCGTTATCGGCGCAGGAACTGGTCGATCATCTGGTGTTTTGCGCGCTGCGCGGCGGCGGCAGCGACAACATCACCGTGGTGCTGGCGCGCGAGGTTTAGATTTTCCCGAGTACCGAGTCCGCAAATTGCGGTAGAGCGCAACGACCGAAACCCGTCAACCACCCCTGACCGGGCTAGTGCTCCGACCCGGCAAGCCACACGCAGGCACCTGATTTATCTTCGATTTTCTGCAAGCGCTGGGCATGAAGCGCGCTTTCCTCGGCACTGGCCCGCAGCACCCGTCGCGGCCGCGCCGCGACCGTGACAGGGGTGACGCCAATGTCCGGTGGCGGCGCTTCCATCGCCAGGCCGAGGTCGCCCTGTCCTGAGGTCATTGCCAGATACACCTCAACCAGCAACTCGGCATCGAGCAACGCGCCGTGCTGAGTGCGATGGGCGTTGTCGACGCCAAGGCGCTTGCACAGGGCGTCGAGGCTGTTGCGCTGCCCGGGAAACAACTCGCGCGCCATGCGCAGCGAATCGAGCACTTGTGCGTGATCGCTGATCCGGCCCAGGTCGCGTCCGGTCAGGCTCAGCTCGTTATCGAGAAAGCCGACATCGAATGCGGCGTTATGGATGATCAGCTCGGCACCGCGGATGAAATCGAGAAACTCATCGACGATCTCGTGAAACCGCGGCTTGTCGAGCAGCGACTCGTTGCTGATCCCGGTCACTTCCATGGCCCCGGCATCGATCAGTCGATCCGGGTTGAGGTAACGCTGAAACTCGCGTCCGGTCGGGCGACGTTTCATCAGCTCGATGCAGCCGATTTCGATTACGCGATGGCCGCGCTCCCAGGCCAGCCCCGTGGTTTCGGTATCCAGAACGACCTGCCTCATCGCACACCCCCATTGCCAGGAGAACGGAGTTGTTCGGCCGCGTTGCGTGCCAATGCGTCCACCCGCTCGTTCTCCGGATGGCCGTTATGGCCGCGCACCCACAACCATTGCACCGTGTGCCGCGCCGCAGCGGCGCTCAGGCGCTGCCACAGATCCTGGTTCTTGACCGGCGCGCCCGCCGCGGTCTTCCAGCCGCGCCGCTGCCATCCCGCCAACCACTCGCTGATGCCCTTTTGCACATATTGCGAATCGGTATGCAACGCCACGGTGCATGGCTCGCTCAGCGCCTCCAATGCCATGATTGCCGCCATCAACTCCATGCGATTGTTGGTGGTATCGCGCTCATTGCCGCTCAACTCGCGTTCGCGGCCATCGCAACGCAGCAACACGCCCCAACCACCGGGGCCGGGATTGCCGAGGCAGGCGCCATCGGTATGAATCTCGATCTTTTTCATCGCGCTCCCACGCCATTGTTCCAGGCCACCCTCGGCCCGCCCGCGCGCAGCGGCGTCATGCCATGCACGCGTTTTCTTGCCAACAAAAGGTACGAACTTGCCAGCCAGTTGCTGCGCACCGTGTCGCTACCCACATCACGGGCTGCGGGCGGGCGCCAACAACTGCCCAGCGGCCGGATCGTACGCACCTCGAGGCCGTGCTCGCTCAACATCCGCGCCACTCGCCCCGGTGCCAATACCTTCAGGCCGCGATTCCACCAACGCAGACGCACCGGACTGAATGGATTCAGGACGATGAACATCGCCGCACCTTCCGGCGCCAGTATCCGCGCCACCTCGCCCATCAGTTGCTGCCCAGCGGGCGACGACTCCAGCACGTGTTGCGCGTAAACCAGGGACAGGCTTTCGGTACCGATCGGCAACGCATCGTCGGCGCAGCGCACATCGCCTGAAAACCCTTCGCCACAACGATGAAGTTGCAACATTACTTGAACCGCCGCACCCGGGAGCATCGCGGGGCTATCCACGCTCGGCCGCAGAAACAGACCGCCGTGGCCAAAGGCGCGGCCAAGCTCGGGCGCCGCCTGCATCTGCTCATGCGCCAGCAGCGCCGCCATCGGCGCGCTGGCAAACAGGCGGTCGGTGCCCCGTAGCGATTGACGGACGACGCGAAGCTCGGGCATGGTGTGGATTGTGCGCGAAAGCGGCGCTTAGTGTAGTGCTTCGTCATCAATGGAACTACCGATTCGAAGGCTGGCGGTGAGGTGATACGGCCCGACAGTGTCGGCTATCCACCGCGAGGATACGTTCCAAACCGAATGAAGCACTACCCCAGTCATCCATTGCGGCCACTGTCGCGTTACCGCCAATAGCCAACGAGGCGTTCCCGTGCCGAAGCTGCACGCCATTGCGGCCTTCAACGACAACTACATCTGGGCGGTGACGGCTGCCGATGGCCGCACGATGGTGGTCGATCCCGGCAGTGCCGCAGCGGTCAACGCGTTCCTGGCAGACTCCGGCCGACGGCTTTGCGCCATTCTCATTACCCATCATCATGCCGATCACATCGGTGGTCTGGATGAACTGCGCGCAGTACACGAGGCGACCTGTTATGGGCCGCACGATTCCCGCATCGCCGGCATCGACGTGCGGGTAGCCGATGGCGACACGGTCGATCTGCCCGAACTGGGCCTGCACCTGAACGTCCACGCCGTACCCGGCCACACCCGCTCGCACATCGCCTTCCACGGCAATGGCTGGCTGTTTTGCGGCGATACCCTGTTCAGCCTCGGCTGCGGCCGCTTGTTTGAAGGCACCCCGGCGCAGATGTTCGCCTCGCTGGATAAACTGGCCGCATTGCCGGACGAAACGCTGGTCTGCTGCGCGCATGAATACACTCAGGCCAACGGCCGCTTCGCGCAGACGGTCGATGCCGGCAATGCCGCACTGGCCGCGCGGATCGCGCAGGTCGATGCACGGCGCGACGCGGGCCAACCCAGCGTTCCGGTGGCACTGGCGAGCGAACGTGCCTGCAATCCGTTTTTGCGCGTTGACGACCCCGCCATCCTTGCCGCGCTGACTGCGCACCATGGCTCGGCCCCGGCAGATCGCGTCGAGGCGTTTGCCTGGTTGCGGCAATGGAAGGACCACTTCTGAGCTTGCCGCACGGCGGTCGGCAGTTACACTAGTGCAATGTTCACCCGCACTCGCGGGCTTTGGGAGACACCATGGGCTTTCTTTCCGGCAAACGCGCACTGATCACCGGCATCGCCAGCCAACGCTCGATCGCCAACGGCATCGCCGATGCCATGCACCGCGAAGGTGCGCAACTGGCATTCACCTACCAGAACGACAAGCTCAAGTCGCGGGTCGAAAATGCCGCCGCCGAGTACGGCTCGAACATCGTGATCCCGCTGGATGTCGCGGACGACGCGCAGATCGAGACCTGTTTCGCCGAGTTGGGCAAGCACTGGGATGGCTTCGATATCCTGGTGCATTCGATCGGCTACGCACCACGCGAGGTGCTGGAAGGCGACTACCTCGACGGCCTGGATCGCGAGAGTTTTCGCATCGCCCACGACATCTCGGCCTATTCGCTCACCGCACTGGCCAAGGCGGCGCGGCCGATGATGAAAGGCCGTGGTGGCAGCATCCTCACCCTCACCTATCTTGGCGCCGAGCGCGCGTTGGCGCATTACAACGTGATGGGAGTCGCCAAGGCAGCACTGGAATCCAGCGTGCGTTATCTGGCGCTGAATCTCGGCCCCGAGGGTACCCGTGTCAACGCCATTTCCGCCGGACCGATCAAGACCCTGGCCGCATCCGGCGTGGGAAGCCTGCGCAAGATGCTGGGCCACGTCGAGGCGCATGCGCCGCTGCGTCGTAACGTCACCATCGAAAACGTCGGCAATGTTGCTGCCTTCCTGTGTTCCGACCTGGCTGCAGGCATCACCGGTGAGATCACCTATGTCGATGCCGGTTACAACATCCTGGGCATGGCCGGCCTTGGCGACTGACGCGCGCTGGCGGCGCGAGGCGGGCACGTGCAACCCTGCGATGCGCTGATCGTCGCGTGCCGCGCCAGTACGCTGGCGCCGGGGCAAGGCTGGGGGCTGATCGCCGATGCCGCGATCGGCTGGCGCAATGGGCGGTTGTCGTACGTCGGGCCTCGCGATCAACTTCCTGCCGGCGCGATCGATGCCAACACACGCATTCATCCGGCGAATGGCGCGCTGGTGACTCCGGCGCTGATCGACTGTCACACGCACCTGGTGTTTGCCGGCGAGCGCATCGCCGAGTTCGAGCAACGCCTTGAAGGCACCAGCTACGCCCAGATCGCCGAAGCAGGCGGCGGCATCAACGCCACGGTGCAGGCGACGCGTGCCGCCAACGAGGATGAGCTGCTGGCGCAATCGCTGCCGCGCGCGCGCGCCCTGCTCGCCGATGGCGTCGCCACGCTGGAGATCAAATCCGGATACGGGCTCGACCTTGAAAGCGAACTGCGCATGCTGCGTGTCGCCCGACGCATCGGCGAGACGCTGGGCGTCACGGTTCGCACCACCTTTCTCGGCGCCCACGCGCTGCCGCCCGAATACCGCGGCCGTGCCGATGACTACATCGACATGCTCTGCGCGCAGATGCTGCCGGCGGTGGCCGAATCGGGCTTGGCCGACGCGGTGGACGCATTCTGCGAGGGCATCGGCTTTACCCCCGCACAAACCCGGCGCGTATTTACCCGCGCACGCGCGCTCGGGCTACCGGTCAAACTGCATGCCGATCAACTCTCCGATCTCGGCGGTGCGGCATTGGTCGCAGAATTCGACGGCCTGTCGGCGGATCACGTCGAATACAGCAACACCGACGGCGTGCTGGCAATGGCGCAATCGGATTGCGTCGCGGTATTGCTGCCCGGGGCGTTCCATTGCCTGCGCGAGACCAAAAAACCGCCGGTTGCCGACTTTCGCGCGCACGGTGTGGCGATGGCGGTAGCCACCGATTGCAACCCCGGCACATCGCCGCTGCTGTCGCTGCGTCTGGCACTGACTATGGCCTGCAACCCGTTTGGACTGACACCACTGGAATCGATGCTGGGCGCGACCGCGAACGCCGCCAAAGCGCTCGGACTGAGCGATCGCGGTCGGCTCGTACCCGGGCTTCGCGCCGATCTGTCGCTATGGGACATCGCACACCCGGCGGCCCTGGCCTATTGGCTGGGTGGGCCGGGGGCGCTGCAGGTATTCAGTGCCGGCGTGCCATTGCTCCGCGACGGCGTCTGCGAATAAATCCTGCGCTTCCGTTTTCCAGGCCGCAAAACGAAAAAACCCCGCCGAAGCGGGGTTTCATCACGAACCGTGAGCGGGCTCAGGCTGACTTCTTGGCGGCCTTCGCTGCCTTGGCCGGCGCTTTGCTCGCCGCCTTGGTGGCAGTTTTGCGCGCAACGACCGGGGCCTTGGCGCTTACGGCCTTGCTCACCGCGCTGCTTTGCGGCCGGGCATTTCCGTGGCTGCCGGTGAAGCGTTTGCCCTTTGCGGTCTTCTTGTCCCCTCTGCCCATGACTGCTCCTGAATGATTGCGATTGCGATAAGCGGGTTAGATTACCACTGCCGCGGCCTTGACACCATCGCATTGTGTGCGGTGGCTCAATCCGCCCGATGGTTGCGGGTGAGGCGAAGGTTGCGCCAATGCGCGGCAGCGATCAAGCCACCACCGGAGGCCATCGTCAATGCATGGATGATCATGTGATCGTGCGCCCACGGCAGAAATGCACCAACCCAAAGCAGACCAAGCCCCGGAATCAGCCGCTGCCAGGCGTCCAGGCGCCGGTGTTTGCGCCAACCCCAAGCCAGGCTGCCGACACCCACTACCGATGCCAGCACGGTGAACGCCGCCTCGAAAAACGACGAACCCAGCAGGCCAATGCTGAGGCCCGGCAGGAACGCAAGCATGAACGGCAATAGCGCGCAATGCAGCGCACACGCCATCGCGGCGAGCGCACCAGCGCGATCCGTCGCAACGCGGCAACTCACGCCAGCAGGAGCTGCGTGCCTGCTGAGCGGCGATATCTGCGATTCAGACGGTACTGCTGACACGGCACCTCCGGGAATTCACGCTGCGTCATCATGGCGATGGCAGCACTACGTTGGAACAATATAACATATCGTGATCGCGATAACCCGCACAGTCCGCCGCCACGCTAGTCAAGACGCTGGATTGCTTCCCGCCACGGCCTTCGGCCTCGCGGCTAAAGGCTTGAACGCTCGCAATGACGCCAGATGTGGCTTATTCAGAGGTTCCCTAGCAGCCTGTCGGACTTGACGCTGATCTACTGCGGAAAAGCCGAGATTGGACAGATTTCCCGATCTTTTTCGTTAAAGAGCCCTGTTCACACCTCAAAAGATCGAAAAATCTGCCTCAATCCGGCTTTCCCTCGCTACGATCGGTCAAGTCCGACAGGCTGCTAGAATCGGCCGTGTGCGTGCCTGCCGGAGAAGCCAATGCGCGTCGCGGACATTCTTACCGCCGCACCGATTACAGTCGGCCTGGACGACAACCTTGCGAAGATCAAGCGCATCTTCGATACGCATTCGTTCCACCACCTGCTGGTCGTCGCCGACGGCGAGTTGTTTGGCGTCATCTCGGACCGCGACGTGTTGCGTGCTGTAAGCCCGTTTGTGGATGGTCCGAGCGAGCGCGCGCTCGATGCCGCCACCCTAAAGCGCCACGCGCATCAGATCATGACCCGCAAACCCGTCACCGTCACCGCCGACGAGCCGGTCGGCGTTGCCGCCCGGCGCATGCTCGAAGCCAAAGTGTCGTGCCTGCCGGTGGTAGACGAAAACGCGCAAGTCATCGGGATCGTTACCTGGCATGACCTGTTGCGCGCGGTGTGTGGATTGCCGCGTGCCGAACCAATGTCGCACTGACTCAGCGTTGTGGCGCCACCCAGATCAGGCTGGCCATGCGTCCGCAGCGGCCGTCGCGACGATGCGAGAAAAATCGCTCGGCATCGCCGATGGTGCAGTACTCGCCGCCATATATTCGGCTCACTCCCTGCGCGCGCAGGCGCTGGTGCGCCAACTGATACAAGTCGCACAGCCAATGGCCTGGCTGCGTTGCGCGAAACGCATGTTCAGCATCACGATCGCGGGCGATGAACGCATCGCGCACCTCGTCGCCGACTTCATAGCGATGCGGCCCCGCTGCCGGGCCGAGCCATGCCATGATGTTTCCCGGCGCAGCGTCCATCGCCCGCACCGTCGCCTCCAGCACGCCATCGCACAGACCACGCCAGCCGGCGTGCGCAATTGCTACCTCGCTGCCATCGATGGCGGCGAACGCCACCGGCAAACAATCGGCGGTGAGTATCGCCAGCACCTGCCCCGGCATGGCAGTGACCGCCGCATCGGCCTGCGGCTCGACATGTGCACTCAGCGCGGCGGCGTCGAAACGATGTACCGCGGTGCCATGCACCTGATACAGCCAGTGTGGCGCAGCCGGCAAGGCGGCTTGCGCGCACAACAACGCGCGACTGGCGCGCACACTTTCGTCCCGATCACCGCAACGCGCGCCCAGGTTCAGGCGAGCGAATGGATATGCCGAATAACCCGCCGGGCCACGCAACGTGGTGAACGCGTGGACACCAGCCGGCGCAGGCCACTGCGGCACGAGCACCTGATTCGCGAATCCGTGCTGCATCCGCGTCGGCTCCCGTTCAACGGCGCGTGCGCGGACGTGGTGCCAGCGCGCTCGCCTCGGCGCTGTCTGCCTGCAACGCCGCCATCAGCGCGATCAAATCCACCGGCACCGGTGCCTCACAACGAACCGGCTCGCCGGTTGCCGGGTGGGCGAAACTCAGATGCTGGGCATGCAGTGCCTGGCGGCGAAACCCGCGCAGTATCGCATCGAGTTCGGCGCTGGCCGCCTTGGGGATGCGCAACGCCCCGCCGTACAGCGGATCGCCCACCAGCGGGTGACGGATATGCGCCATGTGAACCCGGATCTGATGCGTGCGCCCGGTTTCCAGACGGCACTCGAGCGCGGTATGCGCGCGATAGCGCTGGTGCACGCGGTAATGGGTGACCGCGGGGCGGCCACCTTCGACCACGGCCATGCGCACACGATCGCGTCCGTGGCGGCCGATCGGCGCATCGACGCTGGCGCCGGCCACCATCGCGCCGACCACCACTGCCAGGTACTGCCGATGCACCGCACGCCCGGACAATTGTTCGATCAAACCGGTGTGGGCGCGTTGGCTGCGCGCGACCACCATCACTCCGGAAGTGTCTTTATCGAGGCGATGCACGATGCCGGCGCGCGGCAACGCTGCCAGGCGCGGATCGCGGAACAGCAACGCATTCACCAACGTGCCGTTGGGATTGCCGGCGCCCGGATGCACAACCAGACCCGCCGGCTTGTCTATGACCAGCACATCGTCGTCCTCATACAGCACGGTGAGCGCGATGTCTTCCGGTTCGGCATCGGTTTCGATACCAAGTACCGCATCGACCGTAATCTGCTGCCCCACACGCACCGCTTCACGCGGCCGCACCTGCTCGCCATCGAGCCGGGCATCGCCGGATTTCACCCATTCGGTGAGCCGTGTCCGTGAAAAATCGCTGAACAGTTCAGCGAGCACCTGATCGAAGCGCCGCCCCGCTTGTTCCTGGGTCACGATGGCGTGCAGGCGTTCAACCAGCTCATCGTCTTGTTCGATCTCCATTCATTTCCTTGTTGGCCAGTCTTCCAGCCGTGGTTGTCGCACGCGATCGGCTCCGGCGCCCGTGAAAGCCGCTATCCGCGGCCCGCGCTCAAGGCGCGCGATGGACACGGGCCGGAGTACAAACCCACCATGCAATCCGACAATTGGATTGCCAAGCGGGTCCTTACCGGCGCCTGTTCGGCTATTATCCCCCTTTCCTCATCACCGAACACCGCCATGACCGTGAATCGCACCCTGCCCCGCGTCGTTCTGATCCTGCTGCTGTTGCCGGTGTTGGCAGGTTGCGGCTGGTTCAAGGCGAAAAAGGACCCGGCAGAGATCTTGCCGGTGGACCAGCTCTACAGCAAATCGCGCGAAGCGCTGGATGACGGCAATTACGGCCGCGCCATGCGGCTTTACCAACGCCTGATCGCGCGGTTCCCGTTCGGCCCGGAAACCGAACAGGCCCAGCTCGACCTGGCCTATTCCCAGTACAAGGCCGGGCGGCCGGAAGACGCGGTTTCCACGCTGAACCGTTTCATCCGCACCTTCCCGACCCATAAGCACATCGATTACGCCTATTACCTCAAGGCACTGGTCAACTTCCAGAAGGAGAACATCCTGATGGAACGCATCGCGCGGCTCGACATGACCTCGCGCGAGATGACCGGCACCACACAGAGCTTCAACGACTTTGCCGACCTGATCCGGCGCTACCCGGCGAGTCGCTACGCCGCGGATGCCCGCCAGCGCATGGTGCATCTGCGCAACCTGCTGGCCCGGCATGAGCTCGGCGTTGGCCTGTATTACCTGCGTCGTGGCGCTTACGTCGCCGCGGCCAAACGCGGCCAGTTCGTGATCGAAAACTATCCGCAAAGCATGTACACCGACGACGCGCTGGCGTTGATGGCACAGTCGTACACGAAACTGGGCGAAGACAAACTCGCCGCGGATACCAAACGCATTCTGGTTGCCAACGACCCCGAACACCCGTGGCTCAGCGGCAATTGGCCGAAAAGCAAATCGATCTGGCGTCAGCTCAACCCGTTTGCGGGCGACTGATTCGACGCGCCACGTGCGCAGCACTCAGTCGTTCTGTTGCGATGCCGGGCGCACGCTGGCGATGAGGTACAAGGGTCGCTGCTTGGCCTCCTCGTACAGGCGCCCCAGGTACTCGCCGATCAGGCCCAGCGCGATCAACTGCACCCCACCGAGAAACAACACGACCGTCATCAGCGACGGGTAACCGGGCACGGCATCGCCGTAGAGCAGGGTCTTGGCAATGATCCAGACCCCGAACACGAATGCTACCAGCGCGGTGATCACGCCAACGTAGGTCGCCACCCGCAGCGGCGCGGTCGAGAAGCTGGTAATGCCGTCCAGCGCAAAGTTCCATAACCGCCAATAATTGAACGCGCTGCGCCCAGCCAACCGCGGCTGGCGCTGATAGCCGATCGCGCACTGCCGATATCCGACCCAGGCGAACAGACCTTTCATGAAGCGACGCCGCTCGCGCAACTGGTGCAGCGCATCGAGCACACGCCGCGAGAGCAAGCGAAAATCGCCGGTATCGCGCGGAATCGGCGTGTGCGACAGGCGCGACATCACCCGATAAAACGCGGCGGCAGTCATCCGTTTGAGCCAGCTCTCGCCATCACGGGCGACACGGGTTCCGTAAACCATGTCAAAGCCTTCGCGCCACTTGGCAACGAACTGCGGAATCAGCTCGGGCGGATCCTGTCCATCGGCATCCAGCACGATCACCGCATCGCAGTCGCCGGCATGATCCAGCCCGGCGGTGAGTGCCAACTCCTTGCCGAAATTGCGCGACAAGCGCAGTAAGCCAACCCGCGCGTCGCGCGCAGCGATATTTTCGAGTACGCCCCAGGTATCGTCGCGACTGCCGTCGTCCACGTACAACACCCGAGCACCGATAGCCAGCGTGTCGAGCACTGCCGACAGGCGTTCGTGCAACGTCGGTAACGCCGCCTGTTCGTTGTAGGCGGCGATGACCACGGTCACGTTTCGATAGCGTTCCATAGCGCGCATGGTAACGGGCATGCGCGGTGAATGTGCGAAATCCCGCTCTCCGGCACGCGACTATGGTGCGCCCGGCACTCCGCAACAATCGCGCAGGTAGTCGGGCCCACCAAGTTGATGCATCTGGCGTTCCACCCACGCCTGACGCGCCAGCACGTAGGGCCCCGGACGATCGGCATGCCAGCGCCGAGGACTCGGCAATACCGCCGCCAGCCGGGCACTCTGGGCGCTGTTCAGGGCGCTGGCCGAAACCCCGAAATAGCGCTGTGCGGCAGCCTCGACGCCATACACGCCGATGCCGAATTCGGCAATGTTGGCGTACACCTCCAACACCCGCTGCTTCGGCCACAGCGTTTCCAGCCAGAGTGTGTACCAGACTTCCATGCCCTTGCGCAGCCAGCTACGGCCCTGCCAGAGAAACAGGTTCTTGGCGACTTGCTGACTGATGGTGCTGGCTCCGCGCATGCGGCCGCCCGCGTCGTTGTGATCGAGCGCGCGCCCGATCGCATCCAGATCGAAGCCGTGATGCGCCGGAAATTGCTGATCTTCGGCGGCCACCAGGGCGATCGGCACCTGTGGCGACAACGTCGCCCAATCAAGCCAACGATAATCCAGTTCGAAACCCGCGACGTTTCGCGATTCAAAGCGTTGCGCCAGCATCACCATCGTGGTCGGCGGATCGAGCCAGCGCAGCACCAACACCTGCAAAATCGTCAATCCCGGCACCAGCAGCAACAGCAATGGCATTCGTCGCCACCAACGCCTCGGTGCCTGTCGCCGCATCCGTGAGCGGCTCATGTCCGCCACCGATGCATGGCCGCGTCGCTGAAGCACGGCACGCAATCATCTTTGCCAAAAGCCCGAAATATCCCGATCATGTCCGCTGTGATCCTCATCGCGTCTCGCTGAAAACCATGAAAGCACCTTGCAACGACCCGAATCACGACGCAATCACCCGGTTCTCGCTCGACGATTCGGGCATTCGCGGCGTGCTGGTGCGTCTGGACTCGAGTTGGCGCGATCTGCTGAGCCATGCCGATTATCCTGCGTCGGTTGTCGCCTGTCTGGGCGAAACCTGTGCCGCCAGCGCCCTGTTCACGGGTCATATCAAGACACAGGCGCGCCTGAGCGTGCAAATGCGCGGTACCGGCGTACTGCGCATGATATTCGCAGAATGCACCGCCGCCGGTGCGATTCGCGGTATCGCCCGCCACCATCTTCCGATACCGGACACCGTCACGCCGCGCGACTTTGGCGCCGACGCGATGCTCGCCATCACCATCGAGCAAAGCGTCGCGCCCCAGGCCGAGCCGGTGCGATACCAGGGACTGGTGGAACTGGATGCCGACACGCTGGCGCAATCGTTCGAGCGCTATTTTGCCCAGTCCGAACAACTGCCGACCCGGATCATCCTTGGCGCGAACACACACTGCGCCGCCGGGCTGATGTTGCAACGTCTGCCCGGAACCGCCGCCGATGACGACGCCTGGCGTCGCGCAACGCTGCTGTTCGACACCTTGCACGGCGACGAACTGCGCGACACCCCGGTGAGCACGCTGCTTTACCGGCTGTTTCACGAAGACGGTGTGCGCATTCTCGATACGCGCCCGCTGCGCTTTCAATGCAGTTGCTCGCGCGAGCGTGTCGCCAACGTGCTTGCCAGCCTTGGCGAAAGCGAGGCCATGGCGTCGACGCAAGCGGATGGGGTGGCGGAAATCACCTGTGAATTTTGCAATCGCCAATATCGCTTTGACCGGATCGATCTGGCGCAGCTTTTCGTCACCGACCGCGTGGCGCCGCCGAGCCGGCAGCAATGACGGCGATCGCAAATGACGGCGATAGCACACCTTCACACACTTGAAATACACTGAACAGACCGTATATTCCGTCACATAACAGCGATTTAAGAAGCAATATGACACGCCCCGTGCTATGCTCGACCTTGCGATTTTGAACCCTTGGGGCGGGTCGGAGTCGAAACAAACCCAGAGTCGAAGCAAACGTGGGGCGGCGACATCGCCCGAACAACGCAGCACAGCCACCGGGATGCACACTGCCATGATCCGTCGCCTTGCCGTCAGCCTTCTGCTTGCCCTCGTGGCGGGCGTGGCGCATGCGCAGGTTCCGCTGAAGTGGCCAGCCACCACGCGCCCCGAGCAGCCGTCCGAGCAGCCCGTGGAGTCCACCCTGCTGCCGGTGCTCAATCGCGAAACGGGCAAGTTCGAGGCCTTCTTGCTGGTCGAGCCAGCCAACCTGCAGGCTGCCCATGGCCTGAATCTGCTGCCAACGCCGCTGTCGCACCCGGTCGTCTCCGGCTCGCGGATCCTCGGGGCCAACAGCCCGCACATGGCCCGCCTGCGCGGCAATGTCCGTCTGGAACCCGGCAATAACCTTGCGGTTTTGTGCGATGGCCCGGCCAGCCTGATCAATTCACTGGGTGGCCTGAGCCAGCATTGCCTGCTTGCCTCTCTGGATCAGCACCCCGATCCATTGGCCCGTTATAGCCCGGCGTTGCGCGCCAACGTCGCGCTCGATAGCGGCCCGGTTCGGGTTGACCTCGGCATCGGTGCGCAACGGCAATCCCTCAGCCGTGCCGTGCTGGGTGCCGCACCGCGCGGTTATACAATTCTGGGTGGCGCCGCCAACAGCAACAACGTGTGGTGGAACCGACCGCTTCTCAGCGGCTACCTGAGTGGATTGACGCTCGACCAGATCGATTTCGGTGGCCAAGCGTATCTGCCACTCGGTGAGCAAGGCTGGCTGTCGATCGGCGGCTCGGTAGCGCGGGCGCGGCTGATTGCCAATACCAACGCCCTGTTCCGCAGTGGCGATTGGACCCGGAGCGCGTTCACCCTTGGAGGGGGATACGGTGCGTTCAGCGGCGCCCTTACCGGACACAGCACGCAATCCGACAACGGGCTGCGCTGGCAAGGTGTCGATATCGGCGTTTCCTGGATGACGCCCTGGAGTGGCCGACTCAGCATCGGTGCCGACAACATCCTGTCCAGCGGCGACAGCAATACCGGCCTTGGCGAAATCGGCCTGCCCGACGAGCCCAAGGGCCGTACTCCTTACGTACGCTACCAGCAGGATCTCTAGATAACGGCTTGGGTTGCCCGATCCCCATGTTCCGCCGTTTATTTCAATTCAACACCGGAATCATCGTCACCGCTGGCATTCGCCGACGCAGCGGTCTGCTGCGTCCAGAGGCGCTCTATTTTCTGGGCGAAACGTTCTGAACGACCGGGCGATTTGTCGCCCCTCACTCCCACTCGATCATAAATAGTCAAAAAATCACAATATACATCAATGCCTTACTTGCGGTTATTCTGCAAGTGCCATGAACAATACCACGCTCAGCTCCACAGCACTTGGGTGACGCCAAGGATTCAGAGAAACCTCGCAGCGCCCTGACGCTGCCGAAGGCTGTCCGCCCAGGCCGCCAAGGCATCAATCTCGGCCGTCAGGGCTTCTGGCCTCGGCAGAGGGCGGTTCAACGCAGCGGCGGCGCTGTGCAGCAGCTCGGAACAGCGACCAAAGCCGTCGCGCATGTCGGGGGCAATTTCCTCGGCCCGACCGGGCATACGGACGCGACATACTTTCTTGAGAATCCGCGCGTAGCCGGATTTTCCCGATCCGTTGTCGCCATAGATGATCGTCAAACCGACGCGGGGGAGTGTCAGCCGTTGGTCGGGAGCCAGGGCGTTGACATGCCGGACTCCATGCACCTGCCGCAGATAGACTTCCCCCTGATCGCGGTTCGGGCCGCGAAGATGCCCCGCTTCCAGCGGGACCGCAGGGTTGTCACCCTTGCAAATGGAAGCCAGCTCGTCGATCTCGGCCTGCTCCAGGGCCGCTTGCGTTGCAAGCCGGCGCAGTTCGTCGCGCTGCCAGCCGGGACTATCAGCAGACCACGCAAGGATGTTGGCGAGCGCCTCTGCTTCCGTCGTCAAAGACCTTTGCCTCGCGGTTCGCACTCGCTAGCTGTGCTAGTGCTCGCCAAGCGCCTGCTCACGGCTTCCGACAGCGTCTCACCAGGCCGCCTGGCCGAACAGATCGGAGATGCTTGCGGTCCTCGCGTGGCCAGGCGGTTCGAATTCGTAGTCGGCTGCGATCAATTCGGCCTCGACTTCCTCGGTGATGAAAAACGGCTCAGCCTGTTCTTCCTGATGCGTCTTCGTCATGCTGCTTCCTCATGGCGTTCATCCTGGCCTACGGCCAGGGCTCCCATGCATTTGGGCTGTCCTATGCCTTCACCAGCTTCGCGGCGCTGGGATCGTAGATGTAGCCGGTGATGCTCCCATCCTTGATGCGCGCGACGGCCTCGTCGATCACGAACAGCGGAACGAGAAACCATTCCTCGGGCTGCACAGGGTGACCGAAGCGGTCGTTGATCGTGATGTTCAACCGAGCGGGTGCGAACAGCCGGTGAAACAGGTTCTCCATCCGGGTGCGGTTGATGCCCGCGAGCTTGTAGGTCGCCACCACTTCGACCTTCGCCAGCAGGTAGGTGGAGTCGTGTTCTGCGTTGGCAATGCGCGTCTCCACCCTGCCGCCAGTCACGCCCACTTTGTGGATGATGTCGCGGTGCTGCGCGACGTAAGGATGATCGGACAGCGAGCGCAGGACGTAGATCGTGCCGCTTTCCACATCATTGGCCTCAAGTTCGCCGCCGAAGGCGAGTTGCCCGCTCTCGGGCGAGGCCAGCCGCCGCGCGGCAAAGTCGTTGTAGAAGGCGCGCTGGAGCGAGCGCAGCAGCAGATTGCTCTCGGTGCCGTTGGCGAAGATGAGGCGCAGGCGGCGGTCCACTTCCCCGGCGGTGGTTTTCAACGGCTCGCCGACCTCGGCAACGTAGAGCGTGATGCCATCGAGAACGAAAAAATCCCCGGCCTCGATCGCGCGGCGGCCCGCTTCGATGGGCTGGGACTGGCGCATGCCGGTCTTGACTTCCGTCGCTACGCGCTCGAACAGTGGCTTGAACGCCTCGAAGTCTTCGCAGGGCTTGCGATCCGCGATCTCCTCGGCGGCGCGCTTGTCGGCGCTGGTACGGACATGGCGCAGGACCGTGATGTCGTCCGCATCGACCACGCCCGCCAGCTCGGCGGCCAGGTCGTCGATGTCGATGGCTTCATCTGCCGAAGCGGCAACGGTCGGTGCCCCGGCAAGCAAGCCCTGATGGTCCAGTGGTTCCAGCAGGGCGCGGCAGTCTGGAAGCGCGCGCAAACGGTCGAGCCGCACGGCGTACAGACGCTCGAATATGTCGCGGTCTTCACCGTGCTGCGGCGCGCGCCCATGCTTCTCGGCGAAGCGTTGAATTTCCTCGAAGCCCGCGATGACGCGCTCCTCGCTCGCCGGGCGTCCGCCCTTCTTCTCGGGCGGCGCGAACTCGGCAAGCTCCGCAGCGAGTTCGTCAAGATCGGAGTCACTCATAGCGTCCCTCCGCCTTGAAGCGCATGAAAGCGGCAGCGCCTTCGGCCATGCGTCGCTCCCAGGCATCCTGAGAATCGAGCGCCGGAATGCGGCCGCGCTCCTTCTTGAACTGAACAGCGCGAACGGCCAAGTCCTTCGCCTCGTCCGGCGTCAGGCTGGTGCGCTTGGCCGAGATCGCCGCCGCGACCTGCTTCAAGCTGTCCTCGCTCATGGTCTTGGCGAGGATGGCGTAGGCTTCGCCGAAGGGGTTGATGCGGTCGATCAGGTCGATGTCCAGATCGCGCACGTCCATCGCGAAGCGGCGCACGCCGTCGATCAGGGCGGTGTTGCGCGACTGCTCGCTCTCACCCGCGCCCTCACCTTCGGTGACCAACCGCTTGGCCTGTTGCGTCAGGTTGAGGGCGGCGACGGCGTGCTGGCGCACGGCCTCCTGATCTTCGGCGTCAAGCTCGGGATACTTGTCCTTGATGATCTTGCCCATGCGAACCTGTGTCAGCTCCTCGGGCACCAGCTCCTCATCGAACAGGCCGCGCTCGATGGTGGGCTTGTCCTGCACGAAGGCCGCGATGACTTCGTTCAGGTCTTCCTGGCAGATTCGCGCCGCCTCCTTGCTCTTGGGCTCGGCGAGGCCCTTGATCTCGATTTGATACGCCCCTGTCTGCTCATTCACACCGACATTGCAGCGGTCCGGGTCGTAGCCACCCTCGCCGTAATCGAAGCCAGGCGTCGGCCCGTTGTCGGGGTTCTTGGGCCTGAACTCAAAGCGCGGAGCAAGCACCTGCTCCATCAGCAGACTTGCCGCGATGGCCTTCAACGTATCGTTGACGGCCTCGGTGACAGCTTCCTCGGCCGCATCCGGCTCGGCGATCAGATTGGTGAACCGCGCGCGGGTCTTGCCGGGCGCGTCGCGGGTAGCACGGCCGATGATCTGCACGATCTCGGTCAGGCTGGCGCGGTAGCCCACGGTCAGCGCATGTTCGCACCAAATCCAGTCGAAGCCTTCCTTCGCCATGCCCAGCGCGATGATGAGGTCCACATGGTCGCGGTTGTGCTTCTGCGCCGGGTCTTTGAGCGCGGCGGACACGCGGTCGCGCTTCGTCGCATCGTCATCCACGAGATCAGCGATGCGCAGCACACGGCCCGCACCGGGACCATGCGGGGGGCGCTTGACGAGCTGGAAGCCGGTCGCCGGGTCGATGCCCTGCCATTCACCCAGCGCCTCGATGATGTGCTCCACCTCGCGCATCTTGTCCTTCGTGCTCTCGCGCGAATTGACGTTGGGAATATGGATGATGGTCTTCTCGGCGGGATCGAGGACCTCGAGGATGTCATCGACGTAAGGCCCACCGTAGAAGAAGTAGCCGATATCCAGCTGCTTGAGGTACTGGTAGCCGTTGAGCTGTTCGTAGTAGGTGTAGGTGACGGTATCGAACTTCGATTCGTCCTGCGGTGCCAGCACGGCCTCGGCGTCGCCGCGGAAATAGGAGCCGGTCATGGCAAGGATGTGCGTCTTGCCGCGCGCGAAGAACTGCCCCAGGTGCAGGCCGAGCTTGTTGTCCGGGTTCGCCGAAACGTGGTGGAACTCATCGACCGCGATCAGGCGGTCATCGAATGCCGCCACGCCATAGGCATCGACCGCGAAGCGGAAGGTCGCGTGGGTGCAAACCAGCACCTTGTCGTCGCCTTCGAGGAACGCGCCCAGCGACCTGACCTTGCCGCCGTTGTCGTTGCCTGGTGCGTTGCACAGGTTCCATCGGGGTTCGACCTGCCAGTCAGCCCAGAAGCCGAATTGCGATAGCGGTTCGTCGTTGAAGCTGGCGCCGATGGCCTTCTCCGGCACCACGATGATGGCCTGCTTGATGCCCTGGTTCTTGAGCTTGTCGAGTGCCACGAACATCAGCGCCCGGCTCTTGCCCGATGCCGGCGGCGACTTGATCAGCAGGTATTGCTCGCCGCGCTTCTCGTAAGCGCGTTCCTGCATCGGCCGCATCCCCAGCGCATTGGCCTGGGTCGACGCGCCGCTCTGGGCATAGGTGACACAAACGGAGGGGACGCATTTGCCCATCGTCATTCACCCTTTCTCATCGGTCTTGGCGAACAGCACCACGTCAGGCAGCCCCTCGAAGTGCGCATCGCAGGTGAGCAAGGTGGCTCGTTGACGTCGCGCGGTGGCGTAAACGATGGCATCGGCAGTGGCCAGCCTGTATTCGCGGTGCAACTCTGCCGCGAGCAGCGCGATGACGGTGTCCAGCGGAACGACGACGCATTTCTGCGTGTAGGCGATCACCTGGTCGGCCTGTTCCTCGCCGACTTCGCGCAGCAGCCACTTCGACAGCTCAAGCTGAACGATGGTCGGCACGATCCACTGCGGCTTGTCCGGCAACTGCTGGCCCAGCTGCTTGCCCATTGTGGTGTCGGCAAGCCATTCGATCCATGCCGAGGTATCGACCACGCACGGCGCTGTCGTCATCAGAAACGATCCTTGCGATCACGAAAATCGTCGGTGCGGGCGCCTCTGGCGATGCCGGCCAACTGCGCCATCTCGGGCACGGGCATCACCAGCACGCCCTTGCCCTTGGGGATGAACACGAACTCCTGCCCGGCTTCCCAATGCTGCTCTTCGCGCACGGCCTTGGGTACGGAAATCTGGAACTTGCTCGACAAGGTGGCGGTAGCGGCCATGACTCATACTCCAGCATGATCGATGCGATTTTGGTAAGAATAGCGGATGCCGAACCGGAATGCCAGAACCCTTCACAGCCCGGGCATCACCGGCAGATCACTGTTGCTCTCGTCACCCGGATTCCGCCTCCCCATCGCTGCCGTTGCCTGCCGTTTCGCCACGCCTGTGCGCGGGCTCGAACAGTCGGTGAAGCAAGTCGAGCTTTCGGTGCACTTCGGCTGCGGCAGCAGGCGTCAGCTCCGCATGTGGAATCAGTCGATGCAGCTCGCCCTTGCTGAGCAACATTGCGCCGCCCACCTTCCGAGCCAGACGGCGAAAGAATGACTCCGCCACGGCACTGAGCTTCAAACGCTCGGTGCGCGCTTCCCAGATGAGACGTGCGGCGTCTGGTGGCGAGGAAGACCAGGTTTCGTAATCTTCAACGCTGGCCCCGAAAATCTCTTCGCGCAACGTCTCGGCCAGCGCTTCATCCACCATGGCGCGCTTCTGCTGGGTGAACAAGTCGTCGGCCGGAAATTGCGCATAGGCGTACCGGCGCAGCAGTTCGGGCGTGACGAAGTAGTTCTCGGCTTCATAGCGCCGCCAGTAGCATATTTGCAGCGCTCCCTCCTCGCGGTCCTGGCGGTTTTGACCATCGTTATCAAGGATCGCCAGTCCCGCCAGCTCGGGCAGCAGGTTGCGAAGACCGTTGAAATGTTCCCGTGGCGTCAGGCCGAAGCCGCCCTCGACCCGTTCCAACTCGGCGTCCACGTCCTGCAGCGGGTAGTTGTTCTGCACATAAAAGCTGTTGATACGCTCATCCCAGATTTCCGCCACCGGATGGGACAGCTTGCGGGCCAGATCGCGCAGCATGTCCACGTCGGTGCCGCCTTCCACATACAACACATAACCGCGTTCGCGGGCTTTCACATAGTGCGCGGCGCCAAAGTGCTTGAGGCTGTTGCGGATGTCCTGCTTTTTCGCCAGATCGTCGGCGCGCCCCTCCAGCAACAGCGTGAGGTTGGTATCCAGTGCCTCGTCGAGAATCACCTCGGAGTGGGTCACCATCACCACCTGCGAACCGTTTTCGCTGGCGATGTCCCGCAGCAATACATAAACCTGTTTCTGCCGCAGGATTTCCAGGTGGGCGTCGGGCTCGTCCACCAGCAGAATGCTGCGTTTGTGTGAATACAGGTAGGCAAACACCAGCAGCATCTGCAACATGCCGCGGCCAGCCGACGAAATGTCCAGCGCTTCCTTTACTCCGGGTTGACGGTATTGCAGAGTGATGCTGCCGCGACTGCTTTCCTCAGGCTGGTCGAGGCCGATGTTGAATAGCCGTTGCATCAACGCAGTGACACGTTTCCAATCATCCGCCGACGATTTGGCCACTGCCAGGCACAGATTACGCAGCACATCTGCCGTGCGCCCCTGTCCGAGCAATACGTCCACCCGACCGGGTTGCAGAACGGGCTCTTCCGTATCCAGCCCCGACATCGGATAGAGCAGCTCGACGCGCAGCCTGGCGGCATGGGCGATCAAGTCCAGATCGCCGATGACCGAATCGTCTGGCGTGCAATACACCAACTCATCGCCTTGGCTGTAGAAACGCATCGCCAGCGGCCGCACCACGCCCTGGTATTCCACCCCTACGGTGAGAACCATGTAGATGTTCTTGTTACCCTTGCGAACATGGGTGTTGTGCCAGAAAAAACGCGTGCGCGTCACCGGTACAGCCACGATGTTCAAGCGGTTCAGCGAAGTGGCGGTGCGTTCCTTCGCCCCGGAACCCTTGCGTATGTCGTACCAGGTACGCACCGCCTGCGACCAGAGCGCCAGCGCCTGGATGGCGCTGGTCTTGCCGCAGTTGTTGGGACCGATCAGCACGGCAGGGTGATCCAGTTCGATGCGCTGCCTATCGCCGAAGCGCTTGAAATTTTCGATCTCGATGTAGTGCAGCAGGCGCATGTTCGGACGCTCCCTTGGGATTCCGCAGTCAACAAGTCTTGAACGATCTTTTAGCTTTTGGCGCAGGCTTGGCAACTGTCGTCATTATCGAGTACAGCTCGAACAGCTTTTCCAGTCGCTCGGTGTCGTTTTTGAAGCGCCGGCCGATGTAGATGCGCTCCAGCACTTCGTCATTGCGCTCATGGGCGGCCCGCAGGTCGGCGGGCATGTGCTCGGGGGCGTACAGGTCGGCGATGGTGGCCGGGAAGTGATGCTCGCGCGCCAGCAGGATGCCCTCGGCGCAGCGGGTGAGGTCGGTCTTGTTTTTCTCGGTCAGTGTCGGCACCGGAAACGTGTTCCAACCGAGGGTGTTGGAATAGCGGTAGCGTGTCTCCAGCTTGCCGCAGACGGTGGCGATCCAGACAAGATGAATCCGAGATGCGATCAGTGCGAGATTCCAGAGCGGCGCGTCATAGAGACCGTAGGCGGCGTTTGTCAGGGTGCTGCGGTTGTCCGTGAGACCGACCGGCAAGTAGGGCCTCCGCTCGGACGAGTGGATTGGCACGACAAGTGTGGATTCCCTCCCTATGCGCATCAACTTCGGTTGATGCGGACGCTTGGCGAGAATGGTCCTGGCTCCCTTGTCGGGACTTGCGAGCCGCAGAGCGCGCACTGCTTCAATGCGCTCTTTGAGCGCAGGGATGGCTTCGGCAGTTGCTAGGTTTTCGTCTTCAATCCAAACGCAAAACCGCGAACCACCATTGATGAAGTCCTCCGATCCGTAGATGCGACGAACGAGCAATTCGCGCTGCGTTTTAGTAATGGCGAGAGCCTCCAACTCATCGGCGCTGAGCAGTAGATGGCCTCCATCGCTGGGCTTGTTGCCAAACTCCATTGGTGCCAATTCTGACAAGGCTTGGGCGCGCTTCTCAACGATGACGGGTGGGCCAATGGTCAAGTAAGGGGTTATCGAAACACCTTCGCGCACGACAACTCTTCCATCTTCTTGATGCTCGTACAGACGACGCAGCGCACCAGAGGCGGCTCCAATCCCAACGACGCCAACAGTCACGCCCGCATTGTGGCTGGCGAGATTCGCCCACTTGAATGAGGTGTACGCAAAGAGAATGTCGCAGCCCGTCTCATACACGACAGGCCAAAGGATAGGAACCGACTGGCCTTGGCAGATTGAGTTCGTGCTCACGAAGGCGCTAGCACCGCCAGCGCGACGGATGTAATCCGCCGCCTTGATGAACCACCCACTCACATAGTCCAAGAAGCCAGGCGAACCCGTGCGACCGCTGACGATGTTACGGATGTCAGCCTTTTGCTCTGCACTCTGCCAAGTGTTGCCCAGGTAGGGAGGATTGCCGCAGATGTACGTCTCACCGCCCTCGTTCTCGAAATCGATCTCCACCTGATCGAGCGGCGTCTCGAACAAGTCGTCCGCCTGCATCTTCACGCCGGTGCCTGTCGGCGGACACACGCTCAGCCAGTCCAGCCGCAACGCGTTGCCGCAGGTGATCCAGTTCTCGTTGCGCAGCGGCAAGAACTCGGCCAGCGCCAGCTTGTCGCCGCGGTACAGCACGTCGCACTGGTATTCGGCGATGACCAGCGCCAGGCGGGCGATCTCGGCCGGGAAGTCGCGCAGTTCGATGCCGCGAAAGTTGGTGAGCGGGATGTCCGATGCGCGATCCGGCTCGCCGCGCCGCCGGTTGATCTCGGCCTCGATGGTGCGCATTTGCTTGTAGGCGATGACCAGGAAGTTGCCGGAACCGCAGGCCGGGTCGAACACCCGGATCTTCGCCTTCAGCACCTTCAGGATATTGGGAACGCTGGTGTAGTGCATCCCCAGCTCGCCGCGTTCCTCGTCCTCGGCAACGGCCTGGATCATCGAGCCGAAGATGTCCGGGTTGATCCGGGTCCAGTCCAGGCCGCCGACGTGCAGCAGGTAGGACCGGGCGATGCGACTGAAACGCGGCACCGCTTCGCTGCCGGCGAACAACTGGCCGTTGACGTAGGGGAAGTCTTCGGCCCAGCGCGGAATGCCGGCGGCGGTGCGGTCCTCGCGCCGGGTGTTCATGGCGCGGAACAGCGTGGCGATCACTTCGTGGGTGTTGGACGAATCCCGCGCACTCATCTGTTCGATGGTTTCGGTGAAGGCGCCATTGAAGATGCCGGTGTCTTCGGCGAAGAAGCAAAAGATCAGGCGCGCCATGAAGTGGTTCATGTCGTGGCGACGCTCCGCCGTGCCCCACTCCGGGTTGTCTTTCAGCAGTTCGAGGTACAGCCGGTTCAGGCGGCTGGTGGCGCGGATATCGAAGGCGTTTTCGCTGATCTGCCGAACCGTGCTGATGCCCGCCAGCGGCAGGAAGAAGCCGAAGTGGTCGGGGAAATCCTTGAAGGCGCAGGCGACGGTCTCGCCGCTGCTCAGGTCTTCTGCCTCAAAGTCCGTGCCGTCGGTGGCGAGGATGAACCTGGCCTTGGCCTTGGTCGTCGCCGGGCTGGCCTTGAGCGCCTTGAGCGTTGCCGTCACCTGCCCCGCATCGCAGATCAGGATATGGATGTTGCTGGTCTGGAGCACACCGCCCAGGTCGGACTTGTTCGACGCCCCGGCGCGCAGGCGCTTGAGGGTGGTGGCCTTGTTGCCAAAGGCTTCAAGAAAAGCGTAAGGAAACTCCGCCGGATCGAAGGGTTGCTCGGCAAGGTCGGTGATGGCTTGTTCGATTTCTACGGCGTTCATGGGCGCACGGACACCCTTATGCGCCCTGCCAGGGGTTGATGACGTCCAGGCCGGCGGCCAGGAAAGGGGCGGTGTCACGTGTGGCAACGATAAATCCGTTGGCAAGGGCGACCGCTGCGATGCAGGCGTCGGCCGTCTCGATGCCGCTCCCTGCCCTGCGCACCCGCGCGATCAGCTCGGCGTAGGCATTCGTGCAGGCCATGTCGAACGGTAGCACGCGCCCCGCGAACGTCGGCAGCACGCGTCTTTCCATGTGCTCATGCAGCGCCGTGCGGCGCTTGCCGGACGGCATCAGCGCAACACCGGCGCGCAGCTCGGCCACGGTCATCGCCGACAGGTACATCGTTTCCAACGGCTGTGCGTCGATCCAATCACGGATGCGAGCGTCCGGCGTTGGACGCAGCGGCTCGGAAACCACATTGGTATCGAGCAGGATCATTCAAAGCTCGCAGCACGGGCCGGGGTTTTGTCGCGCACGCTCTCGAAGATGGCGAACTCTTCTTCGGTCAACTTCAACTTGCGGCCGATTTCGGCGACCCGACCCGGCGGCTTTACTGCGGATTCCAGAATGTCGCGCATCTCAGCCTCGATGCTGCGACCGTGTTGAGCAGCCCGCACGCGGATGGCGCGATGTACCTCATCGGGCACGTTTCGGACGGTAACGGATGGCATGTTGCAATACCTCTTAATGATGTAGATACTTGCACTTTATCGGAATGCAAGCATGGCCGCAATCGACGTCGTCCGCGCCCCTTCCTTCCCTAGGGAACCTCTGAACAATTGTCTCCAGCGTCTTTGCGAGCGCAGCGAAGCAATCCAGTGCTTTGTTTTTCCGTATATTTCTGGATTGCCACGTCGCTTCGCTCCTCGCAATGACAGCTTGTTCAGAGCTTCCCTAGCGTTTCGCCGCCTTGGCCGATGCCGGACGCCCGATCACTCCCACTCGATCGTCGCCGGCGGCTTGCCGGATATGTCATAAACTACGCGAGAAACACCGCGTAATTCATTGATTATCCTATTTGAAACTGTGCCGAGCAGATCGTAGGGCAGGTGCGCCCAGTGGGCGGTCATGAAGTCGATGGTCTCGACGGCGCGCAGGGCGATCACCCATTCGTAGGCGCGCGCATCGCCGACCACGCCGACCGATTTCACCGGCAGGAACACCGCGAACGCCTGACTGGTCTTGTCGTACCAGCCGGATTTGCGCAGCTCGTCGATGAAGATGGCGTCGGCGCGAGCCAACAGTTCGGCGTACTCGCGCTTGACCTCGCCGAGGATGCGCACGCCCAGGCCGGGGCCGGGGAAGGGATGGCGATAGACCATCTCCCGCGGCAGGCCGAGTTCGACGCCGCCGACGTTGTGGTGGCTCTTGATGACGTGCGCTTTGCCGGTCTTGCTGCCGGCCGATTCGATCACGTCGGGGTAGATGGTGCCCTGCGCCAGCCACTTCACGTTGTGCAGCTTTGACGCCTCTTCGTCGAAGATTTCCACGAACAGGCGGCCGATGATCTTGCGCTTGGCTTCTGGATCGCTGACACCCGCCAGCGCCGCAAAATAGCGCTCGGCGGCATCGACGCGGATCACCTTCACGCCCAGATGTTCGGCGAAAGTAGCCATCACCTGATCGCCCTCCTGCCAGCGCAGCAGGCCGGTATCGACGAACACGCAGGTCAGGCGAACACCCAACGCCCGGTGCAGCAACGCCGCCACCACCGAGGAATCGACACCGCCGGACAAACCCAGCAGCACGTCGCCCTCGCCGATCAGTGCGTGTACCCGAGCGATCTGATCATCGATGATGTGTGCCGCAGTCCATAGCGTCTGACAACCGCAGATGTCGACCACGAAGCGGCGCAGCAGCGTCTCGCCCTGTCGGGTGTGGGTGACTTCGGGATGAAACTGTACGCCGTACCAGCGGCGCGCGTCGTCGGCCATCGCCGCC
The DNA here is from genome assembly GCA_002839995.1 of Gammaproteobacteria bacterium HGW-Gammaproteobacteria-4. GTDB lineage: Bacteria > Pseudomonadota > Gammaproteobacteria > Xanthomonadales > Xanthomonadaceae. The sequence continues at coordinate 24,693 of PGZC01000007.1, read as the reverse complement.
ACCGGGATGCGCTCGGTGCGGGCGGTGACCACGAAACCGGGCGGCGCGCTGGCAACGTGATCGCCATGGCTCATCCATACATCAAGCCGTGCGTGCCCGGGATGGTCGGACAGGCCGCCGAGCAGACGATCCTCGGCGATCCGATCGACTTGCGCGCGACCGAACTCGCGCTGATCGGCGGCTTCGGTGCTGCCGCCCAGTTGCGCGGCCAGGGTCTGCATGCCGTAGCAGATGCCGAGGATCGGCAGGCCGGCATCGAACACCGCCTGCGGCGCGCGCGGCGCATCGGCGGCGGTGGTCGACTCCGGGCCGCCGGACAGGATGATGCCCTTGGCACCGAACGCCGCGATCTCGATTGGGTCATGATCCCAGGCCCAGATTTCGCAATACACACCGATCTCGCGGATGCGCCGCGCGATCAACTGCGTGTACTGCGCGCCGAAATCGAGGATGAGGATTTTGTCGCGGTGGATGTTGGTCATGGGGCTCGGGAGTTGATGAAGCCTGGATTCGGGAAAAAACGCAAAGCACTCGGGTCCGCAAAAGACGCAAAAGACGCAAATAACAGCGCTGGGATGGCTCCTGCCGGGCTTCGACGCGCCCTACCCATCCTTCTATTGGCTCGGCTTTGGGCTTTCCTTTGCGCACTTGGCGTTCTTTGCGGACCAATTGCTTTTCCCAGACTCCGAGTCCCGGCTTTCACGCCATCCGGTAATTCGGCGGTTCCTTGGTGATCTGTACATCGTGCACATGGCTTTCGTGCGCACCGGCACCGGTGATGCGCACGAACTGCGGCTGCTTGCGCATCTGCTCGATATCAGCGCAACCGACATAGCCCATCGACGCGCGCAGGCCGCCGGCCAGTTGATGCACGATGCTGTGCAATGCGCCGCGATACGGCACCCGACCCTCGATCCCTTCCGGCACCAACTTGTCGGGCTCGGTGGCGTCCTGGAAGTAGCGGTCCCTGGAACCGACCTGCATCGCGCCCATCGAGCCCATGCCGCGATAGCTCTTGTAACTGCGGCCCTGATACAGCTCCACCTCGCCCGGCGCTTCTTCGGTACCGGCAAACAGGCCGCCGATCATCACCGTGCTCGCGCCGGCGGCAATCGCCTTGGCGATATCGCCCGAATAGCGGATGCCGCCATCGGCGATCAGCGGAATCCGATCCTGCAAGGCTTCGGCAACCATGCCGATCGCGGTGATCTGCGGCACGCCGACGCCGGCCACGATGCGTGTGGTGCAGATCGAACCCGGACCGATACCGACTTTCACCGCATCGACTCCCGCATCGAGCAGGGCGAGCGCGGCATCGCCGGTGACGATGTTGCCGCCGACCACCTGCACCTTGCTGTAGTGCTTCTTGATCCAGGCGACGCGATCGAGCACACCCTGCGAATGGCCATGCGCGGTATCCACCACCAACACATCGACACCGGCCGCCACCAGCGCAGCCACCCGCTCCTCGGTATCGCCACCAACGCCCACCGCGGCGCCCACGCGCAGGCTCTCGTCGGCATCCTTGGCGGCATTCGGGTTGTCACGAGCTTTCTGGATGTCCTTGACGGTGATCAGGCCACGCAGTTCAAAGGCCTCGTTCACCACCAACACCTTCTCGATGCGGTGCTTGTGCATCAGCGCCAGCACTTCGTCGTCGCTGGCACCCTCGCCCACCGTCACCAGACGGTCGCGCTTGGTCATGATGTGGCGAACCGGGTCATCGAGCTTCTTCTCGAAGCGCATGTCGCGGCTGGTCACGATGCCGACGAGATGCTTGCCCTCCACCACCGGCACCCCGGAGATGTTGCGGGCGCGGGTCAGCTTGATCACTTCGCCGATGGTCGTTTCCGGGCCGACCGTGAACGGTTCGCGGATCACCCCGGCCTCGAAGATCTTCACCTGACGCACTTCTGCAGCCTGACGCTGCCACGACATGCTTTTGTGGATGATGCCGATGCCGCCGAGCTGCGCCATGGCGATAGCCAGCCGGCCCTCGGTCACGGTATCCATCGCGGACGACAAAATCGGCAGGTTGACGCTGATCCCACGAGTCAGGCGGGAGCTCAGATGCACATCCTTGGGCAGCACGATCGAGTGGGCGGGGACGAGCGAAACATCGTCGAAAGTCAGTGCTTCAGCCAGGATGCGCAGCATTGAGCGGCTCCACGGGGAATGAAGCGCACCATTATAACCGGGAAGCGCGATAAACCCGCAGCGGATGGATTACGCCGGGCAGCCGGTTTCCGGGTGTTCCGCCAGTTCCGCGGCCTCCAGCGTGTTCTGCATCAGCGTCGCCACCGTCATCGGCCCCACGCCACCCGGCACCGGGGTGATCCAGGACGCGCGTTCGCTCGCAGCCTGAAAGCCGACATCGCCGCACAAACGGCCATCGTCCATCCGGTTGATGCCGACATCGATTACCACCGCGCCCGGCTTTACCCATTCACCGGGAATCAGGTTCGGCCGACCGACCGCCACCACCAGAATATCGGCCTGGCGCACTTGGTATTCGAGCACGTCGCGCGGGGTGAACTTGTGGCAACTGATGGTGGTGCAGCCGGCAATCAACAGTTCCATCGCCATCGGCCGGCCGACGTGATTGGAAACGCCGACAATGGTTGCAGTCTGGCCGCGCACCGGGCGATCCGTCCACGCCAGCAAGGTGGTGATGCCGCGCGGCGTGCACGGGCGCAGGCCAAACTGGCGCAGCGCCAGATGGCCGACATTTTCCGGGTGAAAGCCGTCCACGTCCTTGCGCGGGTCGATGCGGTGAATCAATGCGCTGGGGTCGCGCTGCCCGGGCAACGGCAATTGCACCAGAATGCCGTGGATCTGCGGATCGGCGTTGAGCCGGTCGATCAACGCGCACAACGCGGCATCGCTCACATCGGCGGGCAAATCGTAGTCGAACGCATGGATACCCACACGCTCGCAGGCACGGCGTTTGTTGCGTACGTAAACCGCCGATGCCGGATCGTTGCCGACCAGGACAACCGCCAGCCCGGGCCGCGCCAGGCCCGCGTGCAAACGCGCGCGCACGCGCGCGGCAAGGTTGTCGAGAAGGTTGTCGGCAATAGCCTTGCCGTCAAGAATTCGGGCACTCATGCACGCGATTCGGCGATAATCAGGGTGTGCATTATCGCCCAGATAGCCGGAGTTCACATGTCGGATTTGACCGCACTGGAAGCCGCCGCCTTCCGCCGCCTGCTTCAACATCTGCGCGAACGCAGCGATGTGCAGAACATCGATCTCATGAATCTGGCCGGTTTTTGTCGCAACTGCCTGTCGAACTGGCTGCGCGAAGCCGCCGATGCCCAGGGCGCGCCAATGAGCAAGGACGAGGCGCGCGAACACGTCTACGGCATGCCTTACAGCGAGTGGAAGGCGCGCTTTCAGACCGAGGCAAGCAACGATCAACTCGCCGCGCACAAACACGACGGGCACCCGGACTGACGACCTGTCGCGCTTGAGCCCGAGCCAGGTCGCCCACAGGCCAGGTCGCCCACAGGGTGGGCTCCTACAGACAAGCGTCAACGCACCCTTACAGGAGCCCACCCTGTGGGCGACATATACCCTGTAGGAGCCCACCCTGTGGGCGACATTACAAGAAGCAACCCTGTAGGAGCCCACCCCGTGGGCGACATGACAAGAAGCAACCCTGTAGGAGCCCACCCTGTGGGCGACATTACAAGAAGCAACCCTGCAGGAGCCCACCCCGTGGGCGACATGACAAGAAGCAACCCTGTAGGAGCCCACCCCGTGGGCGACTCCAGCAGGCTCACAGGCACTCAATTCAGCGCGAAGGTATCCGCCCGCGCACGCGCCCAGTAGCGCGTGAACACCAGGTGCTCGGGCACACCCGTCAACAACTCGCCGGGCCGCAGCGTTGGATAGAGCGTCGCGTAGGACGCGATGTCGGTAGGCGATACCCGACGCAGAATGTGATCGGGCAGCAATTGCGCCGGATCGTGCAGACCGGCCGCAGCGAGCAGTTCCTTGAGCGCCATTACGGTGGCTTGATGGTAGTTGTAGACACGCTGGGTTTTGTCGGCGACGTCCAGATTGCGCCAGCGATGCGGATTCTGGGTGGCGATGCCGGTTGGGCATTGATCGTTGTGGCAACTGCGCGCCTGGATGCAACCCAGCGAAAACATGAAAGCACGCGCAGCGTTGCACCAGTCGGCACCAATGGCAAGCGTGCGCGCCACGTTGAAGGCGGAAGTGATCTTGCCCGCCGCTCCAATGCGAATCCGGTCACGAAGGCCGGCGCCAATCAGCGTGTTATGCACCAGCAACAACCCCTCGCGCAGCGGCATGCCAACACGATTGATGAACTCGATCGGCGCCGCGCCGGTGCCGCCTTCCTTGCCGTCGACGACGATGAAGTCGGGCACGATGCCGGTTTCCAGCATCGCCTTGACGATGGCAAACCATTCCCAGGGGTGTCCGATCGCCAACTTGAAGCCGGTAGGTTTGTCGCCTGAGAGTTCGCGCAGGCGGGCAATGAATTGCAGCAACTGGATCGGCGTGGAAAACATCGCGTGCGCAGCGGGCGATTCCACCGTTTCGCCGACCGGCACGCCACGCGCCTCGGCAATTTCGGCGGTCACCTTGGCGCCGGGCAACACACCGCCGTGGCCGGGCTTGGCGCCTTGCGAGAGTTTGAGCTCGATCATTTTCACCTGCGGATCGCAGGCGTTCTCGGCAAAGCGCGATTCGCTGAAACTGCCATCGCGATTGCGGCAACCGAAGTAACCCGAGCCGATTTCCCATACCAGGTCGCCACCGAACTCGCGGTGATAACGCGATATCGAGCCCTCGCCGGTGTCGTGGTAAAAGTTTCCCCTGGCGGCACCACCGTTGAGCGCGCGGATGGCGTTGGCGGACAACGAGCCGAAGCTCATCGCCGAGATATTGAATACGCTGGCCGAATACGGTTGTTTGCGCTCAACGCCAATCGCTACGCGGAAATCGTGCGAATCGATCTGCGCCGGCACCATCGCATGGGTGATCCATTCATAGCCTTCGCCATAGACATCGAGCAAGGTGCCGAACGGTCGTTTATCAAGGGTGTTCTTGGCGCGTTGATAGACCAGATTGCGCTGCTCGCGCGAGTAAGGCCGGTCGTCGGTATCGGCCTCGATGAAATACTGGCGGATCTCCGGGCCGATCGATTCCAGAAAGTAACGAAAGTGGATCAGGATCGGGTAGTTGCGATTCAGCGTCCGCCGCGTCTGCGCCAGATCGTAGAGACCCAGCAGCGTCAGTCCGCCGAACAGCGCAACACCGTAGTAGCACCATGGGCTCCAGCGCGCACCGACAATGCTGATGACCAAAGCGATGACGGAAACATGGAATGCGCTACGACGCTGATGGATCACCAACTGCATGCCCGGGCTCCTTTGACTGGTAGTGCGACTGCACGTAGTTATCGATCAATGCGATGAACGATTCGGTGATGTGATCGCCACGCAAGGTGACGGTTTTTTCGCCATCGACGAAGACCGGCGCCGCAGGCGCCTCGCCAGTACCCGGCAGCGAGATGCCGATGTTGGCGTGACGCGATTCGCCGGGGCCGTTGACCACGCAGCCCATTACCGCCAGGGTGAGATTTTCGGCCCCCGGATGGCGGATCTTCCACTCCGGCATGCGTTCGCGCACATGCGCCTGTACCCGCTGCGCCAACTGCTGGAAAAACTCGCTGGTGGTGCGGCCGCAGCCTGGGCAGGCGGTTACCAGCGGCGTAAACGCGCGCAATCCGAGCGTCTGCAGCAGCTCCTGCGCCACGATCACCTCGGCGGTGCGCGACTGCCCCGGTTCCGGCGTCAGGGAAATGCGGATGGTGTCGCCGATCCCTTCGTGCATCAGCACCGCCAAGGCCGCGCTGGAGGCGACGATGCCCTTGGAGCCCATGCCCGCTTCGGTGAGACCCAGGTGCAATGCGAAATCGATGCGTGTCGCCAACTCGCGGTACACCGCGATCAATTCCTGTACCCCGCTGACCTTCGCCGAAAGCACGATCGATTCGGCCGGCAAGCCGATCTTCACCGCCTGTTCGGCCGAATCCAGCGCTGAGCGGATCAAGGCTTCGCGCAGCACCCGGCCGGCATCCCACGGCTCGGCCAGCGCCGCGTTTTCGTCCATCAGCCGGGTGGCCAACGCCTGATCGAGCGAACCCCAGTTGGCGCCGATGCGAACCGCCTTGCCGTGGCGTGCGGCCAACTCGACGATGCTGGCAAACTGGCTGTCGCGCTTTTTTCCAAAGCCGACATTGCCCGGATTGATGCGGTACTTGGCCAGCGCTTCAGCGCACGCCGGCTCGGCCGCCAGCAACTGGTGTCCGTTGTAGTGGAAATCGCCGATCAACGGCACCGACGCACCGATCATGGCAAGGCGCTCGGCGATCTTCGGCACCGCCGCCGCCGCTTCACGCGTATTTACCGTGATACGCACCAGTTCCGAGCCGGCGCGCCACAATTCAGCCACCTGCTGCGTCGTTGCCTTGACATCCGCGGTATCGGTGTTGGTCATCGATTGCACCACCACCGGCGCACCGCCGCCGAGCACGACATTGCCGACCCTCACGGCGCGCGTGGGACGTCTTGGTTCCGGTCCGAAACCGTTACTCATGCCGACCGCTCCTCGACCAAAACATTGCGGGGCGTCGCTTCGTACGACAACACCGCGTACTCGCCAATCTCGCCGATCTGGCGCAGCGGGCCATCGGCGGCGCTGACATGATGCTCGGCGTGCATCGACCACGCCGGGTCGTCGCCCAAGCGCTGCACCGTCGCGCCCTCCAGCGCAAGCTGCGCAGCGGCTGCGACGATGACACCGTGGCGCGGATTACCGCCCGGCCCGGCCACGAACTCGATGGCGCGCACCGGCTCCGCCTTGCCTGTTTTCCCCTTCGCCGGCGTCAGCGCAGCTGGCCATACACGCAACCCCAGCAATTCGACACCGGCACTGACGTCGCCGCTGTCTTCAAAGCGCAACCAACGCACCGCACCAAGCAACCAGGTACGCGACTCCATGCTCTCTTCGTGCAAAGCGAGCCCAACGATTTCGCCAACCCGCACCCGCGCCTGCGCCTCGGCGGGCCAACTCACACGATAGCCGCTCGGGCTTTGATCGAGCACCCGTGCCGACAGCAGCCGAGCAGACGTTGCATCATGGCTTCGCGGTGTCTGGCCGGCACTATCGGCCATGATGCTTTGTTGCCGGTGCAATTGCTGCACGAACTCGGCAAAACTGCGACCACCACTGAGGTAGCTGTGGACACTACTCATGCCCAGTACCGTGTCCAGCACATGCCCTCCGGGCAGGCGCAGGCTGTTGCGCGTAACGCTGGCCGCCAGACTCTGCAACCAGCGCACCGCCAGCCGGCGATCCAGCGGCAGACTACCCTGGCGCGACAGGTACACGGTGTCGCTGGTTTCGCCTCCTGCGATCGCGGCCTGCAAATCGAGCAGCAACGGCGAGACATCGATCCACTCGTACACTGTCGCGTCATCGTCGGCGAACGCGCGATCCGCATCGGCTCCCAACGCCAGGGCGACACCCTCAGGGCGCTCGCTGGCGACCGGAAGGCGAATGCCGTAATCCAGTACCACACGCCATAGGGCCTCCTGCTCGACCTGGGCGAACGCATAGGGATTGGCCAGCGCCATCAGCAAGGATTGCAAGTACACGTGACGCGCGCTGCTGCTGCGCTTGGACAGCGCATCGTCCACCATTTTCGTATCCAGACGCAGTTGCTGTGCGAACGCGTAACTGCGGTGCAAGGATTGCCACACCTGAGCAGGCGGCGCGCGATAACTGCGCCACGCCTGCGCCAGTGCCAGCGAAAAATGCAAACAGGCGCGTTGCAATGCACTCGCCACCAGCGCGCCTTTCAGCAGCGGCGCCTTGCCATCCGGCGCGCACAGTTCGGCAACGGCCTGACGGTAGCCTTGCCCGAGTGCGACATGCATGGCCTCCACGGCACGGGTCGCCGCAACCAGATTCGGTGCCAGCGGCAAGGCCGCGTTGCGCAATTGCACTGTCAGCGGTGCGATCACGTCGTATGCCAGCGGCCGCAGCAGATCGAGCGCTTCAACGCGTGCCACCCCACGCCATGCCAGCGACGGCAGGCATGCCAGCGCCTGACGCACCAACGTCAGGGTCGCTTCGGCGTTGGCACGCGGCAAGGTATCGACCCACTGCCGCAACTTGCGGGCGTCGGTCGGAAAGCCGAGTGGCGGCGCGACCGGGACTGGTTTTGGTAACGCGATAAACGCGGTGTAGATTCGACTCATGGCGCAATTATCACCCGAATACGCGCGGCTTGCGGCGCCATCGCCAGCGAGGCATGCTGGCCGACCGTATCAGAATATTCATCATGGCAACGGATCGCAGCCGCATTCTTACCCCATCGCAGCTCAACGTGCTGGCACGCGAGTTGCTGGAGGGCAGTTTTGCCAATATCTGGGTACAGGGCGAGATCAGCAACCTCGCCCGCCCCGGCTCGGGCCATATCTACCTTACCCTCAAGGATGGGCGGGCGCAGGTGCGCTGCGCGATGTTTCGCGCCAAGGCGCACCGTCTCGCGTTCGTCCCCAGCGATGGGATGCAGGTGCTGGTCTGCGGCCGGGTCACCCTGTACGAAGCCCGTGGCGACTTCCAACTCGCTATCGAGAGCATGGAAGAAGCCGGCGAAGGCCTGCTGCGCCAGCAATACGAGCGACTCAAAGCGAAACTCGCCGCCGAGGGGCTGTTCGCCGTCGAACGCAAGAAGCCGTTGCCGGCGTTGCTGCATCGTCTGGCCATCATCACCAGCCCGAGCGGCGCCGCCGTGCGCGATGTGCTCAGCGTGATCGGCCGCCGTTTCCCGTTATTGCCGGTCGAGGTGCTGCCGGTGCCGGTGCAAGGCAAGGAAGCGGCAGCGCAAATTCAACGCATGGTGCAACGTGCCGATGCCAGCGGGCGCTATGACGCAATCCTGCTGACCCGCGGCGGCGGCTCGCTGGAAGACCTGTGGTGCTTCAATGACGAGGCGCTGGCCCGCACGATCGCCTCGCTGCGAACGCCCCTGGTTTCGGCGGTCGGGCACGAAATCGATTTTTCGCTGACGGATTTTGCCGCCGACCTGCGCGCCGCCACGCCTTCGGCGGCGGCCGAGTTGCTGGTGCCAGACCGCGCTGCGCTGATCGCTCGCGTGCAACGCGCCCGCGAACGCAGCGATGCGGCGATACGAAGGCACACACTGGCCGCGGCACAGGCCTGCGATCGGCATTTCATGGCGCTGCGCCATGCCAGCCCGATGCAACGGCTGGCCCGCGGTCGTCAGCAACTGGTGGCCGGCGCGCGCGCCTTGCGGCGCCTGCGCCAGCAACTCATCCGCGGCCCGGGCGAACGCATGGATGCGCTGCGGCATCGGCTGCAACGCCTGAGCCCGTCGCTCGCGATCGGCACGCATCGCCGGACACTGGATACGCTGGATACACGTCTGCATCGGGCCATGAATCGTGGCATCGCCCAGGCACGGCAACACAGCGACGGCGCCGCGCGCGCCCTGCTCGCACTCAATCCGCTGGCAATCACCCGCCGTGGCTATGCCCTGCTTCGCCGTGCCGATGACGCGCAAGTGGTCCGATCCTGGCAACAGGTCGCCAGCGGCGATCGTCTGAGCGCCGAACTGGGCGAAGGGCGGTTGCTGTTGGAGGTTATCGCCGCCAGCGACGGGCAAAACCCATCCGAATGAATACTCGCAGGGGTCGCGCAATACGGTCGGCCGCGATCCCGAGTTGACCAGGCACTACTTCAGGAAGCGGGAGGTCGGCAACCGTTGTCGCCCACAGGGTGGGCTCCTACAGGTGGCGCAATCGCTCCGCGATATTTGTCGCCCACACGGTGGGCTCCTACAGGTGGCGTAATCGCTCTGCGATATTTGTCGCCCACAGGGTGGACTCCTACAGGGTGCGCATCACCGCTTTTGTGGGAGCCCACACGGTGGGCGATGCTTCTTGTAGGAGCCTACCCTGTGTAGGCGACATGCACTGAATCGCTTCGCGATAACGCCGAGGCTGGCTTGTGCGCAGAAACCTCAGAAGTCGGCGGAAACCCGCGCGAACCACTCGCCACCGTTGAAGCCGAACGGCGATGACAGCGGCCGGGTGGCTCCGAGGAAGCTGAGGGTGCCGTTGCTCTCGCGGTCGGGCAGGTTGTCGAACACGTTATTGGCACCGACCGTGAGCCGCACGCGCTCATCGAACAGCGGATAGGTCACCGCGATATCGATCAACACTTCCGAGCCGAAGCTGGACACCTCGCCGAAAGTGGCGTCTTCCCAGCCGCCATAGCGATTGGCGCGCAGCATCAACTCCAGCCCGGATGCGGCACGGAAGTTGGTGGTGAACACCGAGCGGTGATGCGGCAACTGGTTTTCCAGGTCGAACACGCGTTCGCTGTCGATGGTGCCGGGGTCGAAGCGGTCCACGGTCTGGTCGTTGTAGCTGTGGCTCGCGCTGAAATCGAGCGTGCCCGCCCGCCCCACGTCGAGCGTGTAGTTGGCAACCACATCGATGCCCTCAACGGTGCTGTCGAAGGCATTGCTGAAGAACGAGAGCGAGCCGAGCAACGCGGCATTGGGCACGCCGGCATCGATCAGCGCCTGCTGCTCGGGCGAACCGGGTTGAATCGTGAAGTTGGACAACGCAACACGGTTGTTGATGTCGATGTTGTAGTAATCGACGGTCAGACTGAAATTATCGGTCGGGGTCAGCACGATGCCGCCGGAGAAACTGGTCGAGTGCTCGGGGCGCAACCCTTGCGCACCCAACGCGATCGCCGCCGGGTTGTTGACCGGGAACGTACCCAGCGGCACCAGTGTACCGGCAGCATTGGCCGTGGTGGTGATGTCGAGCGTGTTGATCTGGCCCGGCGTCGGCGCCCGGAAGCCGGTATTGACCGTCGTACGTATCGCCACCTGTGGCGAGAACTGATAACGCGCCGACAACTTCCAGTCGATCTGGTTGGAGAACTGCGAGGAATCCTCGATCCGCCCGGAGGCGCCAACGCTGAAGTTCTCGCTCAGCTTGGTTTCCAGATCAAGGTACGCGCCCCAACTGCTGCGGCCAAAGGTGCCGGCCGATTCGGGTGAATCGCCCTGAAAGCCATCGGAACCCACGCCGAACAAGGCCGCCGTCGGCCCGTTCTCGAATGAGGCCGGGTCGCCGATGCCAACGGCGTAAATCTCGCGCCGCCACTCGCCGCCGAACGCGATGTTCAACGGCGCGGCGAACATGCCCGTTTCCATCGGATACACGAAATCGGCATTGACGCCGCGTTCGCGCTGCTCCAGCTTGCCCGGCTTGAAATTGAGCGGGCTGTTGATGCCGAGGCTGGGATTGATCGAATTGACCAGGCTGTAAATGATCTGGTTTTGCCCGTAGCGGCCGCTGATGTCCCAGCGCAAACCGGATGCCAGTTCGCCACGCGCACCGAACACGCCTTCGTAATCTTCGATATCCGCGCCAAAGGTGGGCGTGTAGCCACCCGGGAACCGGGCGAAAATCGGGTTCAGCGCCACGAACCCGGACGGGCTGTTCGGATCGGCGGTGACGAAGTCGCCCGGGTTGCCGCCCGTTGCCAGGATGTTGTCGATGATCGATTGATCGACCGGATCGGGCAGCCCATCGCCATTGCCATCAACGAACAGGGTGCCACGCGGTCCGACGCCGGGAACACCGACCGGAGTACGGTAGAAGAAGCTGGAAGCGAACTGCTCATCGGCGTAGCTGCCGAAACCGTAGAGGCTGGTCGATTCGTTGACCTGCACTTCGGCGTTGAAGAAGGTGCGGACCCCATCGGCATCGGGATCGCCCCAACGCTGACCAAGGCCCTTGAACGGCACGTTCTCGATACCCACCGCTTCCCCAACCGCTGCGGCATCCGGGCGAGCACTGCCACGCGAGGTATGGTTGCTGTCGAAATATTCGACGGTGGCGTTGAAAAAGCCGTCCTGACCGAGCGGCAGCCCCAGGTTTACCGAGCTTTGGAAGCGGTCGCCATCGCCCTCGTAGGTCGAACCGTACTGGCTGTTTACCGTCACCCCTTCGGCATTGTTGTTGAGAATGATGTTGATGACGCCAGCGATGGCGTCGGAGCCGTATTGCGCCGACGAACCGTCGCGCAACACTTCGACACGCTGGATCGCGGAAGCCGGGAACAGGCCGAAATCCACGGCCTGAGCGCCCTGATTGACGGTGCCGAATGGCTCAGCCTGCAAGTTCACCAGCGCCGAGCGGTGGCGGCGCTTGCCGTTGACCAACACCAGGGTTTCATCGGGCGGCAGGTTGCGCAGATTGGCCGGGCGAACGAAAGCCGAGCCGTCGGCAATCGGAAAACGCTGGGTGTTGAACGACGGCAACAAATTGGACAACTGGTCGGTGAAATCGAGCGACGCCTGGCGTTCGAGATCGACCGGGCTGACCACATCGACCGGCGAAATCGACTCGGTCGGCGAACGCCCCTGGACTCGGGTACCGGTGACGATGACCTGGTCGAGCAACTCGGGGGATCGGGATTTGTTCGCGGAGCCTTCGCTCCCGGTAGCCTGTTGCGCCAACGCCGTTCCGCTCATGGCGGCGCACAACAGGGAAATGACGACAGGCAGCGGCGAGCGGCGCAGCAGGGTTGAGTCGATTGAACGGTTCATTACGGTATCCCCTTTATGTTTTTTTGTTGACGCCAACTGTTAAACGCGCGTTAACAAAATCACAGTACACGAATGCTGTCAAGCGCCGGTTTCGCCATCGCTACAAGACGGCCAAGCGATCGCCCGGCCGGCGCTTTCCACAGGACGTAGCGTCCGTCATGGCCACCGCCCAGGGCGTTACACTGCGGTTCCCCGACGCCATGCATCCACTGCTGATATGAGCCCGCATCGATGCTGAGCCTGGCTGCCCCGCACTGCCTTGCCCAGGAAGTGCGCAAGAGCCGGTTTATCGCGCATGCCGCACCGGTTGCCGACGAGGACGAAGCGTTGGCCTTTTTTGCTGCCCAGCGCGACGCCACCGCCACCCACAATTGCTGGGCCTGGCGCATCGGCGAGCGTTACCGTTTCCACGACGATGGCGAGCCGGGCGGCACCGCGGGCAGGCCGATTCTGGCAGCCATCGATGGCCAGGGCCTCGATCAGGTGGCGGTGCTGGTGACCCGCTGGTTCGGCGGCATCAAGCTCGGTGCCGGTGGCCTGGTGCGTGCGTATGGCGGCGTCGCGGCGGAATGCCTGCGCGTCGCCGAGCGCCGCACCGTGATCGCCATGCGCGAAATGGAACTGCACTGTGGCTTCGAGCATACCGGCATCGCCCATACCCTGATCCAGCAACACCAGGCGCACAAGATCGGCGAGAATTACCGGGCCGATGGCCTGACCATTCGACTGAGTCTGCCCGATGCGATGCAACAGCCGCTGGCCGATGCCTTGCGCGATGCCACCCGCGGACAGGCCCGTCTGCTGATTCCCGAAAACGAGAACCCATGAGCGCTTCCGAAAATTCCAGCAGCAAGCTGTCGTCGCTTCGACGCCTGTGGCCGTACGCCAGCCCCTACCGCGGTCTGGTCGCCGGCTGGCTCGGCTTCATGCTCATTGCCGCGGGCTCGACGCTGGCCATGCCGATTGCCTTTCGCCTGGTGATCGACAAGGGCATCGGTAGTGCAGATGGCGGTTCGATCGATCCCTGGTTCGAGATCCTGTTCGTGGTCGCCGCCGTGCTCGCCATTGCCACGGCCGCCCGGTTCTTCTGCATCACCGTGCTCGCCGAACGCATCGTGGCCGATATCCGCAAGCAGGTGTTCTCGCACCTGATGCTTCTGGACATGAGCTTTTTCGAACGCACGCGCAGCGGTGAAATCATCTCGCGGTTGTCGGCGGATACCGAAATGCTGCGCACGGTAATCGGCTCCAGCGTGTCCATCGCGATACGCAACGTGCTCAACGCATCGGGTGCGGCGATCATGCTGGCGATCACCAGCCCGCGGCTGGCGGGGCTGGCAGCGATCGGCATCCCCGCGGTGATCGTGCCCATCGCCCTGTTCGGCCGCCGCGTGCGCGAGCAATCGCGCGCCAGCCAGGATCGCCTCGCCGACGCCAGCGCCCGCGCCAGCGAAACCCTCAACGCCATGCACACGGTGCAAAGCTACGCCCGCGAAGGCCACGAAAGCGAGCGCTTTGCCGATGCCGCCAACCGCACTTACCAAACATCGCGCATCCGCATCCGCACCCAGGCGCTGATGACCGCACTGGTGATATTGCTGATCTTCGGCGCCATCACCGCAGTGCTGTGGGTTGGCGCCACCGATGTCATCGCCGGCACCATGAGCTCGGGCGCATTGGGCCAGTTCGTGTTGTACGCCATCATTGGCGCCGGTTCGGTCGGCGCGCTGACTGAAGTCTGGAACGATGTGCAGCGCGCTGCCGGCGGCATGGCGCGCATCGACGAACTGCTGCGCGAACAGGCCCATATTGCCGCACCACCGGTGCCGCAGCCGCTGCCGGAAAGGCTCGTTGGCGACGTGTGCTTCCAGGGCGTGACGTTTCATTACCCTTCGCGCCCGGAAACCTCGGCACTGGACGATTTCACCCTGCACATCCGCGCCGGCGAAACGGTTGCGCTGGTCGGGCCGTCGGGTGCCGGCAAAAGCACGGTGTTCCAGATGCTGCTGCGTTTCTTCGACCCGCAAACCGGCAGCGTGCAAGTGGACGGTTACGATGTGCGCACGCTGGCACCGGCCGACCTGCGCTCGCGGATCGCGCTGGTGCCGCAGGACCCGGTGATCTTCGGCGCCGATGCCATGGAAAACCTGCGCTATGGCCGGCTCGATGCCAGCGACGAGGAAGTACACGAAGCCGCGCGACTGGCCGAGGCGCATGCGTTCATCCAGGCCCTGCCCGAGGGGTATCGCACCTATCTTGGCGAGCGTGGCTCGCGCCTCTCCGGTGGCCAGCAACAACGCCTGGCGATTGCGCGCGCCTTGCTCAAGGACGCCCCCATCCTGTTGCTCGATGAAGCGACCAGCGCGCTGGATGCGCAAAGCGAGCGCGCCATCCAGCATGCGCTGGAGCGCCTGATGCAGGGCCGCACGACGCTGGTGATCGCGCACCGGCTGGCGACCGTGCAGCGCGTGGATCGCATCGTGGTGCTCGATCACGGCCGCATCGTGGCGCAAGGCCGGCACGACGAACTGGTGGCACAAGGCGGTCTGTACGCTGAACTGGCGCGCCTGCAATTTGCGATTTGATGCAGCGCTCGGTACTTGACCCGCTCGGTGTCGCCCACAGGGTGGGCTCCTACAGTGGAGTGCTGATTTTTGTAGGAGCCCACCCTGTGGGCGACCGAGCGAAGCGAAGGCATGGCGACGCGCAGCGATGCGTTGCTGCGAAGCAACTGACCAGCGGCGCGATCATGGATGCGAACACGTGCGACAGTCTGCGCAGCACGGGCCACATCGCGTTGCACCGCAAGTGACAGACCAGCCGATTGCTGAATGCACCGAAAAGCACGACACGCCACCCCACCCGCGCGCTTTCCCGTTCAGGCACAATGTGCGGCTGATTTCGGACCGAGCCATGACAATGCCTGCACAACGCCTACTCACGATCATCTTGTTCGCGGCGTGGCTTGTTCCAGCGAATGCACAAACGCGCGTCAGCGATTGCCGTGAGATCGGCGATGATCTGGCGCGACTGGCTTGTTACGACCAGATCGATGCACACAGTGATGTGCCTGCCAGCGAGAATGAAACCGCGGCCACGACAGCAATGCCGACACGCGTTACAAGCCGCGATGAGCGCACGCACCCGGCCATCGCGCAACGCCACAGCGACGGCAGCCCCGACACCCTGAGCCAGCGCTGGGAACTCGAACCCGAAGACAAGTTCGGCCGGTTTCGCATCGTTGCCTACAAACCCACCTACGCCCTGTTTGCGCGTTATTCGGGCAACCCCAACCAGTTGCCCTCGACACCGGCGCCGGGGCATCAGGTCACCACGCCGCTCGATCTCGACAGTGTCGAATCCAAGTTCCAGCTCAGCTTCAAGACCAAGGCGCTGGAAAACCTGTTCGGCGGCTATGGCGATCTGTGGTTCGGCTATACCCAGCAATCGAGCTGGCAGGTGTACAACAGCATCAACTCGGCGCCGTTTCGCGAAACCAACTACGAGCCCGAAGCATTCCTCACCCTGCGCACCAATGCCCGCTTTCTCGGCTTCGACTGGCGGTTGCTGAATCTGGGCGTCGTGCATCAGTCCAACGGCCGCGATCTGCCGCTGTCGCGCAGTTGGAACCGCGTCTATGCCCAGTTCGGACTGGAGCGCGGCAACCTGTCGTTGTTCGTGCGTCCGTGGTTGCGCATCAACGAATCAGCCCGTACCGACGACAACCCGGGCATCACCGATTTCATGGGCCATGGCGATCTGCTCGCGGTGTATCAGCATGGCCGCAACGAGTTCTCCGCGCTCACCCGCTACAGCGGCGTCGGCAACCGCGCCACCATGCAGCTTGACTGGCATTTTCCGCTGATCGGCGCGCTCAAGGGCTACGTGCAGTTGTTCAGTGGCTACGGCGAAACCCTGGTCGATTACAACATCCACCAGAACACGATCGGCGTCGGCGTGTCGTTGACGCAGTGGCAATAAGCGCAACGTCGCCCGCCGTCGTCAGACGATGCGCTCGCACCAGTCCTTGCATGCGTCACGGAACTGCAACCAGGCATAGCCGAGCTGCGCGCCGACAAAGCCGACCGGCTTGAACGCCGACACCAGTCCGTAATCATCCAGTTCGCGCCAGCGGCTATCGCCTTCGGCAATCGCCGCCGCAACCAATTCGCCGGCGAAGGTGGTCGGCGCGACGCCGTGGCCGCCAAAAGCCTGAGCCAGCCACAGGCCCGGCTCGATTTCGCCGATCTGCGGCATCTCGTGGCGGGCGTAGCTCATCAGCCCCGACCAGGCGTAATCGACGCCGATGCCATCGAGCTGCGGAAACACTTTCAGCAGATCGCGATAAAGCACCCGGCGCACCGCCTGCGGCGATCGGTCGAGCACCGAAATCCGGCCGCCCCACAGCAGACGCGTGTCCAGCAACGGGCGGTAGTAGTCGAACGCGAAACGGGTGTCGTAGACCGCCGCCTGGGTCGATAGCACGTCCGCCATGCGCGAACCCAGCGGTGCGGTGACCATCACATAAGTCGCGATCGGCAGCACCGCGGCATCCACTCGACGCAACAATCCGGCCAGATAACCGCCGCACGCGAGCACCACCTGTTCGGCGTCGATCTGCGCGTCGGGCGTGGTGACGCGCCAGCCGCTGCCGTGGCGCGCAAGCGCCAGCGCCGGGCTGTCGCCATGAACGCGCGCACCTTGCCGGATCGCGGCATCGGCGATCCCGAGGGCATAATTGAGGGGATGCAGATGCAGTGCCGCCGGTTCGAACAGCGCATCGTGATAGCGCGCGCTGTGCACCCGTTGCTGCACCTGCGCTGCGTCGAGCCACTGCCAGTGACTGTCGAAGTGTTCTGCCAGCAGACGTTGGCGCGACGCCAATACCTTGCGATCGCGAAACCAGTTGACCCACAGCACGCCGGCATCGAGCGCGTCGCAGTCGATGGCGTACTGACCGACGCGCTTGCGAATCAGCGCCACTGCATCGGTGGTGCCGCGATACAGGGCCCTTGCACGGGACGGCCCGAGATCGGCCAGCAAGCGATCTTCGCCACGGCTGAAACCGGCGAACACGAAACCGCCATTGCGCCCCGACGCGCCGAAACCGGGGCCTTGCGCATCGAGCACCAGCACATCGCGTACGCCGCGCTCGACCAGACCCAGCGCAGCATTCAGCCCGGCGAAACCGGCGCCGACCACGCACACCTTGACCTCATGCCGGCCGCTAACGGCAGGGTACACGCGGCTGTGCGCGGTGTCGCGGTAGTACGTGGTATCGGCGTGCATCGTCAGGACGTACGCACGCCCAACTCGCTCAGCGCCGATTCCATTGCCTGCCGCGCCGCCTGATTCAAATCCTCGTGATCCAGCGCAAAGCGAATCGTCGCCTCGACCAGACCGATACGGCTACCGCAATCGAAGCGTGTGCCCTGGAAACGGTAGGCAAGCATCGGCTCGGGTTGCAGCAACGCGGCGATCGCATCGGTGAGCTGAATCTCGCCGCCCTTGCCCGGCGGCAGGTTTTCCAGCGCATCGAATACCTGCGGCGAAAGAACGTAACGGCCGACCACGGCCAGCGTGCTGGGCGCCTGCTCCGGGCTGGGCTTTTCCACCATCGCGCGAATGCGACCGGCGCGGCCATCGAAACTGTCGGTGGCAACGATGCCGTAGCTGCCGGTCTTTTCGCGCGGCACGTCCTGCACCGCGATCACCCCGGCGTTGCGTTCGGCGGCCAACTCGGTCATTTGCCGCAGCGCGCCCTTGCCGTTCCGGTTCCAGATCAAGTCGTCGGGCAGCAGCACCGCAAACGGTTCGTTGCCGATCACCGGCCTCGCGCACAGCACGGCGTGGCCAAGGCCGAGCGGTTCGGACTGAGTGACGAACACGGCGCGCACGTGCTTGGGCAACACATCGCGGATCAACGCCAGCATTTCGGTCTTGCCGGATTTCTCCAGCACCTGCTCCAACTCGTACGCCTTGTCGAAGTAATCCGCGACAGCGTGCTTGTAGCGGTTGGTGACGAAGACCAGCGTATCGCAACCCGCCTCGATCGCCTCATCCACGGCGTACTGGATCAGCGGCCGATCCACCACCGGCAGCATTTCCTTGGGCACCGTCTTGGTCGCCGGCAAAAACCGGGTGCCCTGCCCGGCTACGGGAAACACCGCCTTACGCACGCGAAAACTCATATCGCCCCTTCCTTTGCGGTCACGTGTTCGTTGTCGACGCTCTCGTACTCGGGAATCGCGCGGCGAATCAGTAGCGCCAACGCCGCCTCGTCGTGGCGCTCAACCATCACACGCGCTTCATCGAGCCAAGCGGCCACCTGCGTTGCCGAAACCGGGCGCTGCTCCGCCTGGAAGATGCGCGGATGCGGCGTGCGCTGATATTTTTCATCGGGGTGGAACAGGATTTCGTGCAGCTTTTCGCCGGGGCGCAGGCCGGTATAAACGATGTCGATCCGCTCGCGGCCAGCGCGCTCGGACAGCCGGATCATCTGCTCGGCCAGATCGCGGATACGCACCGGTTGGCCCATATCCAGGGTATAGATTGCTTCATGTGGCGCCAGCGCGGCTGCCTGCAGGATCAATTGGCACGCTTCCGGGATGGTCATGAAATAGCGACTCACCTCGGGGTCGGTCACCGTCACCGGGCCGCCGGCCCGGATCTGCTCGCGAAACAGCGGCACCACGCTGCCAGCAGAATCGAGCACATTGCCAAAGCGCACGGTGACAAAGCGCGTAGCAAACTGCATGGCAAGGCTCTGGCACACCAACTCGGCCCAGCGTTTGCTGGCACCCAGCACATTGGCCGGGTTGACCGCCTTGTCGGTGGAAATCAGCACGAAGGTGCCAACGCCGGCTTCGGCCGATGCCCGCGCCACCACCTCGGTCGCCAGCACGTTGTTGCGGATCGCGGCACGCATCTGCACTTCCAGCACCGGCACATGCTTGTACGCTGCCGCGTGCATCACCGTGTCGGCCTGGCTGCGCTGCAGGGCATGCGCCATCAGCACGGCATCGCCGCAATCGCCCAGCACCGCGTCGATTTCAAGGCCCGGAAAAGTACTGCGCAACGAGCGCACGATCACCTCGAGCGCCAACTCGGACTGATCGAGCACCAGCAAACGGCGCACCCCGAGACGTGCCACCTGACGGCACAATTCAGAACCGATCGATCCGCCAGCGCCGGTAATCAACACCGAACGCCCGGCCAACCAATCGCGCACCGGCGCCCAGTCCGGTGCCACCGGCTCGCGGCCGAGCAGATCCTCGATCGCCACGGTTTTCAACTCACCCGGCGCAACCCGTCCGCCGAGCACGTCACTCAAACGCGGCACCGTGCGAAACGGCAACCGCGCGCGCTCGCACAAGGCAACGATGCGCTGCATCTGCTCCGGGGTCGCGGTCGGAATCGCAATCACCACCAGTTCTGCCGCCACTTCCCTGGCGACCTGCGGCAGCCGCTCCAGCGGCCCCAGCACCGGCAAGCCCTGCAAACGCGCACGCTGCAACCTGGGCTGATCGTCGAGAAAGCCGATCGGGCGGTAGCGGCCATCGCGCCGCATGTCGCGCACCAACGCTTCACCGGCAGCGCCCGCGCCGAGCACCAGCACCCGGCTGCGCGGCTGATCCAGGCTGCTGGCGAGACGCCGATCCTTCCAGGCGCGATACAGCACCCGCGGCGCGCTCAGCAACATCACCAGGGTCGGCACATACAGCGCCAGCGCCGCGCGCGGAACGCCATCCAGGCGGTTGTACAAAAACAGGCCGGCACCGATGCCGACCAGGCCCAGCGCACAGGCGCGCGCGATATTCCACAAATCGGCGACGCTGGCGAACCGCCACAGGCCGCGATACAGCCCCATCATCCAGAACACCAAGCCCTGCGCCAGCAGCACGATCAGGTGTTCGTTCGAAAACCACGGTCGCTCGACCGTGCCCTGGACGTAGCTGTAGCGTAGATACACCAACCCCGTCCAGCAAACCCAGACCATCAGCAAATCGTGCGCCACCACCAGCACCCGTGGCAGCAGTGCGGCCAGTTTTCCAGGCCACGAACTCATCGCATCGTCCTTTGCATTTTGCCGCGCGCATGCGCGCGCAAGGAAACCCAAGTCAAGGCGGTTGCCAGCAGCCACACGACAGCGGGCAACAGGCCATCGCCATAGGGTAGTGCAAGCACCAAGGCAACCGCCAGCGCGGTCCACGCCAAATACGCGAGCGTTACCTGCCAATGCGGATAACCGGCACGCACCAGCCATTGATAGGTGTGCTCCCGGTGCGGTCGCCACCACGCCTTGCCCTGAATGACGCGCTTGCCCAGGGTCAGCGCGCTGTCGATTGCGAATGCGGAAACCAGCACCAGCGCCAGCGGCCAACGCAGGCTACCCGATGCCATCGCCTGAACCAGAAGCGCCGCGACCATGAAGCCGATCGCACCGCTGCCGACATCGCCCAGAAATACCCGCGCCTTCGGCAGATTGAACGGCAAAAATCCAACGCAGGCCACGGCCAGAAACACGGCGGCAAGCATCCACACGCCATCGCCCAGCAATGCCGCCAAGGCCAACGCAACCAGCGCCGCCTGCGAACTCGCAATGCCGTTGATGCCGTCCATGAAGTTCCAGATATTGATCAGGCTCAGGATCGCGAACCAGGCAACGAACAGAACCTGCGGGCTTGCATCATGCGCGCCGGACACGTGCAACGCGGCCACAAACACCGCCGCCGCGGCCGCGTGTACGAGCAATCGATGGATCGCCGGCACGCCGCGCACGTCGTCCAGCCAGCCGATGGCCGCCACCAGCGCCGTGCCGATCACATAGGCGAGCATCGGTGCATCGGGCGCACCGTACAGCCATTGCACCGCCAACGGCGGCAGCAACGCGCCGGCCAGCACGCCCACACCACCGCCGCGCGGCGTGGGTTCGGCATGGCTGCGTCGCTGGCCCGGCAGATCGAGCATGTTGCGCTTGAGCGCAATGCGGCGAACGGCTGCCGTCACCGCAACGCTCGCGAGCAATGCCAGCACGATCAGCGGAAACAGGGGTAACGCACCGGGGCTCATTTCACCGCGTCGCCCTGCACCGGCATCACGCTACCCCAGACCCGACAGCTCGGACATTGCCAGTGATGGCCGCGCGCGCCAAATCCGCAACGATTGCAACGGTATCCCGGCGCACGCTTGAGCAGGCCATCGGTGCTGTCGGCCAGAACGTCGAGCAGCGCGCGCGCCGGCCCTTCGCTGCCCTGCTGTCCCAACGCGATCAGCGCCGCCTGCGCCGCGATCGACGGGCGCTCCCTGACCTTGCTGGCGAGAAAATCCAGCGCCGCGGCGCGGCCGTCGTCGTGCTCGATCAAGCGCGCCATCGCCAGCACCGGCGCAACGCCGTGATGGCGTTCGAGCATTTCGGCCAGAAACGCGCGCGCGCGCGCATGATCGCCATGCTGCTGGTAACACACAAGCAACGGCGCAAGCACCTCGGGCAGGTAGTCGGTATCGTGGCGGGCGACCCGCTCGTACAAACGTATCGCTGCCGCATGATTGCCGCCGGCGAACTCGATCTGCGCCAGCAACATGCCCGCACGCGGGCTGTTGGGGTCCGCCTCCACCGCCTGCATCAGGCGATCGCGGGCCAAGCCGCTGTCGCCATTGCGTCGCGCCTGCTCCGCCATCTCACAATGAAAATGAGCGATCAGGTTGGAGCAGGATTCGCCGCTGACCTGCGCGACGCGACGCGCGAATTCGATCGATTTGGGCCAGTCGCGCTCGAACTGATAAATAGCCAGCAAATGGCGCAGTGCCGTTTCCTGCTGCTCATCGAGCCGCACCAGGTCGGTAAACAGGGTTTCGGCCCGATCCAGCAGACCGGCGCGCATGTAATCCTCGCCGAGTTCAAGCAACGCGGCGATCTTGTCGGCATCGCTGATATCGGTGCGCGAAACCAGGCCCTGGTGCAGGCGGATTGCCCGCTCCACCTCGCCGCGCGTGCGGAACAGATGACCGAGCGCGATTTGCGTTTCGATGGTGTCGCGATCAGCGTGTGCGATCTGCAAGAACAGCTCGATCGCCTTGTCCGGCTGCTCATTGAGCAGGTAGTTCAGGCCACGAAAGTAGGTCGTGGACAGGCGGCTGAGCCGCTTGCCGGTGCTGCGGATGGTGTTCTGACGCCCAAGGTACCAACCGCAGGCGGCACTGATCGCCAGCAGCGTCAGCAGCAGCAACGTGTCGGTCACGCCGCGTCCACAGGCCCGGTGAGGGTACGGCCCGAGTCGGGGCTTGCGGCACTGCGTTGCAACGCCTTGAGCTGGCGCCGCAGCGGCCAGACGCCGCCAACGATAACCGCAATGGCGCCCAGCAACGCGCCCGCCAGCATGGCGATCAACACGATGAAGCCGCTATTGGCGGAGAATCGGTAAAAGTAGAAATCGATCGTAGTCGGAGCGGTATTCAGCGCCGCGAACGATGCGCCGACCAGAACGAACAGCAACACCATCAGCGCGTGAATGACTCGCATGGGCAGGTTCCTGGAACGGTGGAATCAAACGAGCGGCGACGACACGGCAGCCGCACCGCAGTGCAGGACGAAACGTCAGTCTTTGCTGGCGACAGCGGACGCGTTGTTCACACGCTCACGCAGCTCTTTACCCGGCTTGAAGTGCGGCACGTACTTGCCCGGAAGCGCCACCGACTCCCCGGTCTTCGGGTTGCGGCCGATACGCGCCGGACGAAAATGCAGCGAGAAGCTGCCAAAACCCCGAATTTCGATACGTTCGCCGTCAGCCAGGGCATTGCTCATCAATTCGAGCAAGGTCTTGACCGAAACATCGACGTCATCGGCCTTCAGGTGGCCCTGACTGCGGGCCAGCAATTCAATCAATTCGGACTTGGTCATGGTGTCGTCGGGCTCGATGCCGATGGGATGACGAGCGGGGCCTGCACGTGCAGACCCCGCCCTGTGGCTTACTCGGCCTTGTTCAACTGCTCGCGCAACAGCGCACCCAGCTTGGTGGTGCCGCTGCTGGACGCGGTTGCCTGATACTCATCCATCACCTGGGCCACATCGGCCTCATCCTTGGCGCGGATCGACAACTGCAACACACGGCCCTTGCGGTCCATGCCGATGAACTTGGCTTCGATGGATTGCCCGACCTTCAGCACGGCGCTGGCGTCTTCGACCCGCTCCTTGGAGATGTCCGATGCGCGCACGTAACCCTCAACGCCGTCAGCCAGCTCGATGTTGGCGCCGCGTGCATCCACTTCCTTGACCGTACCGGTCAGGACGTCGCCCTTGGCGTGCATCGCCATGAACTGACCGAACGGATCCTGCTCCATCTGCTTGAGACCCAGCGAAATGCGCTCGCGCTCGGGATCGACCGCCAGCACCACCGCCTCGACCTCGTCGCCCTTCTTGAAGTTGCGCACGATGTCTTCGCCGGTGGCGTTCCAGGAGATGTCGGACAGGTGGACCAGGCCGTCGATGCCGCCCTCGATGCCGACAAAGATGCCGAAATCGGTGATCGACTTGATCTGACCGTTGACCTTGTCGCCCTTCTTGTGCATTGCGGCGAAGGCTTCCCACGGATTGGACGTGCACTGCTTGATGCCGAGCGAAATGCGGCGACGCTCTTCATCCACATCGAGCACCATCACTTCCACATCGTCGCCAACCTGCACCACCTTGGACGGATTGACATTCTTGTTGGTCCAATCCATCTCGGAAACGTGCACCAGACCCTCGACGCCGGCCTCGATCTCGACGAACGCGCCGTAATCGGTGACGTTGGAGACCTTGCCGAACACGCGCGAGGTGCTCGGGTAACGGCGGGCGATGTTCTCCCACGGATCCTCGCCCAGTTGCTTCAGGCCGAGGCTGACGCGGTTGCGCTCGCGATCGAACTTGAGCACACGCACGTCGAGCTCGTCGCCCACGTTGACCACTTCGGACGGATGGCGCACGCGCTTCCACGCCATGTCGGTGATGTGCA
>PGZC01000074.1 GCA_002839995.1 Gammaproteobacteria bacterium HGW-Gammaproteobacteria-4 | reverse complement strand
ACGTACTCGGCGTCACCAAAGGTCAGCTGCGTCATCGATGCGTCTCGCGTTGGCCGTTGCGCTACTCTACCAAGAACGACTTGTTCAGAGCATCCCTAATGGGGAGCTTATTTTCTCGTGACGAATATAAATTTCACCTTCACGCCGCGTGCGGCCACGATTTCTGTGGGCACGTCCCTAACGGTTGAGGGGAAACTACACGTCTGTTTGATGCAGCTCGGCGCGGCGAATGACGCGATCGCGACGGACCAAGGGCGGCCGGCAGCGGTTGCCGCTGTTCGGCATCTTCTTGTCGGCGGCGACGGTCACTCAGCGGCTGTGCTAAGTGAGATGCTGCCCGGGGCGCAGCCGGTGTTGATAGTGCTACCGGAGTTTGCTTTTGGCTCGAGTGACTGGGAGATGCTCGACACGCTTATCAGGCAGGCTAACCGGCCAGTGGTGCTCGTCGCAGGCTTTGGCGCAACGAACGGCCAGATACTGCTCGACTGGAGAGCGGCCCGCGTAGCTGAGGGCGAGACAAGACGCCACTTCGCGTGGGATCAGACTGCTTGCGCGATTGGAGGCGTACGCCCGGTGAACGGAGGCTGGTGTTGGATCCACGTACCGCGCGAGGGGACGCACTGTCTCATCTATCTCAAAAACATTGCGGAGCAGAATGTCGAGGCCGTCGCACTCGCCGATCTTCAATTTGGTCACGCGATCACGCACCTAAGCTTCAACGATGTCGATCTCTTTCCGCTCGTGTGCGCTGACATGCTGCAGCCGATGGCGCAGCATCCCGATTCAGCACAGGCAAGGATCCACGATATTTTGAATGGGCTCGGCGACGCGACGCGCCCGGCCCTTGTGATCGGATCGCTGCTTCAGCACGGATACAACGTCAACTGGGAGCGGGCAATCGATTCGGTCCTGAATCAAGTGATGGCGAATCGGCCCGGGTTGGTTGTCTTGTGCAACATTTCGCACGATAGGCCGGTCGCCTCCGAGACGGAGGATCGCTGGCGCAGCCTAACCGGCGTCTACGGAAAATGGGACGAACTGACGAAGGGTCAAAAGAATCTACCGTGTGGCCGACGGCTAAACGCGCCAGGCATCGTGGGTGCCGTCCTCCGACGATCCGAGCCGACCATCGCGAGCGGGACGGTCGATTGGGGTCCGTATGGGCCAGTGGACGGCAAGTTCGTCTGGCATGCCAACATGCTGTGCCCGGCAGGTGCTGCGGGCTTGCAAGCCCCCATCTCGCGTCCCCCTGAGCAACATGGCTACGAGATGGCGCGCTTCCTGCGTCGCCACCGCCCTCCCGAGGAAGGCTGGTCGCCCCGCGTCGTCCAGGGCGCAGATCGACTCACCTCACATATCGCATCTGCCGCCAAGCCAAGCGCCGCCAAGATACTCGATGCGCTCATTGGCGGCGTCCGGCCTGCGTTGTCCAATCCAGATGCGCTCCATGACGACCCGATCCAGCCCGCAGCGATCACAGGCCTCCATGCCTTGGCCACACTGGTCACTGCCGCCGGGATCGGGTGGCAGTCTGACGAAGGTCAGGTCGGCCAGCTTCGCTTATCGGCGAACGATCGAAACATTCTCATATGGCGAGATCCAATTAGAACTTCCCGCCAGATGCGAAGCGAGCTTGGCGCTTGGCGGTTGGAGGCAACGCCGCATCCTGACCTCATCGTCCTTGCTGCTTCCAGGTTCGGCGATGTGGAGGAAGGTAGCGTCGAGGAACAACGGCGTGACGATGTAAGCAGCGCCCCACCGCCGTCAGCCGACCTAGGGGCGGCTGGTACGCTAGCAGCCGCAGAAACTGACATCACCCTTCCGCAGGCGCGTCGCAATGTCGCGTCACTCGGACTTTCAAGGATTGCCTCAGTTTACTTGGACTACGACGCTGCCGCTGGGGACGGCAGGAGGATCGATGAGCTGCTGGCGCTCATCAACGCCTTCTTCCCAAACGAGGAGGCAGCGTGAGCGACAAAATCGCCTCGATGGACATTGCATTGGCAACCTCGCAGCTAAACACGCTCTGCCTTAAGGTGGGCCTACGACTTGCTGAGGCGCTTCCGGCGACAAAAAGCGGGCTGGCGCCACCTGCGAGCGCTGCACTCTGGTCGAGCAGCTATGCCCACCTGTTGCTTTGGCCGCTTCAGAGTATCGAACCGGTAGCAATCGAGCGAGGTGCGAGCGAGGCCGAGGGATGGCTGGATGAAGTGCTGTCGTCGCTCGAGGCCGGCCATTCCGGACGTCCGATCGACGGCTATCTGGTGCTGGCGTTGCCCCGGCCGCCGCAAGACGATGCCAAGGATGATATTCGCCGGCTTGAGCTGTCGGCGCGCCTCTGCCGGAAGCATCTGATCTGGCCTGCAGAAGCGACGAACAGCGAGCCCCCCTCGGAGCCTTGGTGCCGGGTCGCTGACATCACCGTTCTTGGGTTACCCGACGCGGTGACAGCGGCAGTCGATGAGCATCAGTGGCCAACGCTCGACCGCGAGGCTGAGGCAGTCTGGGCTGATCTGGAGAGCTTCGGAGTGCCGGCGACGGCTCAGAAGGATGAAGCGACATGATGCCTGGCGTGCGTTTGTCCTCAATGCGGATCGATGCTTTCCGTGGCCTCAGAGATCCGATCACGTTTGACCTCAGCTCGCCGATCACGCTCATCTATGCCCCTAACGGCGCGGGAAAGACTACCTTGTGCGAGGCCGCCGAATGGCTGTTGACCGGACGGGTCGAACGGCTGCGCGACGGGAAGGATTTTGATCAAACCGTTCTCAAATCGAAGTTCATCGACGACGACCGTAACCCAATGGTCGACGCGCGGATCATCGTGGCTGGCAAGACGAGCCAGCTTGTGCGCTCCGCGGTAGGGTCCAATCAGGAAACCAAAATTACCGAGCTAGGTGGCGTGGGGCACACCATCCGTCCTCACGACCTTCTTTCCATCCTTGCACCAGCGGCGGCGGCACAGGAGGCGCATCACCTCACGGCGATAAAGCTTCGCCAGCAGTGGCTTCACGGCACACGCTTCCTTTCGGCCGAAGCGCTCGCCGCGCTCGTCGATTCAGACGACGAGACAATCGAGCGACGCACTCAGATCTTTGCTGATCTTTTAGGGATTCGGCACTTGCTTGATGCGGAGAAGTTGTGCGAGCGGTTCATCAACGATCTGGGCGGCCGCGAACGCAGTCTGGCACGGGAGGTCGAGGGACAGGCAGCGAAGATTGCGAGTCTGACCGCCATGCTTAGTGAGCAGACGCACCACGGATCACCTACGACGTCCGCAGCTGCCGAAGTTGAAACCGCCGAGACCAAGCTTCGATTTAAGCTCGATGAGCGTGATGAAGAGCCAAGCGCCCTCGCTAACCGGATCGAGGCGGTGAACGTCGCACATGCCCGACGGCAACATGTCCTCAGCGCGCGCATATCGGCTATCGAGGCGGTGGCGGCGGAGTGGAACACCCGAGAGGACATCGAGCGCGACCTCACTGAGCTGACCGCACGCGAGGCGCAGCTGGCACTGCACCTCGCCGAGATTGAGAATGACGGTCGAGTTGCGGCGCGCGCGGTCACGGAGGCCACAAATCGACAAGAGCGCGACTCGGAGCACGCCCGCGTACTCACGACAACCAAGGAAACCATAGACCGTCTGATCGTGACGCTGACGGGTGCGCTCGCATGTTTGCCCAATGACGCTGCGCCACCGCAGGGCGTCAGGTTTGGCGAGCTATCACGTTTCTTCCCAGAAGCAGGCTGGACAGCGGAAGCGCTCGAGCAACGTCAGGCCGATCTTCACGCTGCGCTGGAATCGCAACGTGACGGTGCCGCTGAGGCCCGTCGCCTTGACCTGCTGAAGGCAGAGTTGGAGCCACTGGCACGGCAATTACTGTCCGAGGACGCTTTTGCGGAGTTACGCGCCGAGGCTGCTCGGCTAGGGGCTGCTGCAGTTGCCGCACGGCAGTTCCTGGAAGCCACCTCGGATCCGATCGCACGTCTTCAGGCCGCAGCGCGCGACCTTCTGGAACACAGTCATGTGACTGGAACGGATCAATGCCCACTTTGTAGCCATCGCTGGGGATCCCACGAGCAGTTGCACCAAGCCATTGCTGCGACCTTGGGTGCCGTTCCTGAGCTCACACAGCTAGCCCATGCCGCTGCTACGTCGGCAGGCGAAGCAGCGCTCCTGGCGAAGGTACGGCTCGACGAAGCCACTCAGCGATCAGCTGACGTCGCGCGGTTGCGCCGGGACGTTCAAAACCTCGAATCCACGATCACGAGCAGACGTAATGAGCTTGATCGGCTTGGGGGCTCCGCAGCCGATCCACCCGGGTCATTGGCGATGGTGCATAAGCGCCTTGCCACCGCGACCGCGCTTTCGATGTTGCTACGAGAGCGGGAGCGCGTAGCACACCTGCTCTCAGGAGCATCCGCTCCTATCTTGTCGGATGAAACGCCCGTCGAAGCCATGCTCGATCAGTTCGGTGGCGCAATAGCGGCGCGTGAGCAAGTGGTGCAGTTTCAGCTCGCGACGACAGCCAAGGAGCTTGAGGCGCGGGTAGCTGTGCGCGATCAGCTTCGATCCGAGCACGCCGTGACTCAGCAAGGGTTGCATGACTGCCGGCAGGATCTTACTCGCCTGCGCCCCGAGCTGGCGCGGCTGCAAGCGTTGTGGGAGCGTGCAGCCCCGGGCCTTCCTTGGTCCAACGACGCGCTCGTTGAAACCCGCAGGGAAACATCCACCGAGATGCGATTGCTTGCCGAGGTTGCAGCGCACGCTGCGGCGGCGCAGGCCGCCTGGAGCGTCGAACTGCGGCGCGTGAGGCTGGAGGAGCTGAATGAAGCGATTCGGCCGCAACAATCAAGGCTGCAGCACCTGCGCGACCGCGTTGATGCCGCAAGGCGGGCAAAAGCAACCTTTCACGACACCTACAACAAAGTAAGCAGACAGCAGATCGAGGATATGAGTCGAGTAGTTAATCCGCTGTTCGCGCGGATGCATGCCAATCGAGTCTTTGACAAGATCAGGCTTGGGCAGGTGAGTGATCCGCTCCGTTGGCTTGCCGACGCGGGTACTCAAGAGCTCGATCCGGGCAAGGACTTTAGTCAGGGCCAGCGGCAGGACCTTGCGCTGGCCCTGTTTCTTGCGAGAGCCAGAAGCCTCGGTGGCACCTTCTTCCTCGACGAGCCCGTCACCCATCTTGATGACCTGAATCGTGTGGGCTTGCTTGATATCTTCCGGGCGACAGTCATGCAGAGCAGTTCCGTGGTGAATCTGGTCATCACAACTGCAAGCAAGGCGTTCGCTCGGCACATGATCGAGAAATTCTCCAGAGTCGACGAGGTGGAGACGCCCGAAGGAAAGACCAGTCCACTTCGCGTTATCGAGCTCGATGGCAATGGCCGCACCGGCGTCACCAAACGCAACGTGTACCCGCAGCCAGTAAATTGAATGCCGGAAAATTGTGACGAAGTGACCCACCAATGCGACCGTCACTCTACAGGCAATGGCGGTTCGTCGATGGCCTACTTTTCTGCTTGCGACGGGTCCTTGAACGCGTTCGAGAGTCGCAACGACCTATCCCTTCGAGTTGCTTAAAATTCCGGCCAGCTGCACCGCCACATTGAGGTACATTTTTCCGCCCTTTCCGAAGATCGTTTCCTTAGTAAGGCGCGTCCCAGACGGACTGAACCGCCCCGGGAATCGTGGAGGCTCCAACTCTTGAGAGAATGGAGCCATGAACAAGTCGAAGAAGTTTTCCCCTGAGGTCCGTGAGCGGGCGATCCGGATGGTTCTGGAACACCGCGGCGAGTACCCATCGCTGTGGATGGCGGTGGAGTCGATCGCGCCGAAGATGCACCTGCCGCCCGCTGAGTGCGTGCCAGAAAACGTTGCCCCACGGTGACGATGGCATGGCGGGCTGCACGTTGTGAACGGGCGACGACGCTTGGCGATGCGGCGTCTTCGGTTCCGGCCGGTTTCGGATCTGGCGATTGCTTCTACGGTTGGCGTTCCGGGGAGGGGGTGCGTGCGCCCACGATCAGCAGCCAGAGAATGATCAATATCTCGCCGATCGCCAGTACGGTGAACTGACGGGCGATGTGTGCGTAACCCGGGAACAGCAGCGATGTCATGCTGATGCCCAGCCAACCGAAACAGCCGATGATCAGCAAGACGCCCAGAATTCTGGGGATGAATCCGGATCGATAGACGAGAATCCCGAGCGGCAGCAGCCACAGCCCCCACAGCGCCATGACCGCAGTGGTGCCGTAGCGCTGCAAGCTCAGGAAGCCCATCGCCATGGCATCGCGCTGAGGTTTGTCGAATGCCGACCAGTAATCGGCCCCATTCGACAACACCAGTGGCGCCAGCCCGCACAGCGTGTTGGCGAACGCCATCGGCACTTGCACGAGCACCAGGGCCACCATCAGCGAAGCGTGTCTGCGGCTCACTCCCTTGAGTAGTTGATACAGCGCCAGCACCAGGAAGACAAAAAGGATCTGCGATACCAGGCCACTGACGAGGTAGAGCCGGTAAAGCGGCTCGGACGACGCGATCCGGCCAACGGTGGCGGCGGCATCGCCCGCTACGATGAATGTCGATGGGATGCTCATTTCAAGCGCGGAGGTCGCGCCCAGCAGCAGATACAACACGCCTGCGATCCTGGCTTGATGCTTGCGAGAGTGCATGTCATCACTCCTGTGTTGTGCCATTCATGGGCCCGGCCTTGCCGGCGTCAGCGCGCCGGCTCCACCGCTCGGCCGCCGATATACGTCCGCCACACATACCGCCACGGAACCACCAACACCAGCAGCGGCAGTGCGAGGAAGGACTGCGCGATCTCCCCGGTCGGGGTGCCGGCAAGCGTACCGGCCGCCCACATCGGGTACGCGACAAACCCTAGCCAGATTGCTTTGTAGCCGATGGCGAAGAGCAGGATCGGCAACCAGCGCAGCGGCCGGAACAGGCCAAACAGCGCGAGGCTGGGATAGGTCGCCCAGACCGAAAACGCCACCGCGCGCAGCGGGTCCCACGGGCCCTGGTGCGTCAGCAGCACCTGCCAGGCGCTCGGCGCGACCAACAGCAGCATCAGCAGATAGAACAGGCGCAGGCCCCAGAGATGGATCGGGCGGACGCCTTCGTGGCGCTGCGGATCGGATGCGAAAAGTTCGGCGATGCGCATGTTCATTCCTCGCTGGGAAGGGAGGGGTCGCAGGCGAGCAAATCGCCCGGTTGGCAGTCGAGCGCGATGCAGATCGCTTCGAGCGTGGAAAAGCGGATTGCCTTGGCCTTGCCGGTCTTGAGGATCGACAGGTTGGCGACGGTTATGTCGACGCGCGCGGCCAGTTCGGTCAGGGTCATGCGGCGCTCGTGCAGGAGGTCGTCGAGACGAACGGCGATCGCCATGTCAGACCGTGCCTTCGAGGTCGGCACGCATCCGCGCGCCGTGCGCGAACACGCCGGCAAGCACGAACAACAGCAGCACCGCCAGCCACGGCGCGAACGAGAACGCGTCGAACCGCCCCGGTTCC
>PGZC01000108.1 GCA_002839995.1 Gammaproteobacteria bacterium HGW-Gammaproteobacteria-4 | reverse complement strand
GTAAGCGCCACCCACACCCCATTGATTTCCGACTTGCAGGCAGATGGCCATGCTGTGTGCGGAGGGATTTCGGTAGCTCGTCAGGGACTACGTGACGAGCTTAGTTCGTGGCACTGGCCTGCCGGGCGTAGGCCCAAGGCATGAGCTCTTCGATGTTCTTGTCGAGATGGCCGTTGGCCAGCCTGGTGAACAGATCCTTGAGGTAGGCGTAGGGTTCGACGCCGTTTATCTTGCAGGTGCCGATCAGGCTGGCGAAGCGGGCCCAGTTCCTGCCGCCCTCGTCATGGCCGGCAAAGAGCGCGTTGCGACGGTTCATGGCCGGACTGCGGATGGCGTTTTCGACCAGGTTGGAATCGATGTCGACGCGGCCATCCTCAAGGAACAGCGTGAAGCCGTCCTGGCGCTTCAGCATGTAGGCCATGGCCTCGCCGAGGTCGGATTTGCGCGAGACGCGTGCAGCCTGGGCCGCCAGCCAGGCGAAGAATTTGTCCACCAGCGGGAGGGACAGGCTCTGTCGCACTGCCCGGCGATGATCGGGGTCGGACCCGCGGATGCTGTCCTCGACCTTGTAGAGCGCCGCAATGCGCAACAGCGCCTCATCCACGATAGGCGAGCCTTTCTTGGGCTTGGCGTTGATCAACTTCCTGCGGGGCATCAACTTGGATCGTGCCGTTGAAGCCGTGCAATATTTCGGCGGCATATTCGCCTTTACGCCCGGGCCGATAGTGGAACACGACACCTGGTGGCGCAGGGCCGTTCCAACCGCGGTCGTCGCGCAGCACCGCCCAGAGGTAGCCGGTCTTGGTCTTGCCGCGCCCTGGGTCCAGCACCGGGGCGGTGGTCTCGTCGACATAGAGCCGGGAGCTTTCCGCCATCAGGCGCTTGGCCATGTGATCCACCACAGGGGCGATCGCAGCGCCCGTCCGACCCATCCAGTCTGCCAGAACCGAGCGGTCGATCGGCACCCCGTGCCGTGTCATGACCACCGCCTGCCGGTTCAGCGGCATATGTTCGGAATGCTTGGATACTGCAATCTGGGCCAGCAGTGCTTCGGTCGGCCAACTGCCCTCCAGAAGATGCGCCGGGGCCTTCGCCTGCACCACGCCCGTGCGCCCTTTGGGGCAGGCGTATTTCGGGCGAATGGAGATGATGACCTGATAGCGTGCGGGGATGTAATCCAGCCGTTCACTCCGGTCCTCGCCAATTTTGACCATGTCGCCACAGCCGCAAGGGCAAATAATGCTGTCGGGCTCAATCACGCGTTCGACGCGCGGCAGGCTTTCCGGCAGGGCGCGCGCCTTGCGTGTCTTGCGCGGTGCTTTCTTCTCCGGATCGGTCTGGCTGGCCGCGATCTTTTCCTCAACAGCCTCGATCTGGGCCTGCGTTTCAGAGATGGCTGTTTCCAGATCCTCCAGCGCCAGTTCCAGCTGCGCCGGGTCCAACTTTTCCGACTTCGGCCCGAACTTCGCGCGGCGATAATCCTGAACCTGGCCTTCCAGCTTCGCGATCAGCGCCTTCAGCTCGGTGATGAAGGCGTCCTTCTCGGCCACTACGGCCTGCTCGTGCCGACGGGCAGCGCGCTCGACAGACGCTTCAAATCTCGCATGCTCCAGTGCCTTCTGCTGTGCCGAGAAGGCTTGCACCACCTCAGGC
>PGZC01000107.1 GCA_002839995.1 Gammaproteobacteria bacterium HGW-Gammaproteobacteria-4 | reverse complement strand
CGGCAGCGCCACCGACATCGGAACGCTGAACATCACGATCACGCCCGCCAACGATCCACCCGTGGCTGTGGACGACAGCATCACGGTTGCCGAAGACACACCGTTCACGTCCATCGTTGATCTGGACGCCAACGACACCGACCTGGACGGCGACAGCCTCACGGTGGTGCCCGGTACGTTCACGACCACGGCCGGTGGGACCATCGTGATCGCGGCCAATGGCAGCTACACCTACACGCCGCCGACGGATTACACGGGCGTTGACTCGGTGGACTACACCGTGACAGACGGTACGGCCACCGACATCGGTACGCTGAATATTTCTGTCGGCCCGGCCAATGACCCGCCGGTGGCCGTGGACGACGCGATCACCGTCGCGGAAGACACACCGTTCACCTCGGTGGTGGATCTGGACGCCAACGACACGGACCTGGACGGTGATGCTCTGACGGTGGTGCCTGGCACGTTCGCGACCACGGCCGGTGGCAGCATCGTCATCGCCGCCGATGGCAGCTACACCTACACGCCGCCGGCGAACTACACCGGGTCGGACTCGGTCAACTACACCGTGACCGATGGCAGTGCCACGGACGTGGGCACGCTGAACATCACGATCACACCGGCCAACGACCCACCGGTCGCGGTCGATGACAGCATCACCGTCACCGAAGACACCCCGTTCACCTCGGTGGTGGATCTGGACGCCAACGACACGGACCTGGACGGCGACAGCCTCACGGTGCTGCCCGGCACGTTCACCACCACCGCTGGTGGGACCATCGTCATCGCGGCCAATGGCAGCTTCACCTACACGCCGCCCGCCAACTACAACGGCAGCGACAGCGTCAACTACACCGTGACCGATGGCAGCGCCACCGACATCGGCACGCTGAACATCACCATCACACCGGCCAACGATCCGCCGGTCGCGGTGGATGACGCGATCATGGTGGCCGATGGCGACAGCCTCACGGTGGTGCCCGGCACGTTCGCGACCACCGCTGGTGGGACCATCGTGATCGCGGCCAACGGCAGCTACACCTACACGCCGCCGGCGAACTTCAACGGCAGCGACTCGGTCAACTACACCGTGACCGACGGCTCGGCCACCGATGTGGGCACGCTGAACATCACCGTCACGCCGGCCAATGACCCACCTATTGCGGTCGATGACAGCATCACCGTCACCGAAGACACACCGTTCACGTCCATCGTTGATCTGGACGCCAACGACACCGACCTGGAAGGCGACAGCCTGACGGTGGTGCCGGGCACCTTCACGACCACGGCCGGTGGGACCATCGTGATCGCGGCCAACGGCAGCTACACCTACACGCCGCCGGCGAATTTCAATGGCAGCGACTCGGTCAATTACACCGTCACCGATGGCACGGCCACGGACATCGGCACGCTGAACATCACGATCACACCGGCCAACGACCCACCGGTCGCGGTCGATGACGCGATCACGGTTGTCGAAGACACGCCGTTCACCTCGGTGGTGGATCTGGACGCCAACGACACCGACCTGGACGGCGACAGCCTGACGGTGGTGCCGGGCACCTTCACGACCGCCGCTGGTGGGACCATCGTGATCGCGGCCGACGGCAGCTACACCTACACGCCGCCCGCCAACTTCAATGGTGGCGACTCGGTCAACTACACCGTGACCGACGGTACGGCCAGCGATGTGGGTACGCTCAACATAACGGTCGACCCAGCCAACGACCCACCAGACGCGGTGAACGACAGCCAGGCGGCAGCGCCCGGGGTGGCGACGGTGGTGAACCTGCTGGGCAACGACAGCGACCCCGACGGCGACCCGCTGACGGTGAGCACGGCCA
>PGZC01000006.1 GCA_002839995.1 Gammaproteobacteria bacterium HGW-Gammaproteobacteria-4 | reverse complement strand
GATCACCGGCGAAACCGGCACCGGCAAGGAACTGGTCGCACGCGCGCTGCACCGCGAATCGCCACGTGCCGGCAAACCCTTCATCGCGCTCAACACCGCTGCCATTCCCGCCGAACTGCTGGAGAGCGAACTGTTCGGCCACGAGGCCGGCGCATTTACCGGCGCCAGCAAACGCCATGTCGGACGTTTCGAGCAAGCGCACGGCGGCACCCTGTTTCTCGATGAAATCGGTGACATGCCGGCATCGCTGCAAACGCGGCTGCTGCGGGTGCTGGCCGAAGGCGAGTTCTTTCGCGTCGGTGGCCGCGAGCTGATCCAGGTCGATGTGCGGGTCATCGCCGCCACCCACCAGGACCTTGAGCAGCGCGTGCGCGACGGCCAGTTTCGTGCCGACCTGCTGCACCGGTTGAACGTGGTGCGCCTGCACTTGCCGCCGCTGCGCGAGCGCCGCGCCGACATTGCCGCACTGGCGGAGCGTTTTCTCGCGCAGGCGGTTGCCCACCTCGGCGGCAATCCGCGCCGGCTCACCGCCGAGGCCCTGCGCGTGCTGCAACAGCAACCATGGCCGGGCAACGTGCGCGAGTTGGAGAACAGCCTGTGGCGATTGGCGGTGCTGGCACCAGCCGACACCATTACCGCCGAAGACGTGCGTCGGGCGCAGCCGGCCGTTTCCGCGTCGGAATCCGACAGCGGCGCCGACTGGAGCGACGCGCTCAAACACTGGGCCGACAGCGCACTGGCCACCGGCGAATCGGGCCTGCACGCCCGCGCCAGTGCCGTGCTCGACCGCGTGCTGCTGGAAGCGGCACTCGCCCACTGCAACGGCCACCGCCAACACGCCGCGCAGCGCCTCGGGCTGGGGCGCAATACCGTTACCCGCAAACTGCAAACGCCACCACGCAAGGCTCGCCCATGACCGACATCCTGATCCGCCCGGCCCACCGTGATGACATCGACCTGCTGGCGCAATGGGCCTGCGCAATGGCGATGGAGACCGAGCACAAGCGGCTCGACCCGGGCACCGTGCAGCGCGGCATCGCCACCGCGATGGCGCAACCGCAACGTGGCCGCTACTGGCTGGCCGAGCGCAGCGGCGAACCCGCCGGCACGCTGATGGTGACGTACGAGTGGAGCGACTGGCGCGCAGCGGATTGGTGGTGGATCCAGAGCGTATACGTCGCACCCGCGCACCGCCGCCGCGGAGTTTACGCCGCGCTGTACCGCCAGGTGCACGATGAAGCGGCACGAACGCCCGCCGTGTGCGGCTTGCGCCTGTACGTGGAAAAGGAGAATACCGCCGCGCAACGCACCTATCACACGCTCGGCATGCACGACG
Organism: Gammaproteobacteria bacterium HGW-Gammaproteobacteria-4; assembly: GCA_002839995.1. Taxonomy (GTDB): domain Bacteria; phylum Pseudomonadota; class Gammaproteobacteria; order Xanthomonadales; family Xanthomonadaceae. The sequence goes on along the minus strand of PGZC01000006.1, from coordinate 135,974 downwards.
CCGGTTACCATATGTACGAAGCGGCGTTGACCCGAGCGGGTAATGGCTGACGCGGGCGCAACGACTGCACGCAGTTTCCCTGCCGCCTTTTCCCCGTGACCCATGCCATGCGCGCCGACTTCTATCTGATCGCCAAACCGCGTTTTCTCGAACAGCCGCTGCTGCTGGTGTGCGAGCTGGCCAAGCGCGCACTCGCCGCCGGGCAGACATTGTTGATCCTGGCGCGCGACGCCGAACAGGCCGAGGCGCTGGATGCGTTGCTGTGGGAGTTCGATGAGGACGCCTTCCTGCCGCACCAGATCGCCGGCAGCGACGAGGACGATGCGATCACCCCGATTCTGATCGTGCCACCCGGCACCGACACCCCGGATCGGCCGCTGGTGATCAATCTGCGCGATGAAATCGCACCCGGCCAGTACGAGCGCGTGCTCGAAGTGGTGCCCGCCGACCCCGCCGCGCGCGAACCGCTGCGCACGCGCTGGCGCGCCTATCAGGAGCGCGGCTTCACCCTGAACAAGCACGATATGTGAGACGCTGGCGGAAATCGGGATGCCGAAGCGCGTAGACCAGGTGCGCCATCGCAACACGCGGCCATTGCGGCGATAATGGTCGATTGCGCGCCGATTTCGTCTGCGTACCCGATCCCGAGCACATCCGATTACGCCATGAGTACCGAACTGCCCAAGAGCTTCGAACCCCGCGACTTCGAGACGCGCTGGTATGCGCATTGGGAAGGCAGTGGCTGCTTCCAGCCTTCCGGCGAGGGCGAGCCCTACACCATCATGCTGCCGCCGCCGAACGTCACCGGCACGCTGCACATGGGCCACGCGTTCCAGCACACGTTGATGGACACGCTGATCCGTTACCACCGCATGCAGGGCTTCGACACGCTGTGGCAGGTCGGCACCGATCACGCCGGCATCGCCACCGAGATGGTGGTGAGCCGCAATCTGGCGCGCGACAACCTCACCCGCGACGGGCTCGGCCGCGATGCCTTCATCGAGAAGGTATGGGAGTGGAAGCACGAGTCGGGCAACACCATCACCGGGCAGATGCGGCGCATGGGCGCCTCCGGCGACTGGTCGCGCGAGCGCTTCACCATGGACGAAGGTTTGTCCCGCGCCGTCACCGAAACCTTCGTGCGGCTGTTCGAGGAAAAACTGATCTACCGCGGCCAACGTCTGGTGAACTGGGATCCGGTGCTGAAGACCGCGATCTCCGATCTGGAAGTGGTGAGCGAAGAAGAAGACGGCTCGCTGTGGTCGATCTTCTATCCGTTCGCCGATGCCTCGCTGCGTGGCCCGGACGGCAAGTCCGGCCTGACCGTCGCTACCACCCGTCCGGAGACCATGCTGGGCGACGTCGCGGTGGCGGTGCACCCGGAGGACGAGCGCTTCGCGCATTTGATCGGCAAGATGCTGAAGCTGCCGCTGTGCGAGCGCGAGATTCCGATCATCGCCGACAGCTACGTCGAACGCGAGTTCGGCACCGGCTGCGTCAAGATCACTCCGGCGCACGATTTCAACGATTACGCCATCGGCCAGCGCCACAACCTGCCGATGATCAACGTGCTCACCGCCGACGCGGCGATCAACGACAACTCGCCCGAGCGTTTCCGTGGCATGGATCGTTACGTCGCGCGCAAGGCGGTGCTGGCCGAGCTGGAAGCGCAGGGTCTGCTGGTCGAACAGAAAAAGCACAAGCTGATGGTGCCGCGCGGCGACCGCACCGGGCAGGTGATCGAACCCTGGCTCACCGATCAGTGGTTCGTGAAGATGGAGACGCTGGCCGAACGCGGGCTTGAGCTGGTGGAAGGTGTCGATGGAAAGCCGGGCTCAGTGCGCTTCGTGCCGCCGAACTGGATCAACACCTACCGCCACTGGATGGGCAACATCCAGGACTGGTGCATCAGCCGTCAGCTCTGGTGGGGCCATCGTATTCCGGCGTGGTACGCCGACGATGGCCGCGTCTACGTTGGCCGCAGCGAAGACGAAGTGCGCGCCAAGCATGGGCTCGGCAGCGACGTTGCGCTCCGCCGCGACAACGATGTGCTCGAAACCTGGTTCAGCTCGGCGCTGTGGTCGCACAGCACGCTGGGTTGGCCGGACCCGGCCGAGATGGCGAAGTACGACTACGCCAAGCGCCTGCCCACCTCGGTGCTGGTGACGGGCTTTGACATCATTTTCTTCTGGGTCGCCCGGATGATCATGATGACCGATCACTTCACCGGGCAGGTACCGTTCAAGGACGTGTACATCACTGGTCTGGTGCGCGACAAGGACGGGCAGAAGATGTCCAAGTCCAAGGGTAACGTGCTCGATCCGATCGACCTGATCGATGGGATCAGCACCGACGATCTGGTCGCCAAGCGCACCAGCGGCCTGATGCAACCGCAGATGGCGGCCAAGATCGAGAAGGCCACGCGCAAGGAATTCCCCGACGGCATCCCGGCATTCGGCGCCGACGCGCTGCGCTTCACCTTTGCCAGCCTCGCCAGCCACGGCCGCGACATCAAGTTCGATCTGAACCGCTGCGAAGGCTACAAGAATTTCTGCAACAAGTTATGGAACGCCACCCGCTTCGCGCTGATGAACACCGAAGGCGTGGTCGCCACCGGCCCGGCGCAACCGAGCACCGAGGCCGAGCGCTGGCTGCTGGCGCAGTTCGGCAAGCTGCTGCAGGAGATCGATGCGCAGTTCGCCGCCTACCGCTTCGATCTGGCGGCGCAGGCGATCTACGAATTCACCTGGAACACCTTCTGCGACTGGTTCCTGGAACTGGCCAAGCCGGCGCTCACCGGCGATGACGCACAGGCTGCCGCCAGTACCCGACACACCCTGATCGTGGTGCTGGAAGCGCTGCTGCGCGCGCTGCATCCGCTGATTCCGTTCGTCACCGAGGAACTGTGGCAGGCGGTGGCGCCGCGTCGCGGCCTGAGCGCCGATCCGGCGCGGGGCGATTCGATCTCGCGCCAGCCGTATCCCAAGGTTTCCGAGTTTGCCGGCGATTACGCCGAGGCGTCGGCGCACATCGAATGGTTGAAGGATGTGATCTCGGCGGTGCGCCGCATCCGCAGCGAGATGAATGTCGCCCCCGGCAAGCCGGTGCCGCTGTTGTTCGCTGGCGGCGATGCGGCCGATCGCGCGCGCAGTCAGCGCTTCGCCGATGCCGTCGCGTTTTTGTGCCGCGCGCAATCGCAGCAGTGGCTCGAAGCCGGCGATGAAGCCCCGCCGGCCGCCGCCGCCGCACTCGGCGAGCTGCGCATCCTGATCCCGCTCGCCGGCCTGATCGATGTCGGCGCCGAGCGCGTGCGTCTGGACAAGGAAATCGGCCGCCTGAAAGCAGAGATCGCCAAAGCCGAAGGCAAGCTGGCCAATGCCAATTTCGTCGCCAATGCGCCGGCGGCGGTGGTCGAGCAGGAACGCGTACGCATCGCCGAGTTCAATGCATCGCTCGCCGGCTTGAGCGAACAGCGCGAACGTCTGGTGGATTTGTAGGCCAGCCAGTATCCGTTGCGACGCCGTGTAGCCGGTCGCCCACAGGGTGGGCTCCTACAAAGAGTGGTCGCGCTCACTGTAGGAGCCCACCCTGTGGGCGACCGTAATCCACATAACGCCGCATGACCCGTCGCGGCTTGATTCTCCACAACGCGCGCTATTTCGGCGGCCAATCGTCGCCACTGAGCAGCTCCATTGCCATCACTACCGCGTCCTCGCGGCCGTTGCCATCCGGGTAATAACCGCGACGGCGCCCCACTTCGTTGAAACCCTCGTCCTGATACAGGGCCAGCGCGTGCGTGTTGCTCGGCCGCACTTCCAGGAACACGCGATGCGCGTGATGCCAGCGCGCGATATCCAGCATGCGCCGCAGCAATCGCCGACCCAGGCCACGGCCCTGGAACTCCGGCGCGACGCACACATTCAGCAAATGCCCTTCATTGGCGGCAATGCTGAGCACGCCGTAGCCGCACAGGCTGCCGTCGCGATCGAGCACCCAGGCGTGATGCCCGGCGCGGACGCAATCGCGAAAAATGCCGTCGGTCCAGGGGTAGGGATAGGCGCGCAACTCGATCGCCATCACCGCATCGAGATCGGCCTCGGTCATCGGCCGGATCAAGGCCCGGATCTGGCGCTGCGCACTCATGACGATGCTAGCGACCGGCGCAGGGCACGCAACGCCGGCCACACGCTGCGCTTGACCGCCGCGCTGCGCAGGGCGGACGCGCCGGGCAACACCAGCGTCGTCCCCGGCAATTCCCAACTCAGCGTCACCCGCCCGCCATGCAGCGCCTGCGTACGTGCCCGGGCGATATCGAGCCCCGCAAATGTCAGCATCGCGCTGACCACGGGCGATGCCACCGCGTCGCTGTCCATTTCCACCGCCAGACAGTTGGCCGCGGGAAGCCGTTGCACCGGTTGCCACAGGGTGTACCCCATCGCCTGCAACAGGTGTTTCTGGCGCGGCGAAAACTGCAACGCGGGCGCGCTGCCGGCACTCATTCCGCGCCAGCCCCGCTACGCCGACGACGCTGCCACAACCAGCCCAGCGGCCCCGAAACCAGGTATACCAAACCCACCGTCAACAACACCTTGGGCGGGTCGATGAACAACGCCACGATCACCAGCACCGCCATCAACATGAACAAAAACGGCACCCGATCCGAGCGCGGCGCGGCCTTGAAACTGTAGTAGCGGGCACGACTCACCATCGCCAGCGCCGCGCACACGGTCAGCACCAACGCGACATGGCGCAGTTCATTGCCGCTGAAACCCAGGTCATCGAAGGTCCACACAAACGCCATCAACAAACCGGCGGCGGCGGGGCTGGCCAGACCGATGAACCAGCGCTTGTCGGCCGAGCCCACCTGCGTGTTGAACCGCGCCAAGCGCAATGCGGCGCAGGCGACGTACAAAAACGCGGCGGCCCAACCCACCTTGCCCAGCACCGAGGCATCGCCCTTCAGGTGCACCAGCGCCCAGTGATACATCACCAGTGCCGGCGCCATGCCGAAACTGACCAGATCGGCGAGCGAATCGTATTGCACCCCGAACTCGCTGGTGGTGCCGGTATAGCGCGCAATGCGCCCATCCAGGCTGTCGAACAGGCCGGCGACGAATACCGCGATACAGGCGATTTCAAAACGGCCGTCCGCTGCCGCCAGAATGGCGTAGAACCCGGAGAACAACCCGCCGGTGGTCAACAAATTGGGCAGCAGGTAGATTCCGCGCGAACGTGGCGCGGGCGCGGGCGACAGATCGCTCATGGGCGGCCCCTGTGGTAGGAAACGACAGTGTAGTCACTCTAGCCCAGCGGAGCCATTGTTCCGCCGAACGGCATGTCTCACGGCGCGCAAGGCGTTACACTGCGCGCAGGCCCCCGCGGAAGCCCCCACGATGCGCAACCTGTCACCCACCCGCTTCACCGTAACGCTGGCACTGCTGGCCCTGTCTGTTGCTGCCCACGCGCAGGATCAGGTCTATCACTGGGTCGATGACAAGGGCGTATCGCATTACGCCGATTCGCCGCCGCCCGGCGACGAAACCGCGGTCCGCGAAGTCGCCGTGCAGCACAGCGGCCCCGCACTCGCCGCGCAGACTGACGCCAACGCCGCCGCCAGCGCTTCCGCGCCGCCAAGCAATCAGTCGATCGCCGACTCGCGCAAGCAACTGTGCGAGCGCGCGCGCCAGAATCTGGTCACGCTGCAGGGCAAGACCGACGTCGTGCAGGACACCGATGGCGATGGTGTCAACGAGCTGCTCGATGCCGACCAGCGTCAGGCCGAACTCAAGCGCGCACAGGGCGCGATCACCGCGTATTGCGAATAGCTTTCGCGCTGGCGGTAAGCACACACCCGCATGCCGCTTGGGCGGCGCGCGGCGGCCGGCTACAATTGCGCGCTCTGTCCACTCAAGGCCCGCGCAATGCGCCTGTCCCAGTTCCATCTGCACACCTCCCGGGAAACCCCGGCCGACGCCGAGATCGTCAGTCATCAATTGATGCTGCGCACCGGCATGATCCGCAAGCACGCCGCCGGCATCTACACCTGGACGCCGCTGGGCCTGCGCGTGTTGCGCAAGGTCGAACAGGTGGTGCGCGAGGAAATGACCCGCGCCGGCGCCATCGAACTGTTGATGCCGTCGGTACAACCGCGCGAACTGTGGGACGAAACCGGCCGCTGGCAGAAATTCGGCGGACAACTACTGAAACTGCGCGACCGCAAGGACGCCGAGTATTGCTACGGCCCGACCCATGAAGAAGTCATTACCGATTTTGCACGCAGCGAATTGCGTTCGTACAAGCAACTGCCGCTGAATTTCTTCCAGATCCAGACCAAGTTCCGCGATGAAATCCGGCCGCGCTTCGGGGTGATGCGCGCGCGCGAGTTCCTGATGAAGGATGCCTATTCCTTTCATCTCACCGCCGATTGCCTGGCCACCACCTATCAGGCGATGTACGACGCTTACAGCCGCATATTCTCCCGGCTTGGCTTGCGTTTTCGCGCCGTGCAGGCGGATACCGGCGCGATCGGCGGCAGCGCCAGTCACGAGTTCCATGTGCTGGCCGATTCCGGCGAAGATGCCATCGCGTTTTCCGACGCTTCCGATTACGCCGCCAATATCGAAATGGCCGAAGCAGTGGCGCCCGAACACGCACGCGCGGAACCTGCGCAAACCATGCAACCGGTCGCCACGCCGACCCAGAAAACCTGCGAGGAAGTCGCTGCCCTGCTCGGTATCGAACTGGCGCGCACGGTGAAATCGGTCGCCGTCGTGGGTGAACAGGGTTTCGTTCTGGTGCTGGTGCGCGGCGATCACAACGTCAACGAAATCAAGTTGGCAAAACTGCCGGGGCTGGCCGAATACCGGCTGGCCAGCGAAGCGGAAATCGTCGAGCATCTGGGTTGCGAGCCGGGCTTTCTCGGCCCCATCGCAAGCGCCAAGCCGATTCAGGTCATTGCCGATCGCAGTGTCGCGGCAATGGCCGATTTCGTGGTCGGCGCCAATCGCAGCGGCTACCACCTGAGCGGCGTCAACTGGGGCCGCGATCTGCCCGAACCGACGCTGGTTGCGGATGTGCGCAATGTCGTCGTCGGCGACCGCGCCGCCGACGGCAGCGGTTATATCCGCATTGCCCGCGGCATCGAGGTCGGCCATGTATTCCAGCTCGGCCAGAAGTATGCCGAAGCGATGCAGGCAACGGTACTCGACGAAAACGGCAAAGCCTGTGTGATGCACATGGGTTGCTACGGCATTGGCGTCAGCCGCATCGTCGCCGCCTGCATCGAGCAGAATTCGGACGCCGCCGGCATTTGCTGGCCGGAGCCGATGGCGCCCTGGCGCGTCGCGGTATGCATCATCAATCCCAAATCGAATCCTGATGTCGTGACCCAGGCGAATGCCCTGTACGACGAATTGAAGGCGCTCGGCATCGAGGCCGTACTGGATGATCGTGGTCTGCGGCCCGGCCCGATGCTGTCCGACATCGAGCTGATCGGCATACCGCATCGCGTTGTCGTATCCGAGCGCGGCATGGCGGCCGGCACCTTCGAATACCGGGCGCGCAATAACGAAGCCAGCGAAGCCCTGAATAAAACCGAGCTGTTGGCGCGAATGGGGTTTTCTGAACGAAGTTAACGCCCCGGGCAGACATACCCTCACGGATAAGTGTCACAGACCGGCGCAGTCGGCTGCGGTTAATGTCGGCGCGCTTGTTTAGCGCGTACAATCACCGTCTGTCCGAGATTCCAAGACCGAAATGGAGGTTCCATGCATATTGATCTCGCTACCCTCAGCAAAGAAGAACTCGACGCTCTGATTGCCAATGCCGAGCGCCAGAAGAAAAAGATACACCGCCATCAAATCTCCGATGTTCGGCGCAAAGTGGCTGCACTGGCCAAGGATCATGGCTACACCATCGATGAGCTTTTCGGCGGCGCAAAAACCGCTGGCAAGGTCACCGCAAAAGTCGCGCCGAAATATCGCAACCCGGCCAATCCGGACAAAACCTGGAGCGGCCGCGGCAAGCGTCCGCGCTGGTTCAAGGAAGAGTTGGCGAAAGGTCGCAAGGAAAGCGACATGCTGATTTGAGCATCCGCTCCGATCGCACCGAAAAGCCCGGCCGATGCCGGGCTTTTTTGCATAAGGAGCGGACAAGGATAAACCTGATTGGTGTCGAACCTCAGCCGTGTTTGTCGTAAACCTTTTCCCTCCGGGAGAAGGTGGCCCGAAGGGCCGGATGAGGGTGCGACGCAAGGGCAAACCCTCACCCCAACCGCTCTCCCTGAGGGAGAGGGGTAATGTCGGTCGAGCTTCGACACCAATCAGGTTTCTGGATTGCCGCGTCGCTTCGCTCCTCGCAATGACAGCTTGTTCAGAGCATCCCTACAGGTTGCGTCGCGGCGCCACCAGCAGATTGCCGAACAATACGCCGGCAACCAGCGCGATCAGCGCGGCGAGTAGTCGCATCGCGGTATCGAACCCCACCGCCATGTCGTGTTCCATCAGCAAGGTGATACTGCGAAAGCCGATACTGCCGGGCACCAACAGAATGATGCCGGGCACCCGGATCAAAGCGCCTGGCCGATTCGCGGAACGCGCATAGATGTTGCTGGCCGCGGTCACCACCAGCCCGGCCAGAAACACACCGAGCGGGAAGGTGCCGTGTTCGGGCCGCAACCACACGCCGGTGAGACGGGTAACGCCATAGCCCAGGGCCGCGGCAAACATCACCAGCGGATAATCCCGTAGCGGCGCACGGAACAGCACCGCGAACGAATACGACGCCAGCAACAGTGCCGCCCACTCGACCCAATCCGGCTGCGCGACCGCGACCGCCTCGATCGGGGTCCAGCCCAATACTTTCACCAGTTGCATCGCAACCACCGTGCCGAAGGTGAGCTTGAACAGCGTCGATACCGCACCCGCGAAACGGGCGGAACCGGAGACCAGATGGTTGCTGGTCAATTCGGCGACCGCGTTGGTCAACGCCATGCCCGGCAACAGCACGATCAGCGCCGCCACCACCACCGAACTCAGCGACAACGGCACCCACCACGTCGCTACCGCCGCCGCGATCAGGGTCGCCAGCAAGGCGGCCAGTGCATCGAAGGTTTCCGATACCCGCGGATGGCGCGAACCCAGCACGTGCAACACACCGATCAGACCGCCAATACCTGCAGCAACCAGAATGTCCGGCCAGCCGGCGCGCAACAAACCGGCGACTGCGGCCGAGGCCAGGACAAAACTCAGTACCGTCATCCGCTGCGCATGCGGGCGTGGCGGGCGATCCAGCGCGCGCAGCGCCTGCTTGCCCGAGCCCAGGTCGAGGGTGCCGGCAAGCACCTGCTCGGCGATCGCATCGGCGCGGCACAACTTGCCCAGATCGACATCGCCCGGCTCCAGCCGGATCACCCGGGTAACGCTGCTGAGCACCGACGTGTCGGGGTCGGAAAAGGTGAGGATCAACCCGGTCGGGTTCGACCACGGATCGCATTCCAGGCCCAGGCGCCGCGCCACGGCACTGATCGCACCTTCCAGACGCTGGGCGGTGGTGCCGTAGGCGTGCAGACGCCGCGCCAGCTCGACCAGAAAATCGACGCGCGCCGAAAACCGCTCGGAGGCCATCGCCTCGGTTGCCGCTTGCATCACCGCTGAACCTTGCTTTCAATCAGGCGCCAAGGATCGCACGAACACGTCAACCTGCCGAGCACCGGTTACGCCCAACACGGCTCACTTGGACGACATACCATCACTTCGTCACCCCAGCGAAAGCTGGGGTCCATTTTGATTTTTCGCGATAAATCAATAGGAAACAAAGAACTGGATTGCTTCCCGCCACGGCCTTCGGCCTCGCGGCTAAAGGCTTGAACGCTCGCAATGACGCCAGATGTGGCTTATTCAGAGGTTCCCTGACAGAACCGTTTTGCGGTTACACCGAATCGCCGATACTTCGCCTCCTGCTTCTTGCGATGCGTGCCAACGTGCAGATCGGTCTCGGTGAAATCCTGTCGCTATCCAGTGCCGTGGTGTGGGCAGTGGGCGTCATCCTGTACCGCCGTCTGGGCGATACCCTGCCGCCGCTGCGTTTGAATTTCCTCAAGAACGTGCTGGTGCTGGCGGCACTGATTCCGGTCACCCTTGCGCTCGAAGGGTTCGCCTTGCCGTCGCTCGGCCTGCGCGAATGGGCGCTGGTGCTCGGCAGCGGCGTGCTGGGCATCGCCGTGGCCGACACGCTGTACTTCGGTGCGCTGAACGCGCTCGGTGCCGGGCGCATGGGCATCATCGGCAACCTGTACAGCCCGCTGGTGGTTGTGTTGTCGTTCGTGATGCTCGATGAGCGCCTGCATGGACGACAGTGGCTGGGTTTTGCCCTGGTCAGTGCCGGCGTGCTGCTGTCGGCGTGGGTGCCGGCCCGCTGGCGCGGGGATGCCCGGCAGCCGCTGCGCGGCGCGCTGTTCGGCGCGGCATCGATCGCGCTGATGGCGCTGGCCATCGTGATGATCAAGCGGGTGCTCGAAGCCCAGCCGTTGTTCTGGATCACCAGCCTGCGCATGTTCGGCGCGGTAGTAGGCATGATGGCGTTGGCCGCCGTGCGCGGCGAGCTGGCCGCACTGACCGGCGGGCACGCGCCGGTGCCATGGCGGCGGTTGATGCTGGCGGCCGGTTTCGGCCAGGGACTGGCGATGGTGTTCTGGCTGGGCGGCTACAAATACACCAGCGCGCCGGTCGCCGCGATTCTTAACGAAACCGCCTCGATCTTCATTTTGTTGCTGGCCTGGATCTGGCTGGGCGAACGCCCGGGCGCACGCGGTATTGCGGGCGTCACGCTGGCATTTTCGGGCGTTGCACTGATGCTGATGGGTGGATGATGCCCACAAAGCCCGCGTTTTTCGGCACACTGGCAGCAATATGAACGCACAGCCCCCGGTGCAGGTGGATCCGAACCGCAGCAACCGCCTGCTGCTGGCGGGCCGCTGGACATTGGCCGAAGCCGGCCCCCGGCAGGCGGCGCTGGCCCGCGACTGGTCTGCAATCGGCGAAATCGATGCGCTCGCGATCGATCGCCTCGATTCGGCCGGCGCGCTGCTGGTGGTGCAATTACTCGCCCGCCTGAAGCTGGATCTGTCAAACGTCTCGCTCAACCCGAGCCACAAGGCCCTGCTGGCCGCGATTGCCGCTGCCAGCCAGATCGACGGCATGGTGCCCGAGCCGCACCGCGGCGTGCGCGATTTGCTGGCGCGGGTGGGCTTTACGACCGTCGGCTTGTGGATTCAGACCCGCCGCCTGCTCGGCTTCATCGGCCTGAGTCTGGCCACCTTGGCGCGCAGTGCGCTCCACCCTTGGCGGCTGCGCATCACGGCGATGGTCCACCACATCGAAGCGACCGGCTTGGACGCCGTGCCGCTGATCGCGGTGCTGTGTTTCCTGATCGGTGCCGTGGTCGCGTTTCTGGGCTCCACCGTACTCGCCACCTATGGCGCCACCATTTTTGTCGTCGAACTGGTCGGCTTCTCGTTCCTGCGCGAGTTCGGCGTATTGCTTACCGCGATCGTGGTCGCCGGTCGCACCGCCAGCGCCTTCACCGCGCAGATCGGCGCCATGAAATCGCGCGAAGAAATCGACGCCATCCGCACCCTCGGTCTGGATCCGATGGAGCTGCTGGTGCTGCCGCGTCTGCTGGCATTGCTGGTTGCGATGCCGCTGCTGACGTTCCTGGCGATGATCGCCGGCATCGCCGGCGGCATGAGCGTTGCGGCGCTGAGCCTTGATATCACGCCCGAAGCGTTCCTGACCCGTTTCCATGAAACCGTGGCCTTGCGCCACCTGCTGGTCGGCCTCGCCAAGGCACCGCTGTTCGCCGTGGTGATCGCCCTGATCGGCTGCCTGGAGGGCTTCAAGGTGGAGGGCACCGCGCAGTCGGTCGGCGAGCGCACCACCTCCAGCGTGGTGCAGAGCATCTCCTCGGTGATCGTGCTCGACGCCCTCGCCGCCGTGTTTTTCATGGAGATGGACTGGTGAGTGCGCCGACTGCCGTGCACGACCCGGTGATCCGCATCCGCGGGCTGGAAAACCGCTTCGGTGCGCAAGTGGTGCATCGCGCCCTGGATCTGGACATGCAGCGCGGCGAAATCCTCGGCGTGGTCGGCGGCTCGGGCTCGGGCAAGTCGGTGTTGATGCGCAGCATCCTCGGCCTGCGCCGGCCGCAGGGTGGCCGTATCGAGGCACTGGGCCACGACGTACTGACCGGCAGCGAGGCCGGCCACCGCGTGATCGAGCGCCGTACCGGCGTGCTGTTCCAGGATGGCGCCCTGTTTTCGTCGTTGAACGTTGCCGAAAATGTCGCGGTTCCGCTCAAGGAACATCATCGCGAATTGCCCGGCGCACTGCGCGACGCCCTGATCGAACTCAAGGTGCGTCTGGTCGGTCTACCGATCGACACCTGCATGAAGTTGCCCTCGCAGCTTTCCGGTGGCATGCGCAAACGCGCCGGCCTGGCGCGTGCGCTGGCACTCGATCCGGAGCTGCTGTTTCTCGATGAACCGACCGCCGGCCTCGACCCGATCGGCGCAGCGGCATTCGACCAATTGCTGCGTACCCTGCAACAGGCGATGGGCCTGAGTGTGTTCCTGATCACCCACGACCTCGACACGCTGTATGCCATCTGCGATCGGGTGGCGGTGCTGGCCGAGGGCAAGGTGCTGGCGATCGGCACGCTGGAGCAGGTGCAGGATTACGATCATCCCTGGGTACGCGAGTACTTCCACGGCCCGCGCGCACGCGCGGCACAGATGGCAAAGCGAGGTTGACCTATGGAAACCAAAGCCAATCACGTCCTGATCGGCGCCTTTACCTTGCTGGTGTCGGTGGCAATGGTGCTGTTCGCGCTGTGGGCGGCCAAGTTCACCTCCGACGCCGCCTGGCGCGAATACGATGTGATCTTCAAGGAGCCGGTCAGCGGCCTGACCACCGGCAGCCCGGTGCAATACAACGGCATCGGTGTGGGCACGGTGCGCGATCTGTCGCTGGCGCCGGACGACCCGCGCCAGGTCGTCGCCCGCGTGCGGCTGCGCGCAAGCACGCCGGTGCTCGAAGACACCGAGGCCAGCCTGTCGTTTATCGGCCTCACCGGCGTCGCCTTCATCCAGCTTTCAGGCGGCAGCCCGGGCAGCCCACCCTTGCTTGGCCAGCATGATGGCAGCGTGCCCAGCATCGTCGCGCACTCGTCTGCATTCCAGAAGCTGCTGACGTCCAGCGAGGATATCGCCACCGCCGCCACCCAGGTGTTGCTGCGCCTGAGCGCCATCCTCAACGAGGAAAACGCCGAACGCGTCGCCGGCGCGCTCGATGCGATCAACGAGCTCGCCACGACCCTGGCTGCCGAGCGCGACCAGATCCGCGCCACCCTGCGCGCGGCACGGCTGGCGAGCGAACACCTGGAAGGCATCATGGGCTCGGCCGAACGGGTCATGGAGCGCCTCGATCACGGCACCGAAGTGCTGGATCGAACACTGGTCGCCGATCTGCCCAAGATCAGCGCCGACCTCACCCGCGCACTGGCCAGCCTCGCCGCCGCCAGCGAACAAGCCGAAGTGGTACTCGGGCCGCAGGGCGCCGCCGCCGATGCGCTGGGCGCGCGCGGCATCGGCCAGGCTGGCCCCACCCTGGCCGAACTGCGTGCCCTGCTGCGCCAGATCAGCAGCCTTTCCGCGCAGATCGAGCAAGACCCGGCCGCGTTTTTGCTCGGCGGCGACAATCGCAAGGAGTTCAGCCCGAAATGAAGCACCTGCACGCCATCGCATTCGCCCTGCTGCTCTCCACTCTCGCCGGCTGCGTCAGCCTGCCCGAACACGATCCGGTGCAGTTGTATACGCCCGCACTGCGCCATAGCGAGCCCACCGACGCACCGCGCGTGCGCTGGCAACTGGTGATCGACCGGCCACTGAGCGACCCGGCGCTGGACTCGCCGCGGATCGCGGTGCGGCCACGCGCCAACGAACTGCAATCCTATGCCGGCGCGCGCTGGACCGCAGCCGCACCCGACCTCGTGGAAACCGCGCTGCTGCGCGGCTTCCAGGATTCCGGTCGGATCGTTGCCGTAGGCCGCGGCCGCGACGCGCTGCGTGCCGATTTCCTGTTGCAACTGGACCTGCGCGCATTCGAATCGGTGTACGACAGCGAAAGCGAAACACCGCACGCACACATCGCGCTGTACGCCACCGTGCTCGATGCCGGCAGCCGCAACGTCGTCGCCGGCCGTTTGTTCACGCACGACGCACCTGCCAGCGACGAAACGGTACCCGCTATCGTCGACGCGTTTGGCGCGGCGTTGTCGGCGCTGAGCGCGGAGGTGGTGGACTGGACACTGGCCAGCGGCGAGACGCATACGCAACGCGCGGAGTGAGCGGGCAACCTGGCGACCGTACGCAGGATGGGTAGCGGCCGCTGGAGAAGAACAAGGCTTTCACCGGCCTGCGGCCGGCGAGGCCCTTTTCACAGCGGAAAAGGACCCAAAACGCCTTGCGCCGAGCGCGCGTCGTCTCGGCTGCTTCGCAGCAGCGGCCGCTGCGCGGCCTACGCCTTCGCTACGCTCGATCGGCTCCTGCCTCGCCGATCCGCTGCGCATCTTGGCAGCCGCAGGCCGGCGCCGAACTCACACGTCCATGTGTTCGGTCGCTTCGCGACAGCGCCTGCTGCGCAGGCTACGCCTTCGTGTCGCCGCTGCACGGCGACGCCGTGACATGTCCGCTGAAATGAATCGCAGGCCCGTCAGAGCGCCCGCATGAACTCGTCCGGATGGAACGAGCTGGCCGTTTGGACACGTCGCGGACAATAGCGCGGCTGCGCGCGATCGATCCGTATTCGTCAAGCGGCAATATCGACGTACTCGACTTGGCTCAAAGACGGAGGCGCAGGGATGCCGTCTTCACGCAGCCCCTCAAGATGAAACGAAATCGCCTCGCGAATCTCCGCCTCGACATCTTCGATGCTTGTGCCGGTAGCGACGCAGCCGGGAAGATCGGGGACGTACGCCGAGAAGTTGCCTTCGGCTTGCTCGATGACTATGGCGTAGCGCATGGTGATTACCTGTCAAGGCTGGCTTGTTTGAGGATACTACTCAGCGTTCCCGGCGCCAAATCGTCGCTTGGTTTGCCCGGCACCGTGACGCGACCGGCCTTTGTCGGGTGCTTGTATTGGCGATGGCTGCCGCGTGTTGCGGCGAGAAACCATCCGTCGTCGTGAAGTCGACGCAAAATGTCGCTGACTTTCATGTGCCGAGCATGACGTGAAGCAGCGCTTGGCGCCCGGGTTGCGGTCGCTTTGGGATCGCAAGCCACAGCGACGCCGTGACATGTCTGCTGAAATGAATCACAGGCCGGTCAGAGCGCTCGCATGAACTCGTCCGCGTGACACCAGCTTGCTTGAGGACGCCAGAAAGCGTGCCAATTTTCAGCTCGTGATGCTGCGGCGCTACGCAACCTGCGGAACCACGGCGCAAGATCACGTGGCTGCCCTTCTGGCGCAGGACCGTGAAGCCAATCTTTTGCAACGCACGAACCGCGTCCGCACCGGAAACGTGCGGGAGGCTAGGCGGCATCGGCCGACACCTCAAAGGTGGTCAGCAGCGGCTTGCCGTAGGAAGTGACTGAAAACTCCTCCAAGTACAACTCGGTTGCCTCTTGGAGGTTGGCAAGGGCTTCCTCGATCGACTCACCCTGTGTGGTGGTACCGGTCTCGGGGTTGAGCGCCACAAATCCGACTTCTGCGGCGGGGATCAAGACTGCGGCAAGTTGCATGGCAGCGACCTCGTGTGATCTCGGGCGATTGTAGCGCCACTCTGTTCGAGAGGCCTAACGATAAGCGCTTGTATAGTGCGCCAACACAGCAACATCCACGGCACGGTGCACCGCGAGATGGATAAACCGCGTTGAACGAAATCGACAGTACTCGCGCAGTGGTCGCTTTGGGACCGCAAGCCACCTCGCGTGCGCGATGCTTTCCGCGTTGGGATGTCGCCGGCGATCCAGGTGGAACACGTTGGTTGCGCGGACATGTCATGGCGCACTGCACCCGCGCCCTTGCTGCGAGCGTCTGTCAGCGAGCAGCGCGCGCGGTGTAGGAACGCTCGGAAACGTGGATGCGCGGGACTCGTTCAGCGCCTGGCCCAAATCTCAGTCCGACCCCATTTGTTTCCGACCCCATTTGTATCCATTTGGGGGAAGCGCTTGAATTAATCGTACCGCACCACTGCTGACGGCAGCATAGTCGGACTGGAAACGACCGCATCACCACGCGACTGCGTGCCCACCCAGCGAAAGGTGAGATTGATGCGTGCGCCGATGACACGCGCGCTGCGCGGCAAGGCGTGCCGGTAATGGCGCTGGGTGTCGCCGGCCATGATCAGCAGGCTGCCATGCGCCAACGGCAGGCCGGAGGCGTGCGCGCCGGGCTCGCGACGTTTGAGCAGGAACCGCCGCTCGGCGCCGAGGCTGAGCGAGGCGATCACCGGTTGCGGCCCCAGTTCCGGTTCGTCGTCGCTGTGCCAGCCCATGCCGTCGCGGCCATCGCGATAGAGGTTTGCCAGCACGCTGTTGAAACGCGTGCCGGCAGCCTGCTGCACGCGGGCGCGCAGTGCCAGCAATATCGGCGACCACGGCCGCGGGGCAAATCGCGTGCCCGAGTAGGTATACGCGGCATCCGGGTCGCCAATCCAGCAGCTTCGGCGCGGGCTGTCGTGCCACCGCCCGAACAGGCGAAGGCGGTGGGTTTCCCACGGAATTTCGTCGCGCAACGCGACCAGCAATGCATCGGCGTGCGCGGGCGGCAACCAGTGCGCGTCGTAGCGCAGTTGTGCATCGGGCAGCGGTAGATCGAGCCATGCCATGACGCATGGTAGCGGCTGGTAGAATTGTCTGGAAATCAAAGGAGCCGGTCATGAGCGAACGCGAATGCATGGAATACGATGTGGTCACCGTCGGCGCCGGCCCGGCCGGGCTTGCCTTCGCGATCGCGCTGAAGCAGCGCAAACCGGAACTCTCGGTGTGCGTGATCGAGAAAGCCTCGACCATCGGCGCGCAGATCCTGTCCGGCGCGGTGATCGAGCCGGGTCCGCTTGATGAGTTGCTGCCCGGCTGGCGCGACAATCCGCCGCCAGTCTGCGTGCCGGCCGGCAAGGATGAGTTGTGGATGCTGAGCAAGACCGGGGGCTGGCGCCTGCCGACACCGCCGACGATGAGCAACCACGGCAATTTCATCGTCAGCCTCGGTGCCATGTGTGCGTGGCTGGCGCCGCAGGCGGAAGCGCTGGGCGTGGAAATCTATGCCGGCTTCGCCGCGGCCGAGCCGTTCTACAACGCCGACGGCAGCGTCGGCGGCGTGCGCATCGGCGACATGGGCGTGGCCCGCGACGGTTCGCACAAGCCAAGCTACACCGAGGGCATCGACATCAAGGCCAAGGTCACGGTGCTGGCCGAAGGCGCACGCGGGCATCTGACCAAGCAGCTGATCAAGCGTTTCGATCTGGCCGCCGACAGCGACCCGCAGGGTTACTCGATCGGCGTAAAGGAACTGTGGCAATTGCCCGCCGGCCGCGCCGAGCCCGGCACCATCTTCCACAGCATCGGCTGGCCCGCCGACACCCACACTTACGGCGGCGCCTTCCTGTATCACCTCGACGGCGACCGCGTGGCGCTGGGCTATGTTTCCGGCCTCGACTACACCGACCCGCTGTACCAGCCCTACGAAGCCTTCCAGCAGTGGAAGGCGCACCCGAAGGTACACGGGCTGCTCGAAGGCGGCAGCATCCTTTCGGCCGGCGCGCGCGTGATCGTCACCGGTGGCTACCAGAGCCTGCCGAAACTGGAGATGCCCGGCGCGATCCTGATCGGCGACACCGCCGGCCTGCTCAACGTACCCAAGATCAAGGGCGTGCATCAGGCGTTGCGCTCGGGCCTGCTCGCCGCCGAGCACCTGGCCGAATCGCTGAGCCCGGTCGGCTTCGATGCGCGGCTGCGCGCCTCGCCGATCATGGCCGAACTGAAAACGGTGCGGAACTTCAAACCCGGCTTCAAGAAGGGCCTGTGGTTCGGCCTGCTCAACTCGGCCTGGGAAACCATCACCGCCGGGCTGTCGCCGTGGACGCTGCGCAACAAGGCCGACTGGAACCGCCTGCACAAGCTCGGCGAATACACCCCGCCGGCGCGCGATTACGTCGAACGCACGTTGCCGCCGCGCGATCGCCTCGCCGGCGTGTATTTCGCCGCCACCGAACACGACGAAGACCAGCCGATCCACCTGCAAGTCGCCGACACCTCGATCTGCGTGGGCCGCTGCGCCACCGAATTCGGCAACCCCTGTACGCGGTTCTGCCCGGCCGGCGTCTACGAAATGGTCGATGATGCGCAAGGCAAGCGCCTGCAGATCAACGCCGCCAACTGCGTGCACTGCAAGACCTGCGACATCAAGGACCCGTACCAGATCATCACTGTGAAGGTACCCGTGCGCGTCCATGCCACGGGCACATGACCGAAGGGTAGTATCAGGCAGGCGGGATGGGTAGAACCCATCCTACGACTGCATTGCTGGCTCCACGGTTGGTCAATGCCTTTGGAGGCACCCATGTCAGTAAATACGCTGCAATCACGTCGCATTTGGCGGTGGAGCGCGTGGATTCTCCTCGCCGCGATCCTGCCACTGCTCGTAGCCGGCGTGCTGCCAGCACCCGAACCGAAATCACCAAGATTGCGTTTCGGCGCCACCAGTCCGCTCGACGCGCGCTCGCACAATGTAACGCAACAGTTGGCGATGATCCGCAGCATGTTCGACTCCCAGATGCAGGGAGTTTTCTACGGCGACGGGTGTGATTCCAACGCACCAGAAGTGCTCCGACTCACGAAAACACCCGGCTCTGGGCGTTACGATGATGACTGGGTGGGTGCTTCGGTGGTGCTTGAGCGACACGGCCTGGGAGTGATGGCCAAGTGGTACGTATACCGCCCGTTTCATTCGTGGCGTAGCGGTTTTGTGGGAAGCAGAGCCCTGTCATATGACGACACCGTGGCGATCGACACTGTCCTTCACCGCGGCGGCCTGTGGCGCGCCACCCTGGAAGCAGAACACGTGTGCGCGGATGCGCACGCGGTTTACTTCGAGGCCTGCATCGACGCTCATTACTGGGCCACGGTGCGCTGCCCTTGGCACGAGGGTTGGCCCGACGACAACCACGAAGTCCTTGTCACCGATGCGTTCGATCAGATTCGCGATATCGTCACGCGAGAAAATCAGACACTCGAGGAATTCAGGCCGTGAGCCATCCCCGGATTGATATCGCCCGTATTCGTCGCGTCGTCCTGGTGATGTTTGGCTCGGCACTTTGCGTGATGGTGTGGCCGTTTCTGCAGCCGCTGCCTGCCAGGAAACCAACCGCCGCCGAAGTTACCTACCCGATTGAGAATTACCCGCTGGAGGATCCGCACACGGCCCGCGACTACGACTGGTTCGCCAAGAGCCTGAATCAGATCGGCATCGATTCCATCCGTTCTCAATGTCCCAATGAGAGCGGCGAGCGCTTCCTGTTTGCGTGGCAGCCTACTTTTTCCAATGGCGTGATCGTCACCGGGATTCGCGGCAATGATCCCGCAGCGCCGATGCGCGTTACCAGTCATGTGCTGGACAATCTCGGCCTCGGTGTTCAGTACCAGATCATCGACACACGTCGCAATGAAGTGCTGGCATGGCCATGGAGCGCAGTCGCCAGCACCTTCAGCCGCGTGCTTTCGCCGCATCGTGGCGCAACCAACAGTTGGCGTGGAGCTGACGGCGGTAGCTGGTACCTGGAATGGTGCAACCACGGCCGTTATGCCTACCAATCGCGCTGGTCGCCATCGCCGTACGGCATTTCTCCGGAAGCAGAACTGGTGCGGCTCGGTGAGCGTCTGGCCCGCATCGGGAAGGTTGACGATGTGTTTGGCGTGATCTACGTCGATCTGAGCGATTATTGATCGCGTGGCTATGCTTACGCGCGTTGATGAACGCAGCGCAGCCCACACCCAACCTGCGATAATGCCGCCATGCTTCGTATTGCCCTCGCCACCGCCATCGCGGCGTTTACCCTCGATGAAGACATGGATCCGCTGCTGGCGGCGTGCGCGCAAGCGGGCGTGTCGGCGCAGCGCGTGGCCTGGGACGACCCCACCGTCAGTTGGCAGCGCTTCGATGCAGTGCTGCTGCGCTCGACCTGGGACTACAGCGACCGCCTGCCCGCATTTCTGGCGTGGTGCGAGCGGGTTTCGGCGCTGACGCAATTGATCAACCCACTGGAAATGGTGCGCTGGAACACCGACAAGCGTTATCTCGGCGAACTGGCGCGCGCCGGCGTGCCGGTGATCGAAACCCATTATCTCGGCCTTGCCGATTCACCCGACGATTTCCCGGCGTTCGACGAGTTCGTGATCAAGCCCACGGTAGGCGCCGGTTCGCGCGGTGCGCGGCGCTTCGTTGCCGATGAACGCGCCGAAGCCGCTGCGCACGCGGCGGGGTTGCAGGCGCAGGGCCGCGAAGTGATGGTGCAGCCGTACCTGGCGCAGGTGGACAGCGCCGGCGAAACGGCGTTGCTGTATTTCGCTGGTGCGTTCAGCCACGCGATCCGCAAGGGCCCGCTGCTGCCGCGCGGCAGCGCCGCGACACGCGCGCTGTTCGCGCCGGAGCAGATCAGCGCCCGGCAGCCCGGCGAGGCCGAGTTGGCGCTCGCCGAACGCACGCTCGATGCCCTGCCCTTTGCCCGACCGTTGTATGCGCGGGTTGATCTGCTGCCTTCGGCCGATGGCCCACGCCTGCTCGAACTGGAACTTGTCGAGCCCTCGTTGTTCTTCGATACCGCACCCGGAGCGGCGCAACAGATTTTTCGATCTTTTGAGGCGAATAGCAGGGCTCTTTAACGAAAAAGATCGGGAAATCTGTCCAATCTCGGCTTTTCCGCAGTAGATCAGCGTCAAGTCCGACAGGCTGCTAGGCGATGCGCTGGGGTGATTACGTTCGGTCGCCCACAGGGTGGGCTCCTACAGGGGCTGGGCGTCGCTTTTGTAGGAGCTCACCCTGTGGGCGACCGAGCGAAGCGACGGCGTGGCGAGCGCAGCGAGTGTCGCATAGCGACCGACAGGTGTTGCCGCAACGCCACATGGCGGCCAGTCGCTTCGCAACTCCGAGGCTCACGCGTTCGTTGCCCGCTGCGCTGCACCATACGGCGCCGAAGGGGTAAAATGGCAGTTCTGCCGCGGATAAACCCTTCGCGTCCACAGCATTTCGCCGCCCGGCACCTCACCGGGCCAACGCAATTCCCCTTCCGAAAGGAATCCATACGATGAAAATTCTGGTCGGCTACAAGCGCGTGGTGGACTACAACGTCCGCATTCAGGTCAAGCCCGATGGCAGCGGCGTGATCACCGATGGCGTCAAGCTCTCCGCCAATCCGTTCGACGACATCGCCCTGGAAGAAGCCCTGCGCTTGCGCGAGAAGGGTGTCGCCAGCGAGGTGGTGGTGGTGGCGATCGGCCCCGCCGACCTGACCGCGCACATCCGCAACGGCCTGGCCATGGGCGCCAATCGCGCCATCCACGTGGTGAGCGACCAGCCGATCGAGCCGCTGGCCGCCGCCCGCGTACTGCACAAGCTGGCCGAAAAAGAAAAACCGGGCCTGTTCCTGCTCGGCAAGCAGGCGATCGACGACGACGCCAACCAGACCGGGCAGATGCTGGCCACGCTATGGGGCCGGCCGCAGGCCACCTTCGCCGGCAAGGTCGATATTGCCGACAACGTGGCCACGGTCACGCGCGAGGTCGATGCCGGCCTGGAAACACTGGAAGTGGATCTGCCGGCGGTAATCACCGCCGATCTGCGCCTGAATGAACCACGCTTCATCAAGCTGCCGGACATCATGAAGGCCAAGAGCAAGCCGATCGAAACCATTGCCATCGCCGATCTGGGCGTGGATACCACCGCGCAGTTGCGGATCAGCCGTCATGCGCCGCCGCCGACCCGCAGCCGCGGGGTGATGGTGAAGGACGTGGCCGAGCTGGTTTCCACGCTCAAGGCCAAGGGTTTGCTGTAAACCCCTTCCGACGATTCGCTCTCGTTGAACTGCAAGTGCCCGGCCACCGGGCACCACCCCAAGGAATCCATCATGAGCAAAGTCCTGATCGTTGCCGAACATTTCGACGGCCACCTCAACGCCGCCACCGCACGCTGCGTCAGCGCGGCGCTGGCACTGAAAGCACAATCCATCGATGTGCTGGTGCTGTCCGACGCGCCGGATGCAGTGGCCGCGCAAGCGGCGAAACTCGATGGCGTCAGCCGCGTGCTGACCATCGCCAATGCCGCCAATGCCGCGCCGATCGCGCAGGTACTGGCACCGCAGATCGCCAAGGCCGCCAACGGTTACAGCCACGTGTTCGCGCCGTCCACCACCTTCGGCAAGGATCTGCTGCCGTGCGTCGCAGCGCTGCTCGGCGTGGCCCAGATCAGCGATGTGATGGCGGTCGAAGGCAGCCACGTGTTCCAGCGCCCGATTTACGCCGGCAATGCCATCATCACCGTGCAGGCGCCGGCCGCACAGACCGTGGTTGCCACCATCCGCACTGCCTCGTGGCCGGCAGTGGCCGCCGCCGGCAATGCGCCGGTGGAGGCGATCACGGTGGAAGCCACCCTGCCCACGCATACCCGCTACCAGGGCTTGCAGGCCGGCAGCAGCGACCGCCCCGACTTGCAAAGCGCGGCCAAGGTGATTTCCGGCGGCCGCGGGGTCGGCTCGGCGGAGAACTTCGGCATCATCTACAAGCTGGCCGACAAGATCGGCGCGGCGGTTGGCGCCTCGCGCGCGGCGGTCGATGCCGGCTATGTGCCGAACGAATTGCAGGTCGGCCAGACCGGCAAGATCATCGCCCCCGAGCTGTATGTCGCGATCGGCATTTCCGGGGCGATTCAACACCTCACCGGCATCAAGGATGCCGGCACCATTGTCGCGATCAACAAGGATGCGGAAGCGCCGATCTTCGAAATCGCCGACATCGGCCTGGTCGGCGATCTGTTCAAGATCGTGCCGGAGCTCGAACAGGCGCTTTGAGCGCGATGCGGTACGCAGGTCGGCTCAAAGCCCGCAACGTGTAGCCCGGGTAGAGGCCGCAAGGCCGAAACCCGGGATTGCGCACCTCCACGCCGTCCCGGGTTTCGCCGCTACGCGGCTCTACCCCCGGGTTTCGGCCTTGCGGCCTCTACCCCCGGGTTTCGGCCTTGCGGCCTCTACCCGGGCTACGACGCGCTGGGGCACACAAGGGGAAACCCGCCCCCGTGCCGCTCGCGGCACCGGTTTGCGTTGGTAGTGTTCATAGGTACAACTCGCCATGCCCTCGCTGCGGACCTACACTTCGGAGTCGCCCCGATGCAATCCAGGAACCCCAAACCGATGGAGCAGCCGA
Source organism: Gammaproteobacteria bacterium HGW-Gammaproteobacteria-4 (assembly GCA_002839995.1). Classification (GTDB taxonomy): domain Bacteria; phylum Pseudomonadota; class Gammaproteobacteria; order Xanthomonadales; family Xanthomonadaceae. The sequence continues at coordinate 112,510 of PGZC01000006.1, read as the reverse complement.
TCTGGAGCCCGAGCGAGGAACGTATCGAGCGCGCCAATCTTGTGCGTTTCATGCGTTTTGCCCGCGAAGAACTGGGCGATTACAGCGATGTGAGCCGCCACGCGGCCTTGTACAATTTTTCGATCAAACAGCCCGAGCGGTTCTGGACCCTGGTCTGGGATTTCTGCGGTATCAAGGCCAGCGGCGAGCGCACCCCGGTGCTGGTCGATGCCGACAAGATGCCGGGCGCGCGCTGGTTCCCGAATGTGCGGCTGAACTTCGCGCAGAACCTGCTGCGCTTCGACGATGAGCGTGTCGCGCTCTGTTTCCGCGGCGAAGATGGCCGCACCGAGCGCATCACCTACGCCGAACTGCGCCAGCGCGTCGCGGCGTTGTCCGCCGCGCTGCGCGCCAGCGGCGTCGGCATGGGCGACCGGGTCGCGGGCTTCATGCCCAATATCCCGGAAACCGTCATCGCCATGCTCGCCACCGCCTCGCTGGGCGCGGTGTGGTCGTCGTGCTCGCCGGATTTCGGCGTCAACGGCGTGATCGATCGCTTCGGTCAGATCCAGCCCAAGGTGCTGTTCACCGCCGGCAGTTACCAGTACGGCGGCAAGCGCTTCGATTGCCTGGACAAGATCGCCGAGGTGACCGCGCAGATCGCCAGCATCGAAAACGTGGTCGTGGTGCCGTACACCGAGCGCCCGGACGACATCAGCAACCTGCGCGCTGCCGTGCATCTGGCCGATTTCGTGGCCGCGCACGCCGACGCGCCGCTGGAGTTCACCGCCACCGCCTTCGACCACCCGCTGTACATCATGTATTCCTCCGGCACCACCGGCGTGCCCAAGTGCATCGTCCACGGCGCCGGCGGCACCTTGCTGCAACACCTCAAGGAACTGGTACTGCATACCGACCTCAAGCGCGAGGACCGGATTTTTTACTACACCACCTGCGGCTGGATGATGTGGAACTGGCTGGTGTCGAGCCTGGCGGTGGGCGCTACGGCGGTGCTGTACGACGGCAACCCGTCCTGGCCCGGCCCGGACGCGCTGTGGGGTCTGATCGACGAGTTCGGCATCAGCATTTTCGGCACCAGCGCCAAGTGGATCAGCGCGGTCGAAAAGGCCGGCGTGAAACCGCGGCAAAGCCACAAGCTGACCAGCCTCAGGACCATCCTTTCCACCGGTTCGCCGCTGGCGCCGGAGAGCTACGATTACGTGTATCGCGACGTCAAGGACCAAGTGATGCTGGCCTCGATTTCGGGCGGCACCGACATCGTCAGTTGCTTCGCACTGGGCTCGCCGCTGTTGCCGGTGTATCGCGGCGAATTGCAGTGCCGCGGTCTCGGCATGAAGGTGGCGGTGCTCAACGAGGACGGCGAACCGGTGGTGGGTGAAACCGGCGAGTTATCGTGCCTGGCGCCGTTCCCGTCGATGCCGGTCGGTTTCTGGAACGACCCCGACGGCAGCAAGTACCACGCCGCCTATTTCGAGACCCACCCCAACGTCTGGTGTCATGGCGACTTCGCGCGCCTCACTGCGCACGGCGGCGTGGTGATCTACGGTCGATCGGATGCCACTCTCAATCCCGGCGGCGTGCGCATCGGCACTGCCGAGATCTACCGCCAGGTCGAACAGTTGCCGGAAGTGCTGGAAAGCCTGTGCATCGGCCAGGACTGGGACGGCGACGTGCGCGTGGTGCTGTTCGTGCGTCTGCGCGAAGGCCTGCAACTCGACGACGCCCTGCGCGATCGCATCCGCAAACAGATCCGCGCCAATACCACCCCGCGCCACGTCCCCACCAAGATCATCCAGGTGCCCGATCTGCCGCGCACGCTGTCCGGCAAGATCGTCGAACTCGCCGTGCGCAACGTCGTCCACGGCCGCGCGGTGAAGAACACCGATGCCTTGGCGAATCCGCAGGCGCTGGAGCATTTTCGGGCCATTGCGGAACTGGCGACGGCCTGAGATCGCAAATCGCGCACTCGGGGAGATATTTCCTCGCGGCACCGGCCATTGCCAAGTACCGGTTGGGTTCAATCGTGCAATTGGGTGACGTCACTCGTTGCCAAACGCCGATTTCGTGCGGATGGCGGGCGCAGTTGGTGCGCTCGCCTGTGGCCGCGCCATGTGATGCTCGACATGCGCAATACCGCTGTCACCCAGCAACGGGTGCAACGGTTGTCGCGGTACATTGGCGATGTCGTAACCCAGAAACGCCAGCAGGAATTGCAGCCCGCTCACCACCGACACCGTGGCGATCATGATGGTGCCGACCGGCGTCGCCAGCCCGACCTGGTTCGCGTGCCACCAGTGCCAGCCGCCAAATACCGCGCCAAAGCCGAGCAGCGCGATTGCGGCAACGAGTTCCAGCGATGCAATGGACAGATCGCGCAGAAAATAGTTGTAAGCGATGCGCTTGACCGAATTTCTGAGGTGTTTCGCCACGAACTCGACGAACACCTTCGCTGCATTCAGGTTGCTCACCTCGTCGCCGTAACTGGCATCCATCGGCACATCCAGCACCGTTGCACGCAGGGTATTCAGGCGGAACAGGATATCGGTCTCGAAGAAATAACGGTTGCTGATCGACGCCAGCGGCAGCCGCGCCGCCACCGCCGCATGGATGGCGGTGTAGCCGTTGGTTGGATCAAAGAGGTTCCAGTAACCGGCAGACGCCTTGGCCATGAAGCTCAGCCCGAGGTTGCCGAGCCGCCGCGCGAGCGGCATGGCCTTGATCTGGCTGATGTCCCAGAAGCGGTTGCCCTTGGTGTAATCCGCGTCGCCGCGCAATATCGGAGCAACGAATCTTGGCAACAACGCCGGGTCCATCTGGCCATCGCCGTCGATCTTGACGATGATCTGGGCGCCATCGGCGATCGCGCGCCGGTAACCGGATTTGACCGCGCCGCCCACACCCTGGTTGCTCGGGTGCCGGATCACGCGGACACGCGGGTCACTCGTGCGTTGTTCAATGACATCACCACTGCGCTCCGGGCACGCATCGTCGATGCAATAGATGGCATCCACTTCGGGGCCGATGGCGGCGATCACCTCCAGCACGTGGCGAACCACCCGGAAACAGGGGATCACCACGGCAATGCCGGTAGTCCATGTCAGCTTGCTGTCCATTGGCGTATCCAGTCATTGGATGAGGCAACAGGATCTGACTTCGATCCAGCCCGATGCGTCCCGTGCTGCCATCCGTGGCCATCGGCGATGCGCGAGAAAAGGCCTGCCGAGTCCGGCCATGATAACGCCAATGCGCCCCCCGGCCCATCCTCGCGGCGGATACCGCGCCACGGCACCGCGCGCATTTCCCTGCTGTCGGCCGACGCTGGCAATGCCAACCCGGACGGCACCCGCGGTGTGTCGCACCAATGCATCGTGCCCACGCACCGTGGATCACGGCTCATTCGGTCTGCGGCTCGGCACGGCTGATGCGCAATCGCGCCAGTGCCACACCCAGGCCGCGCGACTCGCCGGCAGTTCGGACCACGTTCGATTCAAACACGACGCGATCCACCTCCTCGGCTGGATACAGCACCACCCGGTAGTCCCTGCCCGTGGCGCTCAACCGGATTTCCCTGACGGCATCGCCCACCCTGATGCGCAGGATGAAGTCCGGATGGTTGGCCACCTGCCACGCGAAAAACTCGATCACCAGCGGACCGCCGATGCGCACCGGCAACTCGACCACCGCCCTCTCGAGCCGGCTCCAGCTGCCCCATTCCTCGGCATCGTTGAATCCGTGCAGCAGCGCCGGCGTGCCGCTGTACCCGGTGTCGATCATGAGCGGACGGCCATCCCAGTCGTTCTTGGCCCGGATCAGCGGCCAGCGATATGTCGCATCGAGCAACACCAGGCGCTGGTCGGCGAAATGCAGTTCCGCACTCCCGGCGATGTCCACCCCCATGGAGTGCGGCACGACGATCCAGCGCACCCCCTCCGGAACATCGGCCGGCCCTAGCGTTGCGTGGGCCGCAAACGTGCGCACGTATTGCGGCGTGTCCAGTGCCATCAACAAGGTCGATGTCGCGCCATAGCGGTCGGACGTTGCGATCAGTCCGCTACCGACGGACACATCACCGAGGAACGTGTCGATCGCGTTCGCCGCCGCGATGATCGGCCGATTCTGCCCGGACTGAAACGCCGCCCATCGCGCCATCTGGGCATGGCCAGCGAGCATCCACAGCAACGCGAACGCTGCGTACGGCAAACGTGACGCTTTGAAACGTAAGGCGAACAACCAGCACCCGATTCCGAGCACCAGCAGCCACCATGCTGACCTAGTCAGCGCGCCATCGAATGTCCAACTGTGCGGCGCAGGTCTGAAAAAACCGAATGCGTCCGGGTAATCCCAGGGAAACAGGTGGTACATCGTCGAACCGATGAAGAAAAAACCGACCAGAGCGGTCGTGGCCAGCAGCGGTACAAGGCGACTACCGGCACGGCTCGATGCCCATACCGAGTAGGCAAGCAGAAACGGCAGCAGTCCAGCCAGATAACGCCCATGCAGACGATCGCGTTCGAAGTCGTTTCCCATCGCCGCCGAACTGGTGAACAACGCCACCATCAGCAAAAACGCCGCCAGCGTCAGCGCGATGAAGAGCGCGAAGCAGGCACGCCGCTCGCGCTCCGGATCGACCGCACCCAGCGTGTTCTCGCCACCACGAAGCAGCCCGTGGACGGCGCCTGCGATAGCCACCAACCCCGGCGTGAACAACACCAGCAACACCCAAAAGTGCCCGCCAACGTAATTGACCACGCTGATGAGATTCCTGGACAGGAATGCAACGTCGAAGATCTGACCGATATACACAACGTAGAACGATGGCATGATACCCGCGCTTGATGCGGCGTCAGCAGGTAGTAATTTGGTGACAACAACGATCAGCAGGCCGGTCAGCGTGCCGAACACGGCGGTTCGGGACAACGCGCGGCGCCAGCGAAGGCGGGCCGTCGCGTCGCGTTCGAGCAGCCCGGTGGCGAACCAATACGCCGAACAAGCGAGGATCAGCGCTGCGGCATGCGGCTTGATGAAATAGCTCAAGGCGCAAAGCGCAGCGGCCAGAGCGATGAAGAGGTAACGCGGCCTAGGCCCAGCCAAAACGACCACACCCGCCACCAGATAGATCGAGAGTTGGAACTCGACCTCGGGTAACAGCGTGGTCGCGTAGAACGACAGCGGCAGTGCCAAGTATAGCAGTGCCGATACCAACGCACTCTTGCGGTCGAACACGCGGGAGAATATGGCGAACAGGATGAATGCCCCGAGCACAAAGCTCAGCGCGTTGAGGATGCGTCCCGCCAGTGCCGTGTGGTGCGGTGAGATCGCCTTCCACACGGCATACAGCGCCGGGTAGACCCTGTTTTCCACCTGTTGCAAGCCGGGATCCATCTGGTGCACCTGCGCTGCCGCGTCCACATATTTCGCGTTGGCGACATAGGCGTATTCATCGCTCGACATGATCGGCGACTCGGTCGCCGCAATGCGCAGAACCAGCACGACAAAAGCCAGAAAGGCAGCCAGCAGTAACGTGCCGGGAATGGCCGAGAAGGCACCAGAACGTATCCGACGGAAAATCATTGCGAACAAACCTCGCGAGGACAAATGTCATCGGCACCGACGACCGCGCGCGAGACCGCGTCGCCATTGGACATAAGTATCATCTGGGGTGCCCCAAAGATCGCGACGCCGCCATTATCGCAGATGCGCGTGCTGGCGACACCGAAACCATCACTGCCGCGCTGAGCGACGATGCACGGCCCGAGCCGCGCCACTACTTGAGCAAGCGCATCGAACGCGCGAATGAACCGACTCGGTCTCCTGGGGTTTTCCCGTAGAATTGCATCAGCCATAACCCGCATGGAGGTAATGATGTTTAACCGACTCGGTCTCCTGGGGTTTTCCCGTAGAATTGCATCAGCCATAACCCGCATGGAGGTAATGATGTTTGAACATGTCAAAGATGTCGTCAAGGCTCTGGAAACGGATCCAGACGTAGCCACACGCGCAGATGCCATCAACGCGCTTCGCCGGCTTGGCATGGGCGATTTCGGGGTGGTATTGCTTTCGATGCCGCATCCGGCCTACCCCAAGCTGTCGCGCCTGCTACCCGCCATGGCCAGTGAAAAAGCGCAACGAAATTGGACTGGGAACCACGGCTTGCCGTTGTTGCAACAGACCACCGAGTTCGTTCGAGCCATGTCGTACAACTTCGCACGTGCAACCGGCCGCAACCTGGACGATGTCAGGATTCTGGATTACGGCTGCGGCTACGGCCGCATTGCGCGCTTGATGTACTACTTCACTGCTGAGGAAAAATTCTTTGGTGTCGACCCATGGGATCAGGCTATCTCGTTGTGCCACGAGGCAGGATTGACAACCAACTTTCTGGTGTCCGACTACCTGCCGGAGTCGCTCCCTGTCGGTTCGGAGAAGTTCGACCTGATTTATGCGTTCTCCGTGTTCACCCATTTATCGCACCGCGCAATGACTGCCGCGTTGCACACGTTGCGCAAATACATCGCCGACGACGGCATGTTGACCATCACGGTTCGTCCCATCGAATATTGGCAACACGACGCACACACAACATCGGCGCAAAAGTCAGCGCTTGTGGCCAGCCACCGGAACGACGGCTTCGCATTCAAGCCCCACATCCGTGAGGCAATCGATGGGGACGTGACCTACGGAGACACTTCAACAGGGCTGGGGTGGATTGAAGCCAATTTCCCCGAATGGGAAATCAAAGGTGTGGATCGCTGCTTGAGCGACACATTGCAGCGATACGTTTTCATGACGCCACGTTGATTGGCGGAGAATCCTGCCCTCGATTCAAAGTGGCTTTGCGTACCGCTCGCGCGCGCGTGAACCCTGCGGAGACGTTGCCGGTCAACGCCTGACATGGCACGTATTCAGGATTCATGCTCGGTAACGCGATTACGCGATCGAGACCGTTTCCTGCGCGATCATTAGCGCGATCGCCTCGATGCGCTCGCGATAACGCATCCCTGCCGCGCGCCAACCGATCTGCGTGCGGATCGCGCGGCTGGCTTCGCGCCCGGTTGCGTAGCCGCGCGCAGGATCGTCCACCAGCGCCGCCATGTAATGCGCGGCCTGGTCGGCGTCGGCGTCGGCCCATTGCTGTCCTTCGGCGTGCGGGTACTCGCCGGGCTGCACCGGTACCAGTGCATGTTCGACCAGATACGCGGTGCGCTCGTCCATGAAATCGAGGTTGCCGGAATAGCCGGTGGCGATGACCGGCTTGCCCAGATACATCGCCTCGGCCAGCCCGCGGCCGAACCCTTCCGAACGATGCAGGGACACGAAACAATCGCAGCAGCGCAGCAGGTTCTTGGTGTCGTTGTCGTCCATCTGCTGATTGATCAGTACTACGCGACCGTGCCAGCCGGCCAGCTCGCGTTGCAGCTCGGCGAGCGCCTCGGGCGCGGCGTCGGCACCATGCACCTTGATCACCAGGCACACATTTGCCGCTGGCCGCAGTTGGCACAGCGTTGCGAAGGCGCGAATCGCGGCCTGTGGATTCTTGCGGGTGGCGAACGAGCGGAAATCGAAGAAGAACAGAAACGCGTAAGCCGCTTCGGGAATGCCGTAGTAGCGACGCGAGCGAAATGCCGACAGCACCACTTCACAGGCCAGCGGCATGTGTACGACCGGCTTTTGTACCTCCGGCAACAGCGCGTCGCAGATGAAGTGGCTCGGCGCCCAGATTTCGTCGAAGCGATCCAGTTGCTGCGCCCATTCGCGCGGGTAGCGGGACAATTCCCAGGCCGGATAAACGATGTTGTAGGCGCGCTCCGGCAAGGCATCAGCGAGCGTGGCGAGCGCCAGATTCACCTCATCGCCATTGAGGTGGAAAATGTTGATCGCACCTGGCCGGCGGTGCAGGAATGGCGCGAATTCCGCCTCGGCGTCTGGGTCGGCGCAATGGTGGCCGTACAGATCAAGGATGCTGGGCCGCAACGCCACCGCGCGCAACGCGCGGAACGAACAGCGGACGTCCTCGCCGCGCCCGATCGGCGCGAAAGGATGGCCAACGAGGCAGACATCGGGGATGGCTGGGGCGGGCATGGAGACTGTCATCCGAGGCTGTAGCAACCGCTACGCAGCAGATGACCGGCCTCGCGGGCATTGGCGTGCGCTTGCAGATAGGAGTGTCCGAAGCGCTGATCGGGTTCGAGATAGGCGCCCTCAGCCCACTCGTTCCAGGCGTTGATGAACAGCAGGCGTTCGTCGCCGCTGAATTGTTGCTTGGTGCGTTCGATGGCAGTTTCGAGCCAGGCTTGGAATGCACCCGGTGTGGCGTGCTCGAAGCAATAGCTATTGTTCTGCCGCCGCGCGGTGTTGTCCCAGCCGGTGGCGACGCCCAGGAATCGCTTGTAACCGGCCAGCTCGCGGGTGGCATAGCGCACCGCCAGATCGCGGTAATCGGCCACCGCACCCTGAAAATCCGGGTTCAGCAGCGGTTCGCTCACCGGATACGGATCGGCCATGCCATGCGGCGGAAATTCGATGGCAGCGTCGCATCCGTAATCGGCCGGGCGGGCGCCGGCGGATACCATCTCGAACGATTCGACATGGCTGATGTAGATCTCGCCAATCCCCTCGTCGCGGCATGTCTGGCGCCAGTGTGCAGCAGTCCGCTTGAAGTCCGGAAACAAGGCGACGCGATAGACCACGATCAGTGGCCGCCCGCCGATGCGGATGTAATGCGGGCTGCGGAAGTAGCGGATCAGGTCGCGAATCACCGCCTCGTCGTCCTGGTCCGAATGCTGCTGAGCCATCAGCACATCGTGATCTTCGCCATCCCAGCGCCGTGTCCAGTTCTCGTTGGCCCAACACAGACAGAACGGAAATTCCGGGCGACCACTCGCCAGCATCGCTTCCAGCGGCTGCTCCAGCAGGCGATGACCGGCGAACCAGTAGTAGTAGTAGCAGAAGCCGCCAATGCCGTAACGCCGCGCCAACGCGGCCTGTTGCTCCATCACTTGCGGCGCGCGCAGGTCATAGTAACCAAGATCGGCGGGCACCCGCGGCTGATCGTGCCCAACGAAATTGGGCCGCGCCTTGGCGACATTCGTCCACTCGGTGAAACCCGGCCCCCACCAGCGATCGTTCTCCGGGATCGGATGGAACTGCGGCAGATACAGGGCAATGGTACGTACGTCGTCGAGGCGATCGATATCCGTCTGCCAGCGTTTGCCGAAGGTGCGCAAATTGCGTGCGATGCAGCGCAACTTGTAATCGCCCGGAATGGCATCGGACGTGGTGCTCAGGTGGTGGACGACCGTGGCGTTCGCGCAGTAGACCACCCGCTTGCCGTCGGCGCGCAGACGCAGGCACAGATCGGAGTCTTCGCAATAGGCCGGCGCGAACGCCTCGTCAAACCCGCCCATGCGACGAAAATCGTCGCTGCGCAGCGCAAGGCAGGCGCCGCTGCAATAGTCGACGTCGCGATTGAAGCGGTAACGCGGCAGATCGGGAAGATCGTTGAGGCCGATCATTTCCGAGCTGCCATCGCGCAATAGACGGGTGCCCGCTTCCTGCAACCAACCACTGGGATAGACGATGCGCGGGCCTACCGCACCGATGTCCGGGCTCGATTGCAGGCAGTCGACCAATGCGGCCAACCAGCCCTTGGTGACCTGCACATCGTTGTTGAGCAACACCAGCAGCCGCCCGCGTGCCTGCTGTGCGGCAACATTGCAGTTGCGCAAAAAACCCAGGTTCTCGGGCTGATTGACCAGCCGCAGATGGGCAATCCGTGCCAGTACCGGCGCGGTTTCATCGCTGGAGCAATCGTTCGCTACCAGCACTTCGAACGACGGCCCAGCGGCATCCGCATGCGCGGCAATTGACGCAAGGCATTCGAGCGTAGTGACAAGATGGTTGTAGGCCGGAATCAATATCGTCACTTCGGGCGCCTCCGGCACCGGCGGCAGTTCGATGCCGGCCGCAGCATCACCGAGGCGGTGCTGTGCGAACGAGATCAGCGGATACGGCTTGGCGCGTTTGCCGCTCTGTTGTTGCGCGCACGCGGCTTGAATGCGATCGCGCACAGCGCGATAGTCCAGCCATTCGCGCTCGCCATCGGCGCGCCACAACGCCCTCTGCACCGGCTGATCGGAGGTCGCTGCGGGCGCGTTTTCCGGTGCGGAGCGACTCGCCACCGGATGCGGCGCCGGCACGGGAACGGGACCATCCTGCGCATGCGTACGCGCGTTTGCCTGCCAGCGGCGATACGGTGCGGTGTTGGCGAACAATGGGCCGGTCAAACGAAACAGCCAGCCCTTCAGGGCACGTTTGCGCTTGCCCGAGAGCGGGATGCTGCGATACGCGCGCTCTGCCATCGCGCCGGTTCGCTGCCGCAACGAGGTATGCGCCGGCAGCGCGCGCTGCCGCGGGTTCTTGCGCAAAAACAAACGCCGCATTGCGCGCAGCGGCGCGGTGACGCGCCAGCTGCTGGATTGCAGCACGTCGTTCAGTTGCGCCTGTGCTGCGTGCAGACGCTGCTCGAAATCCTGGGTGCGCGTCGATGCCTGATGCAAGGCGACGCGCAGGGCATCGCTGGTCTGGGCCAACCCCTCGGTGCGAGCGGTTTGTTGCGCGATGGTCGCGCGCAGCTCACCCTGCACCCGCTCAGCCGCGGCGACCGCGGACGCCTGCTCCTGAATCAGCGCGATGATCCGCTGGTCGCGTTGCTCGATCCGGACATTGGCATCGCCCAGTTGCTGATTCAATGCGGCGACGTGTGCTTCACGCTGCTGGTTGGCTGCGGCAAGCTGCGCTTCATGCTGCGCTTGCAGCTGCGCCTGCGCCGCCAGCGCTTCCGCCAGCCGCTGCGCATTCGCACCCGCTTCGCGACGTTGCGCTTCTACCTGACGCACCAGCTCGACCAACACTTCACCACTTTGTTCGGCCTTGGCAAAGGTCGCGTGGCTTTGCGCCTGCGCGTCCCGTATCAACACGTTTTGCTCGGCCAGCAGGTGCGGCTTGATCAGCCCCTGCACCACCACCGCTTCGGCGGCGAGTGCGCGTGCCTCCTTCTGCTGCTGCCCGATCGTCAGCTCGTCAAGACACGGGCCATACAACGCTGCCGCCCGCTCGACTTCCGCCGCCAAAGCGACCAGTTCGCTCCAGGCAGTCGTATCGCCACTGGCCTTGCGGCTGGCGTCGAACAAGCGCTGCACCAGCACCGGCAATACGTCGTCCACATCACCCGGATGCTGCGCTGCATCGTGATGACGCAACTGCGGCGACAGGAACGCGTCGATCTCGCTCTGTGCATCGTCAACCGGTCGCGGCCATGTGTAACCCAACTGTTCGGCCATCGACACGACGACGCCGCGCCAATCGCGCAGCAAATCGTCGTATTGCACGATCATGCGCGGCATATCGCGCGTGGCGCGCTCGGCTTCCAGCAGGTGTTGCGCCCATAGCAGGTAGGCGTGACCGTAGGCCATGCCATCGCGCCGCGCCAGCGATGCCGCCACTTCCAGCGGATTGCGCACCATGATCACTGCGGTGAGGCGCACCTTCAGACCATCGAGCGCCTGCGGCCATAGCGGCAACAACCGGCACAGGCGCGGTTCCTTCACTGCCCACAACGCGTGTCCGGCCAGCTCATCGGCAACAAAGCGGCGAATCGATTTGGCGCAGGACTGCGCTTGTGGATGCGCGATCCAGTCCACCGGCATCTCGCGAAAATCGTCCCAGCGCCGACCCAGCGCCGTCAGCAATTTTTCGTGCGCTTCGTATACCGCCAGGCTTTCCCAGTGGCCCGACTCGTTGCCCTTGCCCGCCGGCATCAGTCGTTCGCCGAGTGCTGCGCCAAGCAGATTGACGACGCGGGTCAGCGCCGAAGTGCCGCTGCGATGCATCCCGAGGATCAGGATGCCGGTGCTCTCGGCTTCGGCTGCAACGCGCCGACGGATTCTTTTCTGGGCCATAACCGCCAAGTCTACGTTCTATCGGCTGCGTTTCAACGCGAGCGGGTCACGCCAGCGCGGCTTCCAGCTCGGCGCGCAGGTCGGCGACGTCTTCCACACCCACGCTCAGGCGCACCAGGTTGTCGGTGATGCCGAGCTTGGCGCGGGTTTCCGCCGGCACCGAGGCATGGGTCATGATCGCCGGATGGTTGACCAGGCTCTCCACGCCGCCGAGGGATTCGGCGCAAGCGAACAATTCGGTGCGTTCCATGAAGCGGCGCGCCTCAGGCAGCCCGCCCTTGAGCCAGACGCTGACCATGCCGCCGAAGCCATCCATCTGCCGCCTGGCGAGCTCGTGTTGCGGATGCGATGCAAGGCCGGGATAGGCCACCCGCTCCACCGCCGGATGCCGCTCCAGCCACTGCGCCAGTTCCAGTGCGTTGGCGCAGTGCGCCTTCATGCGCAGGTGCAGGGTCTTGAGCCCACGCAGCGCGAGGAAGCTGTCGAACGGGCCCTGGATGCCGCCCACCGCGTTTTGCAGAAACGTGATCTGCTCAGCCAGTTCGGCATCATCGCCGACCACCAGCAAGCCACCGACGATGTCGGAATGGCCGTTGATGTACTTGGTCGCCGAGTGCATCACCAGATGCGCGCCGTGTTCGAGCGGCCGTTGCAGCGCCGGTGAGCTGAAGGTGTTGTCCACCGCCAGGCGAATGCCGCGCTTGCGCGCATACTCGGCAAGGCGCGCGATATCGACGATCTTCAGCAGCGGGTTGGTCGGCGTTTCGCACCAGATCAGTCGCGTGTTGGGCCGCACTGCCGCTTCCAGCGCCGCCATGTCGCCCAGATCGACGAAACTGAAATCGAGCCCAGCCGAACGCCGCCGCACGCGTTCGAACAATCGGTAAGTGCCGCCGTAGACGTCGTCCATGCAGATCACATGGCTGCCGCTGTCGAGCGCGTCGAGTACGGTCGCGGTGGCGGCCAGGCCCGAAGCGAAGGCATAGCCGTGGCTGCCGCCTTCCAGCGACGCCACGCAACGCTCGTAGGCGAAGCGCGTGGGATTGTGGCTGCGCGAGTATTCGAACCCCTGATGCACGCCTGGGCTCTGCTGCGCGTAGGTCGAGGTGGCGTAGATCGGCGTCATCACCGCGCCGGTGCTGGGATCGGGTGATTGCCCGGCGTGGATGGCGCGGGTGCCGAAGCCGAGTTTGGATTTATTGCTCATGGTGTGATGCCCAGGTATTTGCGGATGTGGCCAAGCGCCGGATATGTCGCGAAGCACGAAGTGACGTTACGGTCGCCCACAGGGTGGGCTCCTACAACACCACTTGCCTGTAGGAGCGCACCCTGTGCGCGACCGCTGTGCAGATTTCGTCCAGAAACACAACGTGTTACGGCCTCATCGCGCTTCACACCGCGATATCCTTGATCGTGTAGGTGCCCGGCACGTCCTCCAGCACCAATTCGCGCCATGCATCGCGCAGGTTCTCTTCGAGTTCCGCAACGGTTTCGCCCTGGCTCATGATTTCCGGGTGATCCAGCAAACGCCCCAGCCAGAAGCGCTCGCCCTGCCAGTAAACGATCTTCGCGACGCGCCCATCCCAAAACTCCTTTGACCACCGTTTGCACCGAACCGGATTCTACGCCACCCGCCGCGGCAGCAGGTCATGGCCGTTGCCGTGCAGGCACCGCAACAACCAGAGCGTGCGATTATAGCCTTGCCCGCGCTACCGAGCCGCATGATGCCGCAACCGCCACACCCGCACCCGCACACATCACCGCTGCCGCCGGGCTTCGCCAGCAGCGCGGCGTGGCCGGTGTTGCATATCGACTTTCATACCGGGGCGTCCAAGGTGTTCGAGTTCACTGCGGCCGACTACCTGCGCGCTGCATTCCTCGATGAACGTGCATTGGCCCACCGCCCGGTTCGCGGCCTGGACACGACTCTTGCCGACATCGAGCAAGCCCTGTCCAACGCGCATGCCGAGCAGCCACCGCTGCACTGGCTGTTCCATGTCGGCCATTGCGGCTCCACCCTGATCAGCCGTCTGCTCGATGTGCTGCCGGGGCTGCTGGGCTTGCGCGAGCCGCTGCCGCTGCTGGAACTGGCGATGCGCTCGACCGAACCCAGCTCACCGCTCGGGCGCGTGAGTCAGGACGCGTTCGACCGCGACCTGGCGCTGACGCTGAACGTGTTGCGGCGCGGCTTCGCGGATACCCGCAGCATTCTGGTCAAACCTACCAGTGTGGTGGCCTTGCTCGGGCCGGAGCTGCTGTCGCGATTGCCGCAGTCGCGGGCAATCGGGTTGTCGATGAAACTGCGACCGTGGCTGGCGATCATGTTGCGCGACCCGGCCCTGCGCCATGGCATGCGCCAGCAGGCTCCGGTGCGCATCGCTGCCTGGCACCGATTGACCGGCGAGGGCGCGCTGCGCATCCATGCACTTGATGACGCGCAACTGCTGGCGATGTCGTGGCTGGTGCAGCAGTTGCAATGGCGTGCGCTGCGCGCCGAGCGTGCGTTGGCGGGACGGCTGCTGGCGATCGATTTCGACGATTTTCTGGCCGATCCGCGATCGCATTTGTTCACTCTGGCGCAACATATCGGGTACGCAGCGGACCCGGTTGCGCTGGCGCCACAGCGTTGCGCGGAGCTGTTGGCACGCTATGCCAAGGACCCCGCGCAGCGCTTTGATGCCGACACCCGCCGCCATGAAATCGACACCGCGAAGCGCCGGTTTGCGGACGAGATCGCACGCGGGATGGCCTGGGCGCGAGACGCACTGGCGCGCACAGGTGCGGACGAACTTCACGCCGCGCTGGGGTAGTGCATCGTAGCTGAAGGACTTTCAGCGCTGGCCGAAAAAGAACGAGGTCATCGCCACCCGCCGCCCGCGGGTGATCGGCACCACCTCGTGCAACAACGAGCACGAAAACACCAGCGCGCCACCGGCCGGGGCCGAATACAGGCGCTCGCCGAACTCGGGAAAGCGCAACTGGCCGCCGCTGTATTCGCCGGTGTTGAGATTGAGCGTCATGGCAAAGCGGCGATAGGCCACATCGGGCGTTTCATTGTCGCGATGGGCGCGGAAGTATCCATTGCCGGCCTCGTAGCTGATGATCTTGAAGTGCTCGCGCTGCTGCACCGGGTAATGGAATGCCCGGTAAATCTGTGGCAGCACGTTGGCTTCGATCTGCTGGTGGAGTTCGCGCTCAAGCGCGGGGTCGGCGATCACCGCCTCCCGACGCATCTTCACATCCGGGTTGATCTGAAATTCCGGCTTGCCATCGCGGTATTCGAGCACCCCTGAAGGCTGGCCATCACCGCACTGCTCGTGGTAATAGCGCAGCACTCTGGCACACAGCGCAGGCGACAACACATCAACGACCCGCAGCACCGGGGCAAAATCGTCCGCAACGATGGCGGCCTGCGTATCGCTCACTGCACCCGCCGCCGCAGATAATTGAGCAGGTCGATGCGGGTGATCAGGCCGAGGAAACGCTCGCCTTCGGTCACGATGGCGACATGCCCACGATCGAAGATCGGCAACAGCGTGTCGATCGACGACTTCACGTCGAGGTTCTGCAAACGGGTCACCATCGCGGTGGACACGGGATCGAGAAAGCGTTTCTCGTCATCGAACACATGCAACAGCAAATCGCTTTCGTCGAGAATGCCGACGATGTGTTCGCCATCCATCACCGGCAACTGGCTCACGTCGTACAGCTTCATGCGCTGGTAGGCGGTGGTCAGCAGGTCGCCAGGGCCGATCACCACGGTATCGCGCTGCGCGTAGGGGCGCACGATCAGGTCGCGCAGATCGCCGAACTGCTCACGGGCGATGAAGCCGTTGTCGAGCATCCAGTAATCGTTGTACATCTTCGACAGGTACTTGTTGCCGGTATCGCAGACGAACACTACCACCCGCTTGGGGCTGGTCTGTTCGCGACAATAGCGCAGCGCCGCGGCGACCAGGGTGCCGGTGGAGGAGCCACCAAGAATGCCTTCGCGCGCGAGCAACTCGCGGCCGGTGAGGAAGCTCTCCTTGTCGCTCACTGCGTAGGCTTTCTTGACACGACTGAAATCCGAGATCGACGGCAGAAAATCCTCGCCGATCCCCTCCACCAGCCACGAACCGGACTTGTCCGACAACGTTCCCTCGTTGATGTATTGCGCGAGGATCGATCCAACCGGATCGGCCAGCACCAGTTCAACCTCGGGCGCGACCCGCGCGAAAAAACGCGACAGCCCGGTCATCGTGCCCGAGGAACCGCAACCGAACACGATGGCGTCCATTTGCCCTTCCATCTGCGCCCAGATTTCCGGCCCGGTATCTTCTTCGTGCGCGCGCGGGTTGTCGGGATTGCCGAACTGGTTGATGAAGTACGCGCCCGGTGTCTCCTCGGCGATGCGCGCGGCCAGATCCTGGTAATACTCGGGATGGCCCTTGGCCACGTCCGAGCGGGTCAGGATCACCTCGGCGCCCATCGCCTTGAGGTTGAAAATCTTCTCGCGGCTCATCTTGTCCGGCACCACCAGCTTCAGGCGGTAGCCTTTTTGCTGCGCCACCAGCGCCAGCCCGATGCCGGTATTGCCGGCGGTGCCTTCCACCAGGGTATCGCCCGGCGCGATCCGGCCCGCCTGTTCGGCAGCTTCGATCATCTTCAGACCAATCCGGTCCTTGATCGATCCGCCCGGATTGGCAGCCTCCAGCTTGAAGAACAATTCGCAACATCCGGTATCCAGATGCTGCGCCTTCACCATGGGGGTATTGCCAATGAGTTCCAGAACGCTGTGATTGACCGTCATGTTCGTCTCGGCACGCGCAAATGGCCGCACACGACTGGGGGTGCGGAGCGGAAGGGGATTCTAGCAGGGAGCGTCAGTGGGCGGCGCGAGCACCACCGCTGGTCGCCCACAGGGTGGGCTCCTACAAAAACAGCGAACATCCCCGGCAGGAACGCACCCTGTGCGCGACTACAACGCGCCTCGCACAACCGGCTCGCCCACGGGGTGCAGAGGCTGCGGGCGGCAGCGGCCGACGAGGATGGCCGCCGCCGTCCACAGCGGGACGATGACCGATTACACGCCGCGGCACCGCATTGCTGCGTGCACCGCGTTCAATGGGCGCTGTGCTCTGCAACCCATTGCGTCAACCGATCCTTGGTCTGCAACTTTTCCTTTTTCATGCGCGCCAGCCGGACATCATCCAGCGGCAACACGCCCAACTCCGCATCGAGCACCTGTTTGTCGAGCTGTCTGTGCCGATTGTAGAGACGGCGGAACTCGACATTACTGCTCATCAGTATCTCGACATCGGCGGTGGATTGACCTTCGAACATCGGTGACCTCCTTCTGGCAGATACACGAACGCCCCGTTCAGATGAAGCGGGGCGTTGTCGTGTGTGGGGTTCTGTTGAATGCGGCGGCCACCCCCGGCACGCGGGAGCGCAACGCGAATGGCAAGACGACAAATTCCAGACGATGGGGGTAAAGCGTCATGGGCCGATCCTGGGAGCTGTGCGAGGAAGTGCCGCCAAGCCCGACACTACGCCGGCAAAAACGCCGCCGCAAGTGCATCGGCAAGCCGTTGTATCGACGACGAATTCTGCTTCCGCCATACCCGAAACCGCCGACGGATTCTCACCCCTGCCGGCCTACGCGCTTGTTTTTCATGAATTTTTAACGCGATGTTTGCGGCCCGACCAACACCACCACGTCAACCCGCCGATTCCGCGCCCGGCCTTGCTCGGTGGCGTTGTCCGCGACCGGCTGGTTTTCGCCCAGCCCCACCGCCTGCAGACGCGCGCCGTCGACGCCTTCCTCGATCAGCGCATTGCGCACGGCCTCGGCGCGCCGTTGCGACAACACCTGATTGAGGTTGTCGCTGCCGCGATCATCGGTATGCCCCTCGATGCGTATCGACGCGGTGGCGTCACGCTGTACGAACGCCACCACCCGCGCCAGGTTGGCGCGCGCTTCGGCACGCAACGCGGCCTGCCCCGGCGCGAACACGTCGCCAGAAAGCGTCATCACCTCGCCACGCGCATCACGGCGCGCGGTCAGCGAATCCAGTTGCAGCCGCAGGCTCTCGGCCGCCGCGGAGGCGAGCTCGGCCTCCTGCTTGGCGAGATCCGCTTCCAAACCCCGCGCCTTGGCCAACTGTCGCGATTGCTCGGCTTCGGCCAACGCGGCCAGCGCCGCCGCCGCCGACTGTTCGCTCATGGACTGCGCCCGCTGCGTCTCTTCCACGCGCGCCAGATTCTGCAAGCGCAAGCGCTCGGCCTCCTGCCGCGCCTGTTCGGCGTCGCGTCGGCTGGCCTGCAGCAATATCTGGTCGCGCTCGCGCTCCAGAGCGAGCACCTGCGTGCGCAAGGCGGCGGCGCGGATCGCGGTTTCGGCAATGTCGGCACGCTGCTCGGCGACAAACATCAGATGTGCGCGATTCTTGGCCTTCGGCTTGCTCGCCGCAAACGCCGCGAAGGCTTGCCGCGCCTGCAAACGCTCCAGCCCGGCGGCGCCGGTAGCCGCAGCATCGCCGTCGATCGCCTCAAGGCGCCCCTGCAAACGAACCACATCCGGATCGGGCGCCTTCTCGGCCGCCACAAGCCCGGTACTGGCCAGCAACGCGGCCAGCATCAGCATTCGCAAACGTGCCGACATCCTCATTATTGCTCACCCCGCAAGCCAAGCTGCAACCGCAACTGCCGATTTTGTTCGGTCTGCTCCCGCACCTGTGCGCGCAGTGCAGCCTCACCGGCCTTGGCGATGGCCAGATCGCCCAGCACCAGCGATTCCGCCGCCTGCTGTTGCGCCAGCGCGTAGTCCTCGCGCACCATGGCCTCGCGCGCTCCCTGCAACGCCGCCTCGGCGGCATCGAGATCGGCCGGCGCATGGCGCGCGGCCCGCTGCTCACGCGCCATGGCGATACGTGCCTCGGCTTCGGCCAATGCCGAACCCGGGGGTGGTACGCTGGCGCAGGCCGTCAACAACAGGGCGATGGCACAGCATTGAATTTTCAGGCGCAAAACGGTCATGGGCGACACCCTTGGTGGGCCTGTGATGCCGCGGCAATCGGGACGCGCGGCAGGTTTCTCGGGAATTGTTGTGGCAAGCAGCACAAGCGTTACGCTATTGTGGGTTAGCGCTGCTGGCATCTGCAAGCAGTAAACTGTCGAAGATCTGAAATCGGGGTTGAGGGGGTTTACATGGACATCGGCTATTTCCTGAAGCTGATGACGGAAAAGAACGCATCGGACATGTTCCTGACCACAGGCGCACCGGTGCACATCAAGGTCGAAGGCAAGCTGTATCCGCTGGGCTCCACCGGGCTGCCAGCCGGTATGGTCAAGAAGATCGCCTATTCGCTGATGGACGAGGGCCAGGTGCCGGCGTTCGAGCGCGACCTCGAGTTCAACATGGCCGTCGCGATCAAGGACGCCGGCCGTTTCCGCATCAATGTGTTCAAGCAGCGCGGCGAAGTCGGCATGGTGATCCGCGCGATCAACTCCAACATCCCGTCCATCGAGCAGCTCAAGCTGCCCAATATCCTCAAGGATATCGTGATGGAGGCGCGCGGCCTGGTGCTGGTTGTCGGTTCCACCGGCTCGGGAAAATCCACCACGCTCGCGGGCATGATCAACCACCGCAACAGCAACACCACCGGCCATATCCTCACCATCGAGGATCCGATCGAATTCCTGCACCAGCACAAGAAATCGATCGTCAACCAGCGTGAAGTGGGGCTCGATACGCATGCGTTCCACAACGCGCTGAAAAACGCGATGCGTGAGGCGCCCGACGTCATCCTGATCGGCGAGATCCTCGACGCCACCACCATGGAAGCCGCGATCGCGTTCGCCGAAACCGGCCACCTGTGTCTGGCGACACTGCATTCGAACAATGCCGACCAGACGCTGGAACGCATCCTGAACTTCTTCCCGGAGTCGGCGCACAAAAACGTGCTGATGAACCTGTCGCTCAACCTCAAGTCGGTGGTGTCGCAGCGCCTGGTGGTGGGCAAGGACGGCAAGCGGCTGCCGGCGGTCGAGATCCTGATCAACACGCCGGTGATCCGCGACATGATCCGCCGCGGCGAAGTGCATGCGGTCAAGGATGCGATGGACAAGTCGCTGCAGGACGGCATGCAGACCTTCGACCAGTCGCTGTACCGGCTGTTCAAGGAAGGAAAAATCGACCTCGAAGAAGCCTTGCGCAAGGCCGATTCGCGCGACGGTCTGGCGCTCAAGATCCGACTGTCGGAAGGCAGCAAGGGCGAGCACGATCCGTACTCGGATGTATTCGAAGGCGAGAACGAAAGCGGCCTGAGCAGCTACTGACGCTCATCGTGCCAGAGCCACTGGCACTCCAACAGGTCGCCCACAGGGTGGGCTCCTACGGGGATGGGCGTCGCGCTTTTTGCAGGAGCCCACCCTGTGGGCGACCGTACGCAGCGAAGAACCGCTCTCGTCACCTAGCCGGCCAAGCCCGACAGGCTGCCCGCCGTGAGGCGTGAACGTGATTGCGTAGGCACCAAGCGCTTTCAACGCATCCCTGATTGAACCGTCGGATCAGCCATTGCCGGTCGCGTCGGGCTGCACCTCGGGTCGCGCCAGATCGAACTCCGGCAATTGCAGGCACGCGACATTGATTCGCTCGATGGTCGGAAATGCGCTCATGTCCAGGCCATAACGGTGTGCGTTGTACACCTGCGGTACCAGGCAACAGTCGGCCAGCGTCGGCACGTCGCCTTCGCAGAATGAGCCGGTGGCCGAGCTTTCGACCAGCATCGACTCCAGCGCCCTGAATCCCTCGCGAATCCAGTGCCGGATCCACTCGTCGCGCTCGGGCCGGGGCACTGCCCAGGTGTGCTCCAGAAATCGGATCACGCTGACATTGTTCAGCGGATGGATATCGCAGGCAATCAGTTGGGCAATGGCGCGCACCCGCGCCCGATCGCGCAGGCTCACCGGCAACAACGGCGGTGAGGGCCAGGTTTCGTCCAGGTATTCGATGATCGCAAGCGATTGCCGCAACACGCGGCTGCCGTGCATCAGCACCGGCACCCGCGACTGCGGATTGAGCTGGGTAAACTCGGGGCTGAACTGCTCACCGCCATCGCGCGCCAGATGTACCGGTACGCTGTCGTAGGCCAGCCCCTTGAGGTTGAGCGCAATGCGCACGCGATAAGCGGCACTGGAACGCCAATAGCCATAAAGCCTGAGCACTTCGGCCACAACACACCCCCAATGCACAACCCGCATCCAGAATGCAGGCTAACGCCGATAGTGTCGCCTGTGAAGTGGGTTCGTCACCGTCGGCATGCCGCCGGTCCGAATCCGGTTCATTCAGCCGCCACGATCTGTTGCTCGATTGCGCCAAAAATCGTCTGTCCGACCGCATCGCGCATCTCGATCCGAACCCGATCGCCGAAATGCAAAAACGCGGTGCTCGGCTTGCCATCGCGAATGATCTCCAGCATGCGCTTCTCGGCCAGACACGAGGCCCCGCGCGCTTCATCGGCATTGGCCACGGTACCCGAACCGACAATCGTGCCGGCCGCCAGCGGCCGGGTTTTGGCGGCATGGGCAATCAACTGCGCGAAATCGAACTGCATGTCCTCGCCCGCTTCCGGTGAGCCGAACCAGGCGCCATTGATCTGGCTGTGCAGCGGCAAATGCACCTTGCAGTCGCGCCAGGCGTCGCCCAGCTCGTCGGGCGTGACCAGCACCGGACTCAGCGCCGAGCGCGGCTTGGATTGCAAAAAACCGAAGCCCTTGGCGAGCTCGTCCGGGATCAGGTTGCGCAACGAGACATCGTTGATCAGCCCGATCAACTGGATGTGCGCCACCGCATCGGCCGGCGTCACCGCCATCGGCACGTCGTCGGTGAGCACCACCACCTCCGCCTCGAGATCGATGCCGTAGGCTTCGGACGTCACCACGACCGGATCGCGCGGTCCCAGAAACCCGGCGCTGACCGCCTGGTACATCAACGGGTCGCTGTAGAACGACTCGGGCACGGTGGCGCCACGCGCACGGCGCACACGCTCAACGTGCGGCAGATACGCAGAGCCATCGACAAACTCGTAGGCGCGCGGCAGCGGCGACGCCAGCACGTTCACGTCGAGCGCGAACGCGCCAACCGCAGCACCTTCCTGCAACTGCTCGTAAAGTGCATTCAGCCGGGGCGCAGCGCGCTGCCAGTCATCGAGCGCCTGCTGCAACGTTGCCGAGATTCCCTCCGCGCGCACCGCCCGCGACAGGTCGCGCGACACCACGATCAGGCTGCCATCGCGGCCACCTTCCTTCAACGACGCCAGTTTCATTGCATTCCTCGCTGCAGCCCGCCAGAGCGAACATTGTAACGGAGCGGTTGCGCTGACTGCGGATGCGTCAACAGCGAAAAAACGCGATGCGTACGTGTGCAGGTGGCACGATGGGAAGCACATAGCGAAACCCATCACCACGGTCGCCCACAGGGTGGGCTCCTACAAAAGCGGTCGCACCCTGTAGGAGCCCACCCTGTGGGCGACCTGCCTGTGGGCGACCTGCCTGTGGGCGACCTGCCTGTGGGCGACCTGCCTGCGCCGCGCGCGGCGCGGCAAGCGACCGAGCAAAGCGAAGGCGTGGCGAGCGAAGCGACGGGCTATGCGCACGAGGAAGGGCCATCGTCGTCTGCTGCCGTATCGGCCGATACCGGGTCGGTGCGGGCCGCGTTCAGCACCTGCTTCATCTCTTCGCGCAACGCACGCTTCTCCGCCTCATCCAGCGGTCGGCCGAGGCGGATTTTGCCGGTGCGCAGCAACAAGGCATCGAGTGGCCTGGGCAATGCGCCATGCGGCGACAAGGTCGCTATTTCGTCTGCCGGAATCTGCGCAAACGCCGCCGCTGCAATCTCGGCCAGCGGCACGTCGGCGAGCAACGCGGCATGGGCTTCGGCATCCGGCGGTTCGTGTTCGCAAAAACCTGGGGTACGCGCGGTCGCAAAGGCGTGCACCACGCTGTCGTCCCAGTGCTGTTTGCGATCGACCTCGGCGCGCAGGAACGGCGACGTCGCATTGGCCGGCCCCAACGACAGCATGTGCACACGCATGCCGAGGCCCTGCGCGGCGATCACACCCGGGGTCAAGTCGGCATCGCCGGAAACCACGATCGCGCTGAGGATGGCACGACTCTGCGCCAAGCTGACCAGATCGGCAATGATCAGACCATCGACCGCTTTCTGATCGCCATAGGTGTTGCGCGTACCCAGGCGCAGCTTGAAGTCGTCCAGATCGTCGATGGCAACGTGGCTATGCGCCTTGTGGCTGAAGGTGCCCGGGCCGTCGTACCAGTACACGCGCAACAACTCGCCGCCAGCAAACTGCGAAGCCACTTCGGCCAGCAGCTTCTCGCGCAGGATCGGATAGTCGATCGCCACGCTGTCGCGCGCCTGCTTGCTGCCATGCACCACCTGGGCAACCTGCACCCAGAAATACCCCGCATCGACAAAGACGCCGATTCGATTCATCGCGTTGCCTCTCCATAACTAGCGGTGTCGTTGGGACACCAAGGTAATAAAAATGGCTGTGCCGCCATAGCCGACGGCAACTCTGAACGTGCTGAGGATAGCAGCCCGTCGGGCTTGACCGATTGTAGCGAGGGAAAGCCGGGCCTTCGCTTCGTTCGGTCGCCCACAGGGTGGGCTCCTACAAAAAAACGGCTGCACTCCCTTGCAGGAGCCCACCCTGTGGGCGACCGAACGCCGCAGCGCGCAATGACGCAACAGGCTGCCGGGGCAAATCGAGTCGTCTCATTGCGCGGTGACGGTCTTGAAGCGCTCCTTGAAAAACGCATGCATCAGCGCGAAGGCCTTTTCGGCAGAGGGTTCGTGGTACACGCAATTGGGCGGGCTGTTGGCGTCGGCCTCGGCAAAGCAATGGCGCGCATCGGGGAAATTGACCAGCTTCCAGTCGGCACCGGCACCCTCCATTTCCTCGCTGAACGCGGCAATGTCCGCGGCGCTGACGCTGGTATCGGCCTCGCCATTGAGCACCAGCACCGAAGTCCGGATATCGCCCTTGGCAGCCGGCAGCGGCGTGCTCAGACCGCCGTGGAAACTCACGACGCCGGAAACCGACGTGCCCAGACTGGCTTCCAGCGCGCCGGCGCGCGCCAGTTCGAGCACGGTGGAACCGCCAAAGCAGAAGCCGATGGCGCCCAGTTGCGAAAAGTCCAGCGGCGCGATGCGGCCCTGCGCACGCAGCGCTTCCACCGCCCACACGATGCGCCCGCGCATCTGCTCGCGGTCGGCGTACACCGCCTGCGCGGCGGCGCGCGCTTCCTGCGCATTGGTTGGGCGCACCCCCTTGCCATACATATCGACCAGCAGCACCACGTAATCCTTGCCCGCGATCGCCTTGGCCTTTTCGATCGCCGATTCGTTGACCCCCATCCAGTTGGGCACCATCGCAATACCGGGCCGGATCGCCGCGCTGTAATCGTCATAAATGACGTAGCCGCTGAACTCGGCACCCTGATACCCCCATTCAAGCGGCTTCACCACCGGTTTGGCCAACACCGGGGCCGCGATCAGCAACCCGATCATCGCAATCAACGCACGCATGGCCAGTCCTCCCGAGCAAAGGTCGGAGTATAGGCCGCATGCACCGCCCGATATCAAGAACATTGGTTGCATAACCGCCGGCCGATTGCGCTCGGTGTGTCGGTATAGCGCGGTAAACGCGGTGCGCCGGACGACAACGGGAGCCTGCGTTGCAGGCTACCAGTGCAGGCCGTCACGGGGCTCACTGAACTCTCCTGCACGCTGGCCGAGCACATGGTGGTGCAACGAAACTCAGTGCTGACTCAATCCGACCTCAAGGTCCGGATCGGAACGCCGGGGTGCGGGGCACTTGGCAACTTTGTACGCTTCTCAAAGGTGAGCAGCTCATCGGCGCCGCCATCCATGGCGCACGCGACATGCAACGCATCACCGGCGCTCAAGTTGTTCAGACATGCTTGATCCAGTGCGCGGTCGATGGTTTGTTCCGCGCAGCACACCCGGGTCGCACTTTCAAACACCGCCTTGTAAAAGTCGCATTCGTGCGACTTCCTCTGAAAAGTCGGCTTCGGCATGACCTCCAGCTCGACAATGCGGCTGTAGAGCAATTCGTGCGCCGGGTCGTCCAGCGCTGCAAGCGCCGCGTCGGACACATCCCCTTCGAACGCCTTGAACGCCGCGATCAGCACACAGCTATCCACATACACGCGCTTCTTCGGCATCGGTTAGCTGCGGAACGCCGCAATATCGGCAATGATCGCGCGCACCGGGATCAGCTCCGCACCATCGCGAATCGCCGCTTCACGCAACGCCAGAAGGCGCCTGCCCAAGGCAGTCTTCGGTACATAGCGGTTCGCGCTCGGCGCCGTCAGGAAATTTGCCGAGCTTGCGGTTCCCGGGGTCGCCAACTGTACCCATCCACGGCGCGGCTGAGCGGACAAAATATCGCCATCAAACGAGTCAGCGACATGACTCGCGTCAAACGAACCACCGTGCATGGCACACCAGGACATCAACGCAGCGGTCCCCAAGGTGACGCTGCGATTCCATTCCGATCGGAAAGCACTCGATGTTCCCATCTTCAATACTCCGGCCCCAGCTTTGCGAGGGTCTCATCAGTGAGCAACGAAAAAAATTGAGCCTTGTTGCGTTGGTGAAGCTCGCGCAACACGTCCCGATACTGGTTGCGGAAGTCGTCGAATGGTCTGCGATAAATGACATCGACATCGACCAACAAACCGTCTTCTTGCGAATCAACACGTTGCGCTGGGCAAACAATCTGGGTGACCGTGGTCCACGGCGGCTCCACATATTCGACCCGCATGCTTTGTGGTTCAGCGTCCAAGCGCCTGCCACCAAGACTGTTCTCCGCATTCAGCCAGGATATTCTGGGCGACGCACCAATCTGCAACAAGTCGATGTACTTGAGAGAAAGCCAATTGAAGCCTGTGATGAACGATTGCTTGCAAACGACATCGAACACGCGTTGCACGTAGGCGCTGAAATCGCTCCAACCCGGATAGGGTGGCTGGTAGAGCACGGACACCGTGCGCGCACCGATCTGAATCGCCAGATTCTTCTGCGACAACCGGATCTGTGGCTGAACAGCAAACGCCGCGTCCACCGCCAACATCTGCGGCGGCAGGGAAATCAACCTGTGCTGATGCTCAAACGGGCCAAGCGCCTCGTGCAGGATACCCGGCAACAGATTGACCGCTGAATCGCTTGCTGCATCGAAGCGGGTTTCACAGATGACTTCCACCAAGGGTTCGGTAGATAGTCGCGTGGGCAGTTTCATACTCGCTGCATCCCCTCCTTGCATGGCGCAAGTATGTCCCCAATCCGGCCGCCGTGTCACCGGTTACGTCTATTGGCACCGCGATCAGCGGTCCCGCAGGAAAGTCCGGATCACCAGCCGGACACCGGTTCAGCGTTCCTCACCACCGCGTCGTTCGACTGGCCGGCGCCGGCATCACCCATGCACCTGCGTATCGACGTCGCCTGCGGCCAGCGCGTTCATGTAGGCCAACACCAGCTCGCGCGTGCGATAGCGGCCATACGCGGCCTCGTCGGCCTCGCGCACGATCGGGAAGCTGTCGAGCACATGGGCGGCGTCGTCACGGTCCAACCCGTACAGGCGCATGAACAAGGCGTCCAGCCGCGCCAGTCGATGGCGGCGATCCTCGGCATCCCAGGCGAACGGCGCGCCCGCATAACCCAGATCGCGCGCGAACGGCGCCAGATCGTGCGCGGTGTACGACAACCGCAGCACCTCGCGCCGCACCATGTCGCCGACGGTGCCGCTGCCCAGCGGCTCGTCGAAGCGCGCCGGCGCGATCAGTGGCAGTTGTTCGACTAGATAGAGGTTCAGATTCTGGCCTTGCACTTTTTGCCTGCACACAAAATCCAACGCCATCGAGTTCAGGTTCGCCAGCAGGAGCGCGCACGCACCGGCGTCTCGCGAAAGCAGCAGGGGTAACGAATTACCGTAGCCCGCCATCGGACAAATCGCAGCAATCATCGTGCGCACATTCGTTGGGGCGGTAACGTGCTTGAACGCAAGCGCCCAGCCACACGCAATCAACTCATTGGATTGCGTGTCGGCGATCCAGGCCTGCGGCTCCGGCAACCATGCCGGATCGGCATGTTGCGCAGCCGAGGCTGCCACCGGTTGCGCCGGGCGATGCACGTTGTCCGGATTCACCACCACGCTGGCGGCGCGGTGATCGTAGGCTTGCACCATCTTGCCTTCGTACAGCGGCACGTATTCCTCGCCGTCGCATTGCCAACGATTGGCCGCCGTGCGGTAGCCGCCGTTTTCATGCAGCCACGCCGGGGTCCGGAACAATCCCGAATCATTGGTCATGTCAAACATGCGCAAATACCGCACCGGCCACAGCGCGCGTGCCGGCAGCGCTGGGGTTTGGCGTTCCGGGCGCCGATCCACCAGCACCGGGTGCGCGCGGTACAGCCGAGTGGTGATCTGCGCATCGCGGGCGCTGCGGAAAATCGGCGCGGTGCCGGTGTTGGGGTTGACCGCGGCGAAGTCGTCGGCGCCGAGCACGATGCTGCGCTCCGCCACTTCATCGACGCTGTGCAGATAGAACGCGCAACGGGCGCTGTCGAAAAACCGCGCGGCGCCGCCAAACACCAGCGTGCTGAACTTGAAGCTCGCGTGGACATCCGGGAAGAACACCTTGCGGTTCTCGAAATCGAACAGCGCGCCAAGCCGGCCGGTGGTGGAAATGCTGCGGAAGAAGTCCGCTGCGCCCTTGTCGGCGCTGATTCCCGAGGGGGTGAGAAAGGCGACTATGCCGCGCGCGTCGACGATCGCCTGCGCGCGCTCCACGAATAACGAATACAGGTTGATGTCGCCGCCGGACAGCAGCGGATAGGCGCCGCAGGCGCGCGCCACCCGCGCCATCGCCTCGGCGCGGGCACTGGCCGCTTCGTACTCGGCGTGCAAGGGATCGGCAGCAGTCTGCAACGCGCGGATCAGCCGGGCACGATCGGCCGCGCGCGCCTGCAACGCGATCTCCGGGCGGCGCTCGGCAAACCATTCGACCTGTTGCAGCTTCAGCCGGTCCCACGGCGGATTGCCCAGGATCGCGTCGAAGCCGCCTTGCGGGCTGCCCGACGCCAGCCCGCGCCACGCGGTGGGGAACGCCAGTTCCCAATGCAGAAACGCTTCGGAACTGGCCAACGCGCGACACTCGTCCAGCAGGGCGTTGATCGCCGCGACCTTGTCAGCATCGCCCGGCTCGCGACCGACAGCGCCTTGCTGCACCACGATCAGCAGATTGCTGCCGAAACGGCCGGACAACAGATCGGCCAACGCCTCGTGTTTGTCGGTTCGCTGGCGGCGCGGCGCATCCAGAGGCGCCAGCCAGCGCAAGGCATGCCAGACGTCGAGCAGGCATCGCAGCGGCTGTACAGCCGCGTGCGCCTGCGCCATCAGATGCTGCGAATGATGCACTTCGGCAATGTCGATGTCGGTGAGGTAGCCGATCTCGTGCAGCGATTCGGATGCCACCGCGATCTGGGTCAGATCGCCTTCGACAAACAGGCCACCGCGTCGGCGCAGCTCGGTGATCACCTCGCCCACCCGCTCGCCAAACAGCGCGTCGCCGCAACGCAGATGGTGATCGAGAAAACTCAATGGCGCGCCGACGGTGAAGGTATGCAACCACAACGACAACTTGGCCAACTCCACGGCCATCGGATTCTTGTCGACGCCATGGATCACCCGTTTGAGGATCATCCGGCGCACGATATGGCGGTCGTCGAGTTGATTCTCATCCACGCTCCAGCCGCCGCTGCGCGCGTTGGCCAGCAAGCGGCCGCGGATGTCGCGAATGCGCGCGGCAATGGGCGATTCGTAATGCCAATTGGCGGCGCGCGCATTCACGTGAGCCGATGCAATGGCAAGATTCTCCAGCACCTGGTCGGCCAGATAGTCGACCGCCGAGACCAGAAAGTGGCCGCTGCCCATCGCTGGATCGCACACTTTTAGCGCCAGCACCATCGCCGCCGGATCGTGCGCTTCCAGAGCGTGGCGGCGCAAGTCGATTGCGCCATGTTGCGCGTGCAACGCCGCAAATCGTGTTTCGAAGTCGCGGACACGTTCCTGGATCAACGGTTGCAACGACTGCGAAATCAGCAGCTTCACTAGATCGTCGTGGGTGTAATAGCTGCCGCTCGCTTTGCGCGCAAAACTGGCGGGGCGCACCTCGATGCAACCGTCCGCATCCAGCACCACGGCCTGTTCGAGCAGGCGCTCGTAGATCGAGCCGAGCTGCTGCACCGACAGGTCGCGGTAGTTGAGACGGCGTAGTTCGCCCGCGCTATCGCGCTCGCGCGATAGCGCGTCGATGACCGGCGCGATGACCGCATCGGCCAGTTCGATCCGCGCCAACAGTGGCTCGCGAGTGTCGTCGAACAGGCCACCGTTGTAGGCAGGCAAGCCGAGGCTGGCATCGCCCTGCGCGATCGCGCGAAACAAGCCGCGCAGACCCTGCCAGTAACGCGGCATACTCGCAGAAAACGTATCCGAGTGGTCGATGCGTGCGGCGATGTCGTTGCGGATCGCACGCAGCGAATAATCGTCGTAGCGTCGATCATGCACGGGCAGCAGGTGGCGATCTTCGGCATACAGCACAAACAACAGGCGATACAGCAAGGTCAACACCGCGCGCTTGAGCTGTTCGCGATAGTCGTGCGCATGCGCTTGCGTCTGCGGGTCGACGCTGGCGAGCGCCGATACCAATTGTGGGAACACGTCTGTAAAAACGCGCTGCCCCAGCGAATTGGACACCCGGCTTTCCCAGTGCCGACTTTCTGCCAGAGCGATGCCGTGAAACGTGCGCGCCTCCGGGTCATCCGTTTGTGCAACAAAAGCTGCGGCGCGAAACAACAGGTAGAACGCCTTCAGCTCGTGCATCGGATCGTCGACCGGCAATGCCAACAGATCAGCCTGCAAGCCGCTGACTTGCAGCAGACCGGCCAGATCGACTTCCAGAAATTCCTCGGAGCGCGAACGTGCGCCCTGCCAGTACAGCCGCCAGTGCCGGCCGTTGGTCAGGATGCCCCACATTACCGCGCGATCCGAGGCAATCTCGGCCTGGGTGAGATAGCGCAACATCTGGCTCGACGGCGTGTCGATTTCCAGCCGGTTCGCGCCATCGCCACGATCCAGCGGTCGCAGCCAACGTTTGCTCTCGACGATGGCCGCGCCGTGACGAAACCGCATGTCGGCACGCGACTCTTCCAATGCAGTCTGCCGCGCATCCGCATCAGTAAACAGCAATGCATCGGGAACATCAAAACGGCCATGGGCATTGGTTTGCTGCTGCGTAAGCGATGTCCAGCCCAGCGCGGTCAGTACCGGATGGATGAGGTCCGCTTCCGTCTGCGCTTCGTTCAATACCGTGCCGGCGGTGACCGGCGCATAGATTCTCGCCAGCGCAGCACAGAACACTGAAAACTCGGCATCAGGAAGCATGCTCCATGCCGAAGTGGCGCGAATCCCCTCGCTGATGAAGTCCTGGGTAAGCAACGAACCGTGCATGGCATTTCACATTGCGGGCAGAGCCTTGATGGTAAGCGATCGCGAGACTGATCCACGCACGTGTTTTTTTGGCAACACGGGGAGGCGGGTCGCTTTCACCGCACTAACTTGCCCGCAATCAGGCGGAGCCAATGGATTCCATCGTGAATCAGGCAATCCCCAGCCCGGCAATGGCGCCGATGGCGTTGCTGTCGAAGCCGGCCAGCTTGGCGAAATGGCGGCCGCGCTCGGTGTAGTCGGTATAACGCGGAAAACTCGGTGCGCCGGGCGACAGCAGCAGCACGCCCTCGTTGCCGAGCACATGCTGGGCCCTGGCCACCGCATCGGTGAGGTCTTCGGCGGCGAGCAGTTGCAGCCGCCCGGCGCGCGCCATTGGTTCGATCCGGTCGTGGATGCGCGAACCGTTCTGGCCCTGGGTGATCACCAGCAGCGGTGGTTGTGCACGGATGCGTTCAACGAACACGCTCCAGTCCAGGCCGCGGTCGAAGCCGCCGACGATGATCGCCAGCCGCCGGCCGGCGAAGCAGTCCAGCGCGGCGACGCTGGCGTGCGGCGTGGTACTGATCGAATCATTGATGTACTCGATGCCATCGCGCACCCCGAGCCGTTGCAGGCGATGCGGCAATGGCACGAAGCTGGCGGCATGCGCCGCCAGCGCGACCGCATCCAGTCCCAGCGCTTCGATGGCCGCGAGCGCCGCGCACAGGTTCAGGCCGTTATGGCGGCCCGGCAGCGGCAGGCCGCGCAGATCCAGCACCTGGCGCTCGCCGCGGAACACCTTGTCGGCGTGCAGGTGCCAGCCGGCGGCATTGTCGAACCAGGTGCAGGCACCGGCGGCGGTGGCCAACCCGCGCAACCGCGCATCGCCGGCGTTGAGCACCAGCGCGCGCGGATTGCCCTGACTGATCAATGCCAGCTTGTCGGCGTAGTAGCGCTCTTCGCTGCCGTGCCAGTCCAGGTGCTCGGGGAACAGGTTCAGCACCACCGCCAGATCCGGGTCCAGTGCGTCGCCGGTCTGGTAGCTCGACAGTTCGATGACCCAGTACGCCGGCTCGGGCGAGGCATCGAGCAGGCTCAACAGCGGCAGGCCAATATTGCCGGCCAATGCCGTGCGCTTGCCGGCCGCGCGCAGCAAATGCGCGATCAGGGCGGCGACCGTGCTCTTGCCCTTGGTGCCGGTCACGCAAATCACCCGGCCACGCGCGGGCTTGGCGATGTGCTCGGCGAACCACAACGCGCTACCGCCGATGAACTGCGTGCCATGCAGCGCGGCACCCACCGCCGGCGCGGCGTACGGGCTGATTCCCGGCGACTTGATGACGATATCGAATCGCGTCAATTCCGCTTCATCGACGCTGGTGCGGATATCGAGCCGGTCATCGAGACGGGCACGGGCGCCGACCGCTTCGGCCTCGCTGCAAAACAGGGTCAGCGCCAGTTTCGGCAGCCGGCTGCGAATGCTGTCCAGCGCCGCCTGGCCTTCACGACCAAAACCCCAGATTGCAACCCGCCGATCCTCAAGCGCCGAGATCTGCACGCAGCACCTCGATCAGGTCGGGCGCGATCCGCTGCGGTTCGTGCCAGCGCAACAACGCCGCCATGTCGGTATCCTCCGGCGCCAGCTGTGGCGCAATTTCGGCGGCGAAACGCGCCACCACCGCGTCCTCGCGCCAGGCCGGCGCCTTGCTCAGCGCCGCCAGCAGCGCGCGCGACTCGCGGCCCTCGCCGACACATTCGAACGGCTTGTGATCCTGGTACTCGATCAGCGCGTCGAAACCGTCGAACTGCGACGGCTCATCGAGCAGATTGCGGCCGAAGATGCCGACCAGACGCGGCTTTGGCATGAACGCGGCCAGCGCCAGGAACACGAACCGGCATTTCGGGCACTGCCCGCACCAGCGGCTGGTGGGGCGCTCGCCGAGCAGATGGAAATTGCGGTTGCAGCTGGAAAAATGCGCGTCGTAGCGATCGCTGCGCGCAAACGCCCGCGCCACCGCCAACTCGGAAAACGGCCGCAGCAGCGAGTAGTAGCGCAGATCGGCGGCGATGTGGCGCTGCACGTAGGCGCCGAACGCACGTTCGAAATCCCAGCCCTTGGACCACTGATGATTGACCTCGCCGGTGCCCGGGATCAGGCTGCCGTAGCTGGCCGAGCGCTCGTTGGAAAACACGACCTGATCGAAGCCGTACAACAGTGCAGCCAGCACCAGGATCGCCGAGTTCACCGCGGTTACCGGGATATGACCGTTGCGCGCGCCGGCACGGTTGAGCGCGAACAGTTCCGGCGCCAGTTGCCGGGCGATGTTGAGGGTCGGCAATCCGGTACGCTGCGCGCAGGCGGCGATCAATTGCGAGCCGCCGATAAACGCCACGGTCTGTTCGACCCCAGCCTTGCGCAAGGTCTCGATACTGACCAGCGAATCCTTGCCGCCACCGATCGCGACCAACGCCCGAGCCGGCAAGCCCTGCTCCGGCGCGGGCGGTGCCGGTTCGGCAGCAACCCGAAACCGGATTTTGCCGCGCAACTGCAAGCCATTGCGGTAGGCGAACTCGCCCAGGCCGTTTTCGTACACCGAGCGCAGCAAATCAGCGGTTTCGGCGTCGATCGGCGCGTCGTCGAACGCCATCTGCGGCGGTGCCGCCGCCTTGTAGTAACTCACGCCGGCAATCTGGTGCAGCAGGCGCAGTGCCGCATCCACTGCACGCGCGCGTTCCGGCGTCAGCGTGAACGGCGCGCCCGGGAAGCGCAGCACCTCGACCATCGGCTCGCCCGCATCGAACGCGTAGCCCAGCCGCGCCTCGCCGCTGGCGGCATCGAAGCACGCATCGACGAAGTGGAATACCCGGATCGCGTCGGGCGAAAACGGCGGCACTGCATCGTGCTGCATCGCCGGTTTTTGCGGATCAGTCATCCATCGCCTCCTCGGCCGGCAGTGCGCGCCGATTGTAGGTGTTGGCCATCACTGCGCCATACGCGCCGGCAGTGGCAATCAAAACCACATCGCCCTCGGCGCTGGCGGCCGGCAAGCGGCGGCGGCGGCCGAGCACGTCGCCACTTTCGCACACCGGCCCGACCACATCGGCCGGCGGCCCGGGCGGATCGTCGAGCCGCGACAGGTTCACGATCTCATGCCAGGCGTTGTACAAGGCCGGGCGCAGCAAGGCATTCATGCCCGCATCCAGGCCGATCCGGCGCACGCCGCTCTTGTCGATCACCTGGGTGACCCGCGTCAACAGCACGCCGGCCTCGGCCACCTGATAACGGCCCGGTTCGATCCACAACGCGTACTGCGGATACGCGGCCTTGACCTCGGCCAACGCCGTGGCGTAAGCCGCCATGTCGAACGGCTCGGCCTGCGGCTCGTAGGGCACACCCAGACCACCGCCGACATCGATGAACGCCACGGTACCGATCGGCTCGGCGACCGCCGCGAGTTGCGCGTAGACCTCGCGCCAGTGCCCGGCATCGAGGATGCCGCTGCCGATGTGCGCATGCAGGCCGACGATGCGCGCCGATATCGCGTGCGCGGCGGCAACGAACTCGGGCAAGCGGTCCAGTGCCAGGCCGAACTTGGCGCCCTTGCCGCCGGTACGCACTTTCTCGTGATGGCCGTGGCCAAAGCCCGGATCGATGCGCAGCACGATCGCCCGGCCACGGAAGACCTCGGGCCAGCGTTGCAGGATTTCCACGCTGTCGAGCGTGACGAAAACGCCGTGCGCCAGCGCCTGCTCATAATCCTCGCGCGGCGCGAAACTTGGCGTGAACAACACCCGCTCCGGCGAGAGGTGCGGCAACACCGCAAACAGGTGCGCCAGCTCGCCCGCGGAAACACACTCGAAGCCGACGCCGGCCTGATCGAGCGTGCGCAACACCTCGGGATGGGCATTGGCCTTGATCGCGTACAGGCAGCGATCCACCGCCGCAATCGCCAGCAGCGACGCCGCGCGCTGGCGGATGCTCGGCAGGTGATAGACATAACGCGGCGTGCCCTGCTCCGCCCGCAACAGCAGGCGCTCGCGCTGCTGCTGCCACCACGGCGGATCGCGCGGCAGATCGGGCTTGGCGAGCTGGCGCCAGCTCGGGCCGAAAACCGCGGTGTCATCGACCGGCATCGCACCGGACTGGATCAGCAACCCGTGCAGGCGCGGCAACAGGCCATCGGCGAGCGCTTCATCGACCACGAAGGTCAGATTGAGATCGTTCGACGATTGCGAAATCAGGTGCACACGCTCGCGCCCGAACTCGGCCAGCACGTCCGACAGCCGGTGCAACAACGAGCGCATGCCGCGCCCGACCAGGGTCACCGCCGCGCACGGCGCAATCACCTTGACCCGGCACACCAATGCCAGATCGGCACACAGCGCATCGAGCACGTTGGAGCTGACCAGATTCTCGCTGGGATCGAGCGACACCGTGACATTGGCTTCCGACGAGCCGATCAGGTCAACCGACAGCCCGTGGCGCTTGAAGCGCTCGAAGATGTCGGCGAGAAACCCGACCTGCTGCCACATGCCGATCGATTCCATCGCCACCAGCACGATGCCGCGACGCGAGCTGATCGCCTTCACCCCGGGTGTTGCGCCAGCGTTGGCGCCGATCACCGTGCCCGGCAGATCCGGATTTTCGGTATCGCGGATCCACACCGGCACGCCCGCTTCACGGCACGGCGGTATGCAACGCGGATGCAGCACCTTGGCGCCGGTGCTGGCGATCTCCTGGCCTTCCTCGAAATCCAGCCGCGTCAGCAGGCGGGCATCGGGTACCTGGCGTGGATTGGCGCTGAACATGCCCGGCACGTCGGTCCAGATTTCGACCCGTCGCGCCCGCAGCAGGGCGCCGAAATACGCGGCCGAGGTATCCGAGCCGCCGCGGCCGAGAATCGCGGTGCCGCCGTCAGGCGCGCGCACGATAAAACCCTGGGTCAACAGCAGGCGGCCCCTGGCAGCGAGTTGCGCTGCGGTATCGGTCGCGCCGCTGGTGTCGCAATTGGCCAGCAGCCAGCGGCTGGCGGCGTTCTGATTGGGCTCGGCGCGCGCATGCAGCCAGTCGCGCGCGTCGAGCCAGCGCACATCGATGCCCTGCGCGCGCAGGTAGGCCACACCCAGCGTCGACGACAGCAATTCGCCCTGCGCCATCACCAGCGCCTGCCATGGCAGGTCGGCGCTGGCCCGGCCCGGGTCGTCGGCCAGCGCGGAGAGTTCGGCGAAGCGCGCACCCAGCACCGCATCGGCATCCAGCCCCAATTCAGCAGCCATCAGCCGATGGCGCTCGATGATCTGCGCGATGGCAGCGCGCACCGCCAGCGCATCGGCGTGATGATCGATCACGCTCTGCAGGGCGTTGGTGGTGCCCGACAGCGCCGACACCACCACCAGCACGCGCGCGCCGTCCTCGGCAGCGCGCTGCCGCATCAGCGCGCCGATGGTGTCCCAGCGATTGCGCCGGGCAACGCTGGTACCGCCGAACTTGAGGACGATCCAGCCGCCTGGCGGCGACGGCAAAACTGCGGTAGGGGAAGTCATGCTCGCAATGACGGCGCAAAGAGGTCGATTATGGTCCAAATCACGGTGTCTGCGCAGACCCATGCATACCCCGGCGCCCACCGCAACATCGCCGCCCGGTGTAGCCCGCACGTAGTCCGGGGCGCAACGCGCCGACGAATGATCCCGGGGTACGGCCTGCGGCCTGCAACCCCCGGGTTACGGCTTTTCCCGTGGCCCCGTGGTCCCGTGGAGTGGTTCCATGGCGCTTGCGTTGCGTCATGTTTTTTCATACGCTCGGGCGGCGCCAACGGGAGAGGTCGGCGCCGGTTTGAATCCACGACCCGATGCACCGGCAAGGGCTTTGGCCATCGTGCATCGCAACCACGCATCATTCGTTTTCTGGGGAAACAACAATGAAACAAGGTTTGCTCGCAGCCAGCATCATGCTGGGCCTGGCCGGTTTGACTGCATCCGGCAGCAGCGTCGCCGCACCGGCCGCTGATCGTTTTCTTGATGTCATCGTCACCCTCAACGCGGGTGCCAGCGGCCATAGCCGTGCCGACAACCGCGCACTGGCCGCTGAAGTGGCGCGTCAGCATGGCGTCGCCGCCAGCCACACCTATGGCAAGGTGTTGACCGGTTTCGCGGCACGTGTGCCCGAAGCCGCATTGGACCGGCTGCGCGCCGACCCGATGGTGGCCAACATCGAATTCGATCGCGAAATGCACGCCGTCATGGGCAAGCCCGGCGGCGGCGGCGGCGGCGGGGCGCAAGTCACACCGTGGGGCGTTGCCCGTGTCGGCGCCAACAGCAACAGCAACGATGGTGCGGGCATCCACATTTACATCATCGATACCGGCATCGACTCCGATCACCCGGATCTGGCCGCGCACATCGGCAATGGCTTCGCTCCGGTCGCGTGCAAGGGCCGTGTCTGCAACCAGAGCTGGGATGACGACAACGGCCACGGCAGCCACGTTGCCGGCAGCGCCGCTGCAATCGACAACAGCACCGGCGTGGTCGGCGTCGCGCCGGGCGCTACCCTGCATGCGATCAAGGTGCTCAGCAGCCAAGGCTCCGGCTCGATCTCGGGCATCATCGCCGGTATCGACTGGATGACCGCCGAGGTCAGCGCCCGCGGCCAGGCTGCCGTCGCCAACATGAGCCTCGGCGGTGGCGGCTCCAAGACCGGTACCTGCACCAGCAGCGGCTTCAGCGGCACCGATACCTTCCATCAGGCCATCTGCAACGCCAAGAATGCCGGCGTGGTGTTCGCGGTAGCTGCCGGCAACGATGGCGCCGATGCCCAGGCCAGCACACCTGCTGCCTATGACGATGCGGTGATCACGGTCAGCGCCACCGACAGCAACGACAACTGGCCGACCTGGTCGAACTGGGGCGACGGCAATCCCGGTGGCGTATCGGCACCGGTGGCGATCGCCGCACCGGGCGTCAGCATCCTCTCGACCTGGAACAACGGCGGCACCAACACCATCAGCGGCACCTCGATGGCCAGCCCGCATGTGGCCGGCGCGGCTGCGCTGTACCTCAAGAGCCATCCGCAGGCAACCAATGGCAGCGCGTTCTCCAACACGCTGAACGGGCTGTTGGCCGCTTCCGAAAGTACCGCCACGTTCAACAACACCAGCGGCCACCCGCACGACGAGGGCTTCCTCGACGCCGGCACCCTGTAACGCACCGATCTCAGCGTTCGCTACACCGCAAGGGGCCTTCGGGCCCCTTGTTTTTGTAAGCCGATCGGCGTGACACGACGTTGCTCCACCTGTCGCCCACAGGGTGGGCTCCTACAAACGCGCCTTGAAGCACCCCTGTAGGAGCCCACCCTGTGGGCGACCGAGCGAGCCGCGTAGCGGCGAAGCGAAGGCGTAGCCTGCGCAGCAGGCGCTGTTGCGAAGCAACCGACCGAGCGAGCCGCGCAGCGGCGAAGCGAAGGCGTAGCCTGCGCAGCAGGCGCTGTTGCGAAGCGACCGACCGAGCGAGCCGCGCAGCGGCGAAGCGAAGGCGTAGCCTGCGCAGCAGGCGCTGTTGCGAAGCGACCGACCGAGCGAGCCGCGCGGCGGCGAAGCGAAGGCGTAGCCTGCGCAGCAGGCGCTGTTGCGAAGCAACCGACCGAGCGAGCCGCGTAGCAGCAAGCGAACGACCGCAATGTCACACACAGCACCGATGCGAGCGGCACAATGGCGTTTTGGTCAACGTACGGAGCGAAATCATGGTGGCGTTCAAGCAGGTCGATGTATTCACCCGTCGCGGATTCTTCGGCAACCCGGTTGCAGTCGTCCTCGATGGTGCCGGGCTCGATGGTGCCGAACTCGGCGCCAACGCCTGCATCGCCGCATGGCTCGCCGCACATGAGCGATTGCCCGCGCCCGAATACCGCGCCAGTCAGGGCCGCGAAATGGGTCGCGATGGCATCGTCACCCTGCGCGTCGATGGCGATGGGGTATGGCTGGGCGGCCACAGCCGTACTCTCATCGATGGCCGGATTCGCCTGCGCGATTGAGTTTGCCGGAAGGGAAACTCTGAACAAGCCCCGTGCTTCATCATTGCGCCGGCTGTTCCGGCAGTTGGAACTGCACACGGATCATGAGCCCGACGGGTGAAGCGTAAAGCTTTCGGTCCGCAAAGGACGCAATAAACGCAAAGGTGAGCGCCAAGAACATTCAGTTGGGGATGTCGGCTCAAGCCGCGAGTACGCGCGGCGTCCTCTCGTGTGATACATTGTCTTACACCAAGCGCGGAGTGGTCCATGTCCACCCTTACCATTCGCCTCGACGACGAACTCGACGCGCAGTTGGCCGAACTGGCGCGCGCGGCCAAACGCAGCAAAAGCGATCTGGTGCGCGAGATGCTGCGCCGCGAAACCGCGCTGGCTGAGTTGGAGCGTGTACGCAGCCTGTTGGTGCCGCTGGCGGAAAAGGCCGGGTACCTGAGCGATGAGGACATCTTTCGGGATTTCTCTTGAAGCTGCTGTTTGACAGCAACGTTTGGCTGAGCGGATTCGTTGCGCGCGGACTGTGCGCCGATTTGCTGCGCCTCGCATTGCAGCACCACGGCCGCGCGGGCTTCGAGCTGCTGCTTTGCGCTACCGTTCGTGACGAGGTGTTGCGTATCCTGCGCGACAAGTTCAAAGCCACCGATGCCGGCCTCGATGCCGCGCGCGCAACGATGGCGAGTGCGCGCGAAATCGACAACGGCCATTGGCAGCCGCCGGCGGACTTCCCGGATCCGGACGACGTACCGATCGTCGCTGCCGCGCTGGCCGCCGGTGCCGACCTGTTCGTCACCGGCGACAAGGCGTTGCTGGAGCTGACAGCGGTGCAGGGTCTGCCGATGATCGCGCCGCGTGAAGCGTATCTGCGCTTGCGCGGCCTGGCCTGAGCCAGCGGGTACGCTCAGCGCGCCGGTATCCGGTACACCGCCTCGCCATCGACCCAGGTCGAGCGCACCTTCAGGTCAACGACGGCGCGCGGGGCAACGCTCAGCGGGTCGCCATCGAGCAATACAAAATCGGCGCGGTAACCGGGCTTCAAGGTGCCAACGGTGTTCTCGGCGAAACCGGCATACGCCGCATCGCGGGTGAAACCGCGCAGCGCTTCGCCGGCACTCAGGCGTTGCCCGGGCAACCAGCCGCCGGTTGGCTGGCCGTCGCGATCCTGGCGGCTGACCGCGGCGTACAGTCCCAAGCGCGGGTCCACCTGTTCGACCGGGAAATCCGAACCCAGCGCCAGCCGCACGCCGGCAGCGATAAACCGCTGCCAGGCATAGGCGCCGAACAGCCGCTCCGCACCCACCCGCGCTTCGGCCCAGGGCATGTCCGAGGTGGCATGGGTCGGCTGCATCGACGCAATCACGTTGAGCGTCTTGAAACGCGCGATGTCGCCCGGCGCCACGATCTGTGCGTGTTCGATCCGCCAGCGGTGATTGCTGGCGGCAGCATCCCCGAGCACCGCCTGATAGGCATCGAGCACGATGCGATTGCCGCGGTCACCGATGGCATGGGTCGCCACTTGCAAACCACACTCGCGTGCCTTCACCATCGCCGTCTGCAACGCCTCCGGCTCGGTGACCAGCAGACCGCGGTTGTGCGGGTCGTCGCTGTAGTCGGCCAGCAATGCCGCGCCGCGACTGCCGAGCGCGCCGTCGGCATAGAGCTTCACCCCGGCCATGCCCAGTCGCCCGGATGCGTGGCGGTACGGGCCCATCGCGCACAACGCGGCCAGCGCGGCGGCGTCGCCATCGGCGTAGGCGGTGACCCGCAAACTCAGTTTGCCGGCGTCGGCGAACCGGCGGTACAGGGCGAGATCGGCCAGCGACACCCCCATGTCGTGCAATCCGGTGAGACCGTTGCGCGCGGCGAGCGCCAGCGCCGCTTCCAGTGCGCGCGCGCGCAGGGCATCGCTGGGCGGCGGCACCACGGCATCAACCAGCACCGCCGCACCGTCCACAAACACGCCGCTGGCCTTGCCATCGACGCGCTCGATGCGCCCGCCGTCGGGCTGCCAGTCGCCATCGAGATCACGACCGACGGCGCGCATCGCCGCGCTGTTGGCCCAGCCGGCATGGCCATCGACGCGTTCCAGCCATACCGGCCGCTCGGGAAACGCGGCGTCCAGATCCGCCGCCGTGGGGAACGCCGTGTCCGGCCAACGGTTCTGATCCCAGCCGCGCCCGCGCAGCCACTCGCCCGGCGGCAAATCAGCGGCGAAGCGTTGCAGCCGCTGCACGACTTCCGCCTTGCTGCTGGCGCCGACCAGATCGACGCCACTCAACGCCATCGCCAGCCCCATCAGATGCGCGTGCGCATCGATCAACCCCGGCACCAGCACCGCGCCGCCGGCATCGATGCGCTGCGCTTCGGGATAGCGCGCCAACAACGCCGACGCCTCGCCCAGCGCCACTATCTCGCCGTCATCGTCCCACGCCATCGCCGTAGCGTTCGGCTGCTGCGGATCGAGCGTGTGGATATGGGCGTTGCTCAATACCGTTGCGGCGTGTGCAAGCGGCGCGAGCGCGAAGACGAGAAGGATGATCAAGGCATTTTTCATCGCGACATCCTGGCTGTAGGTCGGCTCAAGCGCAGCGGAGCCGACGTTGCACCACTGAGGGACTGCTGTCGGCTCCGCTGCGCTTGAGCCGACCTACGAAGTTGAAACGCGCTTCAACCAGCGCCTGGCGAAAATATCCGCCGGCTCGGGACTGCCGAAATGGTAACCCTGCGCGAAATCGCAACCCAACTGCAACAGGGCTTCCGCCTGCGCAGCGTTCTCCACGCCCTCCGCTGTGGTGCGCAAACCGAGGCTGCGCGACATCGCCACGATGGTGGCGACAATGGCTGCATCGTTGCGATCGGACAACATGTCGCTGACGAACGACATGTCGATCTTGATGTTGTCCACCGCGAATCGCTTGAGATATACCAGCGAGGAATAGCCGGTACCAAAGTCGTCGATCGCCAGCGAAAAACCCGCGCCGTGCAACTGATCCAGAATGGCGATTGCAGCAGCCGGGTCGGCCATCATGGTGCTTTCGGTCAGCTCGAGTTCGAAACGATCGGTGCCAAGCCCCGCCGCATCGATGCGGGCAAGCAATTTCTCGACCATGTCGGGCAGGTGCAGTTGCAGG
The DNA here is from genome assembly GCA_002839995.1 of Gammaproteobacteria bacterium HGW-Gammaproteobacteria-4. Taxonomy (GTDB): domain Bacteria; phylum Pseudomonadota; class Gammaproteobacteria; order Xanthomonadales; family Xanthomonadaceae. Next base: position 70,833 of record PGZC01000006.1, on the reverse strand, counting down.
GTAGACAGGTTGATCGCAACGGTGCCCGGGAATGCCAGCCCCTGCGCGCGCCATTGCGCCATCTGGCGACAGGCCTCGGCAATCACCCAATCGCCCAGCGCACCGATCAACCCACGTTCCTCGGCGATCGGGATGAACTGCGCCGGCGACACGTTGCCGAACTCGGCATCGTCCCAACGCAACAACGCTTCGGCGCCTTGCATCGTTTCCGATGCGAGTGCCACCCGAGGCTGGTAGTGCAACTGCAACTGGCCAAGCTCGATCGCCAACTCGAGCCGGCGCGCCAATCCCAGCCGTTCCTGCAGCGCGGCACCCATCGCCGCCTGATAGAACCGGTAGCCGCCGGTTGTCGCTTTGGCGCGATACATGGCGATATCGGCATGCTTGATCAAATCGCCGACGTTGTCGCCATCGTCCGGATACAACGCGATCCCGATGCTGGCGGACAGATTGGTGACTTGATCGGATATTTGCATCGGTTCGCGCAGCGCACGCAGTATCCGCTCGGCAATCGTCGCCGCCGTTTCCTGGTTTGCGCCCTCGGCGATCAACACGAATTCGTCGCCGCCCAGACGCGCCAGCGTCTCTTCCTTGCGCAACAGCCGCTGGAACCGGCGCGCGACCTCGACCAGCGCCAGGTCGCCAACGGCATGCCCCTGACTGTCGTTGATTTCCTTGAAGCGATCCAGATCGAGGAACAGCAGGGCGCCCTTCAAACCGTGGCGACGCGCCGCATCCAGACCGTGATCCAGTCGGTCGAGGAACAAGGCGCGATTGGGCAGGCCGGTCAACGAGTCGTAAAACGCCAACTGTTCGATGCGCGCCGCCTGGAACTTCTGTTCGCTGATGTCGGCCATCACCCGGATGCGCTGACTGATCTCGCCAGCGGCGTCGCGCACGACAACCATCGACAGCAACATCGGGCGGCTCTCGCCTGCCCGGTGCCGGCACCAGAACTCGCCCTGCCACCAATCCTCGCGGGCAACGGATTCCTCGATACGCTGGTAAAAGCCGGGCTCGTGACGCCCCGACTCCAGCAAACCCGGGGTTTTTCCGATCACATCGGCGGCGGAATAACCGGTCAGTTCCTCGAACGCCGGATTGACCATCACGATCCGGTCATGCTGATCGCTGACGATGATCGCCTCGACCGTTTGCTCGAACACCACCTTGGCCAGACGTTGGTCGGACTGATGCTGTGCGCGCTCGATTGCCAGCGCCGCCAAGGCCGCCGACTGCCGCAGCATCGCCACCTGTTGAGGCGGCGCCATGCTGCCTCGCGTCCGACACAACATCAGCGCGCCCAATACCTGCTGGTCGGCCGCGATGATCGGCTCACTGCTGTGCAACGCACAGCCGACAGCCGAAAAATCGGCCGCAGCGTCGGCCCCAGCGTCATCCAGGCCAACAGCATCCGGCGGAACCCCGTTGCCGGGCGCAAGCAGGCGACAGGACGCCGGCAATGCGCGCGCCGACCCCGTCGAAATGCAGCGCAAAGCACCACTGACGACAGCCTGCGCCTTGGCGCCGCGCACAACCGAACACGCCTGCCCTTCCTGCCATTGAATCAGCGCACATGCATCGTCGCTCTGCTGCTCGGCAAAATCGGCAATACGTTCGAGCACGGTAGCGACCGGCGACTCGGCGCTGATCAGGCCCAGGATATCGGCGTAGTGCCGCTGCCATTGCTCGGCGCGCTTGCGTTCGGTGGTAACGGTATTGATCGAGACGAACTGATACGGCCTTCCGTTCGAATCGAGAAACGGCACGATGGTCGAATCGAGCCAGAACAGCGTGCCGTCCTTGGCGCGATCGCAGACCTCGCCATGCCAGGCCCTGCCGCTGCCGATGGTACGCCAGACATCTTCAAAAAAGCCGCCAGGGTGCACGCCGGAGTTGAGGATGCTGTGGCTCACTCCGATGACTTCTTCCCTGCTGTAGCCCGACACCGCGCAGAACGTGTCGTTGACTTCGATGATCCGCCCCTCGGGATCGGCAATGGTCACGATCGCATGCTCGTTGAGCGCCGTCTCCAGGTTCTTGATCATCGCCACCGATTCACGCAGTTGCTGCTCGGCCTTCTTGCGCGCGCTGATGTCCTGCATGACGCTCAGGCTGTAATTCCGGCCCGAAATCGTGACCAGGGTGCCGCTGTAGAGCACCGGCACGGTGTCGCCGTTCTGGCGACGCATGGTGGTCTCGAAGTCTCGAACACTGCCACTTTCGCCGAGTTTCAGCAGGTATTCCTGACGCTCGCTCTCGACCGCCCAGATCCCCAGCTCGGAGGCGGTTTTGCCGACCAACTCGCGATAAGGCCGGGCAAACACCGTGATCGCCGCTTTGTTGGCCTCGACCATCCGTCCGCCCGGAATCTCGAACAAGCCGATCGCGTTGGGGCTTTCCTCGAATACGGCGCGAAACTTCTCTTCGCTGTCGCGCATCGCGGCTTCGGTACGCTTGCGTTCGATCGCTGCGGCAATCTGGGTACTGACGAACTGCAGCAGTTCCTTGTCGCTATCGCTGAAGCGCACGGCCGGGTCATAGCTTTGCACAGCGAGCACACCGATGGTGCAGCCTCGGGCACGCAACGGCACGCCCAGCCACTCGACCGGTGCCGTGCCCACCATCACGCCGCCGAATCGCTCCGCATCGTGCGCCGACTCCGGATGCAGCAAAATCGTCTGTCCGGAGCGCAACACAACGGCGGTGAGGCTGATTTCGCCCAGCTTCTGCGGCACCGGCTGCGGGTCGTGCGCATCGATGAAACAGGGGAAGCTGACCATGTCGCTTGTCTCGTCGTACAGCGCGACATAAAAGTTTTGCGCCGGCAGCAGCGAACTGATGATCTGGTGAATGCGCCGGTACAGATCGTCCATGTCGCTGGCTTCATGCGCCGCCTCCGAGATGTGCAGCAGTGCCGCCTGCAGCTCTTGCGCGCGTCTGCGCTCGCTGATGTCCTGCACTGTCGACTGGGTTCCGATCAGGCGACCATCTTCGACCACGGTCGAGACCCGCACCTCGCCCCAGAATTGCGAGCCATCCTTGCGCAACGCCTGGTACTCGAAGGTGTCGGCAACCGGTTCGCCGGCAACACGTTGTTGATGGCGATAACGGCCCGAGTCGCGCCATTGCGGCGCACTGAACTCGGAAAAGTGCCGCCCGATCACCTCGTCGCGTTCGTAGCCGTACATCGCCAAAAACCGATCGTTCACGTACACGACGTATCCGTGCAGATCATCGATCATCAAGGCATCGCTGATGTTCTCCACCAGCCGGCGGTAGCGCTGCTCCCCGATCGCGCTCGCCTTCTGCAATTGCAGTTCGCGCCAGACCTGCGCATAGCTTCGCTGCCGCCACAGGATCGCTGCCCCCAGCAACGCGGCCAGACCGACGACGGCAATCAGTGCCGACAGCAACGCGACACGATCGTTCACCGGCGCGTAGATTTCGGCGCGATCGGTCTTCGCGACCAGAAACCAGGGCGATTGCGGCACCGCTCGCACCGCCGCCAGCACCGGCTCGCCGCGGTAATCGGGGCCTTCGGCAACCGACGCACCACCACCACCAACGGCGATCAATGCCGGCACGCCCAATGAGCCCGTCAACGGCAGGTGCAAACGCAATGCCGTACCGGTGCGGTGGCGCAACTCGTTGAGGAACAGCACCGAATCGCCGTCCCGGCGCACCAGCAAGGTTTCCGCGCTGGTACTGGTCGTCGGCCACGTTTGCACCATCGGATAGAGATACTGCGCCGGATCCAGGCGCAGCAACAACACACCGTCGGCCAGCCCGCCATCGACACCGGAAACGCGCAACGGCACCCGGAAATCGAGCGACACCGCGCCCGTGTCGGGATCGCGATAAATGTCGTCGACTTGCACCGTGTGTTCCGTCAAGGTGCTGCGGATACGCCGTCTCGACGCATCACCATCGGCAAGTGCCGCGCCGACCGACAATCGAACCTGACCGTGCTGGTCATGGATCGCAACCGCGGCATAGCCGTTTGCGTTCATCAGGGCACGCATCCAGCGCACGATGTCGTCGCGTCGCCGGGGTTCGATGCTGCCGCGCAACACCGCGTCGAGATCGTCGCGCGCAACGGTTGGTGCGAGCAACAAACGCGCGGAGTTCAACTGGTTGCCATACCAACTGGCGATGCTCTGCGTCTTGAGATCGGCAATGGTTGCCAGGTTGGCATTTGCCGCATCGCGCGCCAGCGCGGCTTCGCGGTTGATGTAGTAATAGCCGGTGCCGCCCAGAAAACCCAACAACACCAGCGCCAGCATCACAAACCCCGACGCGCCGGAACCTTTTCGTCGTGTGGCGGCGCTGGACGGGAGGGTAAAGACACTGGCTGGCCAGGTGTCATCGCCGGCAACGCAGATCAGGCGCAAGGCCAATGCGGCAAATGCGAAAGCGACCAGCAATGGCACTGCATCCAGCGGTTTCCCTGAAACCGCGCATAAAAACATTACCCCCAGTGCGCTTACCAACGCCAGCAAGGAGAGGATCGCCGAGGCCTGGCGCTTGCGGACGCTGGCGGTCAGCGGGTTCCATTGCAGTATCTGCGCGGCAAATGTCGCCGACAGGACAAATGCGAGAACCCCGGCACTGTTCCCGGTTGCAGCGTCGCCAGCAACGTCCAGATCAACCGCACCGATCCAGGCAACCCAGCCCAGGGCAACGATGGCGAACAACGACACTACGGCGGACACAACCAGGAGCGTAGCGATCTTGACGCTGTGCTCGCTGCGCAGCGCGAGCCAGAGCCGCAGCAGAACGATGATCAGCAGCAGGCTGCTCGCCGCTGCAATCACTACCAGCGGCGCGCGCACTTCGCGCGACACGGCCGCAGTCACCGAGGTCGCTGTGGCGATCAACGCCAAGCTCACGGTCACCGCATGACAGACCGCTTCCCCGCGCCGCATCCGATTCCCCCCGACGTCGTCAAGCCGAGCATAAAGCAGTCCGGGGCAGACTGCCATGCGAATTCAGCACATACTCGACCTTTGCGTGACCGGCGACGCCAGTGTGCGTTTCGTCACTGCGATGACGTCACGTCCACCCGCACCCGGATGCGGTCGCCCGGGTCGAACCCGGTTCGGGTGTGGTACAGCTCGCCGCCCCAGCGGTAGGTGACATCGAACCACTGCGCCTGTTGTTCACGGCGGTAGATGGTTTGTTCGCGGCAGCGTTCGCGGTAGGACACCACCGTGCGCGCGGTCGGTGCCGGCGCATAGCCGGCATAGCGGCGCGCCTGGCTGTCGGCCACCAGCGCATCGCCGAGCACGGCGCCGAAAAAGGTCGCCGCCGCCTTGCCGCTGCCGCTGCCGATCTGATTGCCGAGCAGGCCACCGGCGACGGCGCCCAGGACCCGCTCACCGGCTCCACCGGGATAGCCGTAGCCACCGCCGGAATAGCCGAATGCGTAGCTGGTGTGGCCGCCATGCCCGCGGTGGTGACCGCCGCCATGCCCGTAACCTCGGCCGCGATGATGGCCGCTGCTGATTCCGATCGCATAGCTCGGACCGTAGCTGCGACCGTAATAGGGCTCCGGCTCGGCGTATACCGTCTCGTAAACCGGCTCCTCCCAGCAGGTCCGCGAGGAAACCGGGGTGCTGATCACCTCGTGGATCGGCTCCACCGCGACCACCTCGGCCAGCACGTAACGGCTGCCGTCCTGCGCCGCCAGGCCCATGGGCAAGGCCAGCATGATCGCAGCCGCAATATTGATTCGGGTCATGGCGCCACTCCGTTCGAGCTGGTTTGATGCTCTCCCGAGGGCAATGAAAAGCGGCTGAACCGGACAAACCGGGCATGCCGATGGTCAGTCGCCGCTCAGACTTGACCTCGCCCGTCCACGCTGCAACGCTTGCAACACAATCGAGAGGAGCGCCTGCCATGTCCCGCAGTGAACAGATCCGCAACGTCGCATTGGCCGGCCATCCCGGCTCGGGCAAGACCACGCTGTTCGAAGCGCTGTTGCACGCGGGGGGCGCGATCGCCAGCACCGGCAGCGTCGAGCGCGGCACGACCGTGTCGGATTTCGACCCGATGGAGCATGCCAGTGGTCATTCCTTGAACTCCACCATTGCCTCGTTGGCCCATGGCGACAGCCACATCAACCTGATCGACACCCCGGGCTACCCGGACTTCCGTGGCCAGACCCTGTCGGCACTGGCGGCGGTGGAAACGCTGGCGGTGGTGGTCAATGCCGGCACCGGGATCGAGCACGGCACCCGCCGGCTGATGGAGTACGGCAAGCAGCGCGGCCTCGCCCGGGTACTGATCGTCAACCGCATCGATGCCGGTGGCGATTTTCCGGCGCTGATCGCGCAACTGCGCGCCAACTTTGGCGCGCAGTGCCTGCCGATCAACCTGCCCCGCCGCGATGGCAGCGCGGTGGTGGACTGTTTCTTTCAGCCGGGCGGCGAGTGCGACAGCGCCGATGTCGCCGCCGCGCACCAGCAAATCATCGACCAGGTCGTTGAAATCAACGAGCAGGTGATGAACCACTACCTGGAAGAGGGCGAAACCGCGCTGTCCGGCCAGGAACTGCACGACGCCTTCGAACAATGCCTGCGCGAGGGCCACCTGGTGCCGATCTGCTTCGTCAATGCGCGCAGCGGCGTTGGCGTTCCCGAATTGTTGGCATTTATCGATCGCCTGCTGCCCAACCCGGCAGAAGGCAACCCGCCACCATTCATCAAGGGCAGCGGCGCCAACGCCGAGCCGATCGTTGCGCGGCCCGATCCCGGGGCCCATGTCATTGCCGACGTGTTCAAGATCGTCAACGACCCGTTCGTCGGCAAGCTCAGCGTGTTCCGCATTTACCAGGGCACGGTGCGGCGCGACAGCCAGTTGTTCATCGACGATGGCAAAAAGCCGTTCAAGGTGAGCCATCTGTTTCGGATGCAGGGCAAGGATCACGTCGAAATCGACAGCGCGGTGGCCGGCGACATCGCCGCGGTCGCCAAGGTCGATGACATCCATTTCGATGCGATCCTGCATGACTCGCACGACGAGGATCACATCCACCTCAAGCCGCTGGACTATCCCAAACCGATGTTCGGCCTGGCGATCCAGGCGGCGACCCGCGGCCAGGAGCAAAAACTGGCCACCGCACTGCAAAAACTGGCCGAAGAGGATCCCTGCTTCCAGATCGAGCACCACGCCGAACTCAATGAAACCGTAATCCGCGGCCTGGGCGAGTTGCATCTGCGGGTGATGCTCGAGCGCATCGACCAACGTTACGGCGTGGCGGTAACCACCCGGCCGCCACGCATCGCCTACCGCGAAACCGTGGCCACTGCGGCGGAGGGGCATTATCGGCACAAGAAACAGACTGGTGGCGCCGGTCAGTTCGGCGAGGTTTTTTTGCGTGTGGAACCGCTCGCGCGCGGTACCGGATTCGAGTTTGTCGATGCGGTCAAGGGCGGCACCATTCCCGGCCAGTTCATCCCGGCTGTCGAAAAGGGCGTGCGCCAGGCGATCGCACAGGGCGTCGTGGCCGGTTACCCGATCCAGGATGTGCGCGTGGTGGTGCACGACGGCAAACATCACCCGGTGGACTCGAAGGAAATCGCCTTTGTCACCGCCGGCCGCAAGGCGTTTATCGATGCCGTTGGCAAAGGCAGGCCGCAATTGCTCGAACCGATCGTCGAGTTGCAAGTGGTGGTGCCGGAAGCGCAGACCGGCGACATCACCGGCAACCTGGCCGCCAAGCGCGCGCGCATCCACGGCACCGATGCCAGCGGCAGCGGCGAAATCCTGATCCGCGCGCAGGTGCCGCTATCGGAAATAACCGGCTTTGCCACTGAACTGAAAAGCGCCAGCGCCGGCCGCGGCCGTTACGACATCGAGTTCAGTCATTACGATGCAGTACCGGCGCCGGTGCAAAAGCAATTGGCCGACGCGTTCAAACCGCGCGTCGAGGAGGACTGAAGGTAACCTCTTGAAACCTACTGCGCGATCCGATTGCGGCGTTGCGCGGTGCTCGGAATCCTCACGTACGTGAATGTACACTGCGGTTCCTGCGCCGCACATGGATGTGCAAGTGTCGCGTAAGGCACGATGCCGGAAGCGACCGCTCCGTGCGCCTTGCACTCGGGCCGCTCGCGACGGTTTCAAGAGGTTCCTGAATTACCGCGCTCAGAAGCGATAGCGCACGCCGGCGCTGGCGCTGTAATCCTCATCGCCGCCGCCGAGCGTCGCCGTCACGTCCATGAACCACGTCCAGTTGGCGCCGGCATCGCCATCAAGCCCGATACCGAGCAGCGCCTGATCGCGACTGCGAGCCGCACTGCGCACGGTGAAGCGTTGTCCGGCGATGGCCGCAAACGCCGCATCCTGATCCAGCGCACGGTCGCCGTACGTGTGCTGCCACGCCAGGTTGACGCGTGGCCGCAGCCGGGCGTCGCCGAGCGTGGCGATCGCGCTGGAGCTGAAGCCGAGACGTGAGCGCACGCTGATGTGTTGCAACCCGTGGTACTGCAGGCTGGCCTGGCCCGCACCGCGCTCAGCAAAACGCGCGCGATCCAGATGCGCCACGTCCAGCGCCGCCAGTGGCGACACCACCCACGCCGCACTCGGTGTGAAGGTGTAGCTGGCCTGCACCGCCGCCATCACGGTGACATTGTCGGTGTCGCCACGGTTGCGGCCAAGATCGACGTTGCCGACGCGCACATCGCGCTCGACTCGGGTTTCGCCAAAGCCGATGCCGGCCACTGCCGCCACGCTCAGCGCACCGGCGTCATACGCGCCATAGCCGCTGACGCGCACGCTGTCCTCGCGCAGATCCGCCGCCCGCGACGCGACATCGCCGTTGAGTTGCGCCAGGCCCAAGCCGACTCCAGCGCGCCAACGCTCGCCCAGCGCCTTGTCGTAACCCACACTCAGGCCGCCGGCGTCGTAATCCGCGTCGCCGGCATTGGCGTCGGCCAGCGAACCCGAATCGGCCTCGCCGCGCATCCAGAAGCCCTGCGCTTGCGTACCTTTCGCACCCGCACGCGCCGGCCCGAGCCGGTCGAGTACGCGCGCGAAATGCCGTTGCTCCCAGGCCAGACGCAGCGCCGCACTTTGCGCAGCGGCATCGCCGGACACTGCTTCCAGCCCCGTCACCACCTGTTCGACGTTGGCTGCGGCGAACGCGTTGATCACGTCGAGCACCGGCACCGGGTCGGTGGCCTGCAACCGATCGAACGTGTTGGCAAGTGCGCGTTGATTGAAGGTTTGCGCCACATCGCCGAATGCCGTTGCATTGCGCTGCAACAGCAGGAACGCGCGATTGGCGTCGTAGCCCAACGATGAACTGAAGAACGCCAGATCGCTGCTGACGCTATCGAACTGCCCGCTGAGGCCGGCTGCCGAGTCGATCAGGGTGTAGCGCGTTTCGTAAGCGAACTCGCCCGGCCCGGCCAGCACCTGCACGGCGCCGCCATCGATGGTGGTGGTACCGCTGACCTGCAACCGGTCGCCACTGCCGTCGGCAGCCACATCGACCTGCAACAACGCGCCGGCAGCAAACGTCAGCGCGCCATCGACCACAAGCGTGCCGATGCCGTCGCCCGGATTGATCGACGCACCGGCATCGAGCGCGACATTGCCGACACGGCCCGCTCCACCCAGGCGTCCGCCCGCATGGACCTGGGTATCGCCGACGATGCGGCCATTGACCAGCAGGTGTCCGCCGTCGATGCGGGTCGCACCGGTGTAGGTGTTGTCCGCAGTCAGTGTGGTGCTGCCGCTGCCGAGCACGCTTACATTCAGATCGCCTGCCAGCATCGTATCGAACTGGTAACCGGCCTCGGCATGGTTGAATACGACACTCGCGTTGCTGCCACCGAGCACCTGTGCCGCCACCAGCGTGCCCGCCAGGCCGCCATTGCCGAGCACGAGTTCGCCGCTGCCGGTGCCGCTGCCCAGAAAGACCGTGCCGGTGCCGGCCATGACGTCCAGCGCGCCGCGCTCGTGCAGCGCAAGCACGCCATCGCCGTTCACGCCAATGAACACATCCGCGCTGCTGAGAATTTGCGTCCCGGCGCCATCCACCAGCACCTCGCCGCGACTGCCGGCGCGCTCGCCTGCGTAAAGCCCGGCGGTGAGCACACTGCCGCGGTCGCTGACGTTCAAGAAGCCCGCGCCCTGCACGCCCACCGAAATATCCTGGCCGAGCAACCATTGCGTGCCGGCGCCGGTTACCGTGGCAATGCCGACGCTGCCGTGACCCTCGGCGAGCCGGGCGAATGCGGCTTCCACCACACCGCCATTGCTGATCGACAACGCGCCTTCATCGCGATCGAACTCACCGATGCTCATGCCCGAATCGGCATGGCGGATGGCGCCGCCATCGACATGCAACTCGCCCTGCCGGATGATGGTGCCACCGTTGTAGCTGTTGTCGCCGGTCAGCACCAGCGTGCCGAAATACGTCTTCTCGAGTATGCCCTCGCCGCGGATCGCGGCGGCAATGGTGGCGCTGCTGCCGATATCGACCCGGATCGAGCGCACGCCGAAATCGGCCAGCAGCGCGAACGGATTGGCCGCATCGGTGGTAACGACATAGCCATCGCTGGCGAACTGCAACGATTCGAAGGCAACATCGTCGCCCAGCGTCACCGTGCCGCCCTCGCCGTTGAACACCGCCATCGCTCCGCGCCATGGCAGGCCCAGGCTGTCGTCGGCATTGCTGAAATTGCGGTTGGCGTTGTCCCACACGCCGCTGCCGCCCACGATCACCCCATCGCCCGCCGTGCCGCCGCCGTCCCAGAACTGCACGCCGCTGGCATCGCCGACGATCAGGTTGACCTGGCCATCGACGCCGGTCTGGATGAAAAACTGCGCCGGGTCGAACGTGACCGGAATCCCCCCAATGCGCAAGCTGTTGTCGGTCAGGGTGCCGTCGTATTCGAACAAGCGGTAACTGCCCATGCCGAAACCGGCCAGATCGGTGATCTGCAGCACGCCATCGAGCACCAGATCGCCACTGGAGCCATTCAAGCCAGCCGCCACGCGAATCAAATCGCCATCGATCCCCGGCAAGCCATCGGCGGCGTTGAGATCGAAGCGCAGCGAGGCGTCATCGCTGAGAAACAAATCGCCCACGGTCAGCACGCCGATGCTCGGCCCGGTGTCGGCACGACCTGCCGCCAGGGTGCCGCCGTCTTCCACCGTGAGCGTTGCCATGATCGTGCCGGTACCGCCCAGCGTGCCGGCGGCACCCACGAACGTGTGGGAAACGATGCTGCCCTCGATGAACAACTGCCCGGCATCGACCCGGGTATCGCCGCTGTAACTGTGCTCGCCGTAAAGGCTGGTGCTGCCGCTGCCGACATGGTTCAGCGAAACCGAACCGGTGACGGTGGTGAAAAACTCGTATCCACTATCGCTGTGCGCGAAGTTGAGGACCGCGCTGCCGCTGTCACCGTGTATCTGGCCGGCGCGAATGGTACCGGCAGCGTCACCGGAAATAGTGAGCGTACCGATCGACCCGACACCTCGGGCCAACTCGATGGTGCCCGTACCGGAACCTACATCGAGCACGCCGCCCGGCGCCAACTCGACAAAACCGCTGCCGCTATCGCCGATGATCAGCGCCTGCGCCAGCGCTCCAGGCGCCGCGATGCGCGCGCTACCCGCGTTGTCGATTCGCGCAATGTCCAGCAACCCGGGCAAACCCGCACTCCAGTTTGCCGGCGCAAACCAGTCGCCATCGACCGCTTGCCAATCGCTTTCGACAGCCAGCGCCGACGGCGCCAACAACGCCATGGAAATCGCCGCAGCGAGCGCCGTGCTCGCCGGTGTGAGATGTAGCGACATTCGTTAATCCCCTGTCGATCAGCGCGGCTGATCATCAACAAACCCGTGCCCGCCGCAGCGGCAACCGGCGCATGTGTAACACACGATACGCAGCAAAAACCGATCCTTCGGTGACCTTGGTTTCATAACAAGAATCGGTGTGGTCATTGTGTGATTGTGGTCGCGGCGCGGGCATCACCGCCGAACCGATGCGGCTTGCATGGAGAGCCGTCGACGTCGGTGCCATCGCCTTGCACGCGCGCCTGATGTAAGGCGCGGTGACCGGGAGGGCGGCTGTTCCTCCATCCAGAAATCCGCATCGACTGCGAAGATCAGCGCGACCGGGCGCCTATTCCGATCTGTCGGTCACCGCTGCGCCGGAGCCTATCACAGCGTGGCGAGTGGCACTCGCTCAACGAGACTGCCGACACGGTGTTTTCAATCCACGCCCGCTCCCATGAAGGATGCTCTGAACAAGCTGTCATTGCGAGGAGCGAAGCGACGCGGCAATCCAGAGTGTTCGGAAAAACAAAGAGCTGGATTGCTTCCCGCCACGGCCTTCGGCCTCGCGGCTAAAGGCTTGAACGCTCGCAATGACGGCGGATGGCGGTTGTTCAGAGCATCCTGAGAGCTGGCGACCCCTATCACAAAAGAAAACGCGGCCCCCAATGAGGTTTCAATCCGCGCCGGCTCCCATGAGAGCCGGCGACTAGCAGCCTGTCGAACTTGACCGATCGTAGCGAGGGAAAGCCGGTTTGGTGCGAATGCACGCATTGATGGTCTTTCCGACAGGTCGCCAACGGGGTGGGCTGCTACTGGTAAGCGCAACCGTTTTTTGTAGGAGCCCACCCTGTGGGCGACCGAGCGAGCCGGATAGCGGCGAAGTGTCGGGCGCAGCCCCGCGTAACCGCGAAGCAGTCGACGGCGTAGCCTGCGCAGCAGGCGTTGTTGCGAAGCAACCGATCGAGCGAAGCGAAGGCTCCGGTTTCATCGCAACGGCTCAAGTCCGATAGGCTCCTGGTGCTAATCCAGTATTGATCCATGCCTACGCGTTTCAATCCGCGCCGGCTCCCATGAGAGCCGGCGACCATGGTCATTCACGGGCCGCAGGGCACTGGCAAGTTTCAATCCGCGCCGGCTCCCATGAGAGCTGGCGACCCGAGCAAGGCGCGATCACCCTGCGGCACACGAAGTTTCAATCCGCGCCGGCTCCCATGAGAGCCGGCGACATGTGGGCGAGTAACGCCCGTTGGTGGCCCTCGCGTTTCAATCCGCGCCGGCTCCCATGAGAGCCGGCGACACCGAGTTGGCATATCGGTGATCGCACTTGCGCGTTTCAATCCGCGCCGGCTCCCATGAGAGCCGGCGACAGTCGGCGAATGCGCGTGCATCCTCTTCGGTCTCGTTTCAATCCGCGCCGGCTCCCATGAGAGCCGGCGACAGTCGGTGCCGCTGATGATTGTCCACGAGTGAGTGTTTCAATCCGCGCCGGCTCCCATGAGAGCCGGCGACCATGCTGCATGCGTGTCTGCGCACCGCGTTTGTGGTTTCAATCCGCGCCGGCTCCCATGAGAGCCGGCGACTTCCTATAGGGTCGCGCTTGTCTCGGAGCGACACGGTTTCAATCCGCGCCGGCTCCCATGAGAGCCGGCGACAGTAATGGACCGCGATACACCGTGGACTGGCGGGTTTCAATCCGCGCCGGCTCCCATGAGAGCCGGCGACAATCGCAAGGAGTACCGCAGATGAGCTGGAAAAGTTTCAATCCGCGCCGGCTCCCATGAGAGCCGGCGACCCCGCGCCAAAGCGCGCATTGACGAACTGGCCGATGTTTCAATCCGCGCCGGCTCCCATGAGAGCCGGCGACCCTGCCGCCGCCAATGCCGTGGATCGACCCGATGGTTTCAATCCGCGCCGGCTCCCATGAGAGCCGGCGACCGCAACCGCACCGCCGGCGGCGGCCTGCGCGTTGTTTCAATCCGCGCCGGCTCCCATGAGAGCCGGCGACCTCGGCCCGCAGTCGCTTGGCGGTACCGCGCGTGTTTCAATCCGCGCCGGCTCCCATGAGAGCCGGCGACCCGCCGTGCTATCGAGCATTTTTCGCGTAATCGAAGTTTCAATCCGCGCCGGCTCCCATGAGAGCCGGCGACCATCTTGTGCAGGGTGTTTTCCAGCAGCACGGGGTTTCAATCCGCGCCGGCTCCCATGAGAGCCGGCGACGCCGGCGCCGCGGTAGTCAAACACCATCGACGGGCTGTTTCAATCCGCGCCGGCTCCCATGAGAGCCGGCGACGTTTTCGAGGTCGCGTACGCCGCAGATATCGCGGTTTCAATCCGCGCCGGCTCCCATGAGAGCCGGCGACCCCCACGCCGCACCCTGCGGCCGGGAGACAACAATGTTTCAATCCGCGCCGGCTCCCATGAGAGCCGGCGACAGTCAGACCCGATCCACCCGGATGTACGCCGCAGGAGTTTCAATCCGCGCCGGCTCCCATGAGAGCCGGCGACCGTTCAATGCCACGGCGCGATCGTCCTCGCGGCCGGGTTTCAATCCGCGCCGGCTCCCATGAGAGCCGGCGACGCAGCCGATCGCGCGGGCCTCGGCCTTGCTCAGAGTTTCAATCCGCGCCGGCTCCCATGAGAGCCGGCGACCTGGCCAAGGCACGACTCGCTGAGCTCGAGCTCGGCGTTTCAATCCGCGCCGGCTCCCATGAGAGCCGGCGACCGCTGCAGCCGAAGCATCGCCTTCGCGCTCGATGTTTCAATCCGCGCCGGCTCCCATGAGAGCCGGCGACCCACGCCATAGGCCTTGGAAATCCGCAGGGAAAGTTTCAATCCGCGCCGGCTCCCATGAGAGCCGGCGACGCTGGTCGATGTTGCACATGGCGAGGTCGGGCTGTTTCAATCCGCGCCGGCTCCCATGAGAGCCGGCGACTAGATGGCCAGGCCATCGGTGACAACGCCACCATCGGTTTCAATCCGCGCCGGCTCCCATGAGAGCCGGCGACAGCGCGGCCATGGATGGCCCCCGGGGTTTGTTTTGGTTTCAATCCGCGCCGGCTCCCATGAGAGCCGGCGACCCCGATCACTGCCTCAAGGCCGTTGGTTTTGACGTTTCAATCCGCGCCGGCTCCCATGAGAGCCGGCGACCCTGACCGGCAAACGACGCCAACGGCCCACTGCCGTTGTTTCAATCCGCGCCGGCTCCCATGAGAGCCGGCGACCTGCTCTTGCAGTCCCTGCGTCGATGATGCCAAGTTTCAATCCGGCCGGCTCCCATGAGAGCCGGCGACTTGCTCATGTCGATCTCTCTGGTTGGGGTCATGACTGTTTCAATCCGCGCCGGCTCCCATGAGAGCCGGCGACTGGCCGGCGCGTACCTTGACGTTTTCCAGAGCTAGTTTCAATCCGCGCCGGCTCCCATGAGAGCCGGCGACCAGTCAGACCAAAGGCGAGCCGCCGGGAGGCAGCGTTTCAATCCGCGCCGGCTCCCATGAGAGCCGGCGACGGCGACACGGCGGACGGATCGAGGCGCGACTCCTGTTTCAATCCGCGCCGGCTCCCATGAGAGCCGGCGACGAGCCGGACCCTGCATATTCCGATGCCGTGGGCGTTTCAATCCGCGCCGGCTCCCATGAGAGCCGGCGACTGATCGACATCGGCATCGGCGGCAAGCGCCTGCCGTTTCAATCCGCGCCGGCTCCCATGAGAGCCGGCGACCACAGCCGCCACCGAAGCCACCATCGAGTTCGAGGTTTCAATCCGCGCCGGCTCCCATGAGAGCCGGCGACCAACGCCCAATGATCAAGCCAAACTCCCTGCGCGTTTCAATCCGCGCCGGCTCCCATGAGAGCCGGCGACCACGGGTGCGCCGGTACGAGCAGCCGGGCGGCCATGTTTCAATCCGCGCCGGCTCCCATGAGAGCCGGCGACAAGGCGTTTCATTTGCCACCCTCCGGCACCGGCTGTTTCAATCCGCGCCGGCTCCCATGAGAGCCGGCGACCTTGCGCCTTGGGGAACACGTCGCGGCCGATCTTCGTGTTTCAATCCGCGCCGGCTCCCATGAGAGCCGGCGACGGTTAAGCATCAGCGGCCTCGCTTGCTCAGTTCGTTTCAATCCGCGCCGGCTCCCATGAGAGCCGGCGACCGGTGTCGCCAGGGCGCAGCGTCCACGCGCGCCGGTTTCAATCCGCGCCGGCTCCCATGAGAGCCGGCGACGAACCAACTCACCAGAGATGACCGCCATGGCCACGTTTCAATCCGCGCCGGCTCCCATGAGAGCCGGCGACCCTTGCGGCGGCTGGGTTGGCGGTCAGGTCGATGTTGTTTCAATCCGCGCCGGCTCCCATGAGAGCCGGCGACTCGAGCCTGCAATCGGTCACCACGTTTGGTGATGTTTCAATCCGCGCCGGCTCCCATGAGAGCCGGCGACGCCACCGAAGCCGCGTGGCAGCAGCGGCAAAACCGTTTCAATCCGCGCCGGCTCCCATGAGAGCCGGCGACGATCTTCGAAGGTTTCAGCCAGGCGATCGTTGATGTTTCAATCCGCGCCGGCTCCCATGAGAGCCGGCGACTTCGTGCTGCAGTTTGCTACTCAATTGTTGGCCATGTTTCAATCCGCGCCGGCTCCCATGAGAGCCGGCGACGTAACGCTACCAATCGCCAACTCCGCAAAAACTGCGTTTCAATCCGCGCCGGCTCCCATGAGAGCCGGCGACCAACGCCACACGTGAGTATCAGCGCGCCGGGTGGTTTCAATCCGCGCCGGCTCCCATGAGAGCCGGCGACATGGGCACGACGTCGAGATCGACATCGACGTACAGTTTCAATCCGCGCCGGCTCCCATGAGAGCCGGCGACGAGCTCGCCCTGCCCACGCTCACCCGCTCGATGGAGGTTTCAATCCGCGCCGGCTCCCATGAGAGCCGGCGACATAAAGCCGCGGAGCATGCCTTTGATTCCCTTGTCGTTTCAATCCGCGCCGGCTCCCATGAGAGCCGGCGACTACGTCAGGGGCCGATCCGTACGGGTAGCGGCCAGTTTCAATCCGCGCCGGCTCCCATGAGAGCCGGCGACTCCAGCCGCGCGCAGCGCGATCGCCGCAGCGTGGTTTCAATCCGCGCCGGCTCCCATGAGAGCCGGCGACGCGGCGCCAGTGTGGGACGACATCGTTGCGCTGGTTTCAATCCGCGCCGGCTCCCATGAGAGCCGGCGACCTGCAGCGGCTGTAGTTTCTGCAGCGAGATCGTTGTTTCAATCCGCGCCGGCTCCCATGAGAGCCGGCGACGTTCGCGCATTCCTGATTGCGTACTACGGCAACGAGTTTCAATCCGCGCCGGCTCCCATGAGAGCCGGCGACGCAACGCCAGGCCGGCGAGTTGGTGTATACGTCTGTTTCAATCCGCGCCGGCTCCCATGAGAGCCGGCGACGATCCCGTCGATCGGCATCGTGCTGGTGTACGGGTAGTTTCAATCCGCGCCGGCTCCCATGAGAGCCGGCGACTGGACCGCATGGTGTGCTGTACCTCGGCGCCTGCGTTTCAATCCGCGCCGGCTCCCATGAGAGCCGGCGACCCGCGCGCGCGTCTTTCTCACCCTCGCGTTTCGCGGGTTTCAATCCGCGCCGGCTCCCATGAGAGCCGGCGACAGCCAGCGGGGGTGCCCTACACGTGCGGGCTTGGGGTTTCAATCCGCGCCGGCTCCCATGAGAGCCGGCGACGGGTGGTCAGGGCGGCGGGTCGTCTACGGGCGCGTTTCAATCCGCGCCGGCTCCCATGAGAGCCGGCGACGCCGACGTGCGCGCCGACGTGCTTGCGCTTGCGCCAGTTTCAATCCGCGCCGGCTCCCATGAGAGCCGGCGACTTGATCGCGCAGGTTGGTGATCTGCCCAACCTGGTTTCAATCCGCGCCGGCTCCCATGAGAGCCGGCGACGATGTCGCTGCCGGCGACGCCGGCGTTGAGCGCGTTTCAATCCGCGCCGGCTCCCATGAGAGCCGGCGACATCAGGCCAAGGCCCGCGCCGCATTGCTCGCAACCGTTTCAATCCGCGCCGGCTCCCATGAGAGCCGGCGACGGGGTGGTCAGGGCGGCGGGTCGTCTACGGGCGAGTTTCAATCCGCGCCGGCTCCCATGAGAGCCGGCGACGGGCTTTCCACCAGCGCCAATCCCAACCTGGCAGGTTTCAATCCGCGCCGGCTCCCATGAGAGCCGGCGACGATGGCATCAGCTACGATGTCGAGCACTACCCCGTTTCAATCCGCGCCGGCTCCCATGAGAGCCGGCGACATGATGCCGCGCGCGTCGAGGTTGACGCGGATCGTTTCAATCCGCGCCGGCTCCCATGAGAGCCGGCGACCGTTGTCTGACATGCGCGATGCCTGCCTCACGCGCGTTTCAATCCGCGCCGGCTCCCATGAGAGCCGGCGACGCGCATTATGCGGTTTCCTCGAATTCGAGCATGATGTTTCAATCCGCGCCGGCTCCCATGAGAGCCGGCGACTTTGACCAGCCCGGCATTGACCGCCAACGCGACGTTTCAATCCGCGCCGGCTCCCATGAGAGCCGGCGACTGCCCAGCCACAGCGCTTCGATGCGCGAGACGCCCTGTTTCAATCCGCGCCGGCTCCCATGAGAGCCGGCGACGGGCCGGATGGCAAAAACTCCTGCACCACGGCGTTGTTTCAATCCGCGCCGGCTCCCATGAGAGCCGGCGACGCGTTCGGCAGCGGCCTCGCTGCACTCGATCTCGTTTCAATCCGCGCCGGCTCCCATGAGAGCCGGCGACGCCGCCGCGCGCGCTCGGTGTGGCGCTCGACGTGTTTCAATCCGCGCCGGCTCCCATGAGAGCCGGCGACGTGTTTTCAATCGGGATGTACTCGGCGCCCGGTGTTTCAATCCGCGCCGGCTCCCATGAGAGCCGGCGACCTCTTACAAGCCGCAGCTCGCGGAAGGCAGCGGGTTTCAATCCGCGCCGGCTCCCATGAGAGCCGGCGACAAGCACTCACAACGCGCGCTCAGCGACTTCATTGTTTCAATCCGCGCCGGCTCCCATGAGAGCCGGCGACCCGTGGTCTGCAAGCCTGGACGCTCGATTACATCGTTTCAATCCGCGCCGGCTCCCATGAGAGCCGGCGACCGCGACACGGCGGACGGATCGAGGCGCGACTCCTGTTTCAATCCGCGCCGGCTCCCATGAGAGCCGGCGACGAGAGGCCGCTGATGCCGAACCTGTTCGAAGCCGTTTCAATCCGCGCCGGCTCCCATGAGAGCCGGCGACCGCGCCGCAGGCCGTACGAGATGCCCTGCTCGATGTTTCAATCCGCGCCGGCTCCCATGAGAGCCGGCGACCCGCATCCTTGCGCATTGCTTCCATCTCGCCAGATGTTTCAATCCGCGCCGGCTCCCATGAGAGCCGGCGACCGCCTGGCACAGCAAACACGGCGGCGGGCAGGCTGTTTCAATCCGCGCCGGCTCCCATGAGAGCCGGCGACCCGTCGAGCTTGCATTCAGTTCTGAAACGCCCGTGTTTCAATCCGCGCCGGCTCCCATGAGAGCCGGCGACCGGTGCAGATCCGGCTGCGGATGGAAGCGCGTAGGTTTCAATCCGCGCCGGCTCCCATGAGAGCCGGCGACCAGCATGCACGGCATTTCGGCAGGGGCAAGCCGTAGTTTCAATCCGCGCCGGCTCCCATGAGAGCCGGCGACCGCGGTAGGCGGCGCTGCGTGGCGTTGCGGTGAGTTTCAATCCGCGCCGGCTCCCATGAGAGCCGGCGACCGCGAACCAGCCATCGGGCTTGGTGCCGAAATCCGTTTCAATCCGCGCCGGCTCCCATGAGAGCCGGCGACCTTGAGCATGCCGGAGTTCCTGGCGGCGTGTGGGGTTTCAATCCGCGCCGGCTCCCATGAGAGCCGGCGACCCCGGTGATCCGGCTGTCAGATGGCTTGATCGTGTTTCAATCCGCGCCGGCTCCCATGAGAGCCGGCGACCTGACCCGCCATATGGAATTGCAACAGGCAAAAAGTTTCAATCCGCGCCGGCTCCCATGAGAGCCGGCGACACTGAGCCGTTGTGCGCGTTGAGGTTATCGAGCGTTTCAATCCGCGCCGGCTCCCATGAGAGCCGGCGACTTGATAACACCAAGCCGGCGCACGGCTTCGTGCTGTTTCAATCCGCGCCGGCTCCCATGAGAGCCGGCGACCGTTCGACGCCGCCACGTCACTCGCAATAAGCTGGTTTCAATCCGCGCCGGCTCCCATGAGAGCCGGCGACAGGCCGAAGGCATCAGCGCCTACGACATGCTCACGGTTTCAATCCGCGCCGGCTCCCATGAGAGCCGGCGACGCAAACCGAGGATCGCCAGATCCACCTCAGCGAGGTTTCAATCCGCGCCGGCTCCCATGAGAGCCGGCGACGCACGTTTTGCGTGTCCGTAAACTCAGCAGGAGCGTTTCAATCCGCGCCGGCTCCCATGAGAGCCGGCGACAGGAATACCGCGGCGGTGGCATGAGCGGCCCGGTGTTTCAATCCGCGCCGGCTCCCATGAGAGCCGGCGACGGCTGGACGGACAGCAGCGCGCGCTCACCGACGCGTTTCAATCCGCGCCGGCTCCCATGAGAGCCGGCGACGTTGACCCATTCGGCGGTTGTATCAAAATTGCACGGTTTCAATCCGCGCCGGCTCCCATGAGCGCCGGCTCCCATGAGAGCCGGCGACTGTTCTGCTTCTGCGCTGGGATCGCCCTCAGCGGTGTTTCAATCCGCGCCGGCTCCCATGAGAGCCGGCGACGCGGTCAATCAGGCCATCAAGCCCGCCGCCGGTGTTTCAATCCGCGCCGGCTCCCATGAGAGCCGGCGACGCAAACGTGGTGGCGTATGCCGAGATCGTCCGCGAGTTTCAATCCGCGCCGGCTCCCATGAGAGCCGGCGACATCGGGGCTGATACCAAGTCTATTGTGTCGAGCGTTTCAATCCGCGCCGGCTCCCATGAGAGCCGGCGACCGTTGGCGAAACAACACGCGGAAAGAGTGGCGCTGTTTCAATCCGCGCCGGCTCCCATGAGAGCCGGCGACCTTCCTTGTACTTCCCGGCGGGCGTCCTGGTAAAGTTTCAATCCGCGCCGGCTCCCATGAGAGCCGGCGACGATGCCGCGGAGCGCGCGCGCCTTGAGTCCGCTGTTTCAATCCGCGCCGGCTCCCATGAGAGCCGGCGACATGGAGTTCCTGTCTGTGCCGGAGTTCGTGATCATGTTTCAATCCGCGCCGGCTCCCATGAGAGCCGGCGACTAGCTTCATCGCCTGCTCAAGCGTGATGCCTGCCGTTTCAATCCGCGCCGGCTCCCATGAGAGCCGGCGACTGCCAGCCATCCACGGGTCTTGCGCGCATTGTTGGTTTCAATCCGCGCCGGCTCCCATGAGAGCCGGCGACCTCCTGCACAGCGCGCAAGTCTCAGTGCTGAGTTTGTTTCAATCCGCGCCGGCTCCCATGAGAGCCGGCGACGGAATCTGCGTGTGCCGTCCGCGCGGTACCAGCCGTTTCAATCCGCGCCGGCTCCCATGAGAGCCGGCGACCATCGCGGCATATATCGCCCGGTGGTCGGCTCGCACGTTTCAATCCGCGCCGGCTCCCATGAGAGCCGGCGACGCCGTGAAGGCAGCGCATTGAGCCACAAGGGTTTGTGGGCAGCTTTGCGCGAACCGCCGCGACGTGAGTGAGATTGCCCTGCGCGCGGGCAACATGCAAGGGCAAAACGCCATGAAATCGCGCAGTTGCGGGCTGCGCGAACAGGGCCGGGAAATGGGGATCGCTGTGGGTTCGCGCACGGCTCTACACCACCAGGGGGCCATCAAAATCCACTGCCTTGAAATTGCCGAACTCTTTGACATGCAGTTCAACTGGTTCGGTCAACCGGTAGAAGCGCAAACAGTCCTGCTCCGCTTCGATGATATCCAGCAATCGACGCTCCAGCGCTTCGATCTGCGTCTGATCGACGCGGCACTCGAACACCGACTTTTGTACGCGCTGGCCAACGCCTTCGCAAGCTTTTGCCACCTGACGCAGGCGGCGTCGCCCTTCCCGGGTTTCGGTGGAAACGTCATAGCACACGATGACGAGCATGTTCAGCGCGCCTGGAACGGGAGATAGGCTTCGACGTCACCGCGCAGAGTGCGCGCAAGCAGGCGTGCCTGGATTTGCGGCAGCAAGCCAAACGGCACTTCGCTATCCAGCAATGGGTGCCGCAGCAACTCCTGCTTGCGCTCCTGCCAGGCGATCGCCACGGTGCGCCGCGCGTCGCCTTCCAGCAGCACGCCGCCACCCTCGGTAGTGCGAAAGTCAGTGGGCTTTATCTGGCCGCGATTGATCAAGGTAAGCGCGAGCCGGTCCGCCATGACGGCGCGAAACTCTTCGACCAGATCGAGTGCCAATGCGGGCCGGCCCGGCCGCAACACATGCAGGAAGCCAACCTGCGGGTCGAGCCCGACGGTTTCCAGCGCGGAGCGGCAATCGTGAGTAAGCATGGTGTACAGAAAAGACAGCACCGCGTTGACGGCATCGCGCGGCGGGCGGCGGGTGCGGCCAGCAAAGGCGAACGCCTGCCGCAACTCCGGTTTCACAAGGCGATCTAACACCGAAAAATGGGTGCGTGCGGCTTCGCCCTCCACACCGCGCAAGCCATTCATTTCGTCGGCAACAGTCACCGCACGCAGCGAGGCATCGAGCTTGCGTACCGCAGCATCGAGTGCTTCGCGATCCGTGTCGGCCTTGGCTTCGCGCGCACCGCGCTGCAACACGGTGCGTGTGTTCTTGATCTTGCCGAGCACCATTTGCCGGGCCAGCGCCAGCGCGCTTTCCGGGCTGCTGCTGATCTCATGCTGCGCTTTGCGCAACAGCACGTTGCCGCTGACCGGGCCCTCGATGCGGGCACGAAAGCGACCGTTGCGATCGAGCAGGGTCATGCCGATACCGCTTTCGGCGCAGCGGCCGATCAGTGCCGGTGAAATCAACACATCGCCCAGGCTGACAATGCCGCCCAGATGGTGCAGCGGCACACGCAGGCGCGTCTCGCGCTCCACCTCGATGCGCACGGTGTCGTTGTCCAGGTGCAGGTAGGCGCCACCGGTAGTGACGTACAGCGTATTAAGCAGGTGATAGGCGGTCATGTCGGCTCGCGGAGGTTGCGCAGCAGGACGTGGTAGCGATCGACTTCGGCGACCACTTTTGGCTGGCAGATTTCGCTGAGCGAACAATGGCGACAGCGCGCATCGTTCACCGGCGCGGGCAACTGCGCGTTGCTCATCATGGCGCGCACCTCGCTCGTTGCCTGCGTCACGAGCGCCCGCAACTCGGGCGTAATCGGCACTTCGCGCCGACGCCGCGAGCTGAAGTGATAGATCGCTCCCTCGGTTACCGGTTTTCCGGTCATTTCTTCGAGACACAGGGCTTGCGCCGCCAGTTGCAGGTCGTCGTGCTGTTTTTGCCGGCGCGGACCGTGTTTGTATTCCACCGGGTAGGCGTTGCCGCCGGAATCGAACTCCACCAGATCGGCCTTGCCGATCAGGCCCAGGCGATCGCACCACAAGGGCATGGCGCGCTCGATACGTACCGTGCCTTTGCGCTCGGCGCCGGGCTCATCGACCAGCGCATGCACCGCATTGCCGCGTGCGGTGTAGACGTTATCGGCGAACACCTGCTCCACATGAATCAGTGCGCATTGGCGTGGGCAGTAGCTCCAGTGCTGGAGCGCGGAGATGGGGATGGGGTCGGTGTCGTTCACGGTGCTAAGATTGGGTTCGGTCGCCCGATCTGGAGTACGTCATGGCCGCCATATTGAAAGATGTCGAGGCGCAGGCATTGCAGCTCAGCGCGCGCGAGCGCGGCGAGTTGATCGAGCGCTTGATCCTCAGCCTTGAAGCGCCGGCCGAAGACACGCCAGCGGCCATTGCACAGGCGTGGGATGAGGAGATCGCGCGGCGAGTGAAGGATATGGACGCAGGGCGGACGACGTGGGTGCCGGCCGACGAAGTCATGCGCCGCATTCGCGAACGCATCGCCGCCGCCAAGGCGGCCTGTGCGGATTAGCGTCTCCAGCGAAGCACAGGCCGATTTCGACGCTGCGCTCGACTGGTATCTGGGCGAATTGGCATTCGATGCGGCCGATCGTTTCGCGGACGCGTTCGAGCGCGCGTTGACGCAGCTCCAATCCTTTCCCGAGATGGGAAGCATTGGTCGATACCGAACCCGCGTCTTCATCTTGCCCACGTTTCCCTACTCCTTGATCTACCGGGTATCGCCCGACAGCGTGCGGATCATTGCCCTCGCCCACCACGCCCGCCGCCCGGGGTATTGGGCTGGGCGGCGATAGCGGGTCAGAATCCGTTGATTTCCTCAGGAACGAGCTTTTCAAGCGGCTTCAGCGTGTAACTGCCATCGGCGGCAACATCAAGGGTCTGATGCACCTTGGCCGACGAGTATTGCCCGGCCTTGCAGTTGTGTTGCCACCAGATCACTTTCAGCACTTCCATGCTGCCAGCGGGGCGCGCCGCGGCTTCGTCGTTCTCGAAAAGTCGAGGCAACACAGCCTTGATCGCTGCGGCGTCGGTGTCGGCGAAGCCCGTTCTTTCCGCAAGTTGCGGGTTCATGCTGCCCTTGAAGACATACACGCCCTGGTCAACACGATGCTTCATGCCCATGGTGTCCGAACTGCGTTTGGCGCCATCACCTTCGCCGCTTACGCTCTTGGTGATTTGTAGGCTGGTGATATCGATGGGCTCGACGCTGAAAGCGGATTGCACCGTGACCGGCCCGCGTATGCCAATGGATACGCCGGTATCGCCCTCGGCATCCGATCCATCTTCATTTTTCTTTCCCGCTTTCTTGTTGCTCTTGAGCGCGAAAAGCTGGCCGAAGGCGCGGACATCCAGCCATTTCCTGCAGGCCAGCTCTACGGTTTTGTCCGACCCCAACTCTTTGCCAAGCCCGGCTTCGGCCCGTGCCCGAAGGCTCTTGGCATCATCCGCCTTGCGGTCGTCCGACTGGACGAAAATCATGGTGCCGTCATCGCTGCGGCCGGCCTCGATCCAACGTTCCAGCAGGCGGTCGCGGATTTTGCGCTTGATCGACACGTCGCTCATCTCGCCGTAGTTCGAGTAGTCGGTGCGCGGGCGGTTGCCGTTGAGCGGGTCGCCGTTCGGATTGGCATTGGTGACGCGAAAGATCACGGCGAAGTCGATTTTGTTTTGCAGGGTGCTCATGGGTGTGTCCTCGTGAAATTAGTCGGCGGAGGTGTCTTCTTCAACCGCAGTGGCAACATCGGGTTTTGGCGGGTTCAGCGCCTGACGCTGGCAGTGGTAGCCGAGCAGGAATTCGCCGGAAAGCTTGCTGTCGTCAAGAAAGTCATCGTCCATGAAGCAGGAGATAATTTGATCCAGCAACTTGTCCATCTCGAACATGAATCCAGCGCGCTTTGCTCGCAAACGGGAGATGTAGGGTGTTAGAGCAGGCTCAATAATTCGCCATGTGCTCGCAGGCCGGTCAGCGAATCGCTGCATCAGCTTGGAGGAAGTGGTGTCGCGCTTTTCGCCTGCTACGTACAAGGCGCGACTTTCAATGTGCTCGGCGACCGCCAGCAAACGCCCATACAGGTAGTCCCGGCTACGCCGGTTTGTCTCCAGTGTCATCTCGTACCCCTCGTTTTTGAAAGCGCCTCGGTACAGACCGCAGGCGATACCCAGAAATTTTTCCCACTCCCAGCGCTCCAGCCCGACCCGATTGCAGGCGCGGCGGATGGTCGAATCAAGGAGGTCGCGCGGCAGCGCCTGACCATCGATGATGCACGGCAGCAAGCGCTCAACTGTAGCCTTCTTGAGCTTGTCGTCGAGGCGGCGCCCATACGCAGCCTCGGCAATGTCGTGCGGCGCGGGTGCGCCGACGAAGTGCTTGTCCTTGCCGAAGTTCTGATGCCAGGCGAAGTCGATGTGCCAGCGTTCGATCCGCGCAAGAAATTCCGAACCGGTCAACTCTCGGTAAAAGGTGATCGCCATTCGCCCGGGCGTAGCGGAATCCAGCCCCATCACGACAATGTCGTCGGCCGGACCGAGTCGTGCGCGATACCCTCTCATCGCCAGACTCAGGCGTTTGGCGAAGGCTTGCCCTGCGTCGGTGTCGACGATGACAGTGGGTGCTTCCGCCGCGTCGCCGCCTGCAAGCAGTAGCGTGAGCGAGCTGCCGAAAGGATCGGGAATGGGAGCCCCGCCAACAGCCCACGAGACGATGACCTGATCGCCGTTGCGGTAGGCCTGACGCTGGATCAGCCAGCGCAGCGCGTTGTGGGCTTTTTGCGTGACTTCGTAGCCTACGCCGCAAGCTTGCTGGCCGGTGTCGTCGGTAAACCTGCCACGGAAAGTGAAGCCCGAACCGTCATTGGCACTGATGAGTTTTGCGCCGTCGCCCGCGTGGCGAATACGCTTGGGATGGCTCAACGCCAAGTTGACCCCGGCTTCACCCGTCACCATGCAGATGCCAGGCGTTGCCTTGGCGCTGGCATCGTATTTCGCCCAGGCTGCTTGCAAGCCCTCGTCTTCCCAGACTGCCGAGCATGGATTGTCTGGCTCATGAACTCGCCAGCGGATAAAAACATTCCCCTGATCACGTAACTTGGTCTTGGCATCAGACGTAAGAACCTTGAACACCTCGGGCACTGGGGTATCGCGGCCCCAGTTGTTCAGCAGTTTTCCGTCAGGCCCGAGATGCAGGACGCTTTCGGTAACCAAATCTGCGATGACCCGGTTTTTTCGTACATAGGCAAGAATCGCTTCCGCTTTGGGGTGCCTATGAGCGGACGCACACCAGGCCGCCAACTGCGTTTCGTAGTCTTTGAAGAACGAAGGCTTGCCACCCCCCATCTCTGTGTAGTCCCCCGCGCAATACTGCACCTTGTCGCACAGGGGATGCGGCGGCGGCGCTTTACCTGTCCGGCCAGCCGATTTCTCGGTCGCGGGGATGACGGTGTCTTCCTTGCCCAGCGTCCGTGCAGATTTGAAGTTGCCCAGTGAATCGAGCGAGACTTCCACATGCGCTTGCTGAAAGGTGTGGCTGACGGGGAGTAGACGCTCCGCACCCTCCGGTTCGTGCCCCTTGCATTGCTCGTAGGTCTCGTAGAGCTTCTGTATCCAGCTCATCTCACACCCCCAGCTCGGTGGCTTCGGCTTCGACGCCACGCAACTTGCCCTTTCCGAACTGCTTCGCGGTCATGGGGCGTATGGGCTTGCGGATGTCGCAGGCTTCCGGCTTCGGGAAGCGCACTCGGCCGAATTCCATGACGGGCCGCCAGAAGCGAGCGGTGAGAATCGCTTCGCCGGTTTCGTCGGGGTAGTCGAAGCCGTGGAAAGTCAGACCGTAGTCCATGCGGTCGATATCGTCGTAGTGCCCCCCCGCCGAACCGAACTCGCAGGGTTCGACGTAGCCCTGGCAATCGCGCGTGCCAAGAAAAATGTCCTGTCGCCCACCGAGTTCCAGCATGCGTCGGGCGATGGCGAAGTGCTTGCCGTCGATACGGTCGTCCGCCAGCCCGGGCTGATGTTGGTTCCACTCGAAGTGCGCGCGGACCTGGTATTCGACATCCGCAAGGAAGGTGTAGATGGCCAGCGTATTGCCGCCGCCATAGTCGATCGGCTTCGTGCCCTTGGTCTGGGTTCGGATCGGCTTCATCACCCGCACTTCGTCGATGACCCAGATGAAGGTCGGCTTCCAGTAGATCGACTTGGCGATGCCCTTGAGGGCTTCGTAGGTTGGCAAGTGGTACGAGCACTTCTCGCCGCCGATTCGGGTGAGCGGATCGGTGAAGAGCGCATAGCGCGCGCTGACTTTGAATTCGATGTTGTTACGATGAGACACAGAGAACCTCCATCAAGCCTTCGGGGGTGTCGGAAAGACCGAATTCTTCGCTGTAGTAGCGGGAATCGACCAGATACAGGATGCCGGTGCCGTCCTGGACTTCGCGCACGACACTCGCCTTGCTAAGGGCTTCGAGTTGGCGTGGCAAGACGTTGACGCTGTATTGCTGGGCGCGGCGCAACAGCTCGAATTCCTTGTCGGGCAGGTAAGCCGCGCACAAGTCGGCGATCAGCGCTTTGCCGGCTTCGCCGTGCGGCACGATCACGCCGCGCGTCGGGGCGTCGATGGCCTTGAAAGCGCGTGCGGCAGCCATGAAGGATTGTCGCAGAAAGCGCGCCGGAGGCTGTCTGTTGTGAGTGCGCGCGTAATCGCTGACGGCATGCGGGTTGCCCGATAGAAGATTGAGCAAGGTATCGTCGCGACCGATCTCGTTACCGGACACGGGGTAGCTCATTTCATTGGCGCGCTGGAAAAAGTAGTTGGTGTAGTACCAAGCCATCGCTTCCGGGCCGATGCGGTTCCAGCCGTACTTTTCAGGGTCCGCGTCGTAGTCGTCGAGCACGCGGATGGCCTTTTCGCGCCCGATCAGAATGTCGGGCAATTTTCCCAAGTTTTCGTCTTCGTCGCGCGGGTTGACGATGTAGACATTGCCACGGTCGAGCCGACCGTTGCGGTTGCATCGGCCGGCCGCTTGCGCGATGGAATCGAGACCGGCGGCGTAACGGATCACGGACGCAAAATCGACATCAACCCCAGCTTCGATCAGCTGCGTGCTGAAGCACAGGGTCGGTAACGGCGGATTTGCTTCCAGACGGCTGCGGATGACCTCAAGACGGGCCTTGCGGTGCGCCGGGCACATACTGGTACTGAGGTGGAAAACGGCGGTATCGGGATGATTGCGGCTCAAGCGATAAAGCGCCTGCGCGGCTTTTTTCGTGTTCACGATCACGAGGCAACTGCCGACGGCTTCGATTTGCTGTTGCGCCAGCGCCGCGATGTCTTCCTGCGGCCAGCCGCCTGGCTTGCGAAGGTTCAGCACATCGACTCGTTTCAGATCATCGAAAAGTTGCCGAACGTCGCGGATGAGCTCGTTGCCGGGCGGTATGCGGATCGCGCCTTTGACCGCATCAACCCGATCCAACAACGGCTGGGTGGCGGTGCAAAGCACGACCGTGCTGTGGCAGTGGTCGGCAAGGAAATTCATGGCGTTGTTGAAAAGATGCACGCAACGCACAGGCAGGCTTTGGATTTCGTCGAAAACCAGCACGGCATTGGCAAGCTGGTGCATCCGCCGCGCGCCGCGCGTGCCCGCGCCGAACAACGTTTCCAGCAACTGAACCATCGTGGTGTAGACAACCGGCGCGTCCCAGTTTTCGGAGAGGATTTTGGAGCGCCAGGTCTGATCTTCTGGCGTTAGGTTGGAGTGATGTTCCAGCACCACGCTCCCCGCTTCGACACCTTCCGGTTCGAGAATCTTGCGGACGACTTCGGCGTTCTGGTCGATGATGGATGTGAACGGAATGACGTAAATGACGCGGTCGAGGCTGTGTTTGTGCGCATGGTGAAGCGCGAAGCGCAGGCTCGCCAGCGTCTTGCCGCCACCGGTCGGCACGGTCAGCGTGTAGATGCCGGTATCGCGCGTGGCGGCCTCGAGGCAATGACGTGAAATGTCCCGACGCAGCGCGTCGATGGGCTGGGTCGGCTCGAACTCCGCCAGACGCGATTCGAGCCGCGCGATCAACGTCTCCCAAGCCGTGTAATTCCCGCGAAGCCGACGTCGGGCACGACCGGGGTGTTCGAAATCGGCGGTGTCGATGCGATCGGCGTCGATCAGGCAGCTGAACAACGCGCGCACGAGCAGACCGATTTGTTGTTGTATGACAGGGCTCGCCACCTTGGCGTTCGGTGTATCGCCGGGCGCCTTGTTGAGGAGCTTCGAAAGCCAGACCTGGAATGCCGATGCGACCTGTGGTTGCGCGATGAGGCGGCCCGCCTCGGCCAACAGTGCCGGATCGGCTTTGGCAAGCACTTCTTGCAGATTCGTCTTCGAATCCGGCTTGCCCATGCGTTTTGTGAAACCGTCTTCCGCGGGCTTTCCGGGTGTGGATGTCAGACAGTCGATCAGGCCGGAATGATGGGATGCGACGCATAACGCGAGAACTTGCCCGGCAATTTGCGCCAAGGCGTCTTTATCTGCCAGGTTTTGCCAGATGAACTGCGCGCCACTGGTCGAATGATCGATCTTGCCTTTCAGACCCTTCGCATCGACAAATTCTTCGTCGGTATCCTGATCCAACAAGTTGGCTGCGGACTTGATGTAGGCTTGGAACGCCGCGCTGTATTTACCCAGATCATGCAAAAGCCCAATCAATTCGCCGTGCGTGGACAGCCCAAATTTCGCGGCGAATTCTGCGGCGAGGCGAGCAACGCCGCGTAGATGCGACTCAAGCGACTGACGGCATGTACTGTCAGGTCGGACATGCGCGATGTACTGCGGCTCGTTGTCGACCCGCATTGTTCGCAGAATCTCAACTTCGTCAGGAGTTTCAGGGCTCATGCGGTCAACGTTCCCATTGGTATCCAGCGCTCATGCGGCCAAAACGCTCACATGGCCCGCTTTGCCATAGTCCAGAATCTTCTGGTCGCGGGTGACCAGGGTGTAGCCGCCGATGCGCGCTGTGGCGACGAGCAGGCGATCCGCCGGGTCGGCGTGGAAATCGCCAGGCAGTTCGTTGCATTCGACGGCGATGGCGGGGTCAGCGAGCGCGAGCAGACGCATCGCGGGATGCGACAGCGATTGTTCGATCCAGGCTTGCGTGGGCATGTCCAGATTCAGCCGCCCCTTGACACTGAGCATCGCCACTTCCCAGGTCGAAATGAACGAGACGTGCAGGGGGTTTGCGCGGTTGGCAAGATCAAGCCGCTTCTGCATGACGGGGCTGAACACACCGGGCGTGCCGAACGACAGCCAGATCCAGGTGTGGGTATCGAGCAGGAGCGGCCTGTCCTCAACGCTCATGACTTGCCGTCCTGCGGGTTCACAGGCAGGTACAGATGGTCTTCCTCGCCCGTCTCCGCGGCCCAGGGCACGTGTGGCACGTTGATGATGTCGCCGACGATTTTCCCGGTGCCTTTCATATGGCCAAACAGTCCGCGCGGTTGCTCATCCTCGATGGGCACCACGCGTGCAACCGGCTTGCCGCGCTTGGTGATGACCAGCGGCTCGTGCGTTGTGGCGACGTCATCGATGAGTTTCAGGCACTTGGCCTTGAATTCTGCGGCGTTGATGCGCATGGGAGA
The DNA here is from genome assembly GCA_002839995.1 of Gammaproteobacteria bacterium HGW-Gammaproteobacteria-4. GTDB lineage: Bacteria > Pseudomonadota > Gammaproteobacteria > Xanthomonadales > Xanthomonadaceae. The sequence goes on along the minus strand of PGZC01000006.1, from coordinate 39,848 downwards.
TCCTCGTGACCATATGAGGTGGTCATGTTATTCTTTGAAGCCTACAGCGACAACACGCGGCCCCTTCCGGGCTCATGCTGCCCGCAACCACAGCCGCTTGCGGGTGGGCGCCGGCGAACGCCGCGCCTGCCCGCTCGCCAACTTGCGCGCATTCGTGCGCGGCACCGGATCGCGACGCAGGCCAGCACGCAGTGCCAACCACAAACGCCGTCGATGCAATACGCATTGCGCCAGCAATGGCGCGGCGATCAGCCAGTACCACAGCCAGCCGATGGCGACGCTGTAGCCGCGTGCTGCGGGCAGCGCGGCACTCAGCAACAGCCCGAGCACGAGCCATTGCCACAGCATGCGTGCGAGTCGCGGATCGACCGGGTTTGATCGGGAAAGGGGCAGCAAGCGGGGCATGGCGGTCTCCGGGCTACGGGTTCGACCGCAGTGTGCCCGGAGCTTGTCTCACCAGATGAGACGCAGCGCTGTTGACCCGATGCGCGCACTCAATGGCGGCTATCGGGAGCCGCATCACCGTTTTGCCGCGCCAGCGCTTCCAATGCATGTTCAGCAGCACCACGGCCGATATCGATCAGCTCCCTGGCACGCCAGAACTCGTAGAACGCGCAGGAATCGTGCGGCACGCGAACCAGCACGTCGGGTGGGTCGAGCGCGAGTTGCATGCGCGCAATCTGCGCCTGCATGGTGTCCAGCGCCTGCGACATCAGATCGACGATGCCGGGCTGCGATATCGCGGGCTTGTTGCGCTTTTCGATGAAGCCGTCGAGAAATCCGCCAATGCGCTCGCGCAGGCTGTCGCCTTGCACGGCATCGTTACCCGCCTGTTTTTTCTCTGCCGCCACGCTCGGTATCGGCATGCCGTTATCGGCCGGGTGCACGTGCGCGTTCAAATCGACGGCAACCACCCAGTCGGCCGAGGTCATGCGCGTTGCCGCCATCGGCATCGGCGACAACAGGCCACCATCCACCAGCTCGCGGCCAGCGACGCAATATGGCGTGAACACCATCGGGATGGCAATCGACGCGCGGATGGCATCGAACAACGGCCCGCGTTGCAACCAGACCTCGCGTTGGCGTTGCACGTCGGTCGCGACGGCGGTGAACGGAATCGGCAGCGATTCGATCTCGTAACTGCCGATCAACTCGCGCAGCACGCCAATCACGCGATCGCCCTTGAACAGGCCCGGGTGGCCAAACGCGAAGTCGAGCAGACGTACCACGTCGCTGCGTTGCAACGCGCTCGCCCAACGCGTGTACTCCTGCAGGCGGCCAGCGGCATGGATGCCGCCGACCAGCGCGCCCATCGATGAACCGGCGACCGCTACGATCTCGTGGCCGCGCTCGCGCAGCACATCGATCACGCCGATATGGGCCAGGCCACGCGCGCCGCCCGCACCCAGCACCAGTGCGATCCGTTTGCTCGTCTCTTTAGTGCTCATAGGCGCTTACGGCCAGTTGCAACAGGGTTCGAATCTGCGCGCGCAGCGCCGGCGGCTCCACCACCTCGGCATCGGCACCATAACGCAGCACATCCATCAGCAGCTCGCGGGCATTGCTGTACGGCAGTTTGAGCTCATAACGGCCATCCGGCAAAAACCGGCCCTGCTGTTTGGAATGCCAGTGTTCATCGGCCACCCAGCGTGCCGCCTTGGCGGTAAACAGCACGGTGGCGATCGCCTTGGGCGTACCGGAGAAAATGCCGTAGCTCGAAGCCAGTTGCTGATTGAGTTCATCGTCGGGCACATCGTGCGCGTTGGCATCGCGCATGTGGGCGGCGGCGATCCGGTCGACGGCAAAGCTGCGCAATGCCTCGCGCTCATGATCGAAGGCGTCGAGATACCAGTTGTCGCGGTAATGGGTCAGCCGCTGCGGCGAAACGCTGCGTTTGCTGGCGGCGTCGGTGGAACGCGCGCGGTAGTCGAAGGTCAGGCGTTTGCGTTCCAGCACCGCAGTGGCAACCACACGAAACGCATGCTCGTCGATGCGCCGTTTGCCGGTGGCGATTACCCGCACCCGCTCCAGCGGCCAGCGCTTGCCGCCCGCCTGCTGCGCCAACAAGGAATCGATGCGACCCTTGAGCGGGGCCAACGCGCTGCCCAGCACATCCGGGCCGGTGCGTGCCAGCAACTGGTGCGCAGCAAGCAGGGCATGCAACTCTTCGGGGCTGAGCCACAGGCCGGGCAATTCGAACCGGTCGGCCGCATCGGCGTGGTAACTGATCCGGGCATCGCCATCGGCTTCGACGGGCGCGCCAAGCGCATCGCGCAAAAAGGCGATGTCGCGGTAGACGGTCGCGCGCGAAGCGCCGGTCTCGTCGAGCAGGCGCGACAGCGGCACTGGGTGACGCGCGCTCTTGAGCACGCGGTGGATGGCAAGGATGCGCTCGTATCGCTCCATGGCACGCTCAGCCGGACCGTTGGCACATGTCAAAAACCCACTTGCAACAGCACGAACGTCTCGCCGCGGTTGCGACCCTCGATGCTGGCATTGGAGAGATGCCGTATCGACAGACCGACACGCCGGTAATGCCAGCCCAGCGCCGACTGGAATTGCACATGGCCGGAGAGCACATCGGTGTCGCGATCATTGAACGCGACGCCGAAACTGGCGTAGAAGTTGTCGACAAAGTTGTAGCGCTTGCTGACGCCGACGAAATACTGATCCGGTACCGCGCCCGAACCGATCGAACCACGACCGTCGATGAAGCCAGCCATCAATTCCCACGGAAAACGTTGTTGCGACGTGACGTAGCTGACCGTCGTCAACCACGTTGCCTCGCCATCGATTTTCTGCGTGCCACCGACACCCAGCTCCCAGCCTGCGTGTGCGGATCCGGTCAGCGTCAACGCAGCGACCAGTACCCCGCCAACGATTGCACTCTTGCTCATGGATACCCCGGTTGATTGGATCGAATCGATCGGCAAACCAGCGCCGATCATACCTGTTCACTGGCTACATGCTGAACATCGCATCGCGCATGCGCAGTGATCGCGGGAACGATCAGTACCCGAATAGCGTCTGAATATTCGTCGCAATGCTCGGCGCTGGTTAATGATCGGTTCGACGACCGGCACGAATACTGCGCGCACCCATCGCCACGATGGGGCTTCCCCCAACCGGCAACACTTTACAAGGATGCAATCCATGAAGGTTACTTTGATCACCTTGGCCCTCGCCGCCGCTCTCCCGTTCGCTGCAAACGCGGACGAGTTGAGCTACAACTACCTTGAAGCGGGCTATACGCTGTTCAATACCAATCCGGATGCCGAAGGCCCGACGTTGAACGGCTCGTATGCGATCAACGACAATTTCCATGTGTTCGGTGGCTACAGCAAGCTCGACTTCGACTCCACACCGGTCGATCTCGACCTGTGGAATATCGGCCTGGGCTATCGCTATGGCCTGAATGCGAACACCGATCTTCTGGTTCGCGCCGCCTATGAAAAAGCCAACCTCGATCACGGCTTGCGTGACCCCGATATCTGGCGCGCGGAAACCGGTGTGCGCAGCGCACTGGTCGCCGATCGCCTGGAAGGCTGGGCACTGGCCGGCTATGAAGACTCCGATGTCGCCAGCGGCGACGTGTACGGCAAGTTCGGCGTGCAATACAAGTTCACCAAGGCATGGGGCCTGGTGGCTGAGGCCAAGTTCATCAGCGGCGATGAGCAGTACTTCATCGGCCCGCGCTTGAGCTTCTGATTTCGGCACACCCGTACAACCAAGAAGCCCGGCAATTGCCGGGCTTCTTTTGGGGCCTTGGCAGCCAGTCAGCCTTGCCGATCATCGTGAGGGAAAGCCGATTTGGTGCGGGTACGCGTGTCGTTCGTCGCTTCGGCATGTCGCCCACAGCGTGGGCTCCTACAAAATCACGATTGCGCTTACCTGAGCCCACCCTGTGGGCGACCGGGCGCAGCGAAGGTCTAGCGAGCGTAGGGAGCGCTGTTGCGAAGCAACCGACCGAGTGAAGCAAAGGCGCGGTTTTCCCGGGCGACGTGGCAATCCAGAAATACTCGGAGAATCAAGACGCTGGATTGCTTCGCTACGCTCGCAATGACGCCAGATGTGGCTTATTCAGAGGTTCCCTAATTGAATAATCCGACCGGGTATTCCGGTTTCTGCTCGCGCGCGAGCAGCAGCTTCAGTCCTTCGGCCGGGGTGATGGTTTCGTGCAATACCTGCTGCACCAATGCCGATATCGGCAGATCCAGGCCATGGCGCTCGGCCAGCCGCATTACCTCATCCACCGTTTGTACGCTTTCCACGACCTGGCCGATGGCCGCCACCGCCGCCGCCACCGATTGTCCCTTGCCCAGAGCGAGGCCCAGGCGCCGGTTGCGCGACAGATCGCCAGTACAGGTCAGCACCAGATCGCCCAGACCAGCCAGGCCGATCAGGGTTTCGGCGCGGCCACCGAGGGCAACATTCAACCGCAGCATTTCGTTCAGGCCGCGGGTGATCAGGCCGGCACGCGCGTTCAAACCCAAGGCCATGCCATCGGCCACACCGGTGGCGACTGCGAGCACGTTTTTCATCGCGCCGCCCAGTTCCGCGCCGAGCATGTCGTTGCCGGTGTAGGCACGGAACGTGGGGCCGTGCAGGGCTTCCGCAACCTGCGTGGCGAAGACATCATCGAGGCCATGCACCGTGACGGCGGTTGGCAAGCCCTGCGCCACTTCGCGCGCGAACGACGGGCCGGTGATCACGGCCAGCGGCACCGCCTCACCGACATGATCGCGCGCCACTTCATGCAAAAACCGGCCCGAACCGGGCTCGAAGCCCTTGCTCGCCCAGGCGATGCCGGCAACCGATGGGCGCAGCGTTGCGAGCATGCGCAAGGTGTCGGCAAACGCGTGGCTGGGCACAGCGACCAACAGCCAGTGCGCGCCGGCAATGGCATCGGCCATGACATCGGTGGCGCGCAGGTTGCCCGGCAGCGGGATGCCGGGCAGATAACGCGGGTTTTCGTGTCGCAGCGCGATGGCCTGCATCTGGGCTTGGTCGCGCCCCCACAAACAGGCGTCGTGGCCGTTGCGGGCCAGCAGCATGGCAAGGGCCGTGCCCCAGGAACCGGCACCGAGGACCGCAACTTGCGACACGGCCTTGTTCATGCGCGATCAGGCTTTGTCGGCATCGCCCGGCTGCGCGAAGCTGGCGTCGACGGTGTCGGCCGCGGGTTGCTGCTCCTGCGCGCGACGGCGCAGCTGCTCGGCGTACAGCGCCTCGAAGTTGATCGGCTGCAGCAGGTAGGGCGGGAAGCCGCCAGCCTGCACCAGATCGCTGATCGCCTGGCGGCCGAACGGGAACAGCGCGTTCGGGCAATAGATGCCGAGCATCATGTCCTGGGTGCGCGCGTCGAACCCGCTGAAGGAGAAAATACCGGCCTGCTTCACTTCGGCCAGATAGGCCGTCTTCTCGCCGGCGGTGCAGGTGAGGGTGAGCCCGAGCACCACCTCGAAAACGCCTTCGCCCAGCACGGTGACGTTTTGAGCCAGATTCAACTGCAATGCGGGTGTGGTCTGTTCGTTGAAGATCGCCGGCGAATTGGGCGCTTCGAACGACGCATCCTTGACGTAGACCTTCTGCAGGTTGAACTGTGCCTGCGTACCCTGTGGCTCGGCAGCGCCGGCGGCACCGTTGGTTTGTTCGTCAGCCATTGCAACAACTCCTGAAAGGGGAAAACCAAAGACCGGCGATTATCCCACGTCCGCCGGTCGCCAACCAAATTACCTGGGTCGGACTTATTTACCGCGCGCCAGCGGCAGTTCCGCCTGCTGCCAGGCGGCGATGCCGCCATCGAGTACATGCACGCGGCTGAAGCCGGCCTTGACCAGGCGTTTTGCCGGCGCGCTGACCGTGATCCCGGTGCGGCAGACCAGCACCACCGGCAACTCCTTGACCTTGGCCAGCACCTTGTTTTCCGGGTCGAACTGACTCGGCGTCAAGTTTTTTGCGCCGACGATGTGGCCTTTCTCGAACTCGGCGCTGGCGCGGATATCGATCACCAGCGCATTTTCGTGGTTGATCAGGGCGGTGAGTTGCGCTGGGGTGATGGCCTTGTAGCCGCGCGTCAGCCGGCTCAGCTCGGTGTACACCAGCGCCACGGTGACACCGGCAAAGGCAAAGGCAATCGCCGCATGCTCGGTTACAAACTCGGAAAACTGCGCAGACATCGCGGTACACACCAATAAAGATCAGGGGGCGCGATTGTCGCCCAGCACGCGCCCGGGCGCAAAGGCGGACGATCGGGTAGCCGCCTTCAGGGCGCGCAAATCAGGCCCGAAGCCTGCCAGTACCAACGGCACACCCTTGATGCCGGGGAGCGCCACTACGACGGCATCTTGGCTGCAGGTCGGCTCAAGCGCAGCGGAGCCGACAGCGATTTCGCGGTGGCAAAACGTCGGCTCCGCTGCGCTTGAGCCGACCTACGAAGCGATCAGCGCGTTACCGAAATATCCGGAAAGCCGCTGACCAGCCACCAGCGCTTGGCATCCTCGTCCCAATGCCAGAGCTCACTCGTGGTTACCACGCGCTCGGCCTGCGACAGCTTGTTGACCACGCCAATCTGCACGAACTGCGCGATATCGCCGTTGGCCGTCGGCGCGCTGCTTTGCACCTTGTAGCCGGTGATCTGCACCTGCGCAAAACGCGACCACTCCAGATCGCTCAGCGGGCGATCCTTGCGCACCTGCGGATCGACCATCTCCCAAGCCCGCTCGAACTCGCCCCAGCGCACCGCGCCCGCGTAGGCATAGAGGGTGGCGTCCAGCGATTTGGACTTCTTGCTCTCACTGGCGCAGCCGGCGAGAGCAAGCACGAGCACGATCAGCAGAACGGTGAGTTTGCGCATGGCCCATTGTTACCCAAGTCGTGCTGTGTCGCCAGCCATTGCCGTGACCAGGGCGAAGCGCGCATCCATGCTCGCCACCGGCTTGCCATCGGGCCCGAGCACCTGCGCCTGCACGTTCAGGCTGGCGCGGCCGCGTTCGCGCAGACGTTGCAGCGTCGGCTCCCAGTGCGATGCGTCGTGCAGCCAGGCCTGCGCTTCGATCGCCTGATACAGCGGTGCCAGGTAACGAATCGTGCTGTCGGCGACATAGACCTCCACCGCCGGCAGCGCCGCGCCATCGACACGCGCCACCAGCAACCCCCAGCCGGCCAGGGTCATCAGCCCGGCGATGCTGCCGCCAAAGGCACAGCCCTTGTCGTTGACGTTGGCCGCCAGCGGCGCGTGCAGGCACACCCGCTCCGGCGTTGCCGAAGCCACCTGCACCGCCATCGCGCGCACCGGCGGCATGGCATCGAGCCTGGCCTGCAACACTGCCTGCGCCGGGGGCACGCTGCTCATGAGCTGACCGCTCGCGGCGAAGCATGCGCGCTCACCGCACTGAGGATGCCGCGCAGGACGTCGATCGGCGCCGGCGGGCAGCCGGGGATGGTGCAATGCACCGGGATGACGTTGGCGACGCGCCCGCAACTGGCGTAGTTCTCGCCAAACACGCCGCCGCTACAGCCGCAGTCGCCCACCGCCACCACCAGCTTGGGATCGGGCATCGCTTCCCAGGTGCGTTGCAGCGCCTGCGCCATGTGCCGCGACACCGGCCCGGTCACCAGCAACAGGTCGGCATGGCGCGGGCTGGCCACGAACTTGATGCCCAGGCCCTCGATGTTGTAGTACGGATTGCCGAGCGCGTGGATTTCCAGTTCGCAGCCGTTGCACGAACCGGCGTCCACCATGCGGATGGTCAATGCCTTGCCGAGGATGTCGAGCAGCCGCTGCTGGATGTGCGCGACATCGTCGCCAGGCTCGGCCACGGGCGGCGGGATCGCTTCAGTGGCGATGCCGGCATGGGCGATGCGTTTGATGATCTTCCACATTACAAGTCATGTCCTGAATAACTGAGGTTGAAGGACTTGTTGATCAACGGAAAGTCGGGAACGATGTTGCCGATCATCGCGTGTTCGAGCACCGGCCAGTTCTGCCATGACGGGTCGTGGCAATGGCAGCGGCGAATGCGCACGGCACCCTCGTGCGGCACCAATTCCAGCGCCACCAGGATCTCGCCACGCCAGCCCTCGACCCAGCCGGCGCCGAATGCCGGCCGCTGCGGCAGTTCGATCGTGCTGCGAATCGCGCCGGCCGGCAGTTCGCGCGCGATGCGGCGGATCAGCTGCAGCGACTCCAGCACTTCTTCAAAGCGCAGATTCACCCGCGCCGCAACATCGCCATTGCGATGGGTGGCAATGCGCACATCCAGCGCATCGTAGGGGGCAAACGGGAATTGGCTGCGCAGATCCACCGCCTGGCCGCTGGCGCGTCCGGCCAGCCCGCTCAGGCCCAGTTGCGCCGCAAGCGCTGGCGTCACCCGGCCGGTGCCGATGAAACGATCCTGCAGGCCGGCATGCTCGTCGTACAGGCGGTGCATTGCCTGCACCTCGGCTTCGATGGCATCGCATTGCGCGGCGATCAGGCGCACGCCTTGGACATCGAGATCGACCGCGACGCCACCCGGCACCACGCAATCCATCATCAGGCGGTGGCCAAACAGCGTGCGCGACAGGCGCTGCCAATCCTCGCGCAGGCGCGAGAACTGCGCCAACCCGACCGCCAGCCCGGCATCGTTCCCCAACGCGCCCAGATCGCCGAGGTGATTGGCGACGCGCTCGCGTTCCAGCAGCAGCGCGCGCAACCAGGCGGCACGTGCAGGGATGGTGGCAGCGGCTGCCGATTCCAGCGCCATGCCGTAAGCCCAGGCGTAGGCCACGGTCGAATCGCCGCTGACCCGCCCGGCGAGCCGGTAGCCGTCGAGCGGCGCCAGTTCGGTGAAGCGCCGCTCGATGCCCTTGTGGACATAGCCGAGCCGCTGTTCCAGCCGCAGCACTTTTTCGCCAACCACCGAGAAGCGGAAATGCCCGGGCTCGATGATGCCGGCATGTACCGGCCCCACCGCAATCTCGTGCACGCCATCGCCGGCCACGCGAACAAACGGATAGGGGGCGGGGGTGAACGTCGCGGCAGCGGGCACATCCCCGGCACCGTGCGCCAACGGCTTGAAGCCGTGCGGCCACAACCCGTGATCCAGCCACGGCCGGTCGTCTTCCGGATTTTGCGCACGCACGCCGAGCATGTCGGCCAATGCGCGCTGCATCCGCTCGGCACAGGGAAAGCAGGTGGCGAGATCGGGATAGCCGGACGCTGGCATGGGCAGCGGCAATTCCAGCCACAGCAGGCCGCGCTCGACCGCGTACGCCGCGCATACAACCATTACGCCATCGTCGCGGCGATCGCTGCCCCACAACGCCAGCAAGCGGCCGCCCGCCTGCGCGATATCGCGCGCCGCTTGCGCCCATTGCGCGGAATCGATCGCGCCGCGAAACATCGGCAGCGGCGCGTCGAGCCGGCGCAGATTCAAACCCTGTGGCGCTATCGGCATGGCATCAGCCTCCGATCATCCGCGCCGCCTGGCGATACCACTCGTCCAGGTAGGGCGGGATATACAGGCCCAGCATCAGGCCCAGGCCCAGGTGCACGAACACCGGCAACAGCGCGGGCGGATGCGGCAACGGTTGCAGCGTGGTGTCGCCAAAGACCATCGGCTGCACCCGCGCAAAGATCGCGGCGAACGCAACGCCGAGCGCCAGCAACAAAAACGGCGTCGCCCAGGCATGCTCGCGCATCGCCGTGGTCAGGATCAGGAACTCGCTCGCGAACACGCCAAACGGCGGCATGCCGAGTATCGCCAAGGTGCCCAGCATCAGGCCCCAACCGACGGTCGGGCTGACCTTCATCAAGCCGCGGATCTCGGCCATGAGCTGGGTGCCGGCCTGCTGGGTGGCGTGACCGACTGCGAAGAAGATCGCCGACTTGATCAGCGAGTGCACGGTCATGTGCAGCAGGCCGGCATAGGTGGCGATCGGCCCGCCCATGCCGAATGCGAAGGTGATCAGGCCCATGTGCTCGATCGACGAGTACGCGAACATGCGCTTCACGTCGCGCCGGCCCCACAGGAAAAACGCCGCCACCACCACCGAGGTCAGGCCGAAGCCCATCATCAAATGGCCGGCAAGCTGATTCGCCAACGCGCCATCGGTAAGCACCTTGAAGCGCAGGATCGCATACAGGGCGACATTGAGCAGCAAGCCCGACAACACCGCGGAAACCGGGGTCGGGCCTTCGGCGTGGGCATCGGGCAACCAGTTGTGCAGCGGCACCAGGCCGACCTTGGTGCCATAGCCGATGAACAGGAACGCAAACGCCAGGGTGATGATGTCGGGATCCAGTTGCGTCTTCACCGCATCCAGGTGCGTCCACAGCAATGCCCCGCCCTCGGCGCCGATCACCTTTTCCGCCGCCATGAACAACAGCACCGTGCCGAACAGCGCCTGGGCGATACCGACCCCGCACAGGATGAAGTATTTCCACGCCGCCTCCAGGCTGGCCGCGGTGCGATAGACACTGACCAGCATCACCGTGGTCAGCGTGGCCGCTTCCATCGCCACCCACAGGATGCCCATGTTGTTGGTGGTCAACGCCAGCAGCATCGTGAAACTGAACAGTTGATACATGCTGTGATACAGGCGCAGGCGCGGCGGCGTCATCTTGCCGCGCTGTTCTTCCACCCGCATGTACGGCCGCGAAAAGATGGCGGTGGTCAGGCCGACAAACGCGGTCAGCGTCACCAGAAAGACATTCAGCGGGTCGATGTAGAACTCGTGTTGCCAGACAAACAGCGGGCCGCCGGAAATCACCGCCGCCGTCATTGCGCACGCGGCGACGAACGTTGCGAGGCTGAAGCCGACATTGACATCGCGGGCGAAACCACGATGCCCGCACCATGCCAGCACAGCGCTGCCCAACAGCGGAACACCGAGCACGAAATAAAGCGCCGACATGCTCAGTCTTCCTTCAACGATTCGAGGTGGCGGATATCGAGGCTGTCGAACTGCTCGCGAATCTGGAACATGAACACGCCAAGGATCAGGATGCCAACCAGCACATCCAGCGCGATGCCCAGTTCGACCACCATCGGCATGCCATAGGTGGCCGAGGTCGCTGCAAAGAACAGGCCGTTCTCCATCGCCAGAAAACCGATCACCTGCGGTACCGCCTTGGAACGGGTGATCATCATCAGGAACGACAGCAGCACGCACGCCAGCGCGATACCCAGGGTACCGCGCATGATCGTCGTCGACAGCTGCGAAATCGGCGACGCGAGATAGAACGACAACATCACCAGACCGATGCCGACCAGCATGGTGGTCGGGATGTTGATCAGGGTCTCCACGTCCCAGCGCACGTTCAGGCGATCGATCACCCGATGCAGCAGCCAGGGGATCAGCACCACCTTGAGCGCGAAGGTGAGCGCTGCCGACAGATACAGATGCGGCTGCTGGGTGACGTAACCCACCAGTGCCGTCGCCGCCACCAGGGTCGCCCCTTGCAGGGTGAACAGGGTAATCAGCGACACGATCCGCCGCTGCGAAATCATCGCAAACGCCAGCAACAGCAGCAGCGCCGCGAACAGGTTGATGAACTGGCCGGAGAGCCCGCTCATGTCAGGCTCCCAGCAGCATGTGCACGAGCATCGCCAGCACCGCAATCATGAATGCGGTGCCGAGAAACTCCGGTACCCGGAAGATGCGCATCTTGGCGCTGACCATCTCCAGAAACGCCATCAATGCACCACCGACCGCCAGCTTGGCGACCAGGATCGGCAGCGCCAGCAGCAGCGACGCCGGCGAACCGCCGGTGCCGATACCCCACGGGAAGAACAGCGCCAGACCAATGCACGAATAGGCGAACAATTTCAGGCTGGCGGCCCACTCGATCAGCGCCAGATGGCGGCCGGAATACTCCAGGATCAACGCCTCGTGGATCATGGTCAGCTCGAGATGGGTCGCCGGGTTGTCCACCGGCACCCGCGCATTTTCGGCCAGCGACACCATGGTGAACGCAACCCCGGCGAACACCAGACTCGGCGAAATCACCAACGAACTTGCGGCCAGCGTATGCACGATGCTGGTCAGCGAGGTGGAACCTGCGATCAAGGCCGTTGTAAACAGCACGATCAACAGCGCCGGCTCGGCCAGAAATCCGACCAGCATCTCGCGCCGCGCGCCCAGGCTGCCGAATGCGGTGCCGATATCCATCGCCGCCAGCGCAATGAACACGCGCGCCAGCGCGAACAGCCCGACCAGCGCGATCGCATCGGCGGCCGGCGCCAACGGCAGGTTGGTGGATACGGTCGGGATGATGGCGGTAGCCAGCACCATGCAGCCGAACACCACGTAGGGTGCCGCCCGGAACAGCGGCGAGGCATGTTCGGCGAGCACGGAATCCTTGTTGAGCAGCTTGTGCAGCATCCGGAACGGCTGCAACAGGCCCGGGGCCGAGCGGTTTTGCAGCCAGGCGCGGCATTGATTGATCCAGCCGGTCAGCAGCGGCGCCAACAGCAGTGCCAGCACGATCTCCAGAACTTGCGAGGTCAACGCGAGCACGCTCATCGGTGCACCAGAATCAAAGTGAGAATCAGGGTGACGAAGCTGTACAACAGATAGATCGCGATCCGCCCCTGCTGCAAGCGGCCAACCAGTTTCGCGATGCGCGCGGTGATGCGTGCCACCGGCAGGTACAGGCCATGCCAGACGTGATCGGACACGGTGACTTCGTACTGCGGCTGGCGGTCGAACGGCGACGGCAGCACGCGGCTCATGCGAAAGGCGGTGCCGAAGATGTGGCGGATCGGCTGGCCAAAGCCCTCGGCGGTGTCCTGCATGCGCGCGGTCTGTGCCGCAAACCCGCAATCCCACGGCGGCGCGCGGCGCACCCGGCCGTGGTAGAACAGGCGCACCAGCACGAATGCCAGCGCGAAGCAGGCGGCGACGCCGAGCAGGAAGATCACCGGGCCGTAGCTCGCGCGCTCGATCGCCACCGGCACCAGCAACCAGCCACGCTCCGCCACCGACTCGCCGATACCGGCGGCTACCAGTTGCGTCGTCACCGGATCGATCAGCGCGATGAACTGACTGGGCAACAAGCCAAGGCCGATGCAGCCCAGCGCCAGCCAGATCATGCCGGCGCGTTCCCAGATGCCGGCGTCGGTGGCTTGGTGCAGCTTTTCCTCGCGCGGTTGGCCCAGAAAAATCACGCCGAAGAACTTGACCATGGTGTAGCCCGACAACGCTGCGACCAGCGCCACCAGCGCCGCCAGCGCCGGCACCAACATGCTCAGGAAGGCGCCGGGCAGTCCCGGTGCGAACACGAAGCCCTGCAGCAACAGCCATTCCGACACGAAGCCGCCAAACGGCGGCAATCCGGCGCTGGCCAGCACCGCCAGCAGGGTCAGCCAACCGACCCACGGCATGAACCGGATCAGGCCGCCGAGCTTGCCCAGGCTGCGTTCGGACGTTGCATGCAGCACCGAGCCGGTGCCGACGAACAACAGGCTTTTGAACAGCGCGTGGCTGGCCACGTGATAAAGCACGGCGGTCAGCGCCAGCGCCGCCATCGGCTGCATGTCATAGGCGGAAAACAGCAAGGTGAGGCCGATGCCGGTGAACAGGAGGCCGATGTTCTCGATCGACGAATAGGCGAGCAGGCGCTTCATGTCGGTTTGCACCGCCGCGAATACCACGCCAAACAGCGCTGTCACCATGCCCACCGCCAACAACAGCACGCCCCACCACCAGATCGGCGCGTGCAGCAAGTCCAGCGACACGCGCAGGAAACCGTATACCGCGGTCTTGAGCATCACCGCGCTCATCAGCGCCGATACCGGCGATGGCGCCGCCGGATGCGCTTCGGGCAACCACACGTGCAGCGGCACGATACCGGCCTTGGCGCCGAATCCGAACAGTGCCAGCAGCAACGCCAGCGAGGCCGGGATCGACGCCAGTTCCTGCGCCCGCATGTTGGCGAACGTGTAATCGCCGGTGTTGGCCTGCAGCACTCCGAAACACAACAGGATCCCGATCGCACCGACGTGCGCAATCAACAGGTACAGGTAGCCGGCACGGCGGATTTCCGGAATGCGGTGGTTGGCGGTGACCAGAAAGAACGACGACAGCGCCATGGTTTCCCACATCACCATGAACGCGTAGGCGTCGTCGGCCAGCACCACCAGTGCCATGCTGGCCACGAACAGGTGGTATTCCAGGCACAGCAATCCCGGCGGCGTGCCTTCGCCCTGCCGGAAATAGCCGGCGGCGAACACCGACACGCCGGCCGTGGTAGCGCCGATCACCATCAGGAAGAATGCCGCCAGCGCATCGAGCCGGAAGTGAAACGGCAGACTCGGCAAGCCGATCGCCAGCACCACCGATTGCGGCGCCGCGGTGATCGCGCTCGCCGCGACCAGCGCAACCGCGAGTGCGACCAGCCCACCGAGGGGGAACAGCACGCGCGCCACGAAGTCGAAGCGGCGCAGGGCGAGCAGACCCGCCACCCCGAGCAGCAGCCACAGCACGATCAGCAGCAGCAACCAATCCAGTGGCTGCCACGCGCCCATAGCCGCCACCTCGGTCATCGATTCGGCCCGATCGACGCGTACACCCGATCATGCGCTCGCCCGCCCGCAATCGGCACAGTGATCTGCCGGACGGTGGTAACGCGGGGGATGTTCAAGGCGGGTCTCGCGGCCAGTCGGATGCGGAATCCGATTATGCGACACGACACCGGCCCACGACTAGCCCGATGCCTCATACCGGTCGGTCGCTTCGCAGCAGCGGCCGCTGCGCGGCCTACGCCTTCGCTGCGCTCGGTCGGCTGCTTCGCAACAGCGGCCGCTGCGCGGCCTACGCCTTCGCTGCGCTCGGTCGGCTGCTTCGCAGCAGCGGCCGCTGCGCGGCCTACGCCTTCGCTGCGCTCGGTCGCCCACAGGGTGGGCTCCTACAAGGACGCGTTGACGCTTGTTTGTAGGAGCCCACCCTGTGGGCGACCTATCAGACGGATACGCGCATCAGCCGCACGCTCAAACCCATCGCCACGCGTGTGCCGGGCGGACTGCACGACGACGCGGTCGGAGTTGTGCGACATTAACAGGCATGTCCAAATCGACGCCCGGCAACCCGCTGCCACCCGATCTACCGGGTTGGACGATCCTCTCGCTGCGCCCGAGTGGCGAGCATGCGCCGCTGCGCCGGGCGGCGATGCGACGCGGCGCCAGGCTGCTCGCGCTATCGCCGCTGGCGTTGCGAGCCCTGCCCGCGGGCGAGGCACTGGAGCGCGCCCTGAACGCCGACCGGGTCGTGTTCAGCAGCCCGGCGGCGGTGCACTTCGCCGACGCGCAACGCGCATTGGCACCGGGTAATGCACGGGTGGTGCTGGCAGTCGGTGCCGGCACGGCAACGGCCCTGGCCAGTCTGGGTATCGACGCCGCGCATCCGCTCGAACGCATGGACAGCGAGGGCCTGCTGTCGCTGCCGCAGTTGCAGCAAATCGCCACGCTCAGCGTCGGCCTGATCACCGCACCGGGCGGTCGCGGCATCCTGGCCGCGGTGTTGGCCCAACGTGCGCGGCAACTGCATGTCGCCGAAGTCTACCAACGGGTACTGCGCACGATCGGCAACGATGTCTGGGCAAAACTGGCGCACATCACAACGCCACTGGCGCTCATGGTGAGCAGTGGCGAGGCGCTTGATGCCCTGCTCCAACAGTGCCCGGCCAGCGCGCGTGCCATCCTGGACCGTGCGCTGATCGTGGCCGCCAGCGCACGGCTGGAGAAACACCTGCGCCTGGCCGGGTTCGAGCGCGTCGTTCATGCCGCCAGCGCGAGGCCATTGGCCATGCTCGATGCACTGGCCGAATTTCACGCCGAATCACGGTTCCGGTAGCATGGGCACCATCTTGCTTAGAACGCCATCGCCGTGAGTGAAGCACCCGCCCCCCGCAATCGAAGCCGTCTGATCGGTTTTGCCCTGTCGCTTTTGCTGCTGCTGGCAGTGCTGGCACTGGCCTGGTGGCGCTGGCATGACGCCATCGGACAATGGTTTGCGCCGGCGCCGGTAGACGATACCGCGCAGCGCATCGCGCTGCTCGAATCGCAGGTGCAAGCCCAGAGCAACGAGCTGCGCCAGATCGGCGAACGCATCGTCGCCAACGCGGCGGCGCAGCGCATCATCCGCGATGACCTGCTCGGCATCGGCGAGCGCGCCGCCCTGCTCGAGGACGCCGTCAATCGGCTCGCCGACCCGGAAATCGGCAGCGCGCAGACATTGCGCCTGGATGAAGCCGAGTTGTTGCTGGTCATGGCGATCGAACGGCTCGACCTGGCCAACGACCGCGCCGCCGCGGAGCGTGCCTATGTGCTGGCCGAAGCAATTTTTGCCGGCGTCGCCAATCCGCGGTTCGTCAGCTTGCGGCAAACCCTTGCCCAGGAGCTCGCCGCCCTGCGTGCAGCGCCGGAAGACCCGCGCACACGCGCCACGGCGACGTTGGACACGCTGGAAGCGGCGCTCGACGACCTCGGCGCCGCACCCAAAGCCGATGCAACGGATGCGCCGCAGCCGCGCTGGCGCGAGTTGCTCGGCCATCTGGTTCAGGTGCGGCGCACCGATCCGCAGCAATTGCTGGCCGCCGATGAGCGCGGCCTGGCGCGAACCGCGCTGAATCTGGAATTGGCGCTGGCGCGGGCCGCGCTCGAGCGCCGTGACGAAGCCGGCTTTCGCAGTGCGCTTGCGCGTATCGTCGATGCCCTGCAACGTCTGTACCCCGCATCCGATGCACGACAGGCGCATCTGGCACAGCTGGAGGCGCTGCGCAGCCAGCCGCTGAGCCTGGATTTGCCGGTGCTCGGCAGCACCCTGGAGCAATTGCGCGTGTTGCGCGACAACACCATCGTCAGCGGGAGCCGGTCATGAAGCTGTTACGGACCTTGCTCTGGTTGTTGCTGTCGATGCTGGCCGGCGCGCTGCTGTGGCAGGTTATATCCAGCGATCCGGGCCTGGTGATCGTGCGCTTTCGCGGCTACGACATCAGCACCTCGGTACCGGTCGCCGCCCTGTTTCTCATCCTTGCCACCCTTGCCGTCTGGCTGCTGCTGTCGATCATCCGCATCCCGTTTCGGGTCTGGATCCGTTACCGGCGGCGGCGCGCGCGCGCACGTCTGAGCGATGGCCTGGTTGCGTTGCACGAGGGGCGCTGGTTGCGCGCGCAGAAGCTCTTGGAAAAGGCCGCCGATGAATCACGGGTGCGCTTGCCGGCGTTGCTTGCCGCCGCCCGCGCCGCGCGCGCGCGCGGCGACGAGGCAGACGCCGAACACCTGCTCGATCTGGCCGCGGCGCAGCCCGATCGCGGTGCCGTGGCGCTGGAGCGCGCGCGCCTGGCGCTCGCCGCAAAGCAGCCCGCTGCGGCGTTGGTGCAGCTCGACCGGATCAGCGAGCGGCCGCTGCCGCCAGCCAGCCATGAAGTTCGCGCACGAGCGCTCGCCGGCGCCGGCCGTGCCGCTGAAGCGTTGCCGCTGATGGCCGCCATTCGTCGCAGCCGGGTGCTATCCGATGTCGCCGCTGACGTATTCGACCGTGAGTTGCATGTGCTTGCTCTGCGTCAGTGCGCGGATGCCGGCGCACTGGATGGACTGTGGCGCCGGGTCTCCGGCGCGCTGCGCGAAGACGCCGATGTGGTTGCCGGTTATGCCCGACGGGCAATGGACCTGGGCATGGAAGAACAGGCGGCGCAGGCGATCGAACATGCGCTCAAACGCAATTGGTCCGACTCCCTGGCTTCGCTGTATGGCGAGTTGCCGAAGCCGCGCAGCGGCTCGCGGCTGGCCGATGCGGAGGCCTGGCTGACGGCGCATTCGTCCAGCCCGGAACTGTTGTTGGCGTTGAGTCGCATCTGCCGCAGCGAAGCACGCTGGACCGACGCCGAAGAATACGCCCATCGCGCCATCGCGCAGGGTGCCGGCGGTGAGGCCTGGGAAGTGTTGGGCCAGTGCTTTGCCAGCCAGAACGACGACAAGCGTGCACGTCAGGCGTTCGCCAATGCGCTGGCCGTACGCGGCGGCAAGCGCGCCGTCGCGCTCACTGGCCGCAGCCTGCGCCAGCAGATTCAGGACGAGGCGGTACCTGAGGAACGCGACGCACATGGCATGCCGCGCCTGCGCGGGTAAGTTGACCCCTTTGTCGTAGTCTTCACAGGATCGCCGGTATGCGCAAGTCCGTTGCTGCTGTAATGCTGTTAATCGCCGTGGCATCCGCCGTGTGGTGGTACCAAGGACGCCGCGAAGAGACCGGCAACCCACTCGCTTACGTACCGGCCGATACGCCGTATGTGTTCGCTGCCAACAAGGCACTGTCCGCCGATCAGGCACGCGCGATGTTGCGCCAGTACGGCTTGAGCAGCGACGTGTTGGCGATGCTGGTCGAGCCGGTGAAAGCCGCCTTGCTTGCCGGCGACAGCGGAAATGGCGAGCTCGGCAAGCTGATCGCTGCGTTCGAAAGCGAATTTGCCGGCAAGGATCTGGAGCAGATCCATGCCGTGCTCGGCGTGCGACTGGGCGGCCGCAACGTGCTTTATGGCGTGGGCCTGACCCCGGTATTGCGCATGGAGCTGGATCAACCGCAGGCATTTGCCCAGAGCGTGGCACGCATCGAGCAACATGCCGGGCAACGCCTGGCGCAAGCGAAAATCGGCGAGCATGAATATTGGTATCTGCCGCTGGGCCAATCGCCGTTGCGCCTGGTGATGGCGGTGATCGATTCCACCCTCGTACTCAGCCTCGCATCGGATCCGGCACCGGATGCAGCGACGCGCGCCGTGCTCGGCCTGGATTTGCCGGATCGCTCGCTGCAAGCGGCGGGCACGCTGGATACGGTCATCGCGGACTATGGCCTGCATTCGGGGATTGCCGGCTACATCGACAGCACCGCGCTGTTGCATGCCACCACCGCGCCGCTCAGCGCACCCGATAGCGCGCTGCAGGTTGCACTCGGCATGCCGCAGTCGCAGCCGGGCGCGCAGTGCAGCAGCGAGTTCGGGCAAATTGCCGACGCGATGCCGCGCCTGGTTGTCGGGTACACGCAGGTCGGCGATCGCCAAGTGGAAGCGCTCAGCGTGTTGCAATTGCGCGCCGATATCGCGAGCAACCTGATGCGGCTGCGTGCTCCGATGCCCGGATTGGACGCGGTCAACGAAGACAGCGTGCTCGATCTGGGCGTGAGCATCGCGCTGCAACAGGTTCCCGCCGTGATCGGCGCACTGGTCAAGGCCACCGAACAGACACCGTGGCAATGTCCCGAACTGACATCGCTCAACGACGCGGCCAAGAACCTGAAAACGCTTTCCACCAACCCGGCGCTGCTCGGCTCGGCAGCGATGGTGCGCAGCGTGTTCGCCGTCATCAACCGCTTGCAATGGCCCAATGGCGCGGCCATGCCCGACGTTGCCGGCGCGCTGGTCGTCGCCGGCGACAACCCGGCATCGCTGCTTGGCATCGCGCGCAGCATGGCGCCGGCCCTGGGCGCGGTGCAATTGAAGGCCGACAGTCAACCGGTGCCGTTGCCGGCGATGCCCGAACTGGGTTTGCAGGCGCCGATGTTTGCCGCAATGAGCGACAACGCGCTGGCAGTGAGCATCGGCGCGGGCGAGGAGAACGCGATGCCGCAACTGCTGCGCAGCGACGATGCGCAGCAGCCGTTGCTGGTGATCGGCATGAACAGCGCGCTGTATGTGGATATCGCGCAGTGGAACCTGCGCCAATTGGCAGCAGACGCCAGCCCCGAAGCCCGCGCCAAGGCCGAGCAGGACCTGGCCATTGCACGAATTTATCCGAGCATGTTCAAGCGCACGCGGGTGCGCATGGACATCACCGAACGCGGCATCGAATTTTCGCAGCAGTCGGTGTTGCCCTGAGGCGCAATCAGCTATAAAACCCGTCAATCACGAAGCTCCTGTTCCCAACAAGAGCAAGAGCGGATAGTCCGCAAAGAACGCGAAGGGCGCAAAAAAAAGAATCAACATGTGGGCTTTCCTTTGCGAACTTTGCGTCCTTTGCGGACCATTCGCTTTTCCCGAGTCCCGAGTCCATAGGATGGGTTTCGCCGACCTACGCTCTACCCATCCTGCGAATCGAGGGTAATGCCGCCTTGAGATGCTCCAGCTCGCGGGCAAGGCGCTTGACCGAAATCGGCTGCCGCGTGCCCAGCGATTGCGCGAACAGCGACACCCGCAGCTCTTCGATGTTCCAGCGCAGCGCCTGCCAACGCGGCTCATCGCCCACGCCGGCCTCCCGGGCGGCGTCGAAGGCGTCGAGAAACGGGGTCAACTCCAGCAATCTCGCCTGATCGCGCTGTGGATCCAGCCGCACGCGCTCGGCGCGCTGGGCGATGGCGCGCAGGTAACGCGGCAGCTCCGGCAATACCGCTTCAGGGGTTTCGCGCAAAAAACTGGGGTACACCAAGGCCGCCAACTGCGCATGCATGTCGGCATAGCTGGCGCTGGCCCAGCCCATCAACGGCGGTTCGAGCAGGGATTTGAGGCCGACATAGGCGGCCAGAATCGTCTCCGCCAGTTGCAGCCGCTCGACTGCCGTGGCCAACAGTTCGCGGCCGATGCGCTCGGCGCACGCGGCAAATGTTTCGGCGGTGCGGATGGCGTTCACGGCGTCGGCGGTCAATGCCGCAAACGCCGCCTCGATCAGGTCGCCGCGCAGGCGCTCGGCACTTTCAATCGCCGAGTAAACCAGGCCCAGCTTTGCCGACACCGGCAATTGCCGTGGCAATTGTTTCAGGCGCTCGGCGAGCGCGATACGCAGCAGGGCGCGGACGCCGCGTCGGTGTTCCGCGCGCGCGCGTTCGGCGTCGGCGAACACCTCCAGTTGCACCTCATCGCCGCGCACGCATAACGCCGGATACGCCGGCAATCCGGCCTCGCCGGAAATCGTCTCGGGCACCCCGTCCGCGGGAAAGGTACGCAGCCCGTGCTGCCGCACGCCCTCGCCGGCATGGCGTGCGAACGCGCGCTCGGCGCGCTCGCCCAGATCGGCGCGCAACGCGTCCAGATCGCGGCCCTCGGCCAGCACCGTGTTGCTGCTGTCGCGCACGCGCAAATTCATCTGCAGGTGGATCGGCAACGCAGCGCGATCGAAGTCGGTCGCCGCCAGCGGCGCGCCGGTGACGCGGCCGAGAAAACGCGCCAACTCGCCGCCCAGGCTGTCGGCCGACGGCTGCGGCCAGGCCTGCGCGAACGCGCGGGCAAAATCCGGCGCCGGCACGTAGTTGCGGCGCAGGGCCTTGGGCAGGCTGCGGATCAGGGCGCTGGCCTTGTCTTCGACCAGACCGGGAACCAGCCAGTCCAGACGTGCGCCATCGAGCGCGCCGAGCAGATGCAACGGCAGCTCCAGGGTCACCCCGTCATCGGCTGCGCCCGGCTCGAAACGGTAGCTGAGCGCCAGCCGCGTATCGCCCAGACGCAGGAACCTGGGAAAGCGGTCGGCCTCGCTGCCCTCGCCGGGCAACAATTCGCTCAGTGGCCATTCAAGGTTTTTCCGTTGTGCCGGGGGAAGTTTTCGATACCAGGCATCCAGACCCACCGCCGTGCAGATGTCCGCCGGAATCCGGTCCAGATACCAGCGCGCCTGCCAGTCCTCGTCGGCCACCAGTCCGGCGCGACGCAACTTGGCTTCTTCATCGCGCGCCTGTTCGAGCATGGCCAGATTGCGCGCCAGAAACCCGGCACGGGTATTGATTTCGCCGGTCACCAGACCCTGGCGCACGAACAGATCGAACGCTTCGAGCGGCGCGATCGAGCCGTAATGCACCGGCCGCTTCGGCGCCAGCACCAGTCCGAACAGGCTGATCTGTTCCGACGCCAGCACCCGGCCCTGCGCCCGCGACCAGTGCGGGTCGAAATGCTTGCGCGCGAGCAGATGCGGAACCTGCGCGATCACCCAATCGGGCTCGATGCGGGCATTGACCAACCCCCACACCCGTTGCGTGTCGAGCAACACCGCCGACAACACCCAAGGCGGCGGTGCCTTGCTCAGCGGCGAGCCGGGGAACAGGCTGTAACGCCGCCCGCGCGGGCCTTCGTACTGCCCCTTGTCCAGGCGATGCCCGATCTGGGTCGGCAAGCCGGTAATCAGGGCGCGGTGAATATCGGCGTAACCTGCGGCCTCCGCGTTCAGCGACCAGCCCAATTGCTCGCACATCAACAGCAGTTGCCGATGCAGCTCGCGCCATTCGCGCATGCGCAGGAATGAAAGGAAATGCTTTTCGCACCAGTTGCGCAATGCCGACTGGGTCAGCGCTTCGTGCGCCTCGCGATACGCCAGCCACAGCGCGTAGATGCTGGTGAACTCGGACTTGCCGTCGTTGAATTGCGCGTGCGCGGTATCGGCCGCCTGCCGCGCCTGCGCCGGGCGCTCGCGCGGATCGGCAATGCCCAGGAACGCGGCGATCACCGTGGTCTCGCGCAGGCAGCCATGCTCGCAGGCCGCCGCCAGCATCCGCGCCAGTTTCACATCGACCGGGAGTCGCGCCATCTTGCGGCCGGTCGCGCTGAGCTTGCGCTCGTGATCGACCGCGCCCAGTTCCTGCAACTGCTGCCAGCCATCGGCAATCGCGCGGCCATCGGGCGGCTCCAGAAACGGAAAGTCCTCGATGTTGCCCAGGCCCAGATCGAGCATGCGCAAGATCACGCCGGCGAGACTCGAACGGCGGATTTCCGGATCGGTATACAGCGACCGCGACAGGTAATCGCTCTCCGCGTACAGGCGGATGCACACACCCGCCGCGACGCGGCCGCAACGTCCCTTGCGCTGATCGGCACTGGCGCGCGCGATCGGCTCGATGTGCAGGCGATCGAGTTTCTGGCGCGGGCTGTAGCGCTTCACCCGCGCGAAACCCGGATCGATCACGTAGCGGATGCGCGGCACCGTCAGCGAGGTTTCCGCAACATTGGTGGCGAGCACGATGCGTCGCCCGGGCTCGGGGTTGAACACGCGATCCTGCTCGCGGGTCGAAAGCCGCGCATATAGCGCCAGCACGCTGGTTGCACGGTGTTTGCGCCGCTCCAGCGCCAGGTGCGTGTCGCGAATCTCGCGCTCGCCGGCGAGGAACACCAGCACGTCGCCGAACGGGTCTTCACGAGTGAGTTCGTCCACCGCCGCAACGATGGCGTCCACGGTGTCGCGCACCGGTTCACGACCGCCATCTTCGCCGTCGCCGGACTCGCCCTGCGGCGGCCGGTAGCGCACCTCGACCGGGAACGTGCGGCCTTCGACCGCGATCACCGGCGCGTCGTCGAAAAAGCGCGAGAAGCGCTCGGTATCGATGGTTGCGGAGGTCACCACCAGCTTCAGATCGCGGCGCCGCACGAGCAGCGTTTTCAGGTAGCCGAGCAGGAAATCGATATTCAGGCTGCGCTCGTGCGCTTCATCGAGAATGATGGTGTCGTAGTTCGACAGCATGCGATCGGACTGGATCTCGGCCAGCAGGATGCCGTCGGTCATGAACTTGATGCAGGTGTTCTCGGCGGTCCGCTCGGTGAAGCGCACCTGATAGCCCACCGCCGAACCGAGATTCACGCCAAGTTCCGATGCGACCCGGTTGGCGACCGAGCGTGCCGCGATCCGGCGCGGCTGGGTGCAGCCGATGATGCCGGCTGCGCCGCGTCCGGCGGCCAGGCACAACTGCGGCAACTGCGTGGTCTTGCCCGAACCGGTTTCACCGGCGATCACCACCACCGGATGGCGGCGAATGCAGTCGACGATGCGCTCGGCATGCTGCGCAATCGGCAGGCTGTCGTCGAGCTTCGGTGTCGGCAATGCGGCCGCGCGCGCCGCGCGGGTGGCTATCGACGCCGCCAACGCCTGTTCCAGGGCAGCGGTAGCCGCCGCGTCGGCCGGCGCACGCCGCAGCCGCGCCAGCAACTGCCGCAATCGACGTTGATCGCGGCTGAGCGCGTTCGCAAGCTGGCGTTGGTAGTGTTGGATCGGGTTCACGCCAGATTTTTATCGAGAGTCTTCGTGGAAACGAGGGTGACATGACCATGTCGGATCCATGCCGGTGGCGTTCGATCCGACCTGCGTTGGCTACGCGCGGTGCCGCCGTGAGCACTTCACTTGCCACACGGCGCCAACGCCTCCTCCACGTCATCGGGCGCGCTGGGGATCGCCGCGGTCAACACTTCGTGGCCACCATCAGTGATTGCAACGTTATCTTCGATGCGGATGCCGATGCCCTGCCAGCGCTCCGCCACCTTGCTGCCCGGCGCAATATAAATGCCGGGCTCGATGGTGAACACCATGCCCGCTTCGAGCTCTCGATAGGCACCGGCCAGCCGGTAATCGCCGACGTCGTGCACGTCCAGGCCGAGCCAGTGACCGGTCTTGTGCATGTAGTAGCGTTTGTAGCTCTCGCTGGCCAAGGCTTTTTTCAGGCTGCCCTTGAGCAGCCCCAGGCGCAGCAAGCCATCGGTGATCACCGCCACGGCGGCATCATGGCCGGCGATCCAGTTGCTGCCGGGCCGGGCACACGCCAGTGCCGCCTGCTGCGCCGCCAGCACCACCTCGTAGAGCTGTCGCTGTTCAACGGAATAGCGGCCGTTGACCGGAAAGGTGCGGGTCACGTCACTGGCGTAGTTCTGGTATTCGGCACCGGCGTCGATCAGCAGCAACTCGCCGTCGGCCAGCATCCGGTTATTGTCGATGTAATGCAGTACGCAGGCACGTGCGCCGCCGCCGACGATGGGGTGATACGCCGCGTAAGCATCATTGCGCCGGAACGCATGCAGCAGGGCGGCTTCGACCGCGTACTCGTGCACCCCTGGTCGTGCCGCTGCCATGGCCGCGGCATGCGCTTCGGCGCTGATCGCCGCCGCGTGTCGCATCAGACGCAATTCCGCGGCACTCTTGAACAGGCGCAATTCATGCAGCAGATGGCCCAGTTCGAGGAACTCGTGCGGCGGCTGGGCGCCGTGGCGTACCTGTGCGCGCACGCGATTGACCCAGCCCATCAGCTTGATGTCGAACTCGACATCGCGGCCGAAATGATAGTACACGCGGCTACGGCCTTCGAGCAGACCCGGCAGGATCTCGTCCATATCCGCAATCGGCCAGGCGTCGTCGCAACCGTAACGATCCACCGCACCTTCCGGGCCGGCGCGCGCGCCGTCCCACGATTCGCGCTCTGGATCACGCTCGCGGCAGAACAGCAGCACCTCGCCGTGCGCCCGTCCGGGCACCAGCACCAGTACCGCCTCCGGTTCCGGGAAACCGCTCAGGTACCAGAAATCGCTGTCCTGGCGATAGGGGTAATGGGTGTCATTGCTGCGCACGCGCAACGGCGCCGCCGGCAGGATCGCGATGGCATCCTCGCCGGCCATACGCATCAATTGCCGGCGACGGCGGGCGTACTCGGGTGCCGCAATGCCGATGGTCTTGCTGCTTTTGGCTGCTCGCCGCGGTGCATGTGTGTCCATGGACGTGCGGCTCAATGCAATTCGCGGCGGGTTTGTCGGCGCAGCACGCAATCGCCGTGCAGCAACAGCGCCGCTACCCGCACGAATTCGATCACTTCGGCGAGCGCCGCTTCATCGGCGTCGGGATCGTCGTAACTGAAGGCACTGGACGCGATGCGACCCAGATCGTCCAACGCCTCGGCCGATTCGTCGGTCAACGCGTTACTGCTGCCGGCGACCAGGCCAAATCCACCAAGAAACCCGCGACACCATGCAACCAGCGCGTCGGCGCGTTGCTCCAATTCCAGTTCATCGGCCGGCAAGAACAACTCGAAGCCGAAGTTCGGCGATTGCAATTGCTCGGTAGTCGCCCGGTAAAGTTGTTGCAACACGTCGCCGGCGGCGCCTTCAAGCGCCAACCGATGCAACCAGCCAGCGGGGTCTGCCTCGCCGCCCGCACACAGGAAGCCGCTCAGCGAGCCGTGCAATTCGGACGCATCGACTGCCATCCGGCTGCGCTCGATTTCGGACAGCGCCGCGGCATAACTGGGCAGAGGGGTGTCGGTCATGATTATCGATCCGGCGGCTTTGGGACAAATATTAACAGGGCACACGCAACGCTTGGCGATTGGGGGTGGCGCAATTACACTCACAGCGATGGATTCGCGCATGGCCCCTGAACATGAACGCTTGAACCGTTGAACACGCGCACGTCCCAGCGTCCGTATATCCCCGCGCCTGCATCAGCCGGCGTGGCAGTGGAGTGCTGGCGTCGTGCGGCGTGCTGGGTTTTGCTGGCAGCGCCGCTACCTGCGACCGCTGGCGTCGGCGACAACACCTTCGCGATCAGTCTGGAATGGCTGCTGGTGCTGCTGGCGCTGCTCGTATCCGCACTGGCGTTGCTGCGCTGGAGCGCCCACCGCGCGCTGCGCGAACAGCGCAGCGAGTACAGCAGCGAGTTAATCGAGCGTGAGGAACGCCTTAGCCTGGCGCTGTGGGGTTCCGGCGACGAGTTCTGGGATTGGGATATCGTCCGCAATGAACTCTACCGCATCGGTGCCGACCGATTGCTTGGTACCACCGATGTTCACGACAGCGTGCCGATCGACGTGTGGCGCGACCGGCAGGTGCATCCTGATGATATCGCTCGCGTCGAGGCCGCCGTCACGGCGCACCTGGACGGGCGGTCGGAGTTTTACGAAACCGAGCATCGCGTCCGCCACAGCAACGGCACCTGGGTCTGGGTGCGCTCGCGCGGCAAAATCGTCGCGCGCGACAGCGAAGGAAAGCCAACGCGAATTGCCGGCACCGCGCGCGATATTTCCAACGACCGCCGTGTCGCGCGCGAACGCCGCATCGCCAGCGAAGTGCTGCGTTCGATGGGCGAGGCAGTAGCGGTGATCGACCTCGACTTCAACTTCGTCTCGGTAAACCCGGCGTTCTCGCGGATCACCGGTTATCTCGAAGACGAGGTCATCGGTCGCTCCAGTGCGCTGCTCGACAGCGTCCAGCATCAACCGGTGTTCTACCAGAACATCCACGAGCAGCTTGTCGATCATGGCCGCTGGGCCGGCGAAATGTGGCAGCGACGCAAGGATGGCGAGGAATTCCTCGGCCAGATCGAAATCTCCGAGGTCGTCGATGGCGAGCACGAACGCAGCCATTTCGTGGCCGTGCTCACCGACATCACCGACACCAAACGCTTCGAGCAGGAGCTGCGCTACCTCGCCAACTACGACAATCTCACCGGTCTGGCCAATCGCGCGCTGCTCTCGGAGCGGCTGGCCCATGCCATCGTCCGTGCACGCCGGCAGGATAGCCGTGTGGCGATCCTGTTTCTCGATCTGGATCGGTTCAAGGACATCAACGACTCGCTTGGCCACTCCGCCGGCGATCGCATTCTGAAGGCGGTGGCGGCACGGTTGCTGGCCGCGGTGGGTAGCGACGATACCGTGGCGCGCCTGAGCGGCGACGAGTTCACGCTGGTGCTCGAAAACATCCACGACATCGCAGCCGTGGAGCGCAAGGCGCAGCTCATCATCGACAGCTTTACCGCCTCGCTCGACATCGACGATCAACGCGACGTGATCATTTCGCCGTCGATCGGCATCAGCCTGTATCCCGATCACGGCCTGGTACCGACCGATCTGCTCAAGTGCGCCGACACCGCGATGTACCAGGCCAAAGCCAGCGGCCGCAACACGTTTCAGCTCTATACCGAGGCCATGGATGCGGTCGCCCGCGAGCGCGCGCTGATGGCAGGCGCATTGCGCAAGGCGCTCGATCGCGGCGAGTTCCGCCTGCTGTTTCAGCCCAAGCTCGATCTGGCCACCGGCAACATCACCGGTGTCGAGGCGCTGTTGCGCTGGCACAGTGCCGACCTCGGCGAGATCCCGCCGGCCGTGTTCATTCCGATTGCCGAGGAAACCGCGTTGATCGTGCCCATTGGCGAATGGGTGCTGCGCGAATCGCTGGTCACGCTCAAACGCTGGCGCCATAGCGGTTTGACCGACATCACCATGGCGATCAACGTTTCGGTACTGCAGTTGCTGCGCGCCAACCTGCCCGAACTGCTGGTGCAGATGACCGACGAGTTGCAAGTGCCCGCCAACCGCGTCGAGCTGGAAATCACCGAAAGCATGGTGATGGCCAAGGCCGAGCAGACCAACCATGCGCTCAACACGCTGCGCCACATCGGTGCCACCATCGCCATCGACGACTTCGGCACCGGCTATTCCTCGCTGGTGTATCTCAAGCGCCTGCCGATCGACACCCTGAAGATCGACAAGGAGTTTGTCGGCGACCTCAGCCGCGACCCGGACGATGCAGCGATTACCGCGACGGTCATCACCATGGCCCATTCGCTTGGTCTGAAGGTGGTCGCCGAAGGCGTGGAAACCCAGGAGCAGATGGATTACCTGCGCGACCATGGCTGCGATGCAATCCAGGGATACTGGTTGTCGCCGCCACTGGATGCCCATCATTGCCTCGCGTTCATGCGCAGTTGGCAACCGGTATCCGTGCAATGATCCATTCGTGCGCGTTTCGCCGTATTGACCACCGCTGCCGTCGCGGCCTATTGTTGGCAACCGCATGAACGCCGCCACGCCCACCTCGATCGAAATCCTCACCTCCCGCCTGGAGCAGGTGCTCGATCTGTGCCGTCGTCTAAGCGAGGAAAATCGCAGTCTGCGCGCAAGCCAGGAACATCTGATCGGCGAGCGGGCAGCCCTGCTGTCCAAGAGCGAGCAGGCGCGCGCGCGTGTGGACGCCATGATTCAACGCCTCAAATCGCTGGAGCAAAACCCGTGAGCGAGGCCGTCAGCCTGCACATACTCGACCGCGAATACACCGTGGGCTGCGCCGACGGCGAAAGCGACAGCCTGCTTGCGGCCGCACGTCTGCTCGATGAAAAGATGCGCGAGGTGCGCAATGGCAACCGCATGGCATCGATCGACCGCATCGCCATTCTTGCCGCGCTGGATATCGCGCACGAGTTCCAGCAGGTGAGCAGGACCCACGCCGCGCGCGACAATGCGCTGGAAACCGCCATATCCCGGCTGACGCAGCGGCTGGATGATGTGCTGGCGGCCAGTCATCTGGCCTGAGGAAACCCCGCGAAGCGTTCGCCGCGACGATGGCGCCCCCGGTCGCGGCACATAAAGACCATCGGCAAAGGCTATACTGCACATGCATCCTCTGCCGTGTTTGGCAGCGTGCGCTAACATTTGCCTTGACCCTTAACAAGCGACCCCGGGGGCGTCACCCCAGCCCTGTGTGCATGTCCGCCCCGTTGCGGAAAGCCTGATGGTCTGGACGCGTCCCCACCTGATCCTCTGGATCAAGGTCGTTCGCACGCACCGGCATGGCGGAGGATGTTTTCTCAGTGCACCCGCAGCAATCCCTGAGAGCCGCAATGAAGACGCGCCGCGCCGCCCTTTCGGCGACCGAACGGGTACGCAGCGCGCAGGCCGTCGCCACACGCCTGTTCGACAGCGGGGTGTTGGATGGCGCGCGCCAGATCGCCGGCTACTGGGCGGTCGGCGGCGAATTGCCGCTGAACGCCGTCGCCACGCGCATTCGCGCACCGGCGTGCTATCTCCTGCCCCGCCTCGCGCCCGAAGGTCTGCTGCGCTTCGCTCCGTGGTCGGCATCGGTGGAGTTGCTGCCCAACCGTTATGGCATTCCCGAACCCGACATCGCGCTCGCCGATTGTCTGGAGCCGAACCAACTGGACGTGGTGCTGCTGCCGCTGATCGCTTTCGATTTGCATGGCAACCGGCTGGGCATGGGCGGCGGCTGGTACGATCGCAGCTTCGCATTCCGCCTGCATGGTCAGTCAACGCCGCTGCTGATCGGTGTCGGCTATGCCTTTCAGCAAGTCGATGCTATCGCCGCGCAAACCTGGGATGTACCACTGGATGCCGTGGTCACCGAGCGCGGCTTCAACCGGCTGCGCTGATTGCCGGCGCGCAACAACACGGAGCGGTGCGTACACCATGTGGCTGATGAAATCCGAGCCCGAGGAATTTTCGATCGATGCGCTGGCCAGGGTTGCCCGCGAACCGTGGAGCGGCGTACGCAATTACCAGGCACGCAACTACATGCGCGACGGTATGCAGGTGGGCGACAAGGTGCTTTTTTACCACTCCAACTGCGCCCGACCCGGCGTTGCGGGCATCGCCGAAGTGGCGAGTGCCGCATACCCCGACCCGACCCAGTTCGACCCGGACAGCGCCTATTACGACCCGAAATCGACGCCAGCGAATCCACGCTGGCTGCTGGTCGATATCCGCTTCGTGCGCCGCTGCAAGCACGTGATCACGCTCGATGCGATCCGCAACGCGGCCGAACAACTGGGCGATCTGGCCCTGATCCGACGCGGCAACCGGCTTTCGGTCATGCCGGTGACGCCGGCGCAATACCACCACATCCTATCGCTGGAGCACGACAGCCCATGACTACCGATGCAGACACCCAGAAGCGCCAGGCCGCCGAACAGGCGCTGGCGTTCGTCGAGGAAGGCAGCATCATCGGCGTCGGAACCGGATCGACCGTTGCCCACTTCATCCGCGGCCTCGGCCGGATGCGCGATCGCATCGAAGGCGCGGTGTCGAGTTCCGAGCAAAGCACCGCGTTGCTCACGCAACTGGGCATCGCGGTGTTCGATCTCAACGCCGTCGGCCCACTGCCGTTGTATGTCGATGGCGCCGATGAATGCGACCCGCACCGACGCCTGATCAAGGGCGGCGGCGCGGCATTGACGCGCGAAAAGATCATCGCCGCCGCCAGCACGCGGTTCGTGTGCATCATCGACGCAGGCAAACAGGTTCCGGTGCTGGGCCGCTTTCCGTTGCCGGTCGAAGTGATCCCGATGGCGCGCAGCCACGTCGCGCGCGAACTGGCGCTGCGCGGGGGCCAGCCGGCATGGCGCGAGGGCGTGGTCACCGACAACGGCAACTGGATCCTCGACGTGCACAACCTGCACATCACCGACCCGGTGGCACTGGAAACCGACATCAACCAGATCGTCGGCGTGGTCAGCGTCGGCCTGTTTGCCCGCCGCGGCGCCGATGTTGTGATCGTGGGCGATCGCGTACTGCCCTGATCGCGCTCAAGGCAGTTCGTCTCAGAGCTTGCTCTGCAAGTAGATCTGCGTGCCCAGCCGCGCAATCAGATCGAGCTGGGTTTCGATCCAGTCGATGTGTTCTTCTTCCGACTCCATGATCGCCACCAGCAGTTCGCGGCTCGGGTAATCGGCCACCGCTTCGCAATGCGCGATGCCCTCGCGCAATGTCGGCAATGCTTCACGTTCCAGTCGCAGATCGCATTGCAGCGCCTCTTCGGGCGATTCGCCGATCTGCAACTTGCCCAGATTTTGCAGGTTGGGCAAGCCTTCCAGAAACAGGATGCGCTCGATCAACCGATCGGCGTGTTTCATCTCGTCGATCGATTCGTGCTGCTCGTGCTCGGCCAGCGCCTTCAGGCCCCAGTTGGCGAACATCTTGGCGTGCAGGAAATACTGGTTGATCGCGACCAGTTCGTTGTACAGCGCCTTGTTGAGAAACTCGATGACCTTCGGATCGCCCTTCATCTCGCCACTCCCATGCAGCGCATCGCCCACATCGGGCAACGCTCGTGTGAATGGTGACTATAGCGAAGAAGCGCGCTTTCGTGGCGGGCACGGGCGAGCGCAGGAAACTCTCTCAGGCCGCTTCGCTCTGCGGCTGGCGCAGGGTGGCGACGGCATCGGCAAGCACCTCCCGAGCGGTTGTGGCGCAACAGCCGCAGGTGCCGGCGCAGCCGGTACGCACGCTGAGCTCGGCCAGATCGGCGCAACCCAGCAGTGCAGCA
The DNA here is from genome assembly GCA_002839995.1 of Gammaproteobacteria bacterium HGW-Gammaproteobacteria-4. Lineage (GTDB taxonomy): Bacteria > Pseudomonadota > Gammaproteobacteria > Xanthomonadales > Xanthomonadaceae. The sequence goes on along the minus strand of PGZC01000006.1, from coordinate 8,092 downwards.
CGCTGGATATCGCGCTCGGTCACGCCATTGCACACGCACACGTACATGGGATAACTCCTGCCAGAAACGGCAGGTATATTTGAACGCGAATGCGAACGCTTGTCAATAGCGACCGGAGATAGTGGCCCGCGACAGCCCGCGCGACGCATTTCCCGGCCCGACCGCGGCCGGAGGCTCCGGCCGGCGATTCATGATCGCGGCACCCGCCGCCACCGCATCCGCGGCCGGCGCCAGATGCAACAAAGCACTCCAGTAGACGTCCCGCTTGAAGGCGACCACGTGTTCCAGCGGATACCAGAAATCCACCCAACGCCAGGAGTCGAACTCCGGCTTGCCCGACGCATCGAGGCGCACATCGCGATCGTTGCCGAGCATGCGCAACAGGAACCAGACCTGCTTCTGGCCGATGCACAGCGGTTTGCTGTTGGCGCGCAGACAGCGCCGCGGCAAGCGGTAACGCAGCCAGCCTGGGGTGGTTCCGAGCACATCGACCTGGTCTTGCTGCAACCCGGTTTCTTCGTGCAATTCCCGGTACATGGCCTCCAGCGGCGTCTCGTCGCTGTTCATGCCACCCTGCGGAAACTGCCAACCATCACGCTGCAAGCGCCGCGCCCAGAACACCTGGCCACTGGGATGCAACAGCACGATACCCACATTTGGACGAAAACCGTCGGGATCGATCATGGAACCGACTCCGAATTCATTATCCGCGACTGTGCCACGGCACACCGCCAGGCACAAGGCAAGCGCCTCCGCATTGACAGCAACCCCCGGCGCATGGACAATTCCCGGCTCGCTCGGAGCGCCGTCGCTCCCCGTGGCTATGTAGCTCAGCCGGTTAGAGCACAGCACTCATAATGCTGGGGTCGGTGGTTCGAGTCCACCCATAGCCACCATCTGTTTCCTTCCACGCCATGGCGGCGATGCATCGCCGCGAATGACTGCCGCAATTGCGGCATACTCCAGCGATGACCACGATCCTGATCGCCGACGATCATCCGCTGTTCCGTGAAGCCTTGCGCGGCGCGGTACAACGGCTGCTGCCGGATGCCGCGATCCTCGAAGCGGACAACGCGCCCTCGCTGCTGGCGCTCGCCGATGCCCACCCGGATGCCGATCTGTTGTTGCTCGACCTCAACATGCCCGGCGCGCATGGATTCAGCACCCTGATCCATTTGCGCGGCAGCCAGCCACAGTTGCCGGTGATCGTGGTATCCGCACGCGAAGAACCCACCGTCATCCGCCGCGCGCTCGATCATGGCGCCTCGGGCTTCATTCCCAAGTCGGCGGATGCCGCGCACATGCGCGAGGCGATTGCCGAGGTGCTGGCGGGCGGCAGTTGGGCGCCACCGCAGGTGTCGCAGGCGCATGGCATCGACGGCGAGGAAGCGCAGATAGCCGAGCGCGTGCGCGAACTCACGCCGCAGCAATTCCGGGTGTTGGCGATGTTGAGCACTGGCCTGCTCAACAAACAGATCGCCTACGAGCTGAATGTCTCGGAGGCGACGATCAAGGCGCACATGACCGCGATCCTGCGCAAGCTGGGTGCCAATAATCGCACCCAGGCGGTGCTGCTGGCGGCACGGCTGGCGGTCGATCCGGGCGCGGTGCCGCTGCCGCCGGAAGAGCCCAACGCGATCGACTAACTGCGCTGCGCTGCCAGAAAGGCGCGCAGGACCGCCGGCTTGATCGGTTTGGTCAGCACCACATAACCGTGCCTGCGCGCACGCTGTTTCAGGGCGTCGCTGCCATCGGCGGTGAGCAGCGCGCCGGTGCCCGTGTCGCCGCACGCAGCGCGCAATGCGTCGAGCGCGGCAAGGCCGTCGGCGCGATCATGCAGGTGGAAATCGACCAGAAAAACCTGCGGCTGTTGCTGCACCGCACAGCGCAATGCGTCGTCGATGGTTTCCGCGGTTTCGACCTGCACCTGCCAGCGCGCGAGCAGTGCCTGCATGCCATCGAGAATCTCGCGGTCATTGTCCAGGCACAGCACCCGCAATCCAGCAAGCCCGTCGGCACTGACAGCGCGCGGCGCGGTGCGCGTCGGCGCGCGGGTCGCACACGGCACACGAATGCTGAACCCGCTGCCGCGACCGCTCTGCGAACGCACCCGGATCGGGGCGTCGAGCACCCGCGAGATACGCTGGCAGATCGACAGGCCAAGGCCGAGACCATGCTCACCCCAGGGCGAGGATTGATCGAGCCGGGAAAATTCTTCGAAGATTTGCTGCAGGTGATGCGGCGGTATCCCCGGGCCGGTATCCCACACTTCGATGTCCACATCCGTACCGCGCCGCCGGCAGCCCAGCACCACCCGCCCCGCCGGGGTATAGCGCAGCGCGTTGGCGACGAAGTTCTGGATCACCCGGCGCAACAGCCGCCGATCCGCGTGCACCGCGAGGCCGCAGCGATGCACGCGGAATTCCAGATTGCGCGTCTGCGCCAGCGGTTGATATTGCTCGGCTACCGACGCCATCAGTGCATCCAGGGGTACCGACTGCCACTGCGGCGTCAGCGCGCCAGCGTCGAGCCGCGAGATATCGAGCAGACCGTCGAGCAAGTCTTCCGCCGCGCGCAGTGCGGTGTCCACCCGCTCGGCAAGGCGATGCTGTTCGGCGCTATCGTCGCTCTCGCGCAACGCCGATGCGAACAGCCTTGCGGCATTGAGCGGTTGCAGCACATCGTGGCTCAATGCGGCCAGAAAGCGGGTCTTGGATTCATTGGCGGAATCGGCATCCTGGCGCGCCTGTGCCTGCGCCGACAGTGCCTCGGCCAGTTCATGGGTGCGTTGTTCGACGCGCGCCTCCAAGGTTTCGTTGGCGACGCGCAGCGCTTGTTCCACCCGTTTGTATTCGCTGATGTCGGTGTAGGTGCTGACGTATCCGCCAGCGGGCAACGGTTGCCCGCGCAGCTCGATCACCTGGCCGTTGGGCCGCACCCGCTCGGACACGTGCGCCGAACCCTGGCGCAGATAGGCGACCCGCTTTTCGACCTGGGCATCGATGTCGCCCGGCCCGAGCTCGCCGCGCTCGGCGTTGTACCGGATCAGATCGGCCACCGCGCGGCCGACGTAGAGCATGCCGTCGGGATATTCGAACAACTCCTGATAACGCCGGTTCCAGGCGACCAGGCGCAAATCGCGATCGACCACGCTGACCGCCTGCGGAATGTTCTCGATGGTGGTCGAAAGCAGCTCGCGATTGAAACGCAGTTCCTGGCTCGCCTCGTCGAGCATTGCCACCACTTCGCCCAGCTCCATGCCCGAGCCGCGCAGCGCCGAGGTGAGCGTGAGGCGCGCCGATGCCGCGCCGATGGCGCCGGCGAGCAGGCGCTCGGTGAACTGCACCAATGCGCGGTCGGCAGCGACCGTCAACATCATCTCCTTGCCCTGCGCCCGCGCATTCTCTTCGAAGGCACGGCGGGCATTGCGCTCACCGACGATGCGACCCGCCAGCGCCAGCAGGTCGGCGCCGCTGACGCGGCCCTGCCAGCTGGCCGACGCCAGCGGCGGCCGGCGCGCATACGGATCGAGAAACGGTGTCGCCCGCATTTGTTCCTCGAAACTGGGGCGATAACGCGCCGACACCACCAGAAAGGTGCCGATATTGAGCAACAGCGACCAGAACGTGCCGTGGGTGATCGCATCCCAGCCAATCACGCCGAACAACGCTTCCGGGCGCAACCAGGCGAGGCCGAACGGACCGGTGTGCAACCACTCCGGCGCGAGCCAGCCGGCGCGGGTGAGCATCGGCAAAACCAGGGTATAGATCCAGACCAGAAAGCCGCCGATCAAACCCGCCTCGACGCCAGCGCGGCTGCCGCCGCGCCAATACAGGGCGCCGATCAGGGCCGGCGCAAACTGCGCCACCGCGACGAACGCGAGCAAACCGAACGCGGCCAGATTGCCGGCACCGCCGGTCGCCCGATGATAGCCATACGCCACCAGCGCCAGCAGCAGAATGATGACCCGCCGCACCATCAACACCAGCCGTCCGAAGTTGTGCTGACCGCCCGGGCGCAAGCGCGCCGAGCGCAGCAACAACGGCATCACCAGATCGTTGCTGACCATGGTCGCCAGCGCCACGCTGGCCACGATGACCATGCCGGTGGCCGCCGACAGGCCGCCGATAAAGACCGCCAGCGCGAGGCCGCGGAAACCCTCGGCCATCGGCAATGCCAGCACGTAGCTGTCGCCGGGGGTGCCGCTCGCGCCGAGCAATGCCTGCCCGGCCAGCGTGATCGGCGGCACCATCAGGCAGATCAGCAACAGGTAGCCGGTGAACATCCAGCGCGCGCGGCGGACATCGCCAGGTTCTTCGCATTCCACCACCGCCACCTGAAACTGCCGCGGCAGGCAGATGATGGCGGTGAACGCGAGCAGGGTCTGGGCGACGAACCCACGCGGCAATTCCGCAGCGGCAAAGGTTTGCAGCGAGTCCACCGCGCGCGTCGCAAAATCGCCGCTGCCGGGCAAACGGGTAACCGCAAACACGCCGATCGCCACAAACACCAGCAGCTTGACCAGCGACTCCAGCGCGATCGCCAGCATCATGCCGTGGTGATGCTCGGTGGCGTCGATCCGGCGGGTGCCGAACAGAATCGAAAACACTGCCAGCATCAGCGCCACGTAAAGCGCCGGGTCGGCCAGCACCGAGCGCAGACCGGCGTCGTTGCTGCTGGTGCCGATCAGCACGTCCACGCTCATCGCCACCGCCTTGAACTGCAACGCCAGATACGGCACCGCCGCCACCAGCGCGATCAGGCTGACCAGCGCCGCCAGGTGCTGCGCGCGGCCATAGCGCGAGGAGATGAAATCGGCAATCGACACGATGTTCTGCTCGCGCGCCACCAACGCCATGCGCTCCAGCACGCGCCAGGCGAACAGCATCAGCAGGATCGGCCCGAGATAAATCGGCAGGAACGCCAACGCGTCATTGGCCGCCGTGCCCACCGCGCCATAGAACGTCCACGACGAGCAATACACCGCCAGCGCCAGGCTGTAGACCAGCGGCCGCAACCAGTTGTGTTGCGGGTACAGCGGTTTGCGGTCGCCAAACCAGGCCACCCCGAACAACAGGCCGACATACATCAGCGATACGACCAACAAGATCCAGCCTGCGATCACGCCCCTCTCCCCGGTTGCTCGCGCCGCGTGGTTGCCCGTCCATGATGCTACAGCCATACGCCCCATGGTTTGCGAAGCACCGGGTGGTGGAGGCGCTCGCCGGCAGATTCGGCACGGCGCGACTTTCGGGTCGCCCACAGGGTGGGCTCCTACAGGTGCACGCAACCGCTCTTTGTAGGAGCCCACCCTGTGGGCGATTGATGTTACCTGCGAAGCGGCTTCCCGCACCCGCGCGCCACCGGCATACGGCCAAAGTCGAGGTGACGCGGGCACGCAAGCGTGGCAGCCTGAGCGGATGGACACGGTACCGGGCCTGGATCTGGATTCACCACCGTTCGATCTGCTCGATGCGCAGTCGCGCGCGCACCTGCAAAATGCCGTGGACATGGGTTTTTACCCCGCCGGCACGCGCCTGATCGAAGCGGGCAAGCCATCGCCGCATGTGTTCGTGCTGTGCAAGGGCCATGTCCAGGCGCTGGACCCGGTCGCCAGCGGCGAGCGACGCTTCGCCGATTACGCGGCCGGCGACCTGTTCGGCACCTTCGCGGTGATTGCCGGGCGCGCGCGCCACAGTTACGTCGCCGCCGAAGACGTGCTGTGCTTCCTGATTCCGGCGCCGGTGTTCCAGCAACTGCTCGCCAACAACCCGCGTTTCGCCGCGTACTTCAACGAGGGCCTGAGCGCCAAGCGGCAGCTCGCTGCAGGGCAACAGCAGGGCTCGGAGCTGAACCAGTTGATGTTGACCCGTGTGCGCGACGCGCAATTGGCGCCGTTGGCGCAGGTCGCCGGCAGCACCTCGATCATCGACGCCAGCGCGCGGTTGAAGGCGGATCGCGTCGATTGCCTGCTGGTGCTCGGTGGCCCTGCGCCCGGCATCGTTACCCGCACCGATTTGCTCGAAGCACTCACGCTGAAAGGCTATGCCGTCGATGCACCGGTGTCGCTGCTGGCCAGTCGGCCGCTGATCAGCGTGCGCGCCGATGAAGTGCTGTTCCAGGCGCTGGTCACCATGACCGAACGCCACATCGAGCGGGTGGTGGTGCAATCCGGCGATCACTATGTCGGCAGCCTGGGCATGGCCGAGGTGCTTGCCCATTACGCCAGCACCTCGCACCTGATCAGCCTGCGCCTGGCGCGCGCCAGCACGCTCGAGCAGATCGGCCAGGCCGCGCGCGGCATGACCGATCTGGTGCGCACCCTGCACGCGCAGGGCGCCAAGATGAGCTACCTGATGGAACTGGTCAGCGCACTCAACCGCCGGGTGATGGCGAAGATATTCGATTTCGTGGTGCCGGTTGAATTGCATCCGCAGATTTGTCTGCTGGTGCTCGGCAGCGAAGGCCGCCGTGAGCAGATTCTCAAGACCGACCAGGACAATGCACTGGTGCTTGCCGATGATGTGGACTGGCCCGGCATCGACGCCGCCATGGAGCACTTTTCCGCCACCTTGGCCGAAGTGGGCTACCCACCGTGCCCGGGCAAGGTGATGGTCAGCAATCCGCACTGGCGGATCCGCCAGCGCGACTGGCAGCGGCGCATCGCCGGCTGGCAAGCCGACGCAAGCGGCGAAGGCATGCTCGATCTCGCCATTGCCCTGGATGCGCGGCCGCTGGCCGGCAACAGCGAGCTGTTTGACCCGGTGAAACAGGCGCTGCATGCGATCGGGCGCGACGACATCGCGCTGCGGCAACTGGCCCGCGCCACGCTGGATTTTTCCACCCCACTGACCTTGTTCGGCAAGGTGCGCGGCGATGATCGTGGCACCGATCTGAAAAAAGGCGCGGTGTTTCCGATCGTGCATGGTGTGCGCACGCTGGCGCTGCGCCACCGCATCAATCACTGCAACAGCTTCGACCGCGCCCAGGCATTGGTCGACGCCGGCGCGCTGTCGGCCGAGTTGGGCCGCGACTTGCAACAATCGCTGGCAGTATTCATGCGGCTGCGGCTGAGCCAGCAACTGGCCGATCTGGACGCCGGCAAACCGGCCGGCAATTTTGTCGATGTGCGAGCCCTGCGCCGGCTCGATCGCGAGCTGCTGCGCGATGCGTTGCGGGTGGTCAACACCTTCAAGGACCACATCCGCGAAGCGTTTTCATTGCGCGAATGAACGCACTCCGCCGCCGCTATCTGCACTGGCGCCACCGCCACAAGCCATGGGTCAGGCTGCTCGCGCCGTATCACGGCGAAGAACTGGTGTCGATCGATCTGGAAACCACCGGCCTCGACCCGCGCCGCGATGAAATCATCAGCATCGCCGCCGTGCCCATCCGCGACGGCATCTTGCGCCTGTCCGAACGCTTCACCTGCCTGGTTTCGCCGGGCCGCGATTTCGACATCGAATCGATCCGCCATCACCGACTGCGACCGTCCGAGGTGGCCGATGCGTTGCCACCGCGCGAGGCGGTAAAGGCGCTGCTGCACTGGCTGGGCAATCGGCCACTGCTCGGCTACAACATCGGTTTTGATTGCGCCATGCTCAACCGCCACGTGCCGGCAATAACCGGTTTCGCCCTGCCCAACGCACGCCATGATCTTGCCCGCGCCTATGCCGCCTGGCTGCGCCGCACGCGGCCCACCTGCGATCTGGACCTGCGCTTCGATACGCTGCTGACCGAGCTGGGTGTGCCCGCACTCGGGCGCCACAGCGCACTGGGCGATGCCTGTACCACAGCCGCCGCATGGCTGGCGTTGCAGGCGCGGCGCTCGGTGCAGCGCGCCGTCAAAGGCGGGTGACCGCAAACGTATCGCCAGCAGCAGAAACGCAAAACCCGCCTCGCGGCGGGTCTTGCGGGATCGGAAATCACGCCGAAGCGCGATTACTTGATCTTGCCTTCCTTGTACGGCACGTGCTTGCGCACGACCGGGTCGTACTTGCTGATTTCCATCTTCGCCGGCGTGTTCTTCTTGTTCTTGTCGGTCGTGTAGAAATGGCCGGTGCCGGCTGAGGAAATGAGGCGAATCTTGTCA
>PGZC01000005.1 GCA_002839995.1 Gammaproteobacteria bacterium HGW-Gammaproteobacteria-4 | reverse complement strand
CGATGGCCAGAGTATCGATGGCTGGCGCCTGAAGGCATTCCACATCAGCACCGGTGCCGGCGAAGGCACGCGGCCGGCGGCGGCGGTGGAGATCCGCGACGCCAGCGGCACCGCCTTGCGTGGCCGCGCCACCGGCGACGGCCCGGTGCATGCGCTGTTCGAAGCGCTGGCCGCCGCCACCGGCACCGCATTCATGATCGAGAGCTACCAGGTCGGCAGCGTCAGCACCGGTGAGGACGCGCTCGGCCAGGCCAGCGTGATCACCCTGATCGACGACGAGGAAATCAATGGCGCGGGCACCAGCACCGACATCCTGGAAGCCAGCGCGCTGGCCTGGCTCGACGTCGCCAATCGCCTCGCGCGGCGCGAGCGCAGCCGCATTACCCAGGTCGCCGATCGCGCCCGCGTCGCCACCGCCTGAATCCACAGTCTGATGAGTATCCAGAAATGAAGACGCAACCCCGCACCCTGCTCGACAAACTCTGGGACCGCCATCTGGTGGTGCCCGAATCCGATGCCGCTCCGGCGCTGCTGTACATCGATTTGCACCTGATCCACGAGGTGACCTCGCCGCAGGCGTTTTCCGAAATCGAGACGCGCGGCCTGAGCGTGCGCCGGCCCGAGCGCACCAAGGCGACGATGGATCATTCCACGCCGACGCTGGCGGCTCGCGCCGACGGCACGCCGGCCTGGGTGACGCCGCAGGCGCAATCGCAGGTGGAGCGCCTGCGCAGCAATTGCGCCCGCCACGGCATCGAACTGTTCGACTTCGACGGCTCCGAGCGCGGCATCGTGCATGTGATCGGCCCCGAGCTGGGCCTCACCCAGCCGGGCATGACCATCGTCTGTGGCGACAGCCACACCGCCACCCACGGCGCGTTCGGCGCACTCGCGTTCGGCATCGGCACCAGCGAGGTCGGCCACGTGTTGGCCAGCCAGTGCCTGTTGCAGCGCAAGCCCAGGACCCTGGCGATCACCGTCAACGGCCGGCTTGGCGCCGGCGTGAGCGCCAAGGATCTGATCCTGCACATCATCGGCACGATCGGCGTCAACGGCGGCACCGGCCATGTCATCGAATACCGCGGCGAGGCGATCCGCGCGCTGTCGATGGAAGAGCGGATGACGGTGTGCAACATGTCGATCGAGGCCGGCGCCCGCGCCGGCCTGATCGCGCCCGACCAGACCACGTTCGAGTGGTTGCGTGGCCGCCCGCGCGCACCGCGCGGCGAGGCGTTCAGCAAGGCGCTGGCCGACTGGCAGACGCTGCGTTCCGATCCGGGCGCGGTGTTTGACCGCGAGGTGACGATCGATGCCGGCCGGGTGCGGCCGACGGTCACCTGGGGCACGCATCCGGGCCAGGTCACCGCGATCGAGGATCGTTTGCCGGCGGCCGATGCCGACAGCGCGCGCGCGCTCGATTACATGGGCCTGCACGGCGGCCAGGCAATGGCCGGGCATCCGGTCGATGTCGTGTTCATCGGCAGTTGCACCAATGGCCGGCTCAGCGATCTGCGCGCGATGGCGCAACTGCTGCAAGGGCGCAAGGTGCATGCGCGGGTGCGGATGCTGGTGGTGCCGGGTTCGGATGCGGTCAAGCGCGCTGCCGAAGCCGAGGGCATCGATCACATCGTGCGCAATGCCGGCGGCGAATGGCGCGAACCGGGGTGTTCGATGTGCATCGCCATGAACGGCGATTTCGTCGGCCCCGGTCAGCTCGCGGTATCCACCAGCAACCGCAATTTCGAAGGCCGTCAGGGCAAGGGCGCACGCACCGTGCTCGCCTCGCCGCTCACCGCCGCCGCCTGCGCCATCGCCGGCGCAATCGCCGACCCGCGCCAGTTCCTGCTCGAGGAGTCCGCATGATGGCCGCGATGCACTCCATCACCGCGCGAACGGTGGTTCTGGCGGAAGCCAACATCGACACCGACCAGATCATTCCGGCGCGCTTTCTCACCACCACCGAGCGCAGCGGCCTGGGCCGTCATGCCTTCGCGGACTGGCGCTATCTGGCCGACGGCTCGGACAACCCGGCATTCGCGCTCAACCAGACGCAAAACGCGGGTGCCGAAATCCTGGTCGCCGGCCGCAACTTCGGCTGCGGCTCCTCGCGCGAACACGCGCCGTGGGCGCTGCTCGATGCCGGCATCCGCGTCGTCATCAGCAGCGAGATTGCCGACATCTTTCGCGGCAACGCGCTGAAGAACGGGCTGGTTCCCGTGGTGCTGCCCGAGCCGGTGGTCGCCGAGCTGCTGGCCGCGCCCGGGATCGAACTGTGCATCGACATCGAACGCAGCGAAGTGGTGCTGCCCGACGGCCGTCGCCAGGCCTTTGCGCTCGACGATTTTGCCCGCGTCTGCCTGCTCGAAGGCGTCGATCAACTCGGTTACCTGCTGAACAAGGCTCCATCCATCACCCGCTACGAGGAGCGCCATCATGCGTGCTGATATCGCAGTCCTGGCCGGCGACGGCATCGGCCCGGAAGTCACCCGCGCCGCGCTGGATGTGCTGCATGCCATCGGCCAGCGCTACGGCCACCAGTTCGTCGAACACCACCACCTGATCGGCGGCGCCGCCATCGACGCCAGCGGCGAAGCGCTGCCCGCCGATACCCTGGCGGCCTGTCGCCAGGCCGACGCGGTGCTGCTCGGCGCGGTCGGCGGCCCGAAGTGGTCCGACCCCAAGGCCAAGGTACGGCCGGAACAGGGGCCAACCTGCGCCCGGTGCGGCCGCATCCGGCGGCGCTCGGCGCCTCGCCGATCAAATCGCACCTGCTGACCGGCGTCGATCTGATCGTGGTGCGCGAGTTGACCGGCGGCATGTACTTCGGCGACAAGACCCGCAGCGCCGATTCCGCCACCGATGTGTGTACCTACTCGGTTGCCGAAATCGAGCGCGTGGTACGCCGCGCCGCCACCCTGGCCAGCGCGCGCAGCGGCAATCTGGCGTCGGTGGACAAGGCGAACGTGTTGGAAACCTCGCGGCTGTGGCGCGAAACCACCACGCGCGTGATCGCCGAGGAGTTCCCCAAGGTCAAACTGGAACATCATCTGGTGGATTCCATGGCGATGCACCTGATCGCACGGCCGCGCGCGTTCGACGTGATCGTCACCGAAAACCTGTTCGGCGACATCCTCACCGACGAAGCCTCGATGCTGGCCGGCTCGATGGGGCTGCTGCCCTCGGCCTCGCTCGGCGACGGCAAGCGCGGCCTGTACGAACCGATCCACGGCTCGGCACCGGACATTGCCGGGCGCGGCATCGCCAATCCGGTCGCCGCGATTCTCAGCGCGGCGATGCTGCTGCGCCATTCGCTGGACCTGGCCGACGAGGCCGAGTGCGTCGAGCGCGCGGTGTCGCAGTGCCTGGACGCGCACGTATTCACGGCCGACCTGGCCGGCGACGGCCCGTCGGTGAGCACCGAACAGCTCACCCGCGCGGTGCTCACCCAGCTTGGCGGTTGTTGCTACGTGCCTGAATTGCGCGATTGACGCGCATGTGGCGTGTTGTCGCCCACAGGGTGGGCTCCTACATGCAACGGCAAGTCGCCCACCGAGCCTGCCCCGGGCACGATCAGCGGTGGTGCTCCCTGTGGGAGCCCACCCTGTGGGCGACACATCCAAAAAAGCGCCTCACTCCGGCTGATACACCTGCGCGCCCTGGGCGCGGAACTGCGCGGCCTTCTCGGCCATGCCTTCGGCCAAGGCGTCGGCGGCATCGGCCACGCCCTTGTCGGCGGCGTATTCGCGCACGTCCTGGGTAATCTTCATCGAGCAGAAGTGCGGGCCGCACATCGAGCAGAAATGCGCCAGCTTGTGCGCTTCCTTGGGCATCGTTTCGTCGTGGAATTCCTGCGCCTTGTCCGGGTCGAGGCCGAGGTTGAACTGGTCCTGCCAGCGGAACTCGAAGCGCGCCTTGCTCAGCGCGTTGTCGCGTGCCTGCGCGCCGGGGTGGCCCTTGGCCAGGTCGGCGGCGTGCGCGGCGATCTTGTAGGTGATGATGCCGTCGCGCACGTCCTGCTTGTTGGGCAGGCCGAGGTGTTCCTTGGGCGTGACGTAGCACAGCATCGCGGTGCCATACCAACCGATCATCGCCGCGCCGATGGCGCTGGTGATGTGGTCGTAGCCCGGCGCAATGTCGGTGGTCAGCGGCCCAAGGGTGTAGAACGGCGCCTCGCCGCATTCGGCGAGCTGCTTGTCCATGTTCTCCTTGATCAACTGCATCGGCACATGGCCGGGGCCTTCGATCATGGTCTGCACATCATGCTGCCACGCGATTTTGGTCAGCTCGCCCAGGGTTTCGAGTTCGGCAAACTGCGCCGCGTCGTTGGCGTCGGCAATGCTGCCCGGGCGCAGCCCGTCGCCCAGCGAGAACGCCACGTCATAGGCTTTCATGATTTCGCAGATTTCCGCGAAATGGGTGTACAGGAAACTTTCCTGATGGTGCGCCAGACACCACTTGGCCATGATCGAACCGCCGCGCGAGACGATGCCGGTGACGCGCTTGGCGGTGAGCGGCACATAACGCAGCAACACACCGGCGTGGATGGTGAAATAGTCCACGCCCTGCTCGGCCTGTTCGATCAGGGTGTCGCGGAAGATGTCCCAGGTCAGTTCTTCGGCGCGGCCATCGACTTTCTCCAGCGCCTGATAGATCGGCACCGTGCCGATCGGCACCGGGCTGTTGCGCAGGATCCACTCGCGGGTTTCGTGGATGTGCTTGCCGGTGGACAGATCCATCACCGTGTCGGCGCCCCAGCGTATCGCCCACACCATCTTTTCCACTTCCTCGGCGATGCCCGAACTGACCGCCGAGTTGCCGATGTTGGCGTTGATCTTGGTCAGGAAGTTGCGGCCGATGATCATCGGCTCGCTTTCCGGATGGTTGATGTTGCACGGGATGATGGCGCGGCCGCGCGCCACTTCCTCGCGCACGAACTCCGGCGTGATGCGCTGCTGGATGTTGGCGCCGAAATGCTGCCCCGGATGCTGCTTGAGCAATTGCGCGTCGGTGATCGCATCCATGCGCTGGTTCTCACGGATGGCGATGAACTCCATCTCCGGGGTGACGATGCCGCGCCGCGCGTAATGCATCTGGCTGACATTGGCACCGGCAATGGCGCGCCGTGGTGCGCGCAGCGCCGGAAAGCGGATCGCATCGAGCTTGCTATCGGCCAGCCGCTGCTGCCCGAACTGCGAACTCAGCCCGTCCAGCAAGGCGCTGTCGCCGCGCTCGGATATCCACATTGCGCGCAGCGCCGTCAGGCCGGCCGCCAGATCGATCGCGGCCTCGGGGTCGGTGTAGGCGCCGGAGGTGTCGTACACGGAAAACGGCGCATTGGCCTCGGCCGGGCCGAACATTTTCGGCGTCTGCGCCAGCGCGATCTCGCGCATCGGCACCCGCAGATCGGGCCGCGAGCCGGCGATATACACCTTGCGCGAACCGGAAATCGGCTGGGTCACCGAATCGGACAATTGCTGCGCCTGCTCGCGCAGGGCGTTGGGGATGGCGTTCATAAGCGGCGATGCCCGAGCGCCCGTGCGGCGGTCGTGAAAGCTTCCCTACGCCGGTGTCAGCCGGATCAGGTTCGAAGGGTATTTCTCAGTCTGCCGGTAACGCAGACACCCCCGCTTCAGGGTGAATTGAACCACGCCCAGCGCTGCGGGGGAAGTGACGGGTGGTGGCGTTGCGGTGTCGACGGGAACAGTGCGTGCAAGACGCCTTGAATTATCGTCCGTGGGAGAGTCTGGGGCGGTTCCGGAACCGGTTTGTACTCGACTGACGCGGTTATCGGGCGAGCAGCTACCGTGGCATGGCCAGGTGCAGTTTGATCGCGTCTTCAAGCGCCAGCATGTCGGCCTTGGAGAGCGCGCCAATCTGGTTCTTGAGTCGGGCCTTGTCGGCGGCCATGATCTGGTCGGCCATGGCCTTGCCCGGTTTGCCGGCGACGTGCACCACGGCCTCGCCGGGGTATGGCTTGCGCGTGTTACTGGTCAGCGGAACCACTACGACGCGTGCCAGATGCCGGTTCGCCGCGTCGTTGCTGACGATGACGGCAGGCCGGGTCTTGCGTATCTCGCTGCCGATCGACGGATCGAATTCCACCCACCACACTTCACCGCGCTTCATCGGCGACGTCCCCGCTCAGGGCGTTGCTCCATTCCAGCGCTTCCGCTTCGCGCTGCGTATCGGCAGCCATGGCGCGATAACCGTCGTCCATGGCGGTGTCCAGCACATGGGGCCGCAGCAGGTCTTCAATGAACTGACTCATGCGGTTCTTGCCGACGATGCGATAGAGGCCATCGTAAACGGCTTCATCCAACGTGATGGTCATTCGCTTGTGCATGTTGCGTCTCGCTATACGTAGTGTGCATAGCGCATGATAGCAGCTTGTCCCCGAACAGAAGGTTTACCCCTCCATGCGGAAGATTCTGATCGCCGGCAAATGTGTCGTTGCCCGCTGAGAGTGTGAAAAAATCTTCTGCCGCCATCGTCCGTCGTGAGTGCGACGCGGCATGAAGCGAATCCTGGTCACACGCGATGCGCGACGCGCGAACGCGGCTGGCCTGGATGTTCAGGTCGCAATGCCATAAACCCGTGAGCCTCTCTCGCCTGTCCCGCCTTCGCTTCGCTCGGTCGCCCACAGGGTGGGCTCCTACAGGGGTGCATTGACGCTCGTTTGTAGGAGCCCACCCTGTGGGCGACCGTGACCCTGCATGGCGATGTACAGGCGCCGCTTGTGGCGTCAACGCTTCTTCGGAATATACAGATCAGTGATGGTGCCTTCGTAGACTTCGGCCGCCATCGCCACCGATTCGCTGAGGGTTGGGTGCGGGTGGATGGTGTGACCGATGTCGCCGGCTTCGCAGCCCATTTCGATGGCCAGCGCCAATTCGGCGATCAGGTCGCCGGCATGCACGCCGACGATGCCGGCGCCGATCACACGGTGGCTGTCCTCGTCGAAGATCAGTTTGGTGAAGCCTTCAGTGCGGCCGATACCGATGGCGCGGCCGCTGGCCGCCCACGGAAACTTGCCGACGCCGATGTTCAGGCCCTTGGCCCTGGCTTCGCCCTCGGTGACCCCGACCCAGGCGATTTCGGGGTCGGTGTAGGCCACCGACGGAATCACCCGCGCCACCCATTCGGCCTTGTGGCCGGCCGCAATTTCAGCGGCTAGCTTGCCCTCGTGCGTGGCCTTGTGCGCCAGCATCGGCTGGCCGACCAGATCGCCGATGGCGAAGATGTGCGGCACGTTGGTCCGCATCTGCCGGTCGACCGGAATGAAGCCACGCTCGCTGACTTGCACGCCGGCCTTTTGCGCGTCGAGCTTGCCGCCGTTGGGCGCGCGGCCCACCGCTACCAGCACGCGGTCGAACAGCGCCGGTTCGGGTGCCTTGTCGCCCTCGAAACTGACCTTGATGCCTTTCTTCTGCGCTTCCACCGCGCCGGTCTTGACCTTCAGATGCACGCTCACGCCCTGCTTTTTCAGGCGATCGGCAAGCGGCTTGACCAGATCGGCATCGGCGCCGGGCATCAGCTGATCCAGCAACTCGACCACGGTCACCTCGCTGCCGAGGGCGCGATACACCGTCGCCATTTCCAGGCCGATGATGCCGCCGCCCACGACCAGTAGGCGCTTCGGGATATCGGCGAGATTCAGCGCGTCGGTGGAATCCATGATGCGCGGATCGCTCCACGGGAACGACGGCAATTTCACCGGCTGGCTGCCGGCAGCGATGATGCAGTGTTCAAAGCGCACCAGTTTGGCGCCATCGTCGGTGGCAACTTCGACTTCGTTCGGCGAAACGAACGTGCCGACGCCGGTAAGCGTGCGCACCTTGCGCTGCTTGGCCATGCCGGCGAGACCCTTGGTCAGCTGGCCGACCACCTTGTCCTTGTACCCGCGCAGGGTGTCGAGCGCGATCTTCGGCGCAGCGAACGTGATGCCGTAATCGCCGGCATGCGCGGCTTCGTCGATCACCGCTGCTGCGTGCAGCAATGCCTTGGACGGGATGCAGCCGACATTGAGGCAAACGCCGCCGAGACTCGGAAATCGCTCGACCAGCACCGTGTCGAGCCCCAGATCGGCACCGCGGAAGGCGGCGGTGTAGCCGCCGGGGCCGGCACCGAGCACCAGCAGCGCGCATTCGAGGTCGGCCTTGCGGCCGCTGGCGCTTGCTGGCACCAGGCGCGAGGACGAACCCTCACCCCCAACCCCTCTCCCGGCGGGAGAGGGGGGCGGAGCAGGTGCTGGCTTGTCGGCAGCAGGCGCGGACTGTGCGGCGCCTTCACCCTCGGCTTCCAGCACTGCAATCACATCGCCCTCGGATACGTTGTCACCGAGTTTGACGCGCAATTCCTTGACTACGCCGGCGGCACTCGACGGCACTTCCATCGTCGCCTTGTCCGATTCCAGGGTTACCAGGCCCTGATCCTTCTCGACGCGATCGCCGACACCGACCAGCAGCTCGATCACCGGTACGCCGTCGTAATCGCCGATATCCGGCACCTTTGCTTCAATCATGTTCGCCATGGTCGTCCTTACAGCAGAATGCGGCGCAGATCGGTGAGTGCGCGCGCCAGGAAGGCGGTGAATCGCGCGGCGGCGGCGCCATCGATCACGCGATGGTCGTAGCTCAGCGACAACGGCAACAGCAGCCGCGGCGCGAACTCCTTGCCGTTCCACACCGGTTTCATTTGCGACTTGGAGACGCCGAGAATGGCGACCTCCGGTGCGTTGATGATCGGCGTGAACGCGGTGCCGCCGATACCGCCGAGCGAGCTGATCGAAAAACAGCCGCCGCTCATGTCGGCCGGGCCGAGCTTGCGCTCGCGTGCCTTGACCGAGATTTCCGCCAGCTCTTTGGACAACGCCAGCAGGCCTTTCTTGTCGGCGTCGCGGATCACCGGCACCACCAGTCCGTCCGGGGTATCGACCGCAATGCCGATGTGGAAATACTTCTTCAGCACCAGCTCGTCGCCATCGAGCGAGGCGTTGAATGCCGGGTATTGCTGCAACGCCGCCACCACCGCCTTGATCAGGAACACCAGCGGCGTCACCTTCACGTCCTTCTGCTCCTCGCCCAGGCGCTTGCGGAACGCTTCCATCTCGGTGATATCGGCTTCGTCGAACTGGGTGACGTGCGGGATCATCGCCCAGTTGCGCGCCAGGTTGGCGCCGGAGAGTTTGTTGATGCGCGACAGCGGCCGTCGCTCGATTTCGCCGAACTTGGCGAAGTCCACCTTCGGCCATGGAATCAGGTTCAGACCGTTGCCGCCAGCTACCGGCGCGCCGGCACCACCGGCCAATGCTGCCTTGACGAAGGCCTGCACATCGGCCTTGCCGATCCGGCCACCGCGCTCGCTGCCCTTGACCTGGGCCAGATCCACACCCAGTTCGCGTGCGAACACCCGCACCGACGGGCTGGCGTAGGGCACGCTCGCCGGCAGCACGGTGTCCGCGGAAAATGCCACCGGCGGGCTGCGGGTTTCACTTGCGGTCGGCTTCGCCGGCTCGGGCTTGGCCGCCGCCGGCTCCGCCCTGGCCGGTGCTTCGGCCTTGGCTGCGGTCGGCTCGGCTTTTGCCTTGGGCGCGGCTTGCGCGTCGCCATCGACCTCGATCATCGCAACCAACGCGCCCTCGGAAACGGCATCGCCCAGCTTGACCTTGATCTCGCGCACCGTGCCCGCAAACGGCGACGGCACTTCCATCGTGGCCTTGTCGGACTCCAGCGTCGCCAGCCCCTGGTCCTTGTCGACACGATCGCCAACCTGTACCAGCAATTCGATCACCGGTACATCGGTGTAATCGCCAATATCCGGCACGAGGGCTTCTTTGATCTGGGCCATTGCAGTTCCTTGATGATTCGTTTCGGGTCCGCCAACCCCGCATTGTGGCAATAGCGACGGCCCGCGCCAACCGGCAGTGTAACCCTGCCAAAGTTCGGCGATCCGAAGCAGGCGCTTGTGGGACGTGCAGATTCCCGCGCGTGGCTGCGTGTGTCCAGCCCGCGGCGGGGTGCATTCGTATTCATCGCGGCATGCGCGTCGCGGGTAAAAGGTCGCCCACAGGGTGGGCTCCTACAGGGGTGTTTCAAGGCGCGCTTCGCTCGGTCGCCCACAGGGTGGGCTCCTACAGGGGTATTTCAAGGCGCGCTTCGCTCGGTCGGCCACAGGGTGGGTTCGTACAAAAAGGCGGCTGCGCTCACCTGTAGGAGCCCACCCTGTGGGCGACCTTCACTGACGATGCCAAAAAAAAGCCGCCGGGGGAGAGCCGGCGGCACGCGATGCGGCAGCGATCCTGGGGCGCTACCGTAGGCGTTTACCGGTCGGCGCGCAGCAGATCCAGCGCGCCGCCATTGGCGAGGCGATAGACCAGCGCCTCGTCCAGCGCGTCGAGCGCGGCGAACTTCGGGCACAGGATATCGGCGCGCGCTGCCAGCGCGTCGGCACGCACCTTCACCTTGGCTTCGATATCGGCTTCCATGTTTTCCGCACGCCGCTCGATTTCCCTGGCCTTGCCTTCGTCGCCACTGAATGCGGCAGAAAGCGCGGCGGTGGTGATTTCACCGATCAGGGTCGGAGTAATTTCACCAACCAGCCGGGTAACGCTGGCGGCCACGGCATCTTCGTCGATCTTGAAATGACCCTCGGGCTGGTCGAACTGGGCGAGCAATTCAGCGCGTGAATCCTCCAGCTTCGCCTGCAACTTGGCATTGTCCGGGGCGAGGCCACGTGCCACTTCGGTCATCGCGGTGAAGGCGATCTCCACCGCCTCCAGCGTG
The DNA here is from genome assembly GCA_002839995.1 of Gammaproteobacteria bacterium HGW-Gammaproteobacteria-4. Taxonomy (GTDB): domain Bacteria; phylum Pseudomonadota; class Gammaproteobacteria; order Xanthomonadales; family Xanthomonadaceae. The sequence continues at coordinate 116,320 of PGZC01000005.1, read as the reverse complement.
ATCGCGCGTACCTCGGGAAGCAGCGCGCGGGCATCGCGCTCGAATTGCCGCACCCGCTCGCGGTCGGCATCGGTCAATGCCGCTTCGTGGCCGTCCACCCGCAGGTTGCCATCGTGCATTACCACCGAACGCGGTTCACCGTCTTCGCGCGAGAAGGTGATCGCGTCCGGGCTCAAGGCCACGTCGTAATCGCTGTCGATATTGCAGGACGTGCTATCGGCAAACGCCGGCGCGGCGGCAAGAACCAGCGCGGCGAACAGTAACGTGCGTTTCATGGGCGATCTCCGACCGGAAGCGTGACTGTGGAGTGCCATGCTGCCAGCCGAATCCATGCCCTGCGCGTGCCGGTCGGCACCGTGACTTTCGATGCACTATCGCTAAAACGTCAGCGTGACGATGATGGTGTCGCTGTGCAGGCCAACCAAGGGGTCTTGCCCGGGCGGGATGCGACCGTACATGGGGACCGTTTCGTTCCTGTTTTTATCCACGGTGACATTACGGATGAAGCTGTTGCTCGTGCCATCGCCCCAGAGGAACGTGAAATTGGCGTCGCCGAAGATGTTGTAGTTCAGGGTCGATGCGCCCTGGCGCATCGTGCGGTTGGCGAATGTCCCCGACGAGCCGGTGGACAGGGCGATCTGCACTCGCGTGTTGTTGCTATTGCAATCCAGGATCATGGTAGTGGTCGTGATCACCGCCACGGTAGTCTCCAGTGGATCGTAATTGCCGAAGTTCAAGTCATTGACGGTGACCATACAGTCGAGTGGCGGCGGACCCTGCGCCATGACGGCACCCGACCACCATGTGCACAACGACAGCACGAGCAACAGCAAGCCCGATCGGCTCGCAAGCGCCGACGACAGTTTGTCGATAGAGGTGACCTTGATCATGGCGTGGCTCCGCTGCGCAACGGCGCATGATGATCGCTCGCGTCGCCCAGTGTATGCCGGTACGGCGCGCTGCGTTGTGAGCGGCCGCTCATTGCCCGCCCTCCTCGGCGAAGCAAACCACCTCGCCAAGATCGGCGATGCCGTTGGGCGCAACGTCCGGCACATCGACCAGGCACTTCGCGCTGGCATTCTCGGTCGTTACGGTTGCTTGATGACGGCCGGGCATGAGGTCGTCGAACCAGAACGCGCCGCTGCCGCCGAGGCGCGAATGCAGCGGCCCGATCGCGGTCTGCACCGTGATTCGTCCAAAGCGCACGCTCTGCGTCTGTCCATCCAACTGTTGCAGCACGATGTGTCCGCGCGCGGCATGCATCGGGCTGATATCGAAGCCGACAATGGCGCCGGCATTGCGTGGCACCGCCACCGCGTGTTCGAGCTTGCCAAAGCGATAGGCGAGCGGGATCGATTCCTGGTCGATGCCGACCTGGCTCGGGAAAAACGGCACCATGTCGCGCACCAGCAGGTCGCCGCGGGCATCGCTGCGGCCGACATCGAGGTTTTCGCGTTGTATCGCCAGATCGGCCAGCCCGGTGCGCACCAGCGCAAAACCCGAATCGATCGGCGGCGAGGCATACGCGCGTCCGCCGATGGCGACCACGCCGCCGCTGACGATGCCGCGCACATTGCTGTTGCCCGAGACCTGTTCGCCTTCGAGCGCGAAACGCGCAAACGGCGCCTGATATTCGACGCGGGCAAACCCTTGCTGCTGGCCATCGTTGTTGCCCAGCACACTGACATCGTAGCCGGCACCCACGCCCGGTGGTCGCGAACGCTGGGTGTCGAGGCGCAGCGACGCGTTGCCGTTGTCGTCCCATGCGATCGCGCTGCCGATGCTGTCCGGACGCCAGCGGCTGTCGCGGGTGTCGAGCGCGATGTTGAGGCTGACGATGGCGGCCAGATCGTCCACCCCGCCGCCACTGCGGTGCTGCACGCCGAACACGATCTGGCTGCGCGCGCCGATGCGCCAGGTCAGGTTGGCGCCTTGCGTGTGCGCGCGAAAACCGCCGGTGAAGCGCTGCTCGCCGAAGGTGAACAACACCGAATAATCCAGCCCCGGCGCCAGCGATAACGAACCGAAGCGATCCAGCCGCAACTGCGACAGGATCGGCGTCGCGTCCTGGCCGAGGTTGCGGTAATCGGCAGTGAACTGGCGCTGGCCGAGCGAAAAACCCACCTTGCGCCCGACCAGGTTGTAGATCAACGCGTGCGCGCGGCCATCGCCGATGTCGTCGCTATCGCTGCCGGCGAAGTCGAGTTGCACGTCGCCGACCGGCAATTGCCAGACCAGGTTGAGGCCGGCATTGCGCAATTGTTCATCCGCCTCGATGCGGCCACCCAGGGTCAGGCGCTTGGCGACACCGCGCCGGTAAAACGCCTGCACTGCCGGGTCGCCGTCGTAACTGCCGGCAAATGCCTGCGTGCGCGGCAGACCGACGCGCAGGCCGTAATCGCTCAGCCCCGGCGCGAGCAGGGTGGTGGTGGTGTAGAACCGCGAACCGCTGACATCGCGGCGATTGCCGAAGTTGTCGCGCACGATCACCTGCACGTCCGAACGCCCCGGCGGTACCCCGATGTTGTCGAGCGAGAACGGGCCGGGCTGCAGCTCGCGGCGCGCGATCAGCGCACCGTTGGAGTACACCTCGACCGTACCCGGCGATTCCAGCACACCGGCGACGAACGGCTGCGGAAAGGTGACCAGAAACGGGTCCTGCTCGAACGCCCGCTCGACGCCGATGCCGCCGAGCAATGCGCCACCGCCCAGCGCATCCGGGGTCACCGCGAACTGGTCGCCGAGCGTCCAGCGTTGCAGCGCATCGGCGCGGTCGAACTCGAAGCGGCTCAGGCCGCGCTGCCAGCCGCGGCTGCGATCCCAGATCGCGGTCGAACGCAAGGCCAGATTGCCCTTGCCCAGCCCGGCATCGAGAAACGCGCTGCGATCCGCCGGTTGTCCCAGCGCAACCGAATAATTGGCGAATGCGGTGAACGGCAGTTGCACCGTATCGGAACGGCGGCGGGTGCGCAGATTGACTTCCTGCAATGGCAGATTCGCCGCGGCGATATCGACATCGACGCGCAGCGCGTCGCGATCCAGGCGCACGCGGGTGCCGTGATTGATTGCCTTGGCATCGACGAACAGGCGTTCGCCGATGGTTATCGTTGCCAGGCCGTCGATGCGTATACCCGCCGCACGCAACGCCCCGGTTTCGATCAATACCTGCGCGTCGCGAAGCACCACCGCCGCAACACCCACGCAATCGGCGTTGACGCACAAGTCCAGCAGCAGCAGCTCATCGCCGTCCTGGGCGCGTGCGATACCACCGCACGCCAACACCAGCGCCAGCGATACCGCTCTCAGCTGCCGCATCGGCGGTTGGCGGCCGCCACCGGCGCGCCGAGATCGAGCTTGGCTTCGGCGAAAACGAGTTCGATCCGTTCCGCGTTGGCGCAAACCGACGCCGGCAGCGGCCGCGACAGGCGCAACTGTGCGTAGACCAGCAGATACGGCACGCCCAACGTGTCCTGGTGCAACACCGCGCCCTCGCCATCGCGCACGATCAGGCGCGCATCTTCGGGCGAAAAGTAACGCGTGCCGGCATTGCGCAGCACGACTGTCAGCGCGTCCGGCCCAAGTTCGGCAGCAGCCAGTTCCAGTTCGAGCGTCGGTTTGGCGACCTGCACGAACACCGGCACGCTCAGCCGGGTAAGCATGGTCACCGCCACGCCCTGGGTGCTGGTGTCGCCGGGCAACTCCTGCATCTGGATGCGGTAGGCATCCTCCTGCGCCACGTTGGCGCGCAAGGTGCCGACCCGTATCACGGCTTTGCCGTTGCCGGGCACGGTAACGATCTGCGGATGCAGAATCAGATCATCGCTGTCTTCCAGCAGCCACTGCCCGTCCGCCGCCATGCGCCAGTGCTGGTAGCTGAGCTCGAACGACACCTCGCGGTCTTCCTCGTTACCCAAAAGCAGCGTTTGCGCGACCTGCCCCGGTGCCAGATGCACGCGGGTCGGGGCCAGGGTGAACTGCGCGGCCACGGCCGCGCGCGGCGCCATGGCACCGAGCGCAGCGATCAGGGCCAGTGCACGCGCACCGGTGCGCACCGCGGCAGCAGCGCGTCGTTGGACGTTCGAGGTGGTCACGACAGCGGTTCGTCAGCGGGCAGCCCTATTGCCGCCCAGGCTGCAATCAGAATGTAACCGTCACATTCACGGTGTCGACGAACGCGCCGGTGCCGACATCCTGACCTGCCGGGATGCGGCCGTAGGTGCTCAGCGTGGTCGCTGACAACACCGAAGCCGCGGTAAAGCTTTGGTCATTGGTGGTGTCGCAACCCCACGGCGTGGTGCGTGCGGCGTCCTGGAAGATCGCATAGCTCAGGCGCTCGGTGCCAGGACCGGCCATCTGCCGCAGCGGCGTGGCGCAGCTGGAGCCGGCTGCCGCATTGGCGCCCTGTTCGATGGCGACATTGGCGGTGGTGCCCTTGACGCAGCGCACCGAGATGTCGCCGCTGGCATCGAGCGCGGTGGTGTTGTTGACGTCCGCCGGATCATAGTTGAGGAACGCAATGTCGGTGGTGTTGGTGACGCGGCAACTGGCGACCACGTTGGCGGTGACCTGGAACGAGCCGGTCTGCGGCGATGGGCCGGCGAATGCGCTACCGGCGACCAGCGCCGAAGCGATGGCGGCAAACAAAACCTTGCCCGGACGGGCAACAACGAACGGCGTATTCATGACGATTCTCTCTCAAGGGAATGGAAGCATGGTGTGCGGGCGGCGCTTGACCGATCCGTGGCCGGCGCCCGATCCGCCAGTGCCCGCGCACGGGTTGACGGGATCAGAACGGTAGCAAAACCGTGGGCGAAATGTCTGTGCCATCACACTCTTGAATTGATACCGGGACACCCAATGTTTGATTGTGTGATCGGTGCCGCTATTTTTGGTTAAAGATATCCGTCAATCCGCCGATGTTGCGCGCCCTGCAAAACTGACAATGCGCGTCACCTTGGCTGACACGGCGCGCCAGAAACGGTCGCAACCCGATAAATCAAGGCGCTAGCCGCGCATCCTGTGCCCTGGTTCACGTTTGCGGTAGCGGCCATCCGCCAGCCATATCGCGATTGTCAATGCAATGTGCGTTGGCGATCACGGTATGTGGGCGACCGCACACACAGAACCGGACGAACAATGTGCCGGTACGAGGATTTCGCGATCGGGCGCGCATATTTGCCGTGCCGCACCGACTGCAATGGCCACGAAGGCAATCGCCTCGGAGCCAACGATCATGCGTCAACCCACTGTCCGGTTACTGCTTGCTGCGCTGATTGCATTCGCTCCGTTGAGCGCGAACGCAGCCGGCCATGGCCAGTTCTCGGTCGGTGTGCAGGTGGTGTCTTCCGCGCCAGCCGATCGCGCATTGCTGGCCAGCGTGCCGACACCGGCGAACGCGACGGTGATGGCGGTCAACCGCGGTGCGCGGCATCACGTCTTTTCCGGCACGCTCGCGCAGGCGGCCGATTTCTTCCGCGCCACCCTGCCGGCCAGCGGCTGGCACTTGGTGCAACTGGGCGGCGACGGCGAGCAATCGCAGCAGCAGGTCTGGGAAAGCGCCCACGGCCGCGTGGTGGTGCGTTTGCAGGCGGCGCTCGGCGACACCGCTGCCACCCGGATCAGCCTGAGCGCAAGCGCAAAACGACGCGGTGTGTGAAGGCTGTCATCCGGCTGCGTCACCCGCTCGCAGGCCCCGGCCGCCACACGTCCACCGCCAGCTCGGACTCGAACGGCGGCACATTGCATTCGATCACCTGCTCGGGCGCGATCTGCAAGGTCGCGCCGACGATATCGGCCATCACCGGCAAGCGCTGTGCGCGACGATCCACCAGCACCGCGGTGAGCACCGCCTCGGGCTCGCGCAGACGCACGAACTCCAGCACCCGGAACAGCGAGTAGCCCTGATACAGCACATCATCAACCACGATCACCTGGCGACCGCGAAAACTGGCGTTGAGTTGCTCGGGGCTGGCATCCAGGCTGGTATCCGGGTGCAGCAGATGCAGGTCATCGCTGTAGCGCTTCACCTTCAAGTCCATGCGCGCGATGTCCAGGCCCGGATCGAGCGCGCGCATGCGCTCTACCATGAGATCGGCCAACGGCGCACCGCGCCGCAACACGCCGATGACCGTGCTCGGCTGGCCCGCCAATCGCACCACCGCTTGCCGCGCCATCGCATCGAGCAGGGCCAGCGTGCCGGCACGGCCGTACAGGCGGAATCGATCGCCGCTCACGGCTTCGGGCGACGCACTCATCGCCGGCCCAGCCATTGCATCAACAGCGCGACGCCGAATCCCCAGGCGCCATTGAGCAGGGCCGCACCGACCCAGATTTTCGGGTCCCAGTTGGCGGCAAAAGCCATGCCCTTGAGCGGGAACACCACCAGCAAGGCCACCAGACTGGGCAGCAGCGCGCCGAGCACCACCGCCAGCAGCCAGTGCGTGCCACCGCTCTGGCCTCGAATCATCGCCCACAACAGCACACCCCACAGACCGCCCCAGAACGCCAGCGAAATCACCGACGGAATTCCGAGCGGCGGCACCGGTGTCATCGCAAATGGCGCGCGCGGCACCAATTTGCCGAAATGCAGCAAGGCCAGCATGCCCTGATGAAAGATCAGGGTGGAAAAAAATCCTGCAATGAATGCCCGCAACCAGACCATCGACCCACCCCTCGACCAAAATCTCTGCCGATGCTACTGCATCCGCGCCGTTCGCAGCATCCCGTTCACATCCAACGCTGGATATCATCGGTCGCGAACACATCGACCATGGCCGCAGCAGCGGCCAGACCCAGATCGGCATACACCGCCGGCGGCACCCCGATATCGGCCAGATACAGTTCGCCGACCACGGCCCGCGCAGCTTCAGCGAGCAGCCCGGGCTTGGGCGCGGCAAGGGTAAGAGTGACCGTCGCCTGCACCGTCACGGCGTTGACGATGCCGCGATCGGGATCGAGGCCGGACGGCAGATCCATCGCCAGGATCGGCGCCCGCACGGCGTTGGCCTGCGCGATCAGTTCGGCGAAACACGCGCTCGGCTGTCCGCGCAGGCGATAACCCAGTAACCCGTCGAGCAGCAGGTCGGCGCCATCGCCAGGACGCCCGGCATCCGCAAGCCGCACACCGAGTCGTTGCAGGCTGGCCCATTGCTGCGCCGCGGCCGGGCTCATTCGGTCCGGCTGCGCCAGCCAGACCTGCGCCGCGGCGCCGCAACCATGCAGGCGTCGCGCCGCCGCCAGTACCCCGCCGCCGTTGCCGCCCGGCCCGGCGAGGACATGCACCGTGCGTCCGCGCGCATCGCCGGCAAAAAAACGATCGCGCGCCAATCGGGCCAGGTTGCGTCCGGCATTTTCCATCATCTGGATCAGGCTGACGCCATAGCCATCGATGGTACGGGCATCGACCAGCGCCATCTGTTCGCCGCTGACGCTGGCGCAGGCGGCGCGTTGCATCGCCGTCAGCGACGCAATGCGCATCACAGCGGCAACGTCTGGTGAACTTCGCCGAGGGTTGTGCCCAGCGGCCCGAACCGTCGCTCGGTAAAGTCGATTCCCTCATCATCCGCCAGCACAATGGTGCTGCACCGGGTGCCATAGTCGGCGCCGACAATGAATGGCGCCGAGAGGAAGCGCTCACGCGCGATGCCGACACCGGTATCGGGCAACTCGGCATCGCGCGCCTGTTCGCGATCGGCCAGCGCCGCAAACAACGGCTCGATGGGTGCATCCGCCTGCTCCAGCCAATCGCGCAAGCGCTGCTGCAAACGCAAGGCTTTCGGCCACGGGCTGTTCAGCCCGGCGTTGGACAGCACATGCACACCGGGCTCGATGCGCGCCGTGTCGTACTCCGGATGGGTGCCGGCGTAGATCAGATCGGCGCCATCCCAGGCCAGCAGGTTGAAGTGCGCAAACTGCCCCGCGCGCGCCGCCAGCGCGTCGCCATACGCGGCTGCCGAAACCTGCGACTGGGCAAACTCCAGCACCAGTTGCCCGCGCGACGCGGCGTCGGCATCGACCGGCTGCGGCAGCCGGACATTGGTCACCGCCGCCATCCGCCGCTGGCCCGAAACCATCAGCCAGCTACCGCCCTTTTCCAGATCGCGGCCGCCAAACAGATGCGGCTGCGTGGGATGTGCCGCTGCCGGCGCGGTCGGCCGCGCATGGAATTCATCGCGATTGGCGATCAACACCAACGGATAGCGTGGATGGACATGCCACGCCAGGGCAATCAGGCACATGGGCGGTTTCGATCATTGCGAGGAGAGGGCGTGATTTTAACCCGGGACCAGAGACCCGGGAAAAGCGCAGAACTTCTGGTCCGCAAAGGACGCAAAAAAAACGCATAGAACATCCGAATCTGGGCGTCGGTTGCGCAGGTGGTTCGGTCGCCCACAGGGTGGGCTCCTACAAAAAAAACGGTTGCGCGCGCCTGTAGGAGCCCACCCTGTGGGCGAGAGCTTCATCGCCGACGGACATCAGCCGATCAACCTGTGCAGGTGGGGAAGCGATCGGCCAGCACGAACTCCGCCGCCGCGCGCGCGTGCAACGCGGTGGTATCGAACAGCGGCAACAGGCTGTCGTCGCGCGAAAGCAGCAGACCGATCTCGGTGCAGCCCAGAATCACCGCCTGCGCGCCACCGTGCGCGAGCCGTCCGATGATATCGATGTAGGCACGGCGCGATGCCGGCTCGAATCGGCCGCAGCACAACTCCTCGAAAATCACCCGGTGCACGCACTCCCGATCGGCGGCATCCGGCACCGTCACATTCAACCCGTGTCGCTGCAAACGCTCCCGGTAAAATGATTGCTCCATGGTGAAACGGGTGCCGAGCAGGGCGACGTTTTCGATGCCGGCGCTGCACACCGCAGCGGCGGTGATATCGACGACATGCAGGAACGGAATGTCCACTGCGGCCTCGATTGCCGGCGCCACCTTGTGCATGGTGTTGGTACACAGCACCAGCGCCTCGGCACCGGCGCGCTGCAATTTCCGCGCGCAATTGGCCAACACCTCACCCGCTTGTAGCCAGTCGTCTGCCGCCTGCAATGCGGCGATCGCGGCAAAATCGACGCTGTACAACAGCAGCGGCGCCGAATGCAGGCCGCCGAGGCGTTCGGCCACATGGCGATTGATCTGCTGGTAATACGGAACCGTCGATTCAACGCTCATGCCGCCAATCAAACCAATCGTTCGCATGCGTGCAATCACCTGTTTTCTGGCCGGCGGCATCGCCTCGCCATCGCCGCATGATGACGGGAACCAAGGCGGCATAAATTGATCCAAGTCAGCCGTTCCAGCGCAAAGCTATCGCGGCGTGTCGTAAATTGCTATGTTCGGGGCGTGGCGGATGGTGGCGACCGCCGCCATCCGGGATCAGCCACCGACAGCGCGGAGCCGCGAAGACCAGGGGGGAGACGCGCTTGAGATCCAGCGATATGCGCCGGCGGCTGTTCGCCATCGTGGCGATCATCGCCGTGCTTGCGTTATTGGCCGTGACCGGCTTTGTGCAACTGGCCAAGGTCGCACGCTTCCACGAGTTGAACGCGCTGCATATGCAGGCCACGCATGGGTTGATCCGGCAGCTCGATGCCGCTGACGGCGCGCTGCCGGAACCGGCATTGTTGCGTGCAAGCATCGAACAGATCCGCGCCCAGCCGCTGGCCTGCCTGCGCGAGAGCGGCGTGTTCGAGCGCCTTGAAATAACGCTGCTCGGCGGCGATGCGCTGTTGCGGCTGTGCGAGAACGATCTGGCATTGGCGGATCGCACGCTTGCGCAAATCGACGCATATCAGGGCGGAGCACTCGATGACAGCGGATTGATCGCGCAAATCGCGATCGCCGCGCGCAGCTTTGGCGAGCATTCGGACGCCTTCATCGCGCCGGTCGCCGCGCTCGGCAAGCGTCTGGTGCGGATCGTGCTGGTCGGCAGTGCCGTGGCCACGGTGCTTGCCCTGGTTGCCGTGCTCGGCATCATTCGTCGCGCTCGCGAAAACATCGCGCAATTGCAGGCGGCCAACCTGTCGCTGGCGCAGAGCGAGGGCCGTAACCGCCAGTTGGCGTTGTACGACAGCCTGACCGGGTTACCGAACCGCAGCCTGTTTCTCGATCGCGTCAATCAGGCGGTTGCCTTCACCCGGCGCAGCAATACCTCGCTGGCGTTGATGTTCGTCGATCTGGACCGGTTCAAGGACATCAACGATTCACGCGGCCACGGAGCCGGCGATGCGTTGCTGAAGACGATTTCCGAGCGCTTGCAGTCGGTGGTGCGCAGCAGCGACACGGTGGCGCGTCTGGGTGGCGACGAGTTTGCCGTCATCGTCGGCCAGGTCGCCGATCGCAACGATCCGGTCATGGTGGCGTTGCGTACGCTCGACGCGGTATCGAAACCGATGCAGATCGATGGCGTCGAACACCAGATCAGCGCCAGCATCGGCATTACCCTGTGCCCGCAGGATGGCGAGGACGCCGCCACCCTGCTGAAAAACGCCGATCTGGCGATGTACGAGACCAAGGCGGCCGGGCGTAACGGCTACCGGTTCTACTCGCTGCAAACCGACGAGAATGCCCGCTCGCGCGTGCGCACCGAGCAGTTTCTGCGTGCCGCGGTCGGCGCCGGGCAGCTGTTGCTGCACTATCATCCCATCGTCGATCTGAGCGACGGCCATACCGTCGGCGCCGAAGCCCTGCTGCGCTGGAACCATCCCGAAGACGGTCTGGTCTTCCCCGACAGCTTCATCACCCTCGCCGAGGAGACCGGGCTGATCTGCGAGATCGGCTACTGGGTGCTCGATAACGCGCTTGCGCAATGCAAAATGTGGCGCGCACAACAGCCCAGCTTCACGATGGCGGTCAACGTATCCGTGCGCCAGTTACGCGACCCCGAGTTCGTCGATCACGTTGCAAACGTGCTGGCCAAATACGATATCCCCGCCGCATCGCTGCATGTGGAGATCACCGAAAGCCTGTTTCTTGCCGGCGAAGATCTCGCCCTGAGCACATTGCACATGCTGGGCGAATTGGGCGTGTCGCTGAGCATCGATGATTTTGGCACCGGCTACTCCTCGTTCGGCTATCTGCGCCAGTTGCCGTTCCGCATCCTCAAGATCGACCGCAGCTTCATCCGCGGCGTGCCGGGCAACCCCGACGACGCGGCGATCGCCAGCGCCATCCTGAGCATGGCGCAATCGCTCGGCCTCAGCGTCGTCGCCGAGGGCATCGAGTTCGACCATCACATGGCATTCTTGCGCGCACAGTCCTGTCCATTCGGCCAGGGCTATTTGTTCAGTCTGCCGCTGCCCGCCGCACAATTCGACCCGGGCGCGCGCTATCCGGTCGACTGAGTCAGTCGAAAATGCGCGCCAGATCGTCGCCATCGAGCAGCCGCCATTGGCCCGGCGCCAGATCGCCAAGGCCCAGACCGCCGACCGAAATCCGTTGCAGAGCGAGCACGTGATTGCCCTGCGACGCGAACATGCGCCGCACCTGATGGTAGCGGCCTTCGATCATCGCCAGGCGCGCACGGCGCGGCCCCAGCACTTCAAGTTGCGCCGGCGCAACCGGCGTGGTTTCCGATTCCAGCAACAGCGTGCCGCTGGCGAAAATGTCCGCCTCGTCGCCGCGCAGATCTTCGGCCAGCACCGCCTCGTACACCTTCACCAACCGTGCCTTGGGCGAAATGATCCGGTGCAGCAATGCGCCATCGTCGGTCATCAGCAGCAACCCCGAGGTATCGCGATCCAGACGGCCAACCGTGGACAGCACCGGATTGCGCAGGCGAAACCGCGGCGGCAGCAGGTCGTACACCACGCCGCCGGCATCGCGGGTCGAGCAGGTGACACCGATCGGCTTGTGCAGCATCAACACCATGCCCGGCGGCGGATCGAGCGGCTCATCATCGACCACGATATCGGCGGGATCGGCGCTGTCGTCGGGGCCGAGCGTGCTGCCGTCGGCACGCATCACCCAGCCGTTGCGCAGCATCTCGGTCACTTGCTTGCGGCTGCCGTAGCCGAGGTTGGCCAGCAATTTCACCAGTTTCATTTTCAATTCAATCGCTCGCTGGCGTGGATGATCTTGTAGCCCTGCGCCTGGGCAACACTGCGCACACTGCGGAAGCGACGCGCCAATTCGGCCTCGTAAGGCAGGTGGCGATTGGCCACCAGCCACAACTGGCCGCCCGGCAGCAACGCCTGCGCCGCGCTGGCGATGAACGCCCGCCCCAGCGTCGAGTCGGGTGCTGCCCCGACGTGAAACGGCGGGTTGCTGACGATGGCATCGTAGCGACCGGGCAGCCCGCTGCCGACATCGTGCCAATGGTAGCGACGCGTCGCGGGGTGCGCGCTATTGGCGAGATTGATCTGCGCCAGCTCCAGCGCCCGCGCTTCGGCGTCGAACAGATCCAGCGTGCGGATACCCGGGCAGCGCGCCAGCAATTCGGCGCTGAGATAACCGTAGCCCGCGCCAAGATCCGCACAGCCGCCGCTCAGATCGCTCGGCAGATGTGCGGCGAGCAGGGCCGAGCCGGGGTCGATGCGATCCCAGGCAAACAGGCCGGGGCGGCTGACGAACCGGCCGTCGGCGATCGCGCGCGGCGCGTCGGCTTGCAACCACTGCGTGCAGAGTGCGGTATCGAAACGGGCCGCATCGTAACCGGCCCAGACCGCGCGGCACTTGTGCTTGGACAGACTGCATGCGCTGCCTGCCAGACGCGCGACATCGGCCTGCATGCTGCGCGCACCCTCGTCATTGGCCATCGCCGCCAGTACCACGCCGCCGGGGCTCAGCCGCGCGAATGCGCGCGCCAGGGTGGCGCGTGCTTCATCGCGCTGCCGTGGCGGCAATGCCAGCACCAGCGGATAACGTGCGTCGTCATCCGCGATCAGCGAATGCCCGGCCGCGAGCAAGGCATCGGCCTGCGGCTTGAAGCTTTGCTGGCAGTGCCACTGCACGCCGGCGATGGCGTTGAGCGCCGCACCGGCGCGCGCGCGCAGGAACAACACCGCGCCGGATGTCGGCAACGCCACCTCGCCGCTGCGCAGCGGCAGCAGCAAGGTGTCCAGCAGTTGGCTGGCCATTACCGCGCCGCGGCGGCAATCACAGGCCGCAAAAACAGTGCGCCAATGCCTGGATCGGACGAGTGCGCGCACGGCCGAGCCAGTGCAGACGCTGTTCGATCTGCGCGCTCTGCGGCCCCAGCAGCACTTTGGCCATGCCGGTTTCGCGCAGCACGGCGCGCGCGGCCGAATTGGCGCCGAGATCGCTCATGAACTTCTCGAATGGCGACATCCGCGTCTCGATGTAATCGACCCGGTAGCGGCCCGCATCGAGCTTCGCCAGTTCGGCGGCGCGCGCCAACGCCGCGCGCAACCCGCCCAGCTCATCGACCAGCCCGCGCTCCTTGGCCTGCGCGCCCGACCACACCCGGCCGCGCGCGATCCGATCGATCGCTTCGACGCTTTGCTCGCGTGCAGCCGCCACCTTGCCGGTGAAGTCGGCATAGCCGGCGTCGATCACCGACTGGATGATTTCGCCAACCGCCGGGTCGAACGGCCGGGTCGGGTCGAATGCGCCGGCAAATCGGGTGGTACCGACGCCACCGGTGCGCACGCCGATCCTGGCCAGCGTCTCCGGAACGCTCATCCACAGGCCGAAGATGCCGATCGAGCCGGAAATCGTCGACGGATCGGCAAAGATCACGTCGGCGTTCATCGAAATCCAGTAGCCGCCCGAGGCCGCCACGTTGCCCATCGACACCACCACCGGGATCCCGGCGTCACGGGTCAGTTCGACCTCGCGGCGGATCTGCTCGGACGGGAACACGCCGCCACCGGGCGAATCCACGCGCAGCAACAGCGCTTTGACGTCTTCGTTTTCGCGCGCCTCGCGAATCAGCGCCGCGGTCGATGCGCCGCCGACCGTGCCCGGCGCCTGTTCGCCATCGACGATTTCGCCCTGCGCCACGACCACCGCAATCGTGTCCTGACGGCCGATGTGCAGATTTTCGCGGTTCACGAAGTCGAGGTAGGACTCCAGATCGATCTGACGGAAACTGTGGTTGTCCTCATCCGCGACACCGCGCTCGATGAGCAGGTCGCGCACCTGATCCTGCGTTTTCAGGTCATCAACCAGGTGTTCGCTGAGCGCCAATTTGCCCAGATCGCCGTGTTGTGCGGCCAGCCGCTGCGGCAATTGCTCGATGCTCGCGGCGATCTCCCCGGGCGCGATGCCGCGCGCGGCGCCGATATCGTCGAGATAGCGCTGCCAGACATCGTTCATCCAGTACAGGTCGGCGGTCTGCGCTTCCGGTGACGGGCCATCGAGAACGAACGGCTCTGCCGCAGACTTGTACTCACCCACGCGGAACAGATGCACCTCGACGCCGAGCTTGTCCTGCAGGCCTTCACGGAAATACGGCTGGAACCGGGCCAGCCCTTCGAGCAGAATCGCGCCGCCGGGGTGCAGGTAAACCTCGTTCGCCTGCGCCGCCAACAGGTACTGGCGCTGGTCGTAGCTGTCGCCATAGGCGATGATCTCCTTGCCTGCCGCGCGGAACTCGCGCAGGGCATCGGCCACTTCGCGCAGCGCCGCCATGCCGGCACCGCCCAAGGTGTCGGCGCGCAGCACGATGCGCTCGATCCGGTCATCGTTGGTAGCGGCCTTGATCGCCTTGAGCAGATCGCGCAGCTGCACCTCGGGCACTTCCTCGCCCAGCAATTTGGCGAGCGCACGCGAGCCCGGGTCGGAGCGATATTGCTCCACCAGATCGCCATTGGGCGCAATCACCAATGCGGTGCGCTTGTGCAGGATCGCGCTGGGCGCGAACACGGCGGCCAGGACGAACAACATGATCAGCAGGAACAGCATGTTGACCACGAACCGGCGACTGAAATCGATCGTATGCCAGACACCCGCCACCAACCGGACCAGCAGCCCGCGCGGTTTATCGCTCATGAGCGCACTCCCAATGAAATCGATGCAAGGATAACGCGAACTCGAGCGACAACCATCACCCGGAGGTCACGGCCGCGCGCGCAAGGCGCACAAAGCGCCAACACAACAAGCCGGCCGCCGCCGTCAGACCCATGATCAGTCCGGCCCACATGCCTTGCGCACCCCAGCCCAGACCGAACGCCAGACCGGCGCCGAGCGGCATGCCCAGCAGCCAGTACGCGAGCACGGTGATGAACATCGGCATCCGGGTATCCTTGAGCCCGCGCAGGGCGCCGCCCGACAACGCCTGGATGCCGTCGGGCAACTGAAACGCAGCGGCATACAGCAACAGGCTGCTGGCCACGGCGGCGACGGCAGCGTCGCGGGTGTACAGGCCGACCAGCCAGTGATTGCCGAAAAACATGACCAGACCGGCACCGACCTGGGTCACCAGCACAATGCTGTAGCCCGCCAGCCCTGCGCCACGCACACCATCCGCGTCGCCCATGCCCACCGCGTGGCCGACCCGCACCGTGGTCGCCATCGCCACCCCAAGCGGCACCATGAAGGTGACGCTGGAGAGATTGATCGCGATCTGGTGCGCTGCCACTTCGATCGCGCCGATCCGGCCGATCAGCAGGGCGCTGACCACGAACAGGCTGCCCTCCATGAAGATCGCCACGCCCATCGGCAAACCGATCCGCAGCAGCTCGCGGATTGCCGACCAACGCGGCGCCTCGAAGCGCACGAACAAGCGCAAATCGCGGAACCGTGGCGAGCGCGCCAGATACACGGCGAAGCCGGTCGCCTGCGCCCACAGCACCCCGGCGGTGGCATAGCCGAGCCCGGCAGCGCCGAGCTCGGGCAGACCCCAGCGACCAAACATCAGGGCGTAGCCCAGCGGCGCCAGCAACAGCAGGCCGGCAACGCCGAACACCATCGTCGGCACCGTCCACGACACTCCTTCGCTGAGATAACGCAGGCAGAAGTACAGCGCCAGCGCCGGTGCGCCCCAGCCGATCGCATCGAGAAACGCCAGCGCTTCGGGCCGCACCTCGGACGCAATCCGCGCCAGGTCGAACATCCACTCGGCGTTGCGCACCAGCACCATCAGCGCCAGACCCATCGTCAGCGCCAGCCACAGCGCCTGGCGAAAACTGCTGCCGATCTCATCGCGTCGGCCAGCACCGTTGAGCTGGGCGATGATCGGCGGCACCGCCATCAGCACGCCGATCAGCACCAGAATGACCACCGACCAGATCGCACTGCCCACCGCCACTGCCGCCAGCGTGGTCGGGCTATGCCAACCGGCGAGCACGGTATCGACCACGCTCATCGCCACCGACGATAGCTGGCCAAGCACCAGCGGCGCGGCCAGTCGGGTGGTCGCGTTGATTTCGTAGCGCAACGAGTGCTTGGCGGGCATGGGGGCGGTCACCGTGAACAGCCCGACATGGTACGCGAGGCCGGCGGCGCAAGGACTGTCAACCTGGAGCTGGGCGCGTGCTGCGCGGCGGCCGGAAACATCGCGAATCCGGACTTGACGGAACCGATAAAAGGCGCTCCGCAAGCGCTGGCAAGGCCTGCCGGCAAGGCGGTTGTACACAAGCGAAAAGTGTGCCTTCGGATTGCTGCGCGGCGCGCGGCGCGGCCCACTTGGCAATGCGCAGCCGGCGTCCCAACCTGTTGTTTTTATTGCAATGTGACGCTTTGGTTAAAAAATCGCCAAGTTGGATCGCAGCCCGTCGCCACGGGCGATTGCGAGGCTGATCCCGGCGTCGTCCACAGACTTATCCACAGACGATGTGGATAAGCCGATTTCACGCCGCTGAACAGTAACCTACAAGCGGTTGGTGAGATCGAAGCACAGCTATGTGTGGCAAGTCACCAAAAAAGTGCGCGGCACGTCGCAGCCATCACCATGCACTACACTGCGCGCATGGTTTTCATGCCCGATCACGCGGTGCTGCGCGTTGCGTTGCCATTGCCGCTTCCGCGTCTGTTCGACTACCGCACGCCGCCAGGTATCGCCGCCGATGCCGGCTGGATCGGCTGTCGGGTGCGGGTGCCATTCGGCAAACAGGAGCGGATCGGCGTGGTCGCCGCCGTCGGCGCGGCGCAAACCGACCCGGCCGGCCTCAAATGCGTCGCGGCGCGCCTCGATGCCAGCGCCTTGCTCACCGGCGAGCTCTGGCACTCGCTGCATTGGGCGGCGCGTTATTACCAGGCGCCCTTGGGCGAAATGCTGGCCACTGCATTGCCCAACGCACTGGCCAACGGCGCCGAGCCGGCCGATACCCGGTTGCTCGGCTGGCAACTCAGCGTCGCCGGGCACATCGCAGTATCGAGCATGCGCGACGGTGCGCCCAAACGATTGGCGAGAAAGTTGCACCACGGCCCCATGGCGCCGACTCGGCTCGATCAGGAGCTGCCGGGCTGGCGCAGTGCCGCGCGCACGCTGGCCGCCCGCGGGCTGGCGCAGACGGTCGTGCTGGACGCCGAACCGAGCCGGGTTGCGGAGCCGGGCCCGGCACTGCACCCCGAGCAGGCGGCAGCGGTAAGCGCGATCGTCGGTCATCTCGGTGCGTTTCAACCGCTGTTGCTGGAAGGCGTTACCGGCAGCGGCAAGACCGAGGTCTATCTGGAAGCGATCCGCGCCTGCCTGGCGCGTGGACAGCAGTCGCTGGTGCTGGTGCCGGAAATCGGCTTGACGCCGCAGACCCTGCACCGCTTTCGTCGTCGGCTCGGGGTGCCGGTGCTGGCGTTTCACTCCGGCCTGTCCGACAGCGAACGGGCAGCGGCCTGGCTGCGCATGGCGCGCAACGAGGCGCAGGTGCTGGTCGGCACCCGCTCGGCGGTATTCGCGCCGCTGCCTGCCGCCGGCCTGATCGTGGTCGATGAAGAGCATGATGGCTCCTACAAGCAGCACGAGGGGGTGCGCTACCACGCCCGCGATCTGGCCCTGGTCCGCGGCCAGCAGCTCGGCATCCCGGTGCTGCTCGGTTCGGCGACGCCGGCGCTGGAATCGCTCGCCCATGCCCGCGCCGGCCGCTACCGCTACCTGCGCCTGAGCCAGCGCGCCGGCAACGCCCAGCCGCCGCAGGTACGCGTGATCGACATCCGCAAACGGCCGCTCGAAGCCGGCCTGTCGCGACAGATGATCGACGCCATTGCCGCCTGTCTGGCGCGCGGCGAGCAGGCGCTGGTGTTCAAGAACCGGCGCGGTTACGCCCCGGTGCTGATCTGCCACGACTGCGGCTGGCGCGCGCAGTGCCGGCATTGCGATGCGATGTTGACCGTGCACGAGCGCGGCCGGCGTCTGCTTTGTCATCACTGCGGCGCCCGGCAAACCGCGCCGCCAGCGTGCCCGGACTGCGCCAGCCTGGCGCTGCAGGCGCAGGGCGCCGGCACCGAACGCATCGAGGACGCGCTGACCGCGCAGTTCCCGGATGCCACGGTGTTGCGCGTGGATCGCCAGTCCACCCGCGGCCGTGATGGTCTGGAGCGCTTGCTCGACACGCTCGGCGATCGGCCCGGCATTCTGGTCGGCACCCAGATGCTGGCCAAGGGCCACGACCTGCCCAAACTGACCCTGGTCGCGGTGGTCGGCGTCGATGAGGGCCTGTTCAGCGCCGACTTTCGCGCGCCCGAGCGGCTCGCGCAATTGCTGATCCAGGTATCGGGGCGCGCCGGTCGCGCCGAGCGCCCGGGCGAGGTGTTGCTGCAAACCCACCACCCGGATCATCCGTTGTTGGCGGCGTTGCTCGCCGGCGGCTACCGCGCCTTTGCCGACGGCGAATTGGGCGAGCGCGAAGCGGCGGGGTTTCCGCCGTTCGCGTATCTGGCGTTGCTGCGCGCCGAAGCGGCCACGCACGAAGCGGTGAGCGCGTTCTTTGCCGAAGCCAAAACCTTGGCGCTGACGCTGCGCGCCGCCCTGCCCGAAGCCGCCGCCGGGCTTGCGCTGCACGGGCCTGTTCCGGCTCCGATGGCGCGCCGTGCCGGCCAGGTGCGTGCGCAACTGCTGCTCAGCGCCGCGCAGCGACCGGCGCGGCAGGCGCTGTTGGCGCGCTGGATCCCCGCCCTTTACGAGCTGGCCTCGGCGCGGCGGGTGCGCTGGTCGATCGACGTCGATCCGATCGATCTGTATTGACGGTGAAGTGCAAGCGGACTATCTGCTCTTGTTCTTGCTGGAACGAGGGACCGCGTGATTGACGGGTTTTATAGCTGAGTACGGCGATCGAGCGCACCACGCCTCACAACCAGCCCCGCTGCGCCAACGACAGCGCCGGGCCGTCGCCGACGATGAAATGATCGAGCACGCGCACCCCGATCAGGTCGAGGGCTTCGCGCAGGCGCTGGGTGATGGCACGATCAGCCGCGCTGGGCTCGGCCACGCCACTGGGGTGGTTGTGGCCGATGATCACCGCTGCCGCGTTGTGTGCGATGGCGCGGCGCACCACCTCGCGCGGATGCACTTCGGCGGCATCGATGGTGCCGCGAAACAACTCCTCGAATGCCAGTGCGCGATGGCGATTGTCGAGAAACAGGCAGGCGAACACTTCGTGCGGCAGGCTGCGCAGGCGGCGGGTGAAATAGGCGCCGGCGCGGGCCGGGTCGGTCAGGGCGTCGCCGCGCTCCAGATCGGCGGCCAGATGGCGGGTACCCAGCTCCAATGCCGCCTTGAGCCGGCACACGCTGGCCGGGCCGAGCCCCGGTTCGGCGGTCAGTTGCGTGTTGTCCTGATCGAGCAGGGCGCGCAATGAACCAAAGCGCGCGAGCAATTCGCGCCCGCGTGCGACCGCGTCGATACCGCGGCCGCCGGTGCCGAGAAAAATCGCCAGCAACTCGGCATCGGACAAGCTGTGGGCGCCGCTGCGCAGCAGCCGCTCGCGCGGGCGTTCGTGTTCGGGCCAGTGACGTATGCTCATGGCAGCCATCCTGCGCGCTGCCGGCACACGCCGGTATCGGGCAAAAGCGGCGTATCGGGTAAGCTAGGCGCTGATTCCAGGGTAGGGGTTTTCTGACGTGTGCTTGCGTGATGAGCGGGTTCTCCTCGGCGTCAGTGGCGGCATCGCCGCCTACAAGGCGGCCGAACTGGTGCGTCGCCTGCGCGATGCCGGGGCGCAGGTGCGGGTCGTGATGACCGATGGCGCCAAGCGCTTCATCACCCCGCTGACCCTGCAAGCGCTGTCCGGCAACCCGGTGCGCGACTCGCTGTGGGACGAGGGCGCCGAGGCGGCGATGGGCCATATCGAACTGGCGCGCTGGGCGACCCGGGTGCTGGTTGCGCCCGCCACTGCCGACACCTTGGCACGGTTGGCGCACGGCCATGCCGATGACCTGCTCAGCACCTTGGTGCTGGCGACGGCGGCACCGGTGGCGGTAGCCCCGGCGATGAACCAGCAAATGTGGGCGCACCCGGCGACACAAGCCAATGTCGCGCTGCTGCGTGGGCGCGGGGTGCAGGTGTTCGGCCCGGGCGCGGGCGATCAGGCCTGCGGCGAGGTCGGCCCCGGCCGCCTGCTCGAACCGGACGAACTGGTGTCGGCGTTGGCCAGTCAGGTCCGCGCCAGCGCCATGCTCGCCGGAGTGCGGGTGCTGATCACCGCCGGGCCGACGTTCGAGGATATCGATCCGGTTCGCTTCATCGGCAATCGCAGCTCCGGCAAGATGGGCTTCGCCGTCGCCGCGGCGGCCGCGGCGATGGGTGCCGAGGTGTCGCTGATCGCCGGGCCGGTGGCGTTGCCGACCCCTGTCGGCGTCGCGCGCATCAACGTGCGCAGCGCCGCGCAGATGCTGGCAGCGGTGATGGACGCGCTGCCGGGGCAGGACATCTACATCGGCGCCGCCGCGGTCGCCGATTACACGCCGGCCTGCGTGGCCGACAAGAAGATCAAGAAGACCGCTGCCGACATGGCGGTGGCACTGGATCGCACCACCGACATCCTGGCCACCGTCACCGCCGCCACGCCACGTCCGTTCGTGGTCGGCTTTGCCGCCGAAACCCATGATCTGGAGCACTACGCGCGCGACAAATTGCAGCGCAAGGGCCTCGATTTGATCGCCGCCAATCAGGTCGGTTGTGCCGGCGGTGGCTTCGAAGCCGACTGCAACACCTTGCAGGTGTTCTGGGCCGATGGCGAACGCACCCTGGGCCCGGACAGCAAAGCCGTCGTCGCGCAGCAATTGCTCGCCCTGGTCGCCGAACGGCGGGCGATGGCGAACGCATGAGCCAGGCGATCGAACTGCGCATTCTCGACCCGCGTATCGGTGGTGAGTTTGCGCTGCCCGATTACGCCACCGCGGCATCGGCCGGCATTGATCTGCGCGCCATGCCCGAGCGCAGCATGGAGCTGGCGCCCGGCGAAACGCAATTGCTGGCCACAGGCATCGCCATCCATATCGGCGACCCGACCCTGTGCGCGGTGATCGTGCCGCGCTCCGGGCTTGGCCATCGCCACGGCATCGTGCTGGGCAACCTGGTCGGGCTGATCGACGCCGACTATCAGGGCCCGCTGATGGTCAGTTGCTGGAACCGCAGCGCGACCCCCTTTACCATCACCCCCGGCGATCGCATCGCGCAACTAGTGTTTCTGCCAATCGTGCGGGCGCAATTTTCCATCGTGACGGCATTTGCGCAAAGTGAGCGTGGGGCGGGTGGCTTCGGCCATACCGGCGTGCGCTAAGGAAACCCGATGGACACGCAAAAACTGGTGCAGGCACTGAAAGCCCGTTTCACCGGCGATCAAAAACATCGCTGGCTGCCGCTGCTGACGGTGCCGGTGTTTGCGCTGGCCGCATTGCTGGGCTGGGATGGATGGCGGCAATCGCAGGCCGAGCAGATCGGTTCGCAGCTTGCGCAGTACAGTGCGCGTGCGGCGGCCAGCGTGCGCGCCGAACTCGATGCCCTGACCACGGCATTTGCCGGCGCGCTGTCTGCGCCCGCAGTCGGCGCAGCGCTGGCGGCAGACGACCCGGATACGGCCAGCCGTATCGTTCGCACCACCTTGCCGGTGCTGACCGATCTCAGCTTTCAGTCGCCGAACGTCGATCCGATCTACGAAGGCAATCTGGCGTCGTTCGGCTATGGCCGCCTGGCGTTGATCGAGGCGGTGCTGGCCAGCAATCAGACCCAGACGCTGGTGATCAAGCACGTCGGCCAGCCGGGGCTGGCGATCGCCGCGCCGGTACGCGACGGCGACACGCTGCGCGCGATCGCGATCGGCGTCGCGCCACTGGATGTGCTGAGCAAGGCCGTCGCAAGCGCGCTACCGCCGGGCGGTTACATCGGCCTGAAGCAGGCGCGCTTTCTGGTCACCAGCCTTGGCTCCGAGTCGCTGGCGTATCTTTCCGAGGCCGGCGCGCAACCGGTTCCGGGGTCGGATCTGCGCGTCGTCGCCACCGCGCCGGACGTCAACATCGGCCTGCTGGAGTCCGGCACATCCTATCCGATTGCCGGCCTGCTGCTGCTGGTGGGCGTTGGCGCACTGCTGCTGATTCGCAAGATGCCCAAGGCAGTAGTCGAGGAAACCGGGCCGACCCTGGCGGAAGCGGCCGCCGCGGAAACGCCGGCCGCAAGCGAGGTCAAGCCGCGCGCGGTAAAAACGGCGCAGCCCACGTTACCGCTGGAGCGCACGATCTTCCGCGCCTACGACATTCGCGGCGTCGTCGGCAAAACGCTGGACATGGGCATTGCGCGCCTGATCGGCCGCGCGATCGGTTCGCTGATGCACGAAAAAGGACTGCGCGAAATCGTGGTCGGTCGCGATGGTCGTTTGTCCGGGCCGGACATGGCCAATGGCCTGATCGCCGGCCTGCGCAGCGCCGGCTGCGAGGTCACCGATATCGGCCAGGCACCGACGCCGGTGGTGTATTTCGCGGCGTTCCATCTGCGCGCCGGTTCGTGTGTGGCGGTCACCGGCAGCCACAACCCGCCCGACTACAACGGCTTCAAGATCGTCGTCGACGGTGAAACCCTGTCCGGCGATGCGATCCAGGCGTTGTACGCGCGCATCGCGGAGGACAATCTGTACGACGCAGCCAATCTGGGCCGGCTCGACAAGCGCGACGTGTCCGCCGATTACGTCGAGCGCATCGCCAACGACATCCAGATCGAGCAGCGTCTGTCGGTGGTGGTGGATGCCGGCAATGGCATCGCGGGCGCGATCGCGCCGCTGGTGCTGGAATCGATCGGCTGCGACGTGGTGCCGCTGTATTGCGAGGTGGATGGCGAGTTCCCCAACCACCATCCCGACCCCAGCGACCCTGCCAACCTCAGCGACCTGATCGAAATGGTCAAGCGCATGAATGCCGACCTCGGTATTGCGTTCGACGGCGATGGCGACCGCCTCGGCGTGGTGACCCGCGATGGCGAGATCATCTACCCCGACCGCCTGCTGATGCTGTTCGCCGAAGATGTGCTGCTGCGCAATCCCGGCGCCTGCATCCTGTACGACGTCAAATGTACCGGCCGTCTCGCCGGGCACATCCTGCGCCATGGCGGCAGCCCGGTCATGTGGCGCACCGGTCATTCGCTGATCAAGGCCAAGATGAAGGAAACCGAAGCCGAGCTGGCCGGCGAGATGAGCGGCCACTTCTTCTTCCGCGAACGCTGGTACGGCTTCGACGACGGCATCTACGCCGCCGCCCGCTTGCTGGAAATCCTGGCCGCGCGCGGCGAGCCGCCGGAAGCGGTGTTCGCGGAAATCCCGAAAGGCGTGAGCACACCGGAGCTGAAAATCGACATGAGCGAAGGCGAGAACTACGCCTTTGTCAGCACCTTCGTCGAACGCGGCCAGTTCGACGGCGCCCGGATCAGCACCATCGATGGCGTGCGTGCCGATTGGCCCGATGGCTGGGGCCTGCTGCGCGCCTCCAACACCACGCCGATTCTGGTGTTGCGTTTCGAAGGCGATACGCCCGAGGCATTGCAGCGCATCCAGGACCTGTTCCGCAGCCAGATTCTGGCGATCGATCCCAGGCTCGTGTTGCCGTTCTGAGCAGCGGTCCCGGGTTACGCTTCGCGTTAACCCGGGCTGCAACAACGCGCTTTCGTAGCCTGGCCCCTCACCAATCGGTCGGCCGGTAATCCTTCAGGAACTGGCCCCACACGTGCTCGCCGCTGTTGAAACCGGCGATGATCGGATCGACGATGCGGGCGGCGCCGTCGAGGATGTCCAGGGGCGGATGGAAGCGCTCTTCGATGGTCTTGCGCGCAGCGATCTCGGCCGGGTCTTCGTCGGTCACCCAGCCGGTATCGACGCTGTTCATGTGTATGCCATCGTTGTGGTAATCGGTGGCGGCAGTGCGCGTCATCATGTTGAGCGCGGCCTTGGCCA
Organism: Gammaproteobacteria bacterium HGW-Gammaproteobacteria-4; assembly: GCA_002839995.1. GTDB lineage: Bacteria > Pseudomonadota > Gammaproteobacteria > Xanthomonadales > Xanthomonadaceae. The sequence goes on along the minus strand of PGZC01000005.1, from coordinate 92,053 downwards.
TGTTGGTGTGCGGGTGGCGGGTGGTCTTGAAGTTGCGGTAGAACTGGCCTTCCACCGCCGACACGTTGACGATGTGCTTGTCGCGTTCGGGGGTGCGCAGCAGCAGCGGCTTCAGGCGCGCATTGATGATGAACGGGGCAATGGCGTTGACCAGTTGCACTTCCAGCAACTCCACCGACGGCACTTCCGCCATCTGCAGGCGCCAGGAGTTGCGGCCGCGCAGGTCGATCTGCTGCAAGTCCTGATCGAGCCGACCCTGCGGGAACAGATGCGATTGCGCCAGAAACTCCTCCGGCAGCAAACGCAGTTGCGACAGTTCGGCCGAATCCGGCAGTTCATGCGCCGCGCCCACCGCGATGCCGGTACGGCCGGCCTCGGGCAAAATCCGCTCGCCGCGCATGCCCTGGTAATTGCCCAGCAATTGGCGCACATGCGCCGGCGCGTTCTGCAGCGCGGTTTCGCCGGCCATCATGTGCACATAGAACTCGGGCGGCCGGCGCACGGTCTGGCAGGCGTTGTTGATGATGAAGTCCAGGCGCTCGTGGCTGCCCAGCAATTGCTGGCAGAACGCTTCCACGCTCGGCGTGTGGCGCAGGTCGAGCCCGAAAATCTCCAGGCGATCGTGCCACTGCGCAAAGTCCGGCTCCTGGGCGTAGCGCTCGGCGGAGTCGCGCGGAAAGCGCGTGGTCACGATCAGGTGCGCGCCGGCGCGCAGCAGTTTCAACCCGGCCTGATAACCGATCTTGACGCGGCCGCCGGTGAGCAACGCGACCCGGCCGCGCAGGTCGGCCAGTTCCGTGCGCTTGGCGAAATTGAACTCGGCGCAGACCGGGCACAGCTGGTCGTAGAAGTGGTGGATGCGCGTGTATTTTTGCTTGCACACGTAGCAATGTTGCGGTTCCAGTGCCTCGCGCTGCGCCGGGTCATCGCCGTCCACGCCGTGCGCGATCACGCCGACCGGCGGAAACACATTGGGCGTCGTGAACACCGGCTTGCGGCGCAGCTCGCGGATGCCGGTCTGGTGCAGCACACCGTCGTCGCTGCAGATCTGCGCCTTGCTGCGTTCGCGCGCGGCGGCCTTGCGCTGCTTGCGGCGCTGCGTGGGGTCGGGGTTGTAGATCTGTCCCACGCAGCGATGCAGGCGTTGCCGCTCCGCATCGGGCAACTGCTCCAGCAGCGTGCAATCGCCGGCGAAGCGTTCGAGCACCGCCAGCGCCGCAGACACCTGTGCGCGCAAATCGGATTCGCCCGGATCGCCGGGCGGCGCGGTGTTGTCGGTCATCGCGATGCGCGTGCCACAGGCGGTGCTGATGCCATGGCGATCACGCCAGCGCGTAACCGAACTGCTGCCGGAACTGCTCGGCAAACTGCGGGTAATCGAAGCGCTGGTTCTGCGGCCCCAGATGCTCGACCTTGAGCGCGCCCATCAACGAGGCGACGCGGCCGGTGGTGGCGAGGTCCATGCCCTTCAGGAAACCGAAAATCAGGCCGGCGCGGTAAGCATCGCCGCAGCCGGTGGGATCGACAACGCGCATCGCGTTCGCCGCCGGGATCAGCAGTTCGCCCTTTTGCGTGTGGACCTCGGAGCCATTCGCGCCGCGGGTGATGATGTAGGCATCGACGCGTTCGGCGATATCGCGTGTGCTCAGGCCGGTGCGTTCCTGCAGCAGGCTGGATTCGTAATCGTTGACGGTAACGTAGGTCGCCTGCTCGATCATCGTGCGCAGCTCCTCGCCGTTGTACAGCGGCATCGCCTGGCCGGGATCGAAAATAAACGGGATGCCCAGCTCGGCAAATTCGCGCGAATTCTGCAGCATCGCCTCGTAGCCATCGGGGCCGACAATACCGAACTCGACGCCCGCCACATCGCGCACGTGGTTTTCGTACGAGCGCATCATCGCACCGGGATGGAACGCGGTGATCTGGTTGTCGTCGAGATCGGTGGTGATGAAGGCCTGGGCGGTGAACAGATCGGGCAGCACCTTGACCTGGTCCATGCAGATGCCGCAGGCCTGGAAATGCTCGCGGTAGGGCTCGAAATCCTGGCCCACCGTCGCCATCGGCCGCGGATCGCCGCCCAACAACTTCAGATTGTAGGAAATGTTGCCGGCACAACCCCCGTACTCGCGGCGCATCCGCGGCACCAGAAACGACACATTCAGGATATGCACCTTGTCGGGCAGAATGTGGTTCTTGAATTGATCCTGAAACACCATGATGGTGTCATAGGCGAGCGAGCCGCAGATCAGCGCTGACATCGGTTACGTGTCCTCTCGGGGCGGTGCCCGTTCGCAAAAGCGCTAATGGTACCGCGCCGCGCTGCGATCGTGCATTTTCAGTGGCACCTGAGCCGGTGCAACTGGTGATCTCCCCGCGCGGGAGCGCGTTCTACACGGCAACCTTCGGTCTGAACGGATCACCCACTCGGTGGCGCCGGTGAAATCCATCAACCGGGGTGGGAGGGGCCTGCGCGAGCCTATCCGCAACGGTGCGGCCAGCAAGATCATTTCGGTGTTCAACGTCGCGCGCACCCTGGCGATTCGAACCGACTGGCGGACTGTCATATGGGTGGCACGAGGAGTAACCTGCAAGGGCGGCGTATCCGAGCGGCGCCGTGGGCGCGGTCCGCTGCGGGTATCGCGTTGCTGATGGCGTTGGCCGGCACCATGGTGGCGATGGGCGCGTGCAGACTTGGCAACCGAGGCGCCCGCATCGTGCGGTACGGCAACCCGACACGGAGTGCAGGCGCATGCGATGGTTGTCTCTGGAACGCAAGATAAGCGTCGCGTTTTTGCTGGGATTGCTGCTGGTGATCGCGGTGTCGGCGATTGCGTGGATCAGCATCCAGCGACTGCGCGCCGACGCGCGCTCGGTTCAGCACACCCACCTGGTGCTGACGCAACTGGGCACGATGCTGGCTACCATCACCGACATCGAAACGGCCACGCGCGGGTATGCCATCACCGGCGATCGGAATTACCTCAATCCCTATGACGATGCGCTGGCGGTGCTGGATACCCGCTTTGCGCAGGTGCGCGAGAGCACCGCCGACAGTCCGCGCCAGCAATCGCTGTTGCGGACACTGGAGCCGGTAATGGCAGCGCGCGTGGCGAACGCCGCCTCGGTAGTGCGTGCCCGCCGCGACCAGGGCCGCGACGCCGCCGAAGGCATCATCCAGGGCGGCGAGGGCAAGCGTTTGCACGACCGCATCCGCGAGTTGATTGTGCAAATGATGAAGGAAGAAAGCGACCTGTTGCCGCCGCGCGAAGCGAAGGCGCGGATGATGGCGCGCTTCGCGCTGTCCAGCATTGTCGCCGGGGCGCTGCTGGCGGTGCTGGTCGGGATTGGCGCGTTGATTGCAGTGCGTCGCGGCTTTGCCCGTTTGCGCTTGGGTGAGTTGCGCTTGCGGCGTTCCAATCGCGGATTGCAGCGCGCCAGCCAACGCGCGGAACAGGCCGACCGCCTCAAATCGGCCTTTCTCGCCACCATGTCGCACGAACTGCGCACCCCGCTCAACTCGATCATCGGCTTTACCGGCATCCTGTTGCAGGGGCTGGCCGGGCCGCTCAACCCCGAACAGGACAAGCAACTGGGCATGGTGCAAACCAGCGCCCGCCACCTGCTGGCGCTGATCAACGACGTGCTCGATATTTCCAAGATCGAGGCCGGCGAGTTGCGGGTGGATTGCCTGCCGTTCGACCTGCGCGCCGCGCTGATCCGGGTCGCGGACATCATGCGGCCGCTGGCGCAGGCCAAGGGTCTGGCCTTGCGGCTGGAGCTGCCGCCGGAGCTGCCGCCGGTGCACGGCGACCAGCGCCGGGTCGAACAGATCGTGCTCAATCTGCTCGGCAATGCGGTCAAGTTCAGCGAGCGCGGCGAAGTGGTGTTGTCGGCCGAGGCGCAGGCGGCGTTCGTGTGCCTGCGCATTCGCGACACCGGCATCGGCATCAAGCCAGACGACATGCACACGCTGTTCCTGCCGTTCCGCCAGATCGATACCGGGTTGGCGCGCCACCACGAAGGCACCGGCCTGGGCCTCGCCATATGCCGCCGCCTGGCCGCCCTGATGGGCGGCGAAATCCGTGCTGACAGCACGTGGGGCAAGGGCAGCACGTTCACCTTCATGCTGCCATATCAGGGAGCGCCAAACGCATGAGCACGCACATCCTGCTGATCGAGGACAACGAACAAAACCGCTACCTCGCGACCTTCTTGCTGGAACGGCACGGCTATCGCGTGACCCATGCCGGCGACGGTCGCACCGGGATCGCCCTCGCCACCAGCCAGGCCTTCGACCTGATCTTGCTGGATATCCAGTTGCCGTTGATGGACGGTCACGCGGTGGCGCGTGCGTTGCGCGCCGATCCGGCGCTGGCGCGGGTGCCGATCGTTGCGGTCACCTCCTATGCGATGGCCGGCGATCGCGAAAAGGTGCTGGCGGAAGGTTGCAACGGCTATCTGGAGAAGCCGATCGACCCGCAAACCTTCGTCGCCGATGTCGCGGCCTTTCTGCCGCCTGCGGTGTGCTCGCCATGAAGCGGGTGCTGGTGGTCGACGACAAGGAAGAAAATCGGTACCTGCTGCGGATGCTGTTCGAGGGCCATGGCTATCGGGTGGACGCGGCCCGTCACGGCGCCGAAGCCCTGGTGCTGGCGCGACAACAACCGCCGACGCTGGTGGTCTCGGACCTGCTGATGCCGGTGATGGACGGCTACACCTTGCTGCGCCATTGGAAATCCGATGCGCGTTTGCAGCAGATCCCGTTCGTGGTGTACACCGCCACCTATACCGAGTCCAAGGATGAACAACTGGCGCTGGATCTGGGCGCCGATGCGTTCATCCTCAAGCCGGCCGAGCCGGCGCCGTTCATGGCGCGCATCGACGCGGTGCTGGCGCAGGTGGCATCGCCGCAACCCGTGTCGGCGCGGATTCCGGCGGACAACGAACGCGAGGTGCTCAAGGAATACAGCGAAGTGCTGGTGCGCAAGCTCGAGCAAAAGGCGCTGGAGCTGGAACGCAGCAACCGCGAACTGCAACGGGACATCGAACGCCGGCAGCGCGCCGAAGCCGAAGCCCAGCGTTATCTCGGCGAGGCGGAAAGTTTGCAGGCAGCGCAGCGCTTGAGCGCGGCCAGCTACCGGATGCTGTTCGAGCATGCCCCGGACGGCATCCTCATCATCGATGCGCAGGGACTGTGCCTGGATGCCAACGCCACCGCTTGCCATATGTTGGGTTACCCTCGCGGGCAACTGATCGGCATGGCGACCGCGCGGGTGGTCGCGGATCAGGAGGTCGAGCGAATCGCGCCCGCCTTGCTGGAGGTACAAGCCGGGAAGCCGCATTTCCAGGAATGGCAGTTGCGTCGGCAAGACGCCACCGTGTTCCCGGCCGAGGCGATCGCCACCCACATGCCCGATGGCACGGTGCTGGCGATGCTGCGCGACATCAGCGCGCGCAAGCACAGCGAGACGCTGTTGGCCGGTCAGCGCCAGGTGCTGGAGATGATCGCAGAGGGCGTGGTGCTGACCGACACCCTGGGCGCGCTGGTGCGCCTGGTCGAAACCCTGGTTCCGGATACCCTGGGATCGATCCTGTTGCTGGATGAGGACGGCGTGCACATGCGGGCCGGCGCGGCGCCGAGTTTGCCGGAGTCGTTCGGCTCCGCTTTCGACGGCGAAGCCATCGGCGCCGAGGCGGGCTCATGCGGCACCGCCGCGTTTCGGCGCGAGCAGGTGATCGTGGCCGACATCGCCAGCGATCCGTTGTGGCGCAATTATCGCGAGGTCGCATTGCATTATGGTTTGCGCGCCTGCTGGTCGACCCCGATCTTCGATCAAAAGCAACGCGTGGTGGGCACCTTCGCGTTCTATTTCCGCAGCCCGCAGCACCCCACCGAAACGCATTTGCAGCTGATCGCGTCGGTGACCCACACTGCCGCGATCGCGATCGCCAAGGCTCGCGAGGAAGCCGCGCTGACGAGCAGCGAACAACGTCTGCGGCTGGCGCTCGATGCCGCACACATGGGCAGCTTCGACTGGGACATGGTGCACAACCGGGTCGTGTGGTCGCGCTGGCACGAGCAACTGTGGGGCTATGCGCCGGGCGAATTTGGCGGAACGTTCGAGGCGTTTGCGCAGCGCGTGCAGCGTGAGGATGTGGCCCGCGTGAACGCCGAAGTGGCGCGCGCGATCGCCGCCCGCGAGGCGTTCAACTGTGAATTCCGGGTGTGTCGCCCGGATGCATCGGTGATCTGGGTGATGGCTCGCGGCGAATTCGCGTTCGACGCCGACGGCAAGGCGGTACGCATGCACGGCGTCGTACTCGACATCAGCGCCCGCATCGCCGCGGAAGCGGCGCTGCATGCGAACGCTACGCAACTGCGCGAGTTGTCGTGGCGCATGTCGATCGCCGAGGAGACCGAGCGCAAGGCGATCGCCAGCGAACTGCATGATCGCATCGGGCAGAATCTCGCCGGCCTCAATCTGGTGCTGAACCTGATGCGCGCGCAATTGTCGCCGGAATCGTTGCGGCAGGTCGGCGCGCAGCTCGCCGACGCCTGCACCCTGGCGACGGAATCGATCATGCAGGTGCGCGAGGTGATGGCCGATCTGCGCCCGCCCGCACTCGATGATTACGGCCTGCTGGCGGCGTTGCAGCTGTATGCCGAGCGCTACGCCGGGCGCTGCGGGATTGCGGTGACGGTCGGCGGCGACGAGGTGGTGCCGCGCCTGCCGGTGACCGCTGAACTGGCGTTGTTCCGCATCGCCCAGGAAGCGCTGGCCAACGTCGCCAAGCACGCGCAGGCGCGCGCGGTGTCGATCACAGTGGAGCACAGCGGTGCGCTTGTGCGGTTGCAGATTCACGACGACGGGGTCGGGTTCGTCGCCCCGGCCGAAGCTTCGGGCACACCCGGTTGGGGCCAGATGATCATGCGCGAACGCGCGCAGGCGATCGGCGCCACATTGCAGGTGCAGTCCACACCGGGCGACGGCACCCGGGTGATCGTGGAGTTGGAGCGCGCACCATGAGCGTCCGGGTGCTGCTGGCCGACGACCACGCGATCATGCGCGAGGGCTTGCGCGTGCTGCTGTCGCGCGCTACCGGCATCGACGTGGTGGCCGAAGCCGGCAACGGCCATGAAGCCGTGCAGCAGGCGCTGGCGCTGCGCCCGGACGTGGTGGTGCTGGACATTGCCATGCCCGGGCTCAACGGCATCGAGGCGGCGGCCATGATCCGCAGCAAATGCGCGACCATCCGCCTGATCATGTTGTCGATGCACGCGACCTCCGAGCATGTCTACCGGGCGTTCGCCGCTGGCGCCAGCGGCTACCTGCTCAAGGAGGCGGCCGCGCATGAAGTTGTCACTGCGATCCGCGCGGTGGTAGGCGGCCGGCAGTACCTCAGCACCGGTCTTGGCATGGCGCCGGCCGACCTGCAGGACACCATGGCACGGTCGCTCAGCCCGATCGAGCGGCTGAGCGCACGTGAGCGGCAAGTGTTGCAGCTGGTAGTGGAAGGTCACTCCAGCAGCGCGATCGCCGGCATTGTGCATCTGTCGCCAAAATCAGTGGATACCTATCGCAGCCGGATCATGAAAAAACTGGCGGTCGAGGACCTGGCCTCGCTGGTGCGCTTCGCCGTGCAGCACGGCTTGACGCCGAATCGCTGAGCGCCGTCACCCGGATTGTCCAGGATTCCCGACTACTGCCGGTAATTATCCTCATTGCATGTCGTGTTCTCCCGACATACGCGGCCTTGCCCATTCGCGATAGTGCGCTCCATACGCCGCCTCGCCTGCATTGATGCGCGGCGCTCACACGGAGCTCACGATGACCACGACGCCACCTTGCAGCGCGCAAACCACCGTGTTGATCGTGGACGACCAGGCGCCGATGCGGCGGCTGTTGCACACCTTCGTCGGCGCTGCATTCCCCGACCTCACGCTGCTGCAGGCGGCAGACGGCGCCAGCGCGATGCAGGCGTGCGCCACCCATCAGCCGCGCCTGGTGTTGCTGGACGTGAGCTTGCCCGACGGCAACGGCATCGAGCTGATCGCAGGTATCCGCACGTTGTTTCCGCGTACCCAGGTGATCGTGGTCAGCCACCATGCCATCGGCCCCTACCGCGAACATGCGCGGGAGGCAGGGGCGTTTGCCTATGTGGTCAAGGCCAACCTGTATGCGGAACTGCTGCCACATGTCGCCCGGGTTCTGGGGGTGCCGGTGCCGCCAGGCATTTTCGGCGGGCGCCGGTTGGAGGACATACCATGATCCGCACCCAGCGCGGTGGCCTGCAGTGGCTGGCGCCGGATTCGCTGCGCGCGCGCATCCTGCTGTTGATGGTGCTGGTGGCGTTGCCGGGCATCGCCAGCGTGGTCGGCTCGACGCTGCGTGAGCGTGCGCATGCGATCGCCATGGCGCAGGCGCAGTTGTCGATGCGCGTGCGTTACGTGCTCGCGCGCGAAAGCGAAGCCACCTTGGTGGCACGCCAGTTTCTCGTTGGCATCGCCAATTTGCCGGCGCTGCGCGGCGGCGACCGCGATCTTTGCGCGGAACGGATGGCGCAACTGCTGTCCGGCGGCGGCATGTTCGTCAACCTGAGCCTGTACGACGGCAACGGGTTGCTGGTTTGCAGCGCGGGGGTCGACACCGGCTTCCGGATCGGCGAACCGAGCATGCGCGCACTTTTCCAGCGCGCGCTGACCACGCCGGAGCTGAGCATCGGCGACTACCGTCCCGGCATGGCCGGCAATCCAGGATTCCTCGACTACGCGCTGATGCTGCCCGCGCAAGGCCGCGTGAGCGGTGTCCTGGTGGCCAGTTATCCGCTGCTGCTGGCGCTGCAAGCACCGGCAGAGCCGGGCGCAGAAACGCCACCGGCGGATACGGCGGTGATGCTGGTCAGCCCGGACGGGTTGGTCGCGGCGCAGTCGCCGGCCGTCGGCGCTGTGGGCACACGTTTGCCCGACGCGGGCCTGTATACGTCGCTCACGCAGCCGTCTGCCGACGCCGACGGCACTGCGGTGCGGGTGGTGGCCGGAGCGGATCGGCGCAGCTACGCGCTGGCGGCGGTCCGGCGCGCGTCAGGCGAGGTGCGCGGCTATCTGGCGGCGAGCATTCCCGACGCGGCGCTGCTGGCGCCGCTGAACCAGCGCCTGGCGCGCGACCTCGGGGTGATCACGCTGATCCTTTCGGCGATAGGCCTGGTCGCAGTGACCGGTAGCGAGGTGCTGGTGGTACGTCGGGTGAAATCGCTGCTGACGGTGACCCACCGGATCACCGCCGGCGACCTGGGTGCGCGCACCCCGGTGTTCGAGAAACGGGGCGAGTTGGCGGTGCTGGAGATCGCCTTCAACGACATGGCTGATCACGTGCAGGCGCAGGTCGACTCGATCAACGCGCTCAATCGCACCTACGCCATGCTGACCGCGATCAACGCGGCGATCTTCCACATTCGGGACCGCGACGCACTGATCGGCGAAGCGTGCCGGATCGCGGTGGAGGTCGGCGGTTACTGCGCTGCCTGCATCTATCTCGCCGATGCGGATGCTACGCAGGCACGGCCGGTTGCCCACATGGGTCGCTGCGAATCGGCGTTTGCGGGGAGCGTGGTCGATCTGGAGCAGCTCACGGCAAGACGCGGCGATCCGGTTTCCGGGTTACTCGATGCGGTGGTTGCCGAAGCCCGGGGCGGGCAGGCGCTGGTCCCGGCGACACACGGCGCCGAGCCTTGCTCCGGCTGCGGCGCCGAAATGGTATTCGCACTGTGCGTCGCTGGCCGCGCCATTGGCGCTCTGGCGTTGATTTCCAGCGCTGCCGCCGCGTTCACCGATACCGCCGAGCTCGAACTGCTGCGGCAACTTGCGGCCGATACCGCGCTCGGCCTGGATACAATCCAAAAAGAGCAACGCATTGCCCGGCTGACACGGGTGCAGGCCGTGTTGAGCGAGATCAACGGTGCGCTGCTGCGTACCCAGCGCGCCGGGGACATCGCCGACGACACCTGCCGCATCGCGGTGCAGACCGGCGGCTTTGTCGCGGCCTGCATGATCCGGCTCGACCCGCACGGCGCGAAAGCGTACGTGGCAGGGCACGCCGGCGCGGCGCCGGCATATTTCGACGCGATGGCGGCGAATCTTGCGAGCGCCGACGCGTCCGATGTCAGCCCGTTGTGTGCTGCCCTGCGAACGGGAAACCACTGTATCGAGCAAGATAGCGTGCCGGCGGGAATCCGTCGTTTCGACCCGGTGCTGGTCGCCTGCGGCGTGGGTGCGGTCGCCGCCTTCCCGCTGCGCAGCGAAGGGCAGGTCGCGGGGGCGTTGCTATTGTGGTCGGCAACCACGCACGCATTCGACGATGAAGAGGTGGTGTTGTTGCGGCAACTGGTCGCCGATGCCGGACTGGGGCTGGATCACATCGGTCAGCGCGCGCTGGTGTACCGGCTGTCCAACTTCGACCGCCTCACCGGATTGCCCAATCGCAGCCTGTTCGAGGATCGTGCCGCGCAAACCCTGTCGCGGGCGCCGCGCCTGCGCCGGGTGGCGGCGGTGTTGTCGATTCGCGTCGCCGGCCTGCGCAAGACCAACAGCGAATTCGGCCTGGCCGGCGGCGACCAGATGCTGACCCAGGTGGCAGCCTATCTCAACCAGGCCGTGCGTCCCGGCGATACCGTGGCACGCCTGGGCGACAACGAGTTCGGCGTGCTGCTTGCCGAAGTGGCGAGCGTGGAGGAAGCCTCGGTGATCGCTGGGCAGATCATTTCCGAGTGCCCCAGGGAAGTGCGGCTGGCGGACAAGCGCATCGCCACCGGGGTCAGCATGGGTGTCTCGATTTTCCCGCTGGACGGCGCCGACATCGCGACCCTGATCCGCAATGCCGAACTGGCGCTCAGCCACAGTCAGGCGTCGCCGCGCCGCAACTTCGCGTTCTATTCCGCCACGCTCGACCAGCAGGCGCGCCAGCGCCATCACATGGAGACCGAGCTGTCCGGCGCCATCGAGCGCAACGAACTCTCGCTGGTGTATCAGCCGGTCGTGCGGATCGCCGACCGCGCGATCATCGGCGCGGAAACGCTGTTACGCTGGGACAGCCGTTCGTTGGGCCCGGTGTCGCCCAGCGTGTTCGTGCCCTTGGCCGAACAGTCCGGCATGATCGAAGCGATCGGCAGTTGGGTGGTGCGCTCGGCGTTTTCCCAACACGTTGCCTGGAGCGCGCGCATCGGCGGCGACTTCCGCCTGTCGGTCAACGTCTCGCCGCGGCAATTGCGCTCGCTGGATTTTCTGGAAGTGGTGCGCCAGCACCTGCAGCAAACCGGACTCGACCCACGACGCTCGCTGTTGTGCATCGAGATCACCGAGTCCGAATTGATGGACGATATCGACGCCTCGCTGCAGGTGTTGAACCGGCTCAAGAGCTTGGGCATGCATGTTTCCATCGACGACTTCGGCACCGGCTATTCGTCGTTGAGCTACATCCGCCGCCTGCCGGTCGACAACGTCAAGATCGACACCAGCTTCGTGCGCGAGATTGCCACCAACGCGAACGCCAAGGGGCTGGTGGCGAGCATCGTGGCGATGGCGCACAGCCTCGATCTCGCGGTCGTCGCCGAGGGCGTGGAAACGCAAACGCAATTCGATGTGCTGGCCGAGATGGGCTGCGACGCGGCGCAAGGTTACCTGTTCAGCAGGCCGGTGCCTGCGGCGCAGTTCGAGCAACTGCTCGCGGACGCCGGGCGGGACCGAGACGCCTTGAATACGTTGCAATGAAAATCCGGATGGCGGGCGATGGTTCCGGCCGGGCATGCCATGGCCCTCATGCGCGTGAATGCGCCGGCTGCCACGACGCCGACAACACCTCCGCCTGCTGCAGCACCGTCCGCACCGCCACATCCTGCAAATCGGGCGGGTAGCCGTACTTGCGCTGTAAGCGTTTGACCAGCGGCTTGCGCAATGCCTCAAGAGCGAGATTCTTCTTCTCCAGCTGCCGCTCGTCGAGCAGGAACTCGTCGGACAGGATGGAAAGATCCGGCGTCTGGATGGCGGCGGCGGGCGAGAATGTCGACGCTCTCGATGGAGACCCACGCGGCTGACATCGGTTGCGTGTCCTCTCGGGGCGATGCCCGTTCGCAAAACCGCCGTGGTACCGCGCCACGCTGCGATCGTGCATTTTTCCCGCCCCGCCACCATGCAAGCGCCGTCGCCCGCCAGCGCTTTTTGGGAGCCTACCCGGTAGGCGGCTGCACCGCGACAACCGTCACATCATCGCCCGTCCGAGCCCTTGTAGGAGCCCACCCTGTGGGCGACTGCACCGCGACAACCGTCACATCGTCGCCCGTCCGAGCCCTTGTGGGAGCCCACCCTGTGGGCGACTGCACCGCGACAACCGTCACATCGTCGCCCGTCGTCCTTGTGGGAGCGCACCCGGTAGCTACCCGCGATTCTTGCCGCCCTTACCCTCGCGAACCATGATTTCGACGCGCGCGAAGTCCACATCCGCGTCCCGCTAACGCAGGTCGACGGCCAGCACCTGGCGATAACGAAACAGCAGTCCCGAAAATGCTTGGCTCTGCGTACCCGCCGGCACCTGGCCCTCCACGGCGCGCCAGGTCAGAAGTCGCACGACCTCCGGCTCGCCCACTCGCGCGAGTGCCGCTTGCCGCTCGCCAGGATGAACCGACGCATCCACGCGACATATGCCTGCCCCGTGCGCAAACTGTAGTGTTCGAGCCGCAAACAGCGGCGAACTTCGTCCATCAAGCGCCAGGTCGCGGCACGCCATGTACGCCGGATATGCCCGCTGATCCGCGCTGATATTCCATATGCCCTCTCCGCCGGGATGCAGCAACACATCTCCAGCGATGGGCGGCAGCGCGGATATCGGATAAGCGCCTGATCTGGCGTAGGATTTTTCTTGACTTGGCGTAAGCACAGGACGACCATACGGCGCTACACCCTGATTTCGGGGGCTACTTGGCGTTGGGCATACACAAACGAATGCGCCTGAACAAAGACTCAGTTATTCCGTGGGGATGTGTATTCAAGATTACCTTCCCTAACGGAAAGATCTACGTTGGCAGTGATACTGCTAGCACTGCACGTCTAGATTTTTTCAAGTATTTTGGCTCTCCGCAGAAAGCAAGAAATGAAATGCTCGCCGAAATGAATGAATACATAACCGGAGCGGTAGCCTATGTTCTCAAGAAGGAAATACTTCACTCCAAAGAAGATGTAACAGTGGGTGAAATCCTCCAAGCTGAACAACAGTTCATTAGAGCGCTAAATGCAAACGACCCAAGCATCGGTTACAACAGGTAGCCGCCGTCTCGCCAGCACCGACTTTTTTGTGTTCCCATTCGGCCTCGCACCCGGAAATATGGGTCAGACTGGAATTTTCAGCAATTTCGCCACGAAATTCGAGTCTGAATGGCGACCCCTATTTCTTCCGCCGTCAACAGGCGCGAAAAAATCTCTCCCGAGGCGGGCTCGTGGTGGTCGCGGGGACGAGGTGTAATCTTGACTGCACAACAGCCGCACGTGGGCTTCCTCCGCGTAGCGGCTTCGTCCAAGCAGACGTGCCAAAAGCCGCACGCCGCTCAACTCTAGCGTCAGGAGGACATATGGAAGTTCGAGGAATCGTTCGGTTGGCATTTTTGACAATCCTTGCACCGGCGTGTGTGTGGGCAAGCCAAGAGCAGAGCGCTACGGATCTGGTTGAGTTTTCAACTTCACTCAGCGACAAGGCGCTAACCATCGAGTGCAAGCCCCGCTCTCAGGAGATCGGCAGGGCTGACGAGTGGGTTGATCAATGCAATGCGCTTGGTCGCACTGCCCTTGACGAGGCAGCGGCCTCTGGGAAGATCGCGCCGGTGGCAGGGCCTGCTTTTGGTATGGCCTCCGAGTTCATCAAGCAGCTCCCGGCAAGCGCAAGCATGTCGGAGCGCGCTATGTCTCGAGACATTCCTCTCGTGTCAAAGTCCTCCTAACGAACAAGGTTGGATCGTGCGCAGCCACGATCTGAACCGTTTTTTGGACAAGCCCGGTTCGGGTGCTTGCGCGGCCTCTATTGCTCCTTTGGCAGGCAGCACTTCTTGTATTTCTTGCCGCTGCCGCAAGGGCAGGGGTCGTTGCGACCGATCTTTGGCACCTCACGCACATGCGGCAGCGCTGAATACAAATCGTCGTCGTAATCGTAGTCTTCGAAATCATCGCTGCTTTCGCTGCCGTCTTCGTCAAGCGCGTCATCGCCGAACCATCGCTGCAGGCGCGCCAATGCGCGCTCTTCGTCGTACCAGGCCCAGGGCGGTTCGCGTTGCAACCAGCTTCGATCATCACTGCCGCGTTCGAAGGCGGCGACGACGTCCGACTCGTGAAACACCGCGTACACGGCGCCATGCTGCTCCAGCGCGATTTGCGACAACAAGGCGCGATGACGCGCACGCGGAAAGTCCAACAGCATGCTGGCGGCAAACCAGCGGAAATCCGGGGTGTCGTCCGCGTCGTGCAGTTGCGCGGCGACGTGGTCGATCATCGCATCCAGCGCCGGTTCGCCGCGATCGGCCGCCATCGCGACCAGGCAGCGCGCGAAAGCCTCGCGCAACAACGCGTCCCGATCGCGATCGCGCATCGCCTGATCCAGCGCCGCCTGCACCGCGTCCGGCTTGTTCGCGAACAGGTACGGCCAATCCTCGGCGATCCAGTCGAACATGCCCTGGTCGCAGGCGATCATGTCGGACAGCAAACGCACAAGCAACTCGCCAGCCGCGCGGCTGTCGATCCGGCCGAGCAGGTTGACGCCGTGCACCAGGGCCCAGAACTCATCCTCCTCCAGGTCCTCCGCGAGGATCTGCGGCACGCGCGCGCAATACGGTTCGAGGCAGGCGACCATTTCCTCGTCACGCGCCGCGGCCGCCTCGAACAGGTTGCGCGGGGCGAACTCGGCGCACTCCCCCAGCCATTCCAGCAATTGTTGCGTGGAAGCGCGTTCGAGCTGCTGCGCGCTGTATTGCGGCAAATCGTCCGCTGTGGGTGGCGGCAGGTTTGGCATGGGCAATAGTCTCGCGCGCGGCCATGTGGCCGATGAGGCGCCATGATAGCGGCGCGCTGCATTGGCGTGAATCGGCAGCATGGGTTCGATGGCGTCGACTTGGGGACGCAGGCCCGGTTGCCGGGTTTCGGTCGCTGCGCGAGCTACGACGCACAGGGATGTGCGAGTGCCGCGAGCGCAGGATGCGCAAGAGCGGCCGCCTTCGCTACGCTCGGTCGGTCGCTTCGCGACAACGCTCGCTGCGCCCTGCCTCCCTGCCCGCTTGCGCTTCTTGTTGCTGCGCGCGCAGGCGGTTGCTAGGCTAGCGAGCTCACCCCCGCAAGTCACTAATTCCCCATGTTCAAAAGCCTACGTGGTCTGTTCTCGTCCGACCTGTCCATCGATCTGGGCACGGCCAATACCCTGATCTACGTGCGTGGCCAGGGCATTGTGCTCAATGAGCCGTCGGTGGTCGCCATCCGCCAGGATCACACCCGCGGTTCGGTGAAGTCGGTGGTGGCGGTCGGCATCGAAGCCAAGATGATGCTCGGGCGCACGCCGGGGCACATCACCACCATCCGCCCGCTGAAAGACGGGGTGATCGCCGATTTCACCACCACCGAGGAAATGCTCAAGCATTTCATCCGCAAGGTGCACAAGTCGCGGCTGCTGCGGCCGAGCCCGCGGGTGCTGATCTGCGTGCCCTGCGGATCGACCCAGGTCGAGCGGCGCGCGATCAAGGAGTCGGCGGAAGAAGCCGGCGCGCGCGAGGTGTTCATCATCGAGGAGCCGATGGCGGCGGCGATCGGCGCCGGCATCCCGGTACACGAGGCGCGCGGTTCGATGGTGATCGACATCGGCGGCGGTACGTCCGAGGTGGCGGTGATCTCGCTCAACGGCGTGGTCTATTCGCAATCGGTGCGCATCGGTGGCGACCGGTTCGACGAGGCCATCATCAATTACGTACGGCGCAGCCACGGCACGCTGATCGGCGAGGCAACGGCCGAGCGGATCAAGCTGCAGATCGGTTGCGCGTTCCCGCAGGCCGAGGTGCTGGAGATCGAGGTGTCGGGGCGCAATCTGGCCGAGGGCGTGCCGCGCATGATTTCGATCAACTCCAACGAGGTGCTCGAAGCCCTGCACGAACCATTGTCGGGCATTATCAGCGCGGTCAAGCATGCGTTGGAGCAGACCCCACCCGAGTTGTGCGCCGACGTTGCCGAACGCGGTATCGTGCTCACTGGTGGCGGCGCGTTGCTGCGCGATCTGGACAAGCTGATCTCGGAAGAAACCGGCCTGCACGTGCATATCGCCGATGACCCGCTGACCTGTGTCGCGCGCGGCGGTGGCCGTGCGCTGGAACTGATGGACATGCAGGGCAACGAGTTTTTCGCCGCGGAATGATTGCCGCTGGCTCGCGTGTTCCACAATATGGGTAGCACGTGGCGCTGTCATCCCCCTCATCACTGCGATTTTCCGATGCCCAGGCCAGCCCGCTGCGCCTGCTCGCCTACATGGCGCTGGCGTTGGCGTTGATGACGGCCGACATGCGCGGCTCCTTGCTGTCGCAGGTGCGCCAGCAAGCGGCGTTGCTGGTCGGGCCGATCTACTGGCTGGCCGCGGTGCCGTCGCGGTTGCTGCGATTCACCGGCGAGTCGTTGCAGGGCCGCGACCGGTTGCTGGGCGAAAACCGGCGCCTGCGCGATGAACTGCTCATCACCCAGGCGCGCGAACGGCGTCTGTTGGCGCTGGCGGACGAAAACCGGCACCTGCGCGATCTGCTTGGTGGCACCCATGACATGCAACTCGGGGTACGCCTGGCGACGATCATCGACGTCGATCTCGATCCCGGTCGGCAACAGGTGGTACTTGATCTTGGCGCCAGCGACGGGGTAGCGGTGGGGCAGGCGTTTATCGATGCCAGCGGCTTGCTCGGCCAGGTCACGGCGGTGGCGCCCGGACATGCGACGGCCCTGCTGATCACCGATCCCGATCATGCGATCCCGGTGCAGGTGGTGCGTTCGGGTTTGCGCGTGATCGCCTATGGCACCGGCGAGCGCGATCGCCTGGAGGTGCGCGACATCCCGCAAAGCGGCGACATTCGCGAAAACGACGAGCTGATAACGTCCGGTATCGGCGGCAACTTTCCGGCCGGGTTTGCGGTGGGCCGGGTAACCGGGCTACGTCAGGATGAATCGCAGTTGTTCTCGGTCGCCGATCTGGCGCCCGCCGCCGCGGTAGCTCGCGCACATCAGGTGTTGCTGGTCTGGGCGCAGCCCGCCACGGCCGATGTCGGGCCGCCGTCGCCGCCATCGACCCAGCCGCAGCGCAGCTCCATCGAGCCCAGTGAACCATGAGCCGGGCACGGTTCGCGTCGTCCCTGTTTTTGTTCAGCGTGCTGATCGCGCTGGTGCTTGGCCTGATCCCGCTGCCTGGTCTGGTTGCCGCGTTCAAACCGTTCTGGCTGGCATTGGTGCTGACCTACTGGGTACTTGAAGCGCCCGAGCACGTCGGCCTGGGCGTGGCATTCGTGGTCGGCGTGGCCGCCGACCTGATATTCGGCACGTTGCTGGGCGAACATGCGCTGCGTCTGCTCGTGCTCACCTTCATCGTGCAGCGCTTTCGTCCACGCCTGCGCTTTTTCCCGATCGGGCAACAGTCGCTGGCGGTGTTTGCGCTGCTGATCAACGACCGCATCGTGGCCTCTGCAGTTCGGGTGTTTCTCGGCGAAGGGCTGCCGCCGCTGGCGTTCTGGTGTTCGCCGATCACCGGTCTGCTGCTGTGGCCATTTCTGGTGATCGCGATGGAACTGGCGCGCCAGCACAGGCGCCGCTCGACATGAACGGCCTGGGTGGCGGTGGCCGTGCCTTGCGCGATGCCTTCACCGAAGCGGCGCTGTTCCGCCGTCGCGCCGCGCTGGGCTTCATCATCGTCGCGTTGGCGACATTGCTGCTGGCGGCATGGTATTTCCGTCTGCAAGTGATCCATCACGCTATTTACAGCACGCGCTCGGAAGCCAACCGGATCAAGGCGCGGCCCATCGCACCCGCGCGCGGGCTGATTTACGACCGAGCCGGCCGCCTGCTCGCGGACAACGTGCCCGCCTACCGCCTGGAGCTGGTGCCCGAGCAGGTAGCCGACATCCCGGCGACGTTGTCGGCGCTGTCCGAGGTGATCGCGCTCGGCAGCGAGGATCGGCAGCGGTTCGAAGCAGCACGTCAGGCCAGCCGGCGGTTCCTGCCGGTGCCGCTGAAGCTGCGTCTGAGCGAAGCGG
Organism: Gammaproteobacteria bacterium HGW-Gammaproteobacteria-4; assembly: GCA_002839995.1. Lineage (GTDB taxonomy): Bacteria > Pseudomonadota > Gammaproteobacteria > Xanthomonadales > Xanthomonadaceae. Next base: position 73,759 of record PGZC01000005.1, on the reverse strand, counting down.
AGGTGGCGCGCTTCGCGGTCAATCGCTATCGCTTTCCCGGCGTCGATGTCACCCCGTACCTGACCCGGCGCTACCCTTATGGCGATTTGTTTGCGCACGTGGTCGGTTACGTCGGGCGACGCGATGCCGACGACCTGAAATCGCTCGACGACAGCCGTTATGCGGCCTTGTCGCACAGCGGTAAATCCGGAATCGAGCGTTTCTACGAATTGCGCCTGCGCGGCGAAATCGGTTACGAGGAGGTGGAACAAAACGCGCGCGGCCGCGATCTGCGCGTGATCCGGCGCACGCCGGCGAAGCCCGGCAACGATCTCTATCTCAGTCTCGATGCGCGCCTGCAGGCGGCTACCACGGCCGCGTTTGGCGAACATCACGGCGCGGCGGTGGTGCTCGATCCGCGCAATGGCGAGGTGTTGGCGATGGTCAGCCTGCCGAGCTTCGATCCCAATCCGTTCGTCGGCGGCATCGCGTACGCCGACTACGCTGCGCTCAATGCGTCGCCGTCGCGGCCGTTGTTCAATCGGGTGCTGTTCGGTGGCTACGAACCGGGCTCGACGATCAAGCCGCTGCTGGCCCTGATCGGCCTGGAGCTGGGCCTGCGCACGCCATCCGACACCGTGCTTTCCACCGGCGCCTTCAAGCTGCCCGGACAGGATCGCGAGTACCGCGACTGGAAGCGCGGCGGCCATGGCCGCATCGATCTGCGCGAGTCGCTGGCGCAGTCGGTGAATACCTATTACTACACGCTGGCCAACGAGTTGGGCATCGATCGCATCAGTGCCCAGATGGCGCGCTTCGGCTTTGGCGCGCCAACCGGCATCGACCTGCTCGGCGAAGTTTCCGGCATTCTGCCCTCGCGCGAATGGAAACGAAACGCACGCGGGCAGCCCTGGTTTCCCGGCGAAACGGTGATCATCGGCATTGGCCAGGGCTACTGGGTGACGACGCCGTTGCAGCTGGCACAGGGCGTGTCCATCATCGCCAGCGGTGGCGTCAAGTATCGCCCGCATCTGTTGCGCGCCACCCGCGCCGGCTTCGCCAGCGAGATGCTGACCGAGCCGCTGCCGGCAGCGGAACGCGTGGTCGCCGACGCCGCCAATCTGGCGGCGGTGCGCGATGGCATGGTCGCGGTAATGCATTCGCCGACCGGCTCGGGGCGCGCGGCGGCGGTTGGCGCCCCGTACCGGATCGCCGGAAAAACCGGCACTGCGCAGCGGGTCACCCGCGTCGGCGATACTGCCATCAAGCTCGAAGACCTGCCTTTCAACCTGCGTCACCGCGCGCTGTTCGTGGCCTTTGCGCCGGCCGATGCGCCACGCATTGCGCTGGCGCTGGTGGTGGAAAGCGGCGGCTCGGGTTCAGGCGCCGCGGCGCCGATTGCGCGCAAGATCCTCGACGCCTGGTTGCTCGACGAAGGCCGACAGCAATGAACGCACTGTGGCTCTCCCTGCGCCGCCTCCCCACGCGCATGGCCAACGCGCTGGATCTGCCGTTGTTACTGGCACTGCTCGCGCTGATGGCGGTCGGCATGGCGGTGCTGCACAGCGCAAGCGGCGAGCGTGCCGGCTTGCTGATCCCACAAGCGGCGCGCTTTGCCGTTGGTGTCGCGGCGATGTTGCTTGTCGCGCAGATTCCGCCGGCGCGGATGCGCGTGTGGACGCCGTGGATCTACGCCGGCACCCTGTTGTTGCTGGTGCTGGTGCCGGTGTTCGGTTCCGGGCGCAGTGGCCGCCACTGGCTGAATCTGGGTGTTTTCTACCTGCAACCGGCCGAATTGTTGAAGCTCTCGGTGCCGATGATGGTGGCCTGGATCATTCAGCGCCGGCCATTGCCGCCGGGTTGGCGGATTGCCGCGTTGTCGGCCATCGGCCTCGGCATTCCGACCCTGATGATCGCCGCGCAGCCGGACCTTGGCACCGCGGTGCCGGTTGCCGCCAGCGGCATCCTCGTGGTTTTTCTCGCCGGCTTCGCGTGGTGGCGCATCGCGCTGCTCGCTGGCGCGGGGATGGCGGCGGCGCCGTTCGGCTGGATGCTGCTCAAGGATTATCAGCGCGCCCGTCTGTTGACCTTCATGAATCCGGACGCCGACCCGCTGGGCAGCGGCTGGAACATCATGCAGTCCAAGGTCGCGGTGGGTTCGGGCGGGTTGCTGGGCAAGGGTTGGGGAAACGGCAGCCAGGCGCATCTGGATTTTCTTCCCGAGCAGACCACCGACTTCATTTTTGCGGTGCTGTCCGAGGAGTTCGGCTGGCTCGGGGTCTGCACCGTGCTGGCGCTGTATCTGTTCATCGTCGGCCGTTGCCTGTGGATCGCCGCGCAGGCGCGCGACAGCTACTCGCGCTTGCTCGCCGGGTCGTTGGCGCTGACCTTCTTCGTCTACGTGTTCGTCAACGGCGGCATGATCTCCGGGCTGTTGCCGGTGGTCGGTGTGCCGATGCCGTTGCTCAGCTACGGCGGTACGTCGGCGGTGTCGTTGCTGGCCGGCTTTGGTGTGGTGATGTCGGTGCATGCGCATCGCAAGCTGATGGGGCCGTGAGCACCGCGATTGCCTCGCCCGCACCTGAACAAGCGGCCGTGCAAAGGTCGGCTGACATGGCGTGGCATGGTAGATTTTCGCGATCGGAAGGGAGAGTGCGGGTGCGGATTTTATTGGGATCGTTGTTGCTGCTGTGTGCCGGCGCCGGCGTTGCGCAGGACGAACGCGCTGCATTCATTGCGCAAACGGCGCAGGAGTTCGGTCTGGACGAAGCCCGGATCGACAGCCTGCTGGCCGATGCCGTATACCAGCAGAGCATCATCGATGCCATCACGCGGCCGGCGGAAAGCAAACCCTGGAGCGCGTATCGGCCGATTTTTCTGACCCCGGCGCGGATCGCCGACGGTCGCGCCTTCCTCGCCGAGCATCAGGCGGCATTGGCTTCGGTGCAGGCCGACACCGGCGTGCCGGCCGAACTGATCGTCGCGATCCTGGGCATCGAAACCAATTATGGGCGTAACCGCGGGCGCTACCGCGTGCTCGATGCGCTGTACACGCTGGGCTTTCATTACCCGCCGCGGCAAGCGTTTTTCCGCAAGGAATTGGGCGAACTGTTTGCCCTGGCCAAGGAAGAGTCGCTGGATCTGAAAACCCTGCAGGGCAGCTACGCCGGCGCCATGGGCTGGGGGCAGTTCATGCCGTCCAGCTATCGCCATTTCGCCCGCGACGGCGATGGCGATGGCCAGCGCGATCTGTTCGCGTCGTTGCCCGATGTGTTTGCCTCGGTGGCCAATTATTTCATTCGGCATCAGTGGCAGCCCGGGCAACCGGTGGTGGTGCGCGCCAGCGTGGCAGCCGACGCGACAGCGCCCGCACAGACATCGTACGAACCGGTTTTCCCGCTGGCCGAACTGGCGACTCGCGGCATCCGCCCGCAAACGGCGGTTGGTGCGGATCTACCCGCCAGCGTGATCGTGCTCGATGGCGTTGAAGGCCCCGAACACTGGCTTGGTTTCCGCAATTTCTACAGCATCACCCGTTACAACCGCTCGCCGATGTACGCGATGGCGGTACATCAGCTGGCGCAGGAATTGGTCGTCGATGCCGCCGTGGTGGCGCCGTGACGGCAATGCGATTGATGCTGGCACTGGCGGTGCTCGCGCTGGCCGGCTGCTCCAGCGCGCCGAAGCGTGCTGCCGCGCCTGCGGACCAAGCGCCGGCAGCCGGCACACCGGCGCAGTCCGGCGGCGGGCTGTACGCGCCACATATCGCCGATGGCGGGCCGCCGATACCGCCTGATATCAGCGCTATCCCGGAGCCCGTGCCGCAGGCCGAGCCGCTGTCGCGCTACGGCAATCGCTCGCCGTACACGGTACTGGGCCGCAGTTATCGGGTGCTGCCCAGTGCCCAGGGTTATCACGCGCGCGGCACGGCATCGTGGTACGGCACCAAGTTTCACGGGCGGGCGACATCCAGCCTTGAGCCTTACGACATGTACCGGTTCAGCGCGGCGCACAAGAGCCTGCCGCTGCCCAGCTACGTACGCGTGACCAATCTCGACAACGGCCGCAGCGTGGTGGTGCGGGTCAATGACCGCGGCCCGTTCCACGGCGATCGCCTGATCGACCTGTCGTATGTCGCCGCGGTCAAGCTCGGCGTTCACATCAGGGGTACCGCGCCGGTCGAGGTGGTCGCGCTCGACCCGGACGATCTGGCGTCCGAGCCGCTGCAATCCGCCACTCCGGCGACAGACGTCGCAGTGGCTCCCGACGCGCCGGTGTACCTGCAAGTCGGCAGTTTCGCCGATCGCGACAACGCGCGCCGCGTGCACCGCCGCTTGCGCGATTCGGGCATCGACGATGCGCGGATCTTTCGCGCCCGGGTCAACGGCCAATCGCTGTGGCGGGTGCGCGCCGGGCCGGTTACCGGCATCCCCGCCATCACCTCGCTTCGCCGGCAGTTGCAGGCGATCGGCTTTCCTTATCCGCAGTTGATGCACTCGCCATGACACGCATTCCCGCACCATCGCCCACGCACCACCAGGAAGGATTTCGATGAAGGTTTTACCCGCTGTTTTCGCTTCGCTCCTGTGCTCGTTCGCTTCGCTCGCCACGGCGCAGACTGCCCTGCCCACGCCCACGGCGCAGCCCGCCACGCAACCGGCACCCGCTCCACCGCCGCCGTCGATCACTGGTCAGGCCTGGCTGCTGATGGATTACGCCACCGGCCAGATTCTGGCTGGCGAGAACCCCGATGCCCGTGTCGAACCGGCCAGCATCACCAAAGTGATGACGTCCTACGTGGCGGCCGCCGAACTCAAGGCCGGCAAGATCCACGCGGACGATCCGGTAACGATCAGCGAAAACGCATGGCGCAGCGGTGGCGCCGGCACCGACGGCAGCACCAGCTTCATGCCGCTGGGCAGCCAGGTGAAGTTCGACGACCTGCTGCACGGCATGATCGTGCAATCGGGCAACGACGCGTCCATCGCCATCGCCGAACATGTCGCCGGCAGCGAGGAAGCATTTGCCGCACTGATGAATCAATACGCCGAGCGGCTGGGCATGACCGGCAGCCACTTCGTCAATGCGCACGGCTTGTCCAACCCCGCGCATTACAGCACCGCGCGCGACATCGCCGTGCTGTCGCAGGCCTTGATCCGCGACTTCCCGGAGGAGTACGCGTACTACAAACTCAAGGAGTTCACGTTCAACAACATCCGCCAGCACAACCGCAATACACTGCTGTGGCGCGACGCCAGTATCGACGGCATCAAGACCGGCCACCATTCGGGCGCCGGGTACTGCCTTGCCGCGTCGGCACAGCGCGACGATCAGCGCCTGATTTCGGTAGTGATGGGCTCAACCAGCGAGAAGCAGCGCGCCGACGACAGCCAGGCGCTGCTCAACTGGGGGTTCCGCTTCTTCGAAACGCATACGCTGTATGCGGCGGCCGCCCAGGTTGCGGAGGTGAAGTTGTGGAAGGGCAAGTCCGACACCGTTGCGCTGGGGCTGGTGGCGCCGTTGCGGATCACCCTGCCGCGCGGCCGCTACAACGACCTCAAGCCGAGCATGGATGTGCCGGCACAACTGCTGGCCCCGATCGGCAAGGGCCAGAGCATCGGTACGCTGCGCGTCAGTCTCGACGACAAGGTGCTGGTGGAGCGTCCGCTGGTGGCCCTCGATGACATCGCCGAGGGCGGTCTGTTCAAGCGCCTGAACGATGGTTTCTGGATGTGGTGGGAAGCGGACTGATCGGCGCCGTCAATCAGCCACCGTGCAGACGCAGGCGGCGCGCCACGCTGCGCCGCGACACCATCGCGTACACCACGCCGAACACAAAACCGCTCAGATGCGCCCACCACGCCACTGCGCCAAACGCAGGGCCGACGAAGGTGAAAAGGCCCTGCAGCAGGGCCCAGATGCCGATCAGCACCAACGCCGGGGCGCGCACGAATTGCAGGTACAGGCCCAACGGCAACACCACGCCCAGCGAGGCCCGCGGAAACAGGGCGACATAGGCGCCGATCACCGCCGAGATGGCGCCGCTGGCGCCGACAATGACGCGATTGGGCGAGTCCATCAACGCGGCGGCGGCCAGGTTCGACAGGGCGCCGCCGAGCATGAACAGCAGCAGGAATCGCCAGGAGCCCATCGCGCGCTCGCTGGGCAGGCCGAATATCATCAGGAACAGCATGTTGCCCAGCACATGCACCCAACCGGCGTGGACGAACAGGGCACTGATGAGGCTGACCGCGCGACCGCCGTGCAGGGCTTCGTACCACTGCTGCAACGACACCGGCAAAGCGCCGGACAGCGTGCCCCAACGCAACAGCGCGGCGTTGTGCGCCCCGGGCTGTTGCAGGGTTACCAGCCAGACGAAGGCGGCCATGGTCACCAACACCAGCAGCGGCGTCGCCCAGCGCACGGTGCGGCGCTGTCGCGAGGGCACGTCGACGAACATCAGGGCCGAGCCACCAACACGCGTTGCCCGTGCAGATCCAGGATCACACCGGCACGGGTGATTTCATCGAGCACGATGCCATCGCCCAGCAGCGCGCCTTCGGCCACGCGGTGGCCATCGATGATGGCAAAGCGCTGTGCCGGCACCTCGGCAAACACGTGCATGGTGATGCGCAGCGGTGGCAGGCCCTGCCGCTCGGAGGCCGCCAGATCGGCCAGGGTCAGCGTGGTCGGCGCCGTTTCGACGGTTGCTGGTGCCGGCTGTTGCGGTGAGCCCGGATCGGCAGCAGCGCGCGTCAGGTCGCGCGCAACCGGCGGTGTCGGAGGCGGCGCCGTGGCACCGGCTGGTGCCGGTGGCGGCACCGGTTTTGGCTGCGATGCCTTGGTCGCCGGCACCGTTGCTACCTTCGGTGCGGGATGACGCCCTGCGATCGCTCCGCTTTCCACCAACGCCGGGGTCTCCGGCGCACGCGGGCGCATGGCGGGCTGCGCATCACGATCGGCTGCGCGCACCGGCTCGGTATCGGCAGCCATGTCGCCTCCGCCGTGTTGGCCGCGCTGCCCGAGCCACCACGCGAGCGTCGCCACCAATACCACCAACACCGCGTAGCCGGCCCGCCGCCAACCGCTGCGGCGATCGACGCGCATATCGGGCATCGGGCTGAGTAATGACGGCGCCTGGCCCAACTGGCGCTGGGCCTCGGACTTGCGCAAGGCTTGCAGGATCAGACTCATGAATCAGTCCAGGCGGGTACGCAACTGCGGGCCGCTATCGTCGCTGGCAATCAGCGCCAGCAAGGTTTCCGGGCCGACGATGCCATCGGGGAGCAGTCCGTAGCGCGCCTGCGTCCGCTTTACCGCCATCATCAGCTCGGCATCGAAGTGCGCCGGCCCGAGCGATCCCGGTTCGCCATCGGCCTGCACCTGTGTGCGCAACCAGTCCACCGCCGCGCCGCTGTCGCCCATACGTAGCGGCAATACCACGAACTCCGGAGCCCGCCAGATGGCCATGTACTCGCCGGTCCATTGCCGCTCCAACAGCAGGCGATCCACCTCGACCCGCTCGCCGGCCAGCCACAGGCGCGCGCGCAAAGCATCCACACCGAGCAGCAACGCCCAGGCATCGGCACCCTCGCCCGTCAGGTGCACGATGGCCGGGCGCCCGAGACGCGCCAATTTGCTCAGATTGGCGTTGCTGCGCAAACAAAACATGCCGCTGCCGAGTACCGCCGGACAGCGACTCGCGGTGGCGGCGTCGATTGCGTCTGCGCGCACCGACCACATCGCCAGCATGCGGTTGAAGGCGAGCAGCAGCGACGGGCCTGCCTGTGCAATTCGCGCCGTCAATGCCTGCGCGTCCAGTGCGACCGGCGATGAAGGCGATGCTGGCGGCACCACGTCGGCAACGGGTTGCACCGGGCTGGGCGTGACCGCCGGCGGTGCTCGCTCAGGCAACAACCACAGCAGCAATGCCGCCAGAGCAGCCGCCAACGCGCCCACCAGCAACGCTGGCGGCGGCGAGTAGCGACGGATGCGCGTACTCAGGGTTTCGCCAGCCGCGCGTTCCACGAGGCGCTCGCCGATCTGCGCCTGATCGTGGGCGAATCCCGCCAGCAACGCGCGATCGGCAATCACGTTGATCAGGCGCGGCACCCCACCGGAGCGCTCGTGCAGACGGCGCACCGCGAGCTTGGTGAACGGAAACCGGGTGGCGCCGGCAACCGCGAGGCGATGGCGTAAATAGATTTCGGTTTCCTCGCGCGACAGCGGGGTAAGGTGATAGCGTGCGGTGACCCGTTGCGACAACTGGCGCAACTCGGGGCGTTCGAGCACATCGCGCAATTCCGGCTGGCCCAGCAATACGATCTGCAGCAGCTTTTGCGACGGCGTTTCCAGATTGGTCAGCAGGCGGACCTGCTCCAGCGCCAGACGCGACAGTTCCTGCGCTTCGTCGATGATCAGCACCACCCGCTGCCCCTCGGCGTATGCCTTCAGCAGATGTGCGTTCAGGGCATCGAGCAGGCGCTTGAGGCTGCCGTGCCGGCCCGCCAGATCCAGATGCAGCTCTTCGCCAATGGTTTCCAGCAACTCGATCGGCGACAGGTGCGGGTTGAGTACCAGCGCAACCTGGGTGTTGTCCGGCAGCTGCTCCAGCAGCAGCCGGCTGAGCGTGGTCTTGCCGGTGCCAACCTCGCCGGTGAGCTGAACGAAACCGCCGCTGCCGCCCTGCGGCGTGATCGAGAACGGCGGCTCCTTCAGGCCGTAGAACTCGAGATACATGCGAGGCTCACTGGCGGACGGGTGGGATAGGGTGCCATGAAATGCCTGTCCACTCCCAGTGGTGCGCGACGACGCAGCAAATCACCCCATGAATCAATAGGCCCGGATTCAATAAGCTTGATCGTTGTCCAGGCCCTTCAGCGCCAACAGCGCCTCGTTGAACGCGCGCGACTCGGCATCCTCGAACGAACCGGCCAGACGCGCGATATCGCCGGGCACTTTCGGCGGCTCGGGTTCGATGATGCCAAGCCCGCGCTTGAGCGCGAACAACAGCACGTCGTGAATCGGCCAATCCCGCTCGCGCGCGACTTCCTTGATCCGCTCGACCATGCCGGCATCAACGTCGCGTAGAAGGATATCGGCCATTGCATTCCCAGTTTGACATCCCCCTGAAGCTCAAAGCTTAACGCGATCGCGTCAGGACGCAAGCACACCCGACTTTGAACGGCGATGCAACCACGCCAGCAGCAGCAGGGTGGGGAGAATGGATACCGCGCTGAAGCTGAAAAAACCGACATAACCCCACGCCTCCACGATGAAGCCGGAAACGCCGCCGATCAACTTGCCGGGCAGGTTGGCCAGCGCGCTGAGCAATGCGTACTGGGTCGCGGTGAAGCTGCGGTTGGTCAACCCCGACATGAACGCCACCAGCACCACACCCGCGAACCCCTGGCTGAAGTTGTCGCCGGAAATGGTCAGCACGAACGCCCACAACTCGCCGGGATGAAATGCCATCAGGATGAACAGCAGATTCGACAGCGCCACCGCCACCGCCGCGACCAGCAGGCTGCGGTAGTGGCCCCAGGCCGAGACCGCGAACGCGCCGACGAACCCGCCAGCGATCCCGATCCACACCCCGTACAACTTCGACACATTGGCGATGTCGGCCTTGCTGAAGCCGGTATCGAGGTAGAACGGGCCGGCCAGCACCCCCAGCATCTGGTCGGGCAGCTTGTACAGGCCCACGAACGCCAGCAGCGCGAGCGCCAGCACCCAGCCAAAGCGGCGGAAGAAGGCCACGAACGGGCCGATCATGAACGCCAGCAGCGGCTCCCTGCGCAGCGGCTCGGTTGCGGCGGGTTCGCGCGCCATCACGGTTGCCAACAGCGCCGGCAGCAGCAGCAACGCCATCGTCAGGTAGGCAACGCGCCAACCCCAGAATTCGGCCACGTACAGGGCACCGGCACCGCCGACGATCAGGCCGATCCGGTAGCCAAGGCTATAGGTGGCGGCCAGCGTGCCCTGTTGATCGAGCGGCGCGATCTCGATGCGGTACGCATCCACCACCGTGTCCTGGGTCGCGCCGGCAAACGCGGTGATCGCCAGCAGCACCACGAACACCGTCATCGCAGCGGTATCCAGGCCAAGCAGCGCCAAGCCGCCCAGCCCGGCCATCAACAGCAGTTGCGCGGCGAGCAACCAGCCACGGCGTCGCCCCAGATGCGCCAGCCCCGGTGCCTGCCAGCGATCCAGCAGCGGCGCCCATAGAAACTTGAACACGTAGAAAAGCCCGGTGTAGGCGACCAAGCCGATCGCGCCCAGCGACATGCCGCTTTCGCGCAGCCAGATCGACAAGGTCGGGCCGACCAGCAAAAACGGCAAACCGCAGCCAAAGCCCATCGCGAACAGGATGCGCGCTTCGGGTTGCGCGAAATTGCGCGCGAGCGCTCGCAGCCGCTTGCCGCTCACGCCAGATCCAGCGCATACGGCGCGTGATCGGAGAACCGCGGCTCGGGGTGGATCGCGCAGTCGCGAAGGCGATCGCGCAAGGATGGCGTCACCATCTGGTAGTCGATCCGCCAGCCGACGTTGTTGGCACGCGCCTGGCCGCGTTGCGACCACCAGCTGTATTCCTCGGCCTCCGGGCGCAAATGCCGGTAACTGTCCACCCAGCCATCGGTGTTGATCAGGCCATCGAGCCACGCCCGTTCTTCCGGCAGGCAGCCGGAGTTTTTCTGGTTGGAGGCCCAGTTGCGGATGTCCTTGCGCGTGTGCACGATGTTCCAGTCGCCGCAGATCACGTAATCGCGGCCACTGTGCAGCCAGTCGCGAAAGATCGGCGCGATCCAGTCCATCACCGCGAACTTGAATGCCTGCCGCTCCGGCCCGGACGAGCCGGACGGCAAGTACAGCGAGACCACGCTGAGGTTGCCGAAGCGCGCCTCGATGTAGCGGCCTTCGTCATCGAACGGCGCCCAACCCAGTGCATCGCGGATTTCATCCGGCTCGCGGCGGGCGTAGATCGCCACCCCGCTGTAGCCTTTGCGGGTGGTCGCGTCCTTGAACCACGAGCGATAGCCGTTCGGGCACAGTTCGGGTTCGCGCAACTGATGTTCCTGCGCCTTGGTTTCCTGCACGCACAACACATCGGCGTCGTGCTGCACGAACCAGTCGAAGAACCCCTTGCGCGCGGCCGAGCGCAAGCCATTGGCGTTGAACGTGGTGATTTTCACGGGCGGCTTCGATAATGAACGAAGCCGCATTGTGAAGCATCCCTGGCCGATGCGGCGAGCCTCTCCCGCCAGGCGCAGCAACTCACCGACCGCGCACATCGCGTCGTCACGCCCCTCGTATCGACCAATCGATTGCACAGGCCTCCACCCTGAATGGCACCGGACTGAGCGAGGCGGGTGTTGAAAAACGGCCGATTCCGGGCGCCGCCGCGGGTATAGACTGAACTCCCCGCGACCGTGGAGAAACCGCCATGCGCAATGCCCTGTTGATGACCGCCCTGATGCTGGGCTTCAGCTTGGCGCACGCTGAGGCACCCGCCGAGCCGGAGCTTGCGCCCGAGCCGGACACCCTCGCCAGCAAAACGGCCGAAACCAAGCCCGACCTGCGCGCCGAGCGTCATTGCATCCGCGACACCGGCACCCGGATGAAAGCCCGCGACAAAGACGGTTGTGTCGCCAATGCCCCTGGCCGCAGTTACGGCCATGACGACATCGAGCGCACCGGTCAAACCGACATTGCGCGCGCACTGCCGCTGCTCGATCCGAGCATCAGTCGCGGTAACTAACTGGATTCGGCGCACTGGGCTCGGACACCTCGAAAAACCGTCGCGAGCGGCCCGAGTACAAGGCGCACGGAGCGCAGGAACCGCAGTGTACTTTCTCGTACATGAGGATTCCGAGCACCGCGCAACGCAGCAATCGGGTCGCGCAGCAGGTTTCTCGAGGTGCCCACTCAGCGCCCGGGCGGGCCGCGATCCTTGTCGCGTCCCTTGCCGTTTCCACGTCCGCCATCTTTCGCCTTTGAGCGGCCTTTGGATTTGCCCAGATCGGCCTTCATGGCGTGAAACTCGGCCGAACCGGGCTTGATCCCGAGCCGCTTGGCGATGACGCCCCAGCCTTGGCCATGGTCGTGCTCCCAGATATCGAGCACCTCGCGGCACGGTCGGTGACTGTAATGCGCCAGCGCGCAGGCGTAATAGACGTCACCAGGTGGCCAGCGCCGATCGACCACATACTCGTGCACCAGCACGCGTGGCGCGCCGTAGCTCACGACCACTTCATCGACGAAGCCATCGAGATTGCCAGCGGCATACACGTTGAAGTCTCCCAGCCGGGCGTCGACCCAGACATCGCCGCTGTTCGGGCTGAAGCCGAAGGCGTAATGCTCCTGCGCACTGAGCTGGCCGCACGACAAAAGTGCGCCCAGGAAAAGGGTGGTAACCGAGAGCCGGGGATTCATTCGGGTCGCCTCCAGCGATAAACCGTAGCGCGCAGTGTGCGCCGATGGGGTGAATCGGCGCTGAAATCACGGCGCGGGCGGCACATACTGTGCGCTGTATACCGGGAGATGCCGCTATCCGCCCGCTCACGCAAGCAGCATTCTGGCTCGCCGTGTACCTGACGCTGGTCATGGTGCCGCTGGTGCTCGCCTATTGGTCACCGCAACCGGGCGCTGCGGGTTTTGCCTGGGACTTCGCGATGACCCTGGGCTACGCCGGCGTGGCGATGATGGGCGTGCAGTTTGTGCTCACCGCCCGCTTCAAACGCGCCTGCGCGCCGTTCGGCATTGATGTGATTTATTTCTTTCACCGCTATCTGGCGCTGGCGATGCTGGCGTTGATCGTGCTGCATGCGCTGATCGCCAGCGGGCTGGATCCGGGTGCGGTCGGGCCGCTCGATCCGCGTCGCGCCGCACCGGCGATCAGCATCGGCCGGCTGGCGTTGATCCTGATCGCGGCATTGCTGGTCAGCTCGCTGTGGCGCAAACGTCTCGGCATCGAATACGACCGCTGGCGACGTGTGCACGCCGTGATGGCGATACTGGCGCTGCTGCTGGCGGTGATCCACGTCGATATGGCGGCGCGCATGCTCAACAGCCCAGGCAAACGGCTGGCTTGGACGCTGTTGTCGCTGGCATGGCTGGGCTTGATCGTGCACGTGCGTCTGTTCAGGCCATGGCGACTGCGGCGGCGCCCGTTTCGGGTGTGTGCGGTACACGCCGAACACGGCCGTAGCGTGAGCCTGAACCTGGAGCCAGTCGGCCATGCGGGATTCGACTACCTACCCGGGCAATTCGCCTGGTTGAGCCTCGGCAACTCGCCGTTCGCCCTGCGCGAGCATCCGTTTTCGCTGGCATCGAGCCCCACCCGGCCCGGCACCATCACCTTCACCATCAAGGCACTGGGTGATTTTTCGACCGCCGTTGCCCGCTGCAAGCCGGGCACTACCGCCTATGTCGATGGGCCCTACGGCGCCTTCAGTTGCGATAGTCACCCGACGGCATCGGGTTTGGTGTTTATCGCCGGTGGCGTCGGCATCGCACCGATCATCAGCATGTTGCGGGCGCTCGCGGATCGCAATGACTCACGGCCACTGTGGCTTTTTTACGGCAACCGCCTGTGGCAGCACACGCTCTTTCGCGAAGAGCTGCAGGCGCTCGGTACGCGTCTGAACCTGCACCTGGTGCATATCCTGGGCGAGCCGGAGGCGGACTGGCGCGGTGAGCGCGGCCTGCTGCGGCCGGACATTCTGGTTCGGCATTTGCCCGATCAACGCACCGGCCTGCACTACTTCATTTGCGGGCCGCAGCCGATGATCCAGGTCGCCGAGTGCGCGCTCAAGGCGATGACGGTGCCGCTGCGCCACCTGCATTCGGAGATTTTCGATCTGGCATGAACGGGAACGACGATGCGTGAACGCCTCGCACGATGGCTGGCAGTGGCGACCGGCATGCTGCTGCTGATGCTGGCGGCAGCATTGGCCGGTTGGCAAAACCGTGTGCCGACAGAACGCACGCGTGCTGCGCGCGACGCATCATCTGACGCACGTGAACCCGCGGCGGCGGCGGCATCGCTATCCGCACTGGCCGCGCGAGGGCAGGCGATCTATCGCGCCCAAGGCTGCGCGCGTTGCCATGCCGTCGCTGACATCGGCAATCCGCGTAGCCCCCTGGATGGGGTCGGTTTGCGCCGTGACGCCTCCCAGTTGCGGCAATGGATTACCGCCGACCCGGCGGTCGCCGAAGCGCTATCGGCACGAACGCGTGCGCTGAAGTCGGGCTATAAGACGCTATCGCCTGGAGATCTCGACGCGCTGGTCGCGTATCTGCAAAGCCTTCCGCCGACCCACTAAGCGCCCGCATGAATTTTTCGGCATTGCTCAGCCAAGCATGCCAACTCGGTTTTTCGAGAACCGGTGGATCTCCGCCGCGCGACGCAGTGGCGGTCAGCACCTTATGGCGTACGCGATACCGACGATTCGGTGCTAAAGCCAGCGGGTGGCTATTTCATCCATACAGTGGGGTGCACGGGACGATGCCATCGACAGCAACACCGGCGCGATGGTTAAATGGCAGTGGGCGGAGCATCGATGCGACGCTCGGCATGGCGTGACGAAGGAGAAGTTTTCGTGCTGGCAAGAATGTTGTTTATTGCGGTAATCGCCACGCTCGCGGGTCCGGTTGCGGATGCTGGCGAGTCCCCGAAAGCACTCGATTCGGCCGGCGCGCTTTTTGGAATGCGCGAATCCGTGCAGTCCATCGATATTTCGCCCGACGGAACCCGCGTCGCGTACATCACACCGGGGCCAGGCCGCACCAGCGTCGCTGTTGTCGCCGACCTGGTGAACGGCGGTCCGCTGCTTACCGCGTTGCGCGCCAGCGGAAATCCGGATCGACTCAGTTGGTGCAAATTCGTCACCAATCAACGCCTGATTTGCCGCGTCGTCGGCCAGGTCAAAGGGCCGGATGTTCTCGTAGCCTACGCACGCCTGGCGGCGGTGGATATCGATGGCAAAAATTTCGCCACGCTTGGAGAGGAAGGCAGCAGCTACGATGCCCGCCTGCGCCAGTTCGACGGCGATATCATCGATTGGCTACCCGACGACGACGGCGTGGTTCTGATGGCCCGCGAGTACATCCCCGAAGAGGGAAAAAAGGGCACCTTGCTGGTGCGCAAAAAAGATGGCGTCGGTATCGACCGGGTCAACGTGGTCACGCTGAAGAACACCATGGTGGAGTCGCCAACCAGGACCGTCGACTATTTTCTCAGCGACGGGCGCGGCAAAATCCGCATCAAGTCCTGGCAGCCCAAGCGCGGGGGATCCGGGCAACTCGATTCCCGCGAGGTCTACCATTACCGGCTGCCCGATTCGAAAGAATGGCTGCCGTTTTCGAGCTGGGACGGTACCGACGGGATGATCCCCATCGCGATCGACGCCGAGATCAACAGCGCCTACGTCAAGAAGAAGCTGGATGGCCGGATGGCGCTGTACCGGGTAAAGCTCGATGGCACCATGGCCACCGAACTGGTGTACAAGAGCGACACCGTCGATATCGATGGCGTAGTGCGCATCGGACGTGGTGCGCGCGTCATCGGCGTGACCTTCGCCGAAGAAAAGCGCAGCGTGATCTATTTCGACAGCAGCTATCGCCAGTTGGCCACGGTGCTGGGCAAGGCGATTCCGAACTTGCCGATCATCGGGTTTCTGGGGTCGTCCGCGGACAACGGCAAATTGTTGGTTTACGCCGGCAGCGATTCGGATCCCGGACGCTACTTCGTCTTCGACAAGTCGGCCAGGACGCTCAACGAAATCTTGCTGGCGCGACCGGCACTGGAAAATGTGGCGCTGGCGAGTGTCCGGCCGGTCACGTACCCGGCGAGCGACGGCACCATGGTTCCGGGCTATCTCACGCTGCCTCCGAACCGCTCGGATGCCCGCAATCTGCCCGCGGTGGTGCTTCCGCATGGAGGACCAAGCGCACGCGACGAATGGGGCTTTGACTGGCTTTCGCAGTTCCTCGCGCATGAGGGTTATGCCGTGTTGCAGCCGAACTATCGCGGTTCGGCCGGCTTCGGCGATGCCTGGTTGCAGGAGAACGGGTTCAAGAGCTGGCGCACGTCGATCGGCGACGTCACCGCAGCTGCGCATTGGATGTCGACAGAGGGCATCGCCGATCCCGACCGAATCGCTATCGTCGGCTGGTCCTACGGTGGCTACGCGGCACTGCAGTCCGGCGTGCTGGAGCCCGGTCTGTTCAAAGCGCTGGTGGCGGTTGCGCCTGTTACCGACCTGGAGCTGTTGAAGAAGGATGCGCACGGGTACACCAACGCGCGAATCGTGGCGGAAGAGTTGGGTAGCGGAGCGCACATCGTCGAGGGCTCGCCGCTGCAAAACTTCAATCAGATCGCCGCGCCGGTCTTGATGTTCCATGGCGACCTGGATCTCAACGTTAGCGTCGAGCAATCGCGCAAGATGGACGCCAAGCTGCGTGCCGCTGGCAAGGCGTGTGAGCTGGTCGTTTACGAGGGCTTGGAGCACTCGCTGGTCGATTCCGACGTGCGTGCGCAGATGCTCGACAGAATTGCGGCGTTCCTGCGGGCAAACGTAAGCGCAACGGCGTCCGTCAGCAACTAGTGCACAATCCGGACGCGCATCAGACCGCCACCTAAGACAATAACGCCAGCACATTCTCCGGCGGCCGACCGATCACCGCGCGCGCGCCGATGACCACGATCGGGCGCTCGATCAGGATCGGGTGCGCGTGCAGCAGGTCGAGCCATTGCGCCGGAGAGCGCTCATCATCTGCGGCCAGTCCCAGTTCCTTCGCCTTCACCTCGCCAAAACGCAGGATGCCTTGCGCCGGCAGATTCAACATCGCGAGCAGTTCGCGCAGACGTTGCACTGTTGGCGGATCGGCGAGGTAGTCGATCGTCGCCACGGCCACGCCATGGCGTTCGAGCAGGGCGAGGGTGGCGCGTGATTTGGAACAACGCGGGTTGTGATACATCGTGGCGTTCATGCCGGTATTATCGCGCACCGATTCATGCTGGCAATGCGATGCCATGAAGGTGCAACGCCGGCTGCCCCGGCTCGGCCGGCAGCGTGCGTTCGTAGACAAACCCCAGTCGTTGCAACAGCCGTAACGATGCACTGTTGTCGGGCATCACGATCGCAATCAGACGCGCCAGACCGAGCGCGTGACCGGCATGCACCAGCAGCGTGCGTGCCGCCTCGCCGGCATAGCCCTGGCCGCAGGCGGTGGCCGACAAGGCATAGCCCAGATCGACGTCGTCCAGATGCTCACGCTTGAGCAGGCCGGCGATGCCAAGCGCTGCGCCATCGGACTTGCGCTCGATCAACAGCAGGCCGAAGCCGTGGCGTTGGTAACTCACGACCGGGCCGTTGGCGATATAGCGCTCGGCATCGGCGTGATTGCGCACCCCGCGATCGCCGATCTGGCGCAGGAACGCCGGTTCGTTGAGCAGGCCCAGCAAAAATGCGGCGTCGCCTGGCACGATCGGACGCAGCCGCAAGCGCGGTGTATCGAGCTCGGCGATGTCGGTCATCAGCAGGTGTTCCGTGCGCTGGCGTCAGCCGTCATTATGCCCGCACACAACCGGCTTGCCAGGGTGCGATAATCCGCATCATGAACGATCCCGAACGCCATCCCGAAACCACCCACTTCGGCTTC
The DNA here is from genome assembly GCA_002839995.1 of Gammaproteobacteria bacterium HGW-Gammaproteobacteria-4. Lineage (GTDB taxonomy): Bacteria > Pseudomonadota > Gammaproteobacteria > Xanthomonadales > Xanthomonadaceae. Next base: position 56,116 of record PGZC01000005.1, on the reverse strand, counting down.
CGCGACGTGCCGGTCGGCGAAAAGAAGAAGCTGGTCGGCCAGGTGTTTTCGTCGGTGGCCGACAGCTACGACTTGATGAACGACCTGATGAGCCTGGGCATCCACCGCTTGTGGAAGCGCTACTTCGTCGGCACCTCGGGCGTGCGCCGTGGCGACCGGGTACTCGATCTGGCCGGCGGTACCGGTGACATCGCGGCGTTGCTGCACGCACGGGTCGGCGAGGCCGGTTCGGTGGTGCTGGGCGACATCAACGGCGCCATGTTGCGCGTCGGCCGCGATCGGCTCACCGATCGTGGCCTGGTGCGCGGCCTGGAATACGTACAACTCAATGCCGAAGCGCTGCCGTTCCCGGACGGCAGTTTCGATCTGGTCACGATCGCCTTCGGCCTGCGCAACGTCACCGACAAGCAAGCGGCGCTGAACGAAATGCATCGGGTGCTGAAGGTCGGCGGGCGGGCGCTGGTGCTGGAGTTTTCGCAGGTGCAGCCCGAATGGTTCCGTCCGATCTACGATTTTCATTCGTTCAAGGTGCTGCCGCGCCTGGGCCGATTGTTTGCCGGCGATGCCGACAGTTACCAGTACCTGGCTGAATCGATCCGCAAGCACCCGCCGCAGGATGCACTCAGGACGATGATGCAAACCGCGGGCTTCGCGCGTTGCGACTTCCGCAACCTCTCCGCCGGCATCGTCGCCATCCACAGCGGTTATCGGGTCTGAAGCATCCGCGGTAGACTTGCCGGGTCGTCCCGTGGAGTCGCCCCATGCGTATCGCCCTGTCGCTGTTGCTGCTGTTTTCGCCGCTGTTCGCGCACGCAAACGATCCCAGTTCGTACGCCGAGCCGGACAAGGTGCGGATCGCCGATCTTGGCCTCGATCTGCGCGTGGATTTCGACAAGAAGGAGCTCGCCGGCCGCGCCGACCTGCGCCTGAACTGGCTCGACCCGGCGCATCGCGTGCTGGTACTCGATACCCGCGCACTGCACATCGACAAAGTGCTGGGCAAGTCCGGCGACGGCGTGTGGCGGCGGCTGAAGTTCGGGCTGGCGGCACATGACCCGATTTTCGGCAGCAAGCTGAGCATCGCGCTGAACGCACCCTATGAGGTGGTGCGCATCCGCTACCGCACCGCGCCAGAGGCTTCGGGGCTGCAATGGCTGGAGCCGGGCATGACCGCCGGCGGCAAGCATCCATTCCTGTTCAGCCAGTCGCAGGCCATCCATGCGCGCAGTTGGGTGCCGCTGCAGGACACGCCATCGGTGCGCTTCACCTACAGCGCGCACGTGCGTACGCCGGCCAGCCTGATGGCGTTGATGAGCGCCGACAACGACCCCGCTGCCGCGCGCGATGGCGATTACGTGTTCCGCATGCCGCAGGCGATCCCGTCCTACCTGATGGCGCTGGCGGTCGGCGATCTGGACTTCGCGCCGTTGTCCGAGCGCGCCGGCGTGTGGGCCGAGCCGTCGATGCTCGCCGCTGCCGCCAGCGAGTTCGTCGATACCGAAAAAATGATCCAGACCGCGGAGTCGCTGTATGGCCCGTATCGCTGGGGTCGTTACGACCTGCTGGTGCTGCCGCCGAGCTTCCCGTTCGGCGGCATGGAAAACCCGCGCCTCACCTTCGCCACCCCGACCGTGATCGTCGGCGATCGCTCGCTGGTCAGCCTGGTGGCGCATGAGCTGGCGCACAGTTGGTCGGGCAACCTGGTCACCAACGCCAGTTGGAAGGACATGTGGCTCAACGAGGGTTTCACCAGCTATGTGGAAAACCGTCTGGTCGAGGCCGTGTTCGGCGTCGAGCAGGCGCAGATGGAAAACGTGATCAGCCAGTACGGCCTGAAGCAGGAACTGGCGACGCTGGCCAAGAGCGACCAGTTGCTGGCGCTGGCGCCGCTTGTCGCCCGCGATCCCGACGAGGCGCTGACCGACGTGCCCTACATCAAGGGCGCGTGGTTCCTGTCGTTTCTGGAGCAGCGCTTCGGGCGCGAGCGCTTCGACGCCTTCTTGCGTGGCTACTTCAATCACTTCGCGTTCCAGAGTATCGGCAGCGATGATTTTCTCGCTTACCTGAACGCACAATTGCTGGCCGCTGCGCCGGATGTGGTGAGTGCCGCCGAAATCGACGCATGGCTCAGGCAGCCGGGGATCCCCAGGTTCGCGAGCGAAGCGCACAGCGCGCGCTTCGATGCGGTGGATGCTGCCGCCACGCGTTGGGTCAAGCGCCGCATCGCTGCCAACGAGATCGACACCGCGAAATGGAGCACGCAGGAGTGGGTGCACTTCATCGAGCAGTTGCCGAAAACGTTACCGGCCAAGCGCCTGATCGAGCTCGACGAGTCGTTTCAATTCACCGGCACCGCCAATGGCGAAATCGCGCAGCGCTGGTATCCGCTGGCTGAGCGCAGCGGTTACTTCGAGTCGCGACCGGCGATGGCGTCGTTTCTCAAAAGCATCGGTCGCCGCAAGCTGATCATGCCGACCTACGAAGCGCTGGCGGCGACCAAGGACGGCAAGGTGTTCGCGCGCCGTGTGTTTGCCGCTGCCCGCGCCGGCTATCACCCGATTACCGTGGCTTCGGTGGAAGCCGTTGTTGGCGGCAGTAACGGCAAATAAGTCGTGCGCATGCGGAAACTGGCCCTCGCCGGGCTGCTGATTGCCATCGCCGTCGCCGCCACGGCATGGCGACCGCAGTGGCTGCTGGCCGCGGAATATGCCCGCTTGCGCTGGCTGGCCGGTGCCGAGGTCGAATCGCTGTCTGCGGCCGGGCACCGCTGGCAGTACCTGGAAGCGGGAAGCGGCCCAACCGTGGTGCTGGTGCATGGCTTCACCGGCGCCAAGGAACATTGGCTGCCGCTGATGGCGCAGTTGTCCGCGCGCTTCCATCTGATCGCCCCCGACCTGCCGGGCTGGAACGCCTCCGAGCGCCAGCCCGGCGCCGATTACGGCGTGATCGCGCAAGCCGACCGCCTGCACGCGTTCATCGCCGCACTGGGCGATGAACCGGTGATCGTGGTCGGGCATTCCATGGGCGGCCATATCAGCGGTTTGCTGGCTGCCGATCACCCCGGGCAGGTGCAGCGCCTGGTGCTGATGTCCTCGGCCGGCGTGCCGTTCACCGACAACGCATTCAGCATTGCGGTACGCGCGGGTGGAAATCCGTTTGCGGTACACAACCGCGCCGACCTGCACCGGCAAATGGCGCTGGTGTTCAGCACGCCACCGTTTCTGCCGTGGCCGGCGGATCTGGCACTGGCGCGGCAACGCGCCGCCAATGCCGACTTCGAGAGTGCAGTGCTGGCCAAAATCAGCGCACCCGAACAACGGTACGCGCTTGCCGCGCGGCTACCGGACATCCGGATGCCGGTACTGCTGCTGTGGTGCCGGCAGGATCGGGTGATCGATGTCAGCGCCATGCACGCTTTCCGCGCCGGCCTGCCCGACAGCCGCAGCGTGGTGCTGGAAGGCTGCGGCCACATGCCGATGATGGAGCGCCGCGACGCCGTGGCCAAGGCGATCGCGGCGTGGCCGCTGTAACCCGCGCGTTACGCGCCGTGGCCCCCGATGCGACCCGCTGTCGCGACCGGGATTGTCGTCCAGTGCACAATGCGGCCTCGGCTGATCGGCATACACTGTCCGCACATTGACCGCGGCGGGGCGAGTGTGATGACCGGGACACAGCGACATCGCCATTGCATCGCGACACCACGCTGGTGGCAACATGCCGCGCGGCATCGGAATCGGGGCGATGAGCGGCGCCGGCCCTGACCGCACGTTTCGCCTGCGTGTGCAGGGCGATGGCATGGCGGCCTATGTGGTGGGCCTCGCCACCCTGCCTTCGACCCAGGATGCCGGCGACGACGCGATCCGCGCGCTGCTGCGCGCGCACAAGATCAGTCACGGCATCGATGAACCGCGCATTGCCGAGTTGGCGAACGCGCAGCGGACCGGCAAGCTGGATTCGCTGCCGCTGCGCAACGAGGATGTCGTCACCGGCGATGGACTGGAATACTGCATCGCCCGCGGCGACGCGGCACGCGACGGAACGGATGCCGTGCTGACGTGGCTTCTCGATATTGCCGCGGACGCTGTCAGCGCGCGTGTTGTGCTGCCGGAGCAGGTGTTGGCAACGCTGGCACCGGCGACGGCCGGCACCCCCGGCTTTACCGTCACCGGCAAGCGCACGAACGCACGCAACGGCCAGATCGCCGCCTTCCAATCGGGCCCCGGCGTGGCGGTCACCCCGGGCGAGGACCACGAAACCTATTGCGCGCGCTGGCTCGGCGTGGCCGAGTTCGATGGGCATGTGCTTGCGGTCGACCCGCGGCTGTCGCTGGCAGCCGATGCGATGCGCGCCACCATGGATCTCTTTGCGCGCAGTGGCAGTGGGCAACCGGTATCCGTTGCCGATGTGCTGGCCCTGCTCGACGCGCATGGCGTGATCGCTGGCGTTGATGAGGAAGCGATCCGGCAGGCGCTGAGCGCGGCAGCCGCGGGCCCGGATGCGACCTCCACCGCAGTGGAGGTCGCCCGCGGCAAACCACCAACGCAAGGCACCGATGCGCATTTTTCGGTACTTCATCGCGGCTCCATGGTCGGCCAGGTGTTGGCGCATGGCCGTATCGATTTTCGCGAACGCGACTACCCGTGGAATGTGCGCGGCGGCGACCCCATTGGCCATCTGAAGGAGGCCCAGCCCGGCGTGCGACCGCCATGGCAAGCTGGCCGCCGAGCACGACGGCGCCCTGTTCGTCGACGGCTCCCACTTGTCGGTAACCGAGCTGCTGGCGATCGACGGCGATGTCGGCGCGCAGACCGGCAACGTGGACAGCCGTATTCCGGTGCAGGTCAAAGGCCATGTGGTCGCCGGCTATCAGGTCAAGAGCCTCAAGGACGTGATCGTGGACCACAATGTCGAGGATGCCATCGTGCGCGCCGGGGGCAGCGTGGTGGTGAAGGAAGGCATCCGCGGCCATGCCAGCGAGGTGTTCTCGCCACACGACGTGCAGGCCGGGTTCATCGAGAACGCCAATGTGTTCGCCAACGGCGACATCACGGTACGCAGCAGCGTGCTCAACAGCGCGCTATCGGCCAACGGTTCGATTACGGTGGGCGGCAAAAACGCCGGCAAAGGGAGCCTGATGGGCGGTGTCGCGCACGCCAGCCGCGTTATCGAAGTGGTTTCGCTGGGTGCCAGCACCTACGCCCGCACCGAGGTGACGGTCGGCATGTCCAGCGACACCCGCGAACGGCTGGACGAATTGCAGGCGGAATTGACCGTGCGCGAGACTGAATTGCTGACGCTGGCGCAACTGGAGGAGCGGATTCGCACGCGACCGCCCGCGGATCTGGCCGAGGTGAGCGCCAGGCTGGAGGCGACCCGGGCCAAGGCTGAGGCGCGGCAGGCCGAATTGCAGCAGGCGCGCGCCGAACTGCTGGCGGCGCTCGGCGAACTGGGCGCCGCACGCGTGGTCGTTCATCGACAGTGCCATCCGGGGGTCGTCGTACGCATCCACGGGCACAGCTACGAGGTCGGCAGCGAACTGGGACCGGGCCAGTTCATGCTCGAGGACGGCGCGCTGGTGTTCGTGCCGCGCTGAATACGCTGGCGCGTTCGCTGAAAGTGGCACATCATGCGCGACCATGAGCCGCCTATTGATCGTTGTCGAAAAAGCCTCGGACTGGGGTTCCTACTACCCTTCCGAAAACGTCGTTTCCGCCGTCGATTACCTGAAGGAACCGCTGCGGGCGCTAGACACCGAACGCGAACGCACCCAGGTCATCAACCTGTGTCGCAGCTACAAGTATCTTGGCCTGGGTTACTACGTGTCGCTGCTGGCCGAGGCGCGCGGGCACAAGGTGATCCCGTCGGTACGCACGATCAACGATTTGCGTCGGCGCTCGCTGTACGGCGTGGACATCGAGGATCTCAACCAGAAGCTGGCCAGATTCCTGCCCGAAGGCTCGCGCGACGCCACCGATTTTGGCCTGCTGCTGTATTTCGGTCAGACCAACTACGCGACGCTGACCGATCTTGCGCGGCAGGTATTCGAGGCGTTCCCGTGCCCGATCCTGCGCATCGAGTTCGAGCGCGAGCGGGTCTGGCGGATTGCGTCGATCAAGCCGGCCGGCCTGCACACCCTTTCCGATGGGCAGGAGGATGCCTTTGCCGAGGCAATGGCCGGCTTCAGCCGAAAGCTGTGGCGCAAGCCGCGTGCGCGGCGCAGCTATCGTTACGACATGGCCATGTTGCACGATCCGGCCGACACGATGCCGCCGTCGAACAAGAAGGCGCTGAAACTGTTCATCGATGCCGGCAAGGAACTGGGTATCGATCTCGATCCGATCACCAAGAACGATTTTGCCCGCCTGGCCGAGTACGACGGTCTGTTCATCCGCGAAACGACGGCGCTCGACAACCACACCTACCGCTTTTCGCATCGGGCCGATCGTGAAGGCATGGTGGTGATCGATGATCCGGTCTCGATCCTGCGTTGCACCAACAAGATCTATCTGCACGACCTGCTCAAGTCGCGCAAGTTGTCGATTCCGCGCACCGAGATCGTGTTCCGCGACGACTCCAAACGCCTCGCGGCGCTGCCGGATCTGATCGGATTTCCGATCGTGCTGAAGATCCCCGACGGCAGCTTTTCGCGCGGCATCAGCAAGGTGGAAACGCCCGAACAACTCAAGGCCGCCGCCGAGCAGTTGTTTCAGCACACCGCGTTGCTGCTGGCGCAGGAATACATGTACACCGAATTCGACTGGCGGATCGGCGTGCTCGCCGGGCAGCCCTTGTACGCCTGCCAGTACTTCATGTCGCGTGGCCACTGGCAGATATACAACCACGCCGCGGCCAAGGGCGGCGACCGGGTCGGAAAATTCAAGACCCTGCCGGTGCGCGACGCACCGGCGGAAGTCGTGAAACTGGCGCTGCGCGCGACCAACGCGATCGGCGACGGCCTGTATGGCGTGGATATCAAGGCGACCAAGGATCGGGTCGTGGTGATCGAGGTCAACGACAACCCGTCCATCGATGCCGGGGTCGAGGACGGCTACCTCGGCGAAGATCTTTACCGCCGCATCATGGATGAATTCTTGCGGCGACTGGAGCGCAAGCGGCTGGGTATCCGCGATTGAGGGGCAGACGCAGCAGGCGCAGGATCAGCGCTTGGGCTGCAACAAAGTGCCGGTGCACTGCGGCGAGCCGCAGCGGCACGCCCACAGTTTCTTGAGCCGGGCGGTATGCGGCTCGTGCAACACGATGCCGTAGTTGTAGGTCAGCTCTTCGCCCGGCGCGATATCGCGGATCGCTTCGATCTGGATCTTGTCCTTGTGCCGTTTGCCGTTCTTGTTCTGGTGTACCACAGCTTCGCAGTTGGGTGCGCAGCTATGGTTGATGAAGCGCGCGACGTTGCCATCGACGTTGGCGTCGATGACATAGTCCTCGTTCACGGTGAACAAGAAGGTGTGACCATCCTCGGGCTGCTCGCCGTACAACGCATCGACCTCCTCATGACTGCGCAGCTTGCCCTTGTAACGCACAACCCGCTCGCCTGCGGCGATGGCTTCACTGGCGAACACACCGTCACCGTGGATCGCGGATTTTTTTGCAACAACCTTTCTGGCCATCAATCAGTGCCTGCGGTATGGAAAGCATGGAGGGCGCCGGCAGCATCGCAGCGGGCACCCGCGGGATTATCGCCGGCCTTGCCGCTGGTTCAGCATTTCTTGGCAGCCGCCATCCTGCCACAATAGCGATCATGAAACGCGCGCCCGCTCATCTGCTTGCTTTGTCTGCGCTGCTCCTGGTGCCGGTGGCGTCGTCCGCTCTCGACCACGCCGTACCGAAGCTGCCGGCCGCGGTCTCCAACAACGCCGTTGCCGGGCTCCGCGTCGGCGGCGAAACCCGGCTGTACTCGTTTCTCGGCCTCGGCGCCGGCAAGCAATGGCATGACATCACCCGCGCGGCTTACCGCTGGAGCGAGGGTGCCAGTCGCTGGACCGAGCTGCCGCCGGTGCCGGTGCCGCAAGGTCGTCTGGCCAGCATTTCGGCAGTCGCCGGCGGCCGGATCTACCTGTTCGGCGGCTACACCGTGGCCGAAGACGGGCACGAAGTATCGACCCCCGAGGTGCTGCGTTTCGACCCGGCGAAGGAAACCTGGAGCGCGGTTCTGGCGATGCCGGTGCCGGTCGACGACAGTGTCGCCGTGGTGCTCGACGACCGTTACATCTACCTGATCAGCGGCTGGCACATGGATCGCAATGTTGCGCTGGTTCAGGTCTACGACGCCCGCGAGGACCGCTGGGCGCAGGCGACGCCGTTTCCGGGCGAGCCGGTGTTCGGTCACGCCGGCGCGCTGCTGGGCCGCAGCCTGGTCGTATGCGACGGTGTGATCCTGACGGTGCGTGGTCGCAAGCGCGAGTTCACCGCCAGCGATGCCTGCTGGCGCGGCGACATCGATGCCGACAATCCGCTGCGCATCGACTGGCGGCGCATCGCATCGCATCCGGGCGCGCCGCGTTATCGCATGGGCACCGCAGCCGCCGAAGCGCAGGGTTTGCTGCTGTTCGCCGGTGGCAGCGAAAACCCGTACAACTTCGACGGCATCGGTTACGACCGCCAACCCAGCCTCGCGTCGGCACGGGTGCAGGGCTACAGCCCCAGCCTCGAGCGCTGGTATACGCTGCCGCCGTTGCCGGTGCCGAGCATGGACCACCGCGGCATGCCGTCCGTTGACGGGCGGTTCTATCTGATCGGCGGCATGCGCGATGGTCAGCAGGTTGCTGCCGATGTGCTGGTGTACACGCTGGGCGAGGTGCTGCCGTGAGCGCCGTCGATAGTTGGCGCGAGGAACGACAGTCGGCCTGGCTATACCGGCAACTGGCACAAACCGAGCGCGACGCCGCAGCGGCACGGCTGTTTGTCGATCTGGCCGCCGCCGCCGAACAGCAGGCGCTGCATTGGCAAGGCCTGATGGCCGCTGATGGCCATGCCTTGCCGGTGTTTCATCCGGACTGGCGGGCGCGTCTTGGTGTGCATCTGGCGGCGGTTTTCGGCGGCCGCCGGATCAAACCGCTGCTCGCGGCATTGAAGGTGCGCGGTCTGTCGATTTATTCCGCACCCGCGCCAGGCGGGCACGCCATGCCGCAATCGCTGGCCGACGTCGGGCGCGGTCATCGCGCCGTCGGTGGCGGCAATCTGCGTGCGGCCATCTTCGGCATCAACGATGGCCTGGTCTCGAACGCGAGCCTGGTGTTGGGCATGGTCGGCGCGAATGCCGATACCGGCGTCGTGCTGATCACCGGCATTGCCGGCCTGCTCGCCGGCGCATTGTCGATGGCATCGGGCGAATACGTTTCGGTGCGCTCGCAACGCGAGCTGTTCGAGCACCAGATCGCGCTGGAACGTGCGGAATTGGCCGAATATCCGGAGGCCGAGGCCGAAGAGCTCGCACTGATCTACGCCGCACGCGGCCTGTCGATGGACGAAGCACGGGCGCTGGCAGCGCGCATGGTCGGCGATCCGCGCATTGCGCTGGACGTGCTCAGCCGCGAAGAGCTGGGCTTGAATCCCGATGATCTGGGCTCGCCATTCGGCGCCGCCGGCTTCTCGTTCGTGGCATTCACGCTCGGTGCGCTGGTGCCGTTGCTGCCCTTTTTCTTCGGTGTTGTGTTGCCCGGTGCCGCGCTGGTCGGTTCGCTGCTGGCGGCGGGTGGATTGTTTGTCACCGGCGCCGCCATGAGCCTGTTCACCGGGCGTAACGCCGCGTTGGGCGGCCTGCGCATGCTTGCCATCGGTGGCGGAGCCGGCGCCCTGACGTACGCCATCGGTCATCTGCTGGGTGTCGGTATCGGCTGAGTTCTCGTGAGCGCCATTTGCCGAAGGCCACAGCTAAGTACACTGTGTCCTTCGCGACAATAGCCAATGGCACAACGTGACGACAGATTCCCGAATGGCTGCACGCGACCAGGATGACCGCAGCGACCCGCTCGCCGGGCTGGTGCTGTATCGCGCCAGCCGTCTGGAAGCGTTGCTCGATCCCCTGCAAACGCTGCTCGATGCCACCTGGCCCGACAACGTGCTGTTGCCGCAGACCATCATCGCCGCGCACGCGGGCATGAGACAGTGGCTCAATGCGGCGCTCGCGCAGCGGGTGGGCGCGCATGGCATCAGCGCCAATCTCGATATCGTGCTGTCGAGCACCTGGATCGACCGGCTGGCGCAAACCCACCTCGGGCGCAAGGCAGTGTCGCTGCCGCGCTATCAGCGCCAGCACCTGCGTTGGGCGGTGCATGCGGCACTCGGCGATATCGCGCAGGTGCCGGAGCTGTGCGACCCGCGGCTGCTTGCTTACCTGGCGGAACGTTCCGACGCCGGCACCAGCACCAATCTGGCGCGACGTCGTTTTCAGCTCGCCGATCGTCTGGCGCGGGTGTATTCGCAGTATCTGGTGTATCGACCGGACTGGTTGCGCGGGTGGCAGCAGGGCAACGACGCGATCGCCACGCGGGCGTCCGGCGACGCGACATTGACGGCGACCGAGCGCCAACTGCTGGCGCCGCTGTGGCGCCGGCTTGCCGCCGTTCTGGGGCCGCACCGTGGCGACGCGGTTTCCGAGCTGAGTAACGTTTTGGTCAGTGATTCGCGTCCGCTGCCGGCCGTTCACCTGTTCGGCATCAGCCATCTGCCGCCATCCGAGCTGGCGTTGCTGCGCGCCTATGCGCGTCGCGGCCTGGTGGCGCTGTACGCGCCCGACCCGTGCCGCGAATACTGGGGCGGCATCAGCGATTCGCGCGCGCAGCTGCGCCAATACCAGACCGACGAAGCGCAGCGCATCGAAGCCGCCGGCGACGGCGATCACTGGGTCGAACAGGGGCATCCGCTGCTCGCGCGATGGGGTCGCATCGGGCAACATTTCTTTTGCGCACTGGCCGACGGCGAGGTGCGCGAGGACGTGCGCCATCGCGGCGATGAACCGGCGCGGCCCGACAATCGCCTGCAACGCGTGCAGCACAGCATCCGCCAGTTGCAGCCGGGGTTGCTGGCGGTGAACCTCACCGATGCCAGCGCCGCGGCGCGCGAAATGGCCGATGCCTCGCTGCGCATTCATGCCTGTCACACCCGCCTGCGCGAGCTGGAAGTGTTGCGCGACGCGCTGCTGGATGCGATGACGCCGTACCCGGATCGCGTGCCCATCGCGGCGGCGGAGATGGTGGTGATGGCGCCCGACATCTCTGCGTACGTGCCGCTGATTCCGGCTGTGTTCGGCCCGCCCGGCGACAGTCGCGCGCTGCTGCCTTATCACCTTGCCGACGTGGCGGTGGCGCGCAACCATGCGCTGTTCACCACCTTCCTGCGGCTGCTCGAACTGCCCGGCGCACGCATCAGCGCCGCGGAAGTGATCGATCTGCTGGCGATACCGGAGATCCAGCAACGCTTCGCGATCGACGCCGACGACCTCGACCGGCTGCACGAATGGTTGCGTCGCAGCCGCGTCGCCTGGGGCCTGGATGGCGCGTCGCGGGCGCGCTTTGGCGTGCCGGCAATCAACGAGCACACCTTTGCCTGGGCGATGGATCGCCTGATCGCCGGCCATGTGATGGCAGACGGCTCGCACGCGGATCGTGATCGAAGCGTGCGTTTGGCCGACGGCTGCGAGCTGGCGCCGTTGAACGGCGTGCACGGCCCGTCTGCCGAAGCCGTGGGCGCGCTGGACCGGCTGCTGCAGGAGATCCAGGCATGGTGCGGTCTCGGTAACGCCAGCCGCAGCGCCACGCAGTGGGCACACGAACTGGACACGCGGCTGCACGCGACGTTGCGAATCGATGCCAGCGACAATGCCGCGCGCGACGCATGGCAAACGCTGGTCGCCACCGTGCATGGCCTGGTCGGCGAGCCGCAGATCGTCGACGAAGACCCGGAACTGCATTTCAGCGTGATCCGCGATCTGATCGCCGAGCGCTTGCAGGCAGTACCCGAACAGCAACGCTTCCTCCTCGGCGGCATCACGTTTTGCGGCATGGTTCCGCAGCGTGCGATTCCGTTCAAGCTGGTTGCGGTGCTGGGCCTGAACGATGGTGAGTTTCCGCGCGCCACCAGTGACGGCGGCCTGGACCTGATGGCGCGGCTGCGCCGCGTCGGTGACCGCGACGTGCGCAGCGACGACCGCTACCTGTTCCTGGAAACCTTGATGTCGGCACGCGAACGCCTGCACCTGAGCTACCTCGGCGAGGACGTCAAGGACGGCAAGACGCGCAACCCGGCGGCGCCGCTGGCCGAACTGATCGCCGAGCTCGATCGCCATGCCTCCGTTGCTGCCGATTCAGCGGCGCGACCATGGTCGATCCGTCACCCGCTGCAACCGTTCGACGCACGTTATTTCGATGGCAGCGACGCGCGCCTGTTTTCCTACAACCCCGGCTTTGCGCAGATGCATGGCGAAGGCCAGGGCGTCGCGCTGGCGCCGTTTGTCGATACGTGTGCGAGTGCAGCCACTCCGCTACCCGACCCGCTGCCATTGGCCGACGTACTGGCTTATTACCGGGACCCGGCGCGCTTTCTGCTGGCGCGGCAACTTTCGTTGCGGCTGGACGCGCTGGCCGATTCCGGGCTACGCGAGGAGGAGCCGCTAAGCAACGCGTTGGAGCGCGTCGACAACGTCACCCGCCGCCTGTTTTTCGACGAAGCGCTGGCGCAGTGGCCACACAGGGACTGGCGTCCCGAGCGCGCGCCGGCCTGGTTGCGCCTGACCGGGCTGCTGCCGCCGGGCCGCGCCGGCGAACGCGCCTGGGAGCAAGAACGCGAAGCGGTCAATACCTTGCTGCGCGCGTTGCGCCAGGTTCCCGGCTTCGACACCGATGCCGCGCCGACCGCCGCGCATCAGGACATCGATGTGCACATCGCGAGCGCGCAGCGGCACTATCGCGTGTTCGGTCGCGTCGCACCGGTGTTTGCGGTCAACGATGCAAGCACCCGCGGCATGCAGTTGCTGCGCGCTTACCCACCGTCGGACAAGGGCCTCATGCACGAAGCCGACCTGAGCTTTCGCGAGCGGGTGCCGGTCTTTCTCGAATGGGCACTGCTGCGCCTGGGCACCGGGCGAGCGGCGTTGCCGCTACCCGCATTGCGGCCGCTGCTGCTGGTCAAGGACGACGACCCGCCCTGGCAACGCGCCTTCCGGCACTGGGACGACGCGCTGTTGCGCGCCGATGACGGGCAGCGCGCGGCGCTGCTCGGCGACCTGGAAGCCCGCGTTGCGCGCCTGCTGCACTGGTGGCACGAAGCGCAACATCGCGTGCTGTGGTATTTCCCGAAGACCAGTTGGGAGGCGGTGCGAGCGCGTTCGGATGCGCCCGCGCTGGATCCGGCGCAGGCTGCCCGTGCGCGTGATGGCGCCATCGCCAAAGCCTGGTTCGACCCCTGGCGCGGCACCGGCGAGCGCGAGTACAGCCCGGGCTACAACCGGCTGTTTGCCGGCGAGCGACGTTTCGCGGCGGGCGAAGCGGAGCTGGAATCGCTGCGGCATTTCGCCGGCGAACTCGATCGCTGCATCACACTGCCCGACCCGCATGCGGTGCCGGCATGAGCGCGCCGGTGTCCACCATCGATTGGCGCAACATGCCGCTGGGCGAGGGCGGCCGCAGCCTGATCGAGGCCAGCGCCGGTACCGGCAAGACCTGGACGATCTCGGTGCTGTACCTGCGCCTGGTGCTGGAGTTCGGATTGTCGCCGCGGCAGATCGTGGTGACCACGTTCACCAACGCGGCAGCACAGGAATTGCGCGAACGCCTGCGCGCCCGGCTGCTCTGGGCGGAGCGCCAGGCCGGTGTCGAGCAAGCGGGCGACACGGACGGCGCAGAATCGGATGCACAGTGGCTGCATGCGCGCTGGCAGCAAAATGCCGCGTGCCGCGCGCAGGATCTGGCAGGTATCCGGCTCGCCATCGCCGAGCTGGACGTGGCGCCGATCGGCACCTTGCATGGCCTGTGTCGCCGCATCGTCGCCGATCATCCGTTCGCGTGCGGCAGTGCGTTTCAAAGCGGCGATCTGATCGGACCCGACGCGCTGGTGGACGAGTTGGCCGCTGACCTGCTGCGCCACCTGCAGCAGGGCGATGCCGACAGTGCGCTGGTGCGGCTGCAACAAGGCGGTTCGCTCGAATTCAGTCGCCGTGCGCTCACCAGCCAGTTGCGTTTGTGCCTGATGCCCGACGCGGTCGTCCCTTGTTTGAGCACGGCCGAAATCGAGCAGGCCTTGCCCAAAGCCTGGGCGGCGCGTCTGCGTGCGCTGGTCGCGCGCGATGCGCTGTTTACCAAGGCCTGTGCGCTGCGCACGCACTGGGCGGCACTGGCCGACCTCATCGACGATCCCACGCAGCAATTGCCGACCCGCAACCTCGATCGCGCGCTGACGAATGCAGGCAAGCTCAACGGCGTTTCGGCCAAGGGCAAGTCCGACCCCGAGGTGTTGGCGGCCGCAGCATTTTCGCAGGAATGCGCAGCGACGCTGGAGCAGTTGCGCAACCGGCCGGCGCAGGCATTCTGGAGCGCGGCGGCGCAGTGGGCCCGAAACGAAGCGCACACGCGACTGCAAAACCGAAACCAGCATACTTTCGATGATCTGCTGCTGCGTGTGCACGACACCCTGCAACGCGATCGGCAGTCGCACCGGGAAACAGGCCTGGCCGAAGCCCTGTACCGCGCCTGGCCGGTGGCGCTGGTCGACGAGTTTCAGGATACCGACGGCATCCAGTACGGCATCCTGGATCGGATCTATCGTGCGGTCGATGGCGGCGAGCGCGGCCGGCTGGTGATGATCGGCGACCCCAAGCAGGCGATTTACCGGTTTCGCGGCGGCGATATCCATGCCTACCTGCGCGCAGCGCGCACGGTGGCGCCCAACTCGCGCATGAGCCTCGATGTCAACCATCGCTCATCGGCCAATCTGGTGGCCGCCTGCAATGCGTTTTACGCTATCGCCGGCGACACCCTGGGCGACGCCGAATCGCCCGACGCGGCGAAAATCCGCTATCAGCCGGTGCGGGCGAGCAGCCGCCAGAACGCAACACCGTATTGCGTGGACGGCCAGCCGGTCGCGCGCCCCCTGTGCGTGCATTATCTCGCCGATGCCCCGGAAGGCAGCGAGCAACGCAAGGCGCTGGCGCTGCGTGTGTGCGCCAACCAGATTGCGCAGATGCTGCAATCGGGCAGTCATCGCATCGGCGGACGGCCGCTGCAACCCTCGGACATCGCGGTGCTGTTGCCCAGCAATCAACAGGTGGAATCCCTGCACGCGTTGCTGCAACAGCGCGCCGTGCCCTGCATTGCTTCGATCCGCAGCAGTGTTTTCTCCGGCGACACCGCGCGCGAACTGCATCTCGTGCTGTACGGCATCGCCCACTGCGACGACAAGTCGGCGTTGCGCGCCGCTGCGGCGACACGTTTGTGGGGCAGCAGCCTGGCCGAACTGCGTCAGTGGGGCGATGATCCGGCGCCGTGGCAGGCCATCGCCCGGCAATTCCATGACTGGCTGCTGCGCTGGCGCAGCCAGGGCGTGCATGTCGTGATCGCGGCGTTGATCGCACACCTGGCCACGCGTTTTTTGCAGACCACGCGTGGCGAACGGGTCCTGACGGATCTGCGCCACCTCGCCGAGTTGCTGCAAGCGCAATCCGAACGGATGCCCGGCATCGAGGCGTTGCTGGCGTGGCTGGGACAGCAGCAGCACGCGGTCGGCGACGGCGACGAGGAGGCCGCCGAGGCGCAGCAGTTGCGGATCGAATCGGACCACGAGCGGGTACGCCTGATGAGCCTGCACGCCAGCAAGGGCCTGGAGTTTTCCATCGTCTTTTTGCCGCTGATGTGGGCGCATGGCGAACACCGTGAGTCCGGCCTGTATCTGCTCAGCGACCCCGACGGCGGCCCGCGCCGCATCGACAGCTCGGCCGAGGGCAAGGCGCAGCAGAGCCAGGAATTGTTCGATGAACGTTTCCGCCTGCTTTACGTGGCCCTTACCCGCGCCATCCATGGCTGCCACGTGTTCGCGCTGCCGCCCGAGCGCCCGGCCCGCGCCAACGGGCAGAATCCGGCAACCGGCACTGCACGCAGCGCGCTCGATGTGATGTTCGCGCGCATGCAGCCGCCGCTGGGCTCGGCGGAGCGGGACAGCGCTGGCGACGCGATCGCGTGGCGCGATGATTGGCAACCGCAGTCGCTGTGCGTGCTGAGTGGCGTCAACGACGGCACGTCGGCCCGGCAGCCGGCGCGCGCGTTGCCACCGGCTTCGCCGCTGCCGATGGCGGCGAAACACAGCTTCACCACCTTGAGCCACGGCGGCCGGCAGCGCGTTGTCGCGGCCGAGGCGGAATCCGCAGCGGCGGATGAGGCCGATGCGGCCGATCGTCCGGCCTTGTCGTTGCTGACCCCGGCACTGTCGCAACCGCCGCCGCCGCATCCGGAACTGGCCGGGCTGGCATCGATCCGCGGCAAGGCGATCGGCAACGCCATCCACAGTATTTTCGAGCACCGCGTGATCGGCCTGCCGCTGACTGCGCAAAAACCGTTGCTTCGGCATTGGCTCGGTGTGCACGCGGTCCAGTTCGGCGAGCTGCCGGCGGAGATGGCGGTCGATCGCCTGGCGCGCCGCCTGCAAGCGGCGCTCGACGCACCGCTCGGGGCCTCACATGCGCCGCAGCTGTGCCTCGATGCGCTTGCCGCGCACGCACTGCGCGCGGAGATGGAGTTCCACTTTCCGTTGCCGGGCGTGTCGATGCCCGCGCTCGCCAGCGTTTGTGCTGCGCATCGCGAGGCTGATCTGGTTCCGACCGACGCGCGAACGCTGATCGGCCTGATGAACGGCAAGATCGATCTGATTTTCCAGCATCAGGAGCGCTTTTACCTGCTCGACTACAAGGGCAATCTGCTTGGCGACGACCTGGCGGCTTATCAGGGCGCGGCACTGCACGACGCGATGGATGCCGCGCATTACCGCTTCCAGGCGTTGCTGTATACCGTTGCCCTGGATCGCTATCTGCGCCAACGCCTGGGCGACACCTACAACCGCAGCCGGCATCTGGGCGAATGTTTTTACCTGTTCGTGCGCGCCGCCGGTCTCGCCGATGGCGCCGGCATCTGGCGGCACCGCTTCAGCGATGCGTTGCTCGACGCGGTCAACACGGTATTGGCCGGTAACGCCGCCGATGCGGAGGTGGCATGAGCAGCAATCAATCGTACGTCCACTTCGGGCGCAGCGCAGCCGACAAAATCGCCACGCCGCCGTGGCGCCCACTCGATCGCGCAGTGGCACGCTGGGTGATGTGCCATGGCGGTTCGGCGTTGCTGGCGGAAGTGGCGGGCTGGGCGAGCTTTGCCGATGGCCAGGGCGACAGCGCGTTACCGCTGCGTGGCGAGGACGCGGGGCGGCACGGCATGCGCCGGTTGGCGGCCGAGGAGATGGCTGCGTTGTCGGTCGAGGGCTTGCTCGGCACGCCGGAAACGGATACCGAGCACGGTATCGACACGCCGTTCGTACTCGATCAGGATCACCTTTACCTGCGCCGCAACTACCGCAACGAAGTGGCGGTCGGCGAGCACATTCGCGCACGGCGGCAACGCCGATATGCCACAGCGGTGCCGAGCGAGAACGATCTCGACGAGCTGTTCCACGGCGACCGCAGCGCGGCCAGTCAGGCGCAGCGCGAGGCCGTACGACAAGCGGTCGGGCGCGGGCTGTTCGTGCTCGGCGGCGGCCCCGGCACTGGCAAAACCGCGACCGTGCTGCGGATGTTGCTGGCGCTGGCGCGCGCATACGCGGCGCGCCATGACGGTGTGGCGCCGGTCATCCACCTGTGCGCACCGACCGGCAAGGCCGCTCAGCGCCTGGCCCAGGCGTTGCGTTCCGGCGCCGATGCGCTGCGTGCGCACCCGCAACGGCCACTGCCGGCAGTGTGGTTGCCGCATCTGGGGTCGGCACTGGATGCACACACCGGCACCGTGCACCGCCTGCTCGGCGCCCGTGGCGCCGGCGACGACTTCACCTGGCATGCCGACAACCCGATCAGCGCCGACATCGCGGTGCTCGATGAGGCATCGATGATCGATCTTGCGCTACTGCGTGCGCTGCTCGATGCCTTGCCCGCGCACGCGGTACTGGTGCTGGTGGGCGACGCCGATCAACTGAGTTCGGTCGGAACCGGTTCGGTGTTGCTCGACATTGCCAGCGCCATCACCCGGCAAGGCGGCGACGGGCTGGTGCGCCTGCTGCACTCGTTCCGTGCGCAGCAGGCATTGCTGCCAATCAATGAGGCGGCGCGCATCGGCGACAGCGCGGCACTTTTCAGTGCGCTCGATCAGGCCGGCGGCGCAGCGCAATGGCAACCGGTCTCCAGCGTGAGCACATTGCGCCAGCAACTCGGCCCGTGGGTGCAGGCGCTGCGCGCGACGCTGGACGATGCCGGCGCGTTTGCGCCGGTCGAGTGCGATGACGCCGACGCCGCGCTGCGGGTACTCGCCGCGTTGCGTCGGCAGCAGGTGTTGTGCGCCCTGCGCGAGGGCGACTTCGGCGCTTGCGCGGTGAACGACGCCATCGAAGAGAGCCTGCGCAGATCGATTCCGGACTCCGCCGACGCGATCTGGTATCCCGGTCGCGCCGTGATGATCAGCCACAACGACAGCGGTACCGGTCTGTTCAACGGCGACGTTGGCATCTGCCTGCGCGACGAAAGCGGCGCGTTGCAGGTCTGGTTCGAGCACAGCGCCGCCGCGACGATGGTGCCAGGCGACGCTGGATCGCGGTTGTTGCGGTTCAGCCCCGGCAGCCTGCCCGCGCATCGCGGCGCATTTGCGATGACGATCCACAAGAGCCAGGGCTCCGAATACGAACAGGTTGCCGTGTTGCTGCCGGCTGATGCCGACAACCCGATCCTTTCGCGGCAACTGCTGTACACCGGCATTTCCCGCGCCAAGGCGCGGATCCGGTTGTGGTGTACCGAGCCGGTGCTCGCGGCAGCGATGCGTCGCGACGCGGGCCGTCGCGGGGCGCTGGCGCGGCGCATTGGTTGATGCGCTGATCCGTTCGCTCGCGCGACTGGTTCCTACGCTGTCACCCCAGCGCAAGCTGGGGTCCATGTTGATCTTTCCCGTCAAGACAAAAAAGCAGAATGGATTCCAGCGTGCGCTGGAATGACGGGAACGAGGCGCCGTGCAGACGATCTGGGCAGCCTCGCAGCCAAACGGTTCCTATTGCGCGGCTTGCACCAATACGGTGCGTTTCGGGAAATGCTGCACCGAAACAGTGCTGTCGGATTCAGTCGGTTTTTCTTCCCCACATAAAATCAATCGTTTATGCGTGGTGCCGCACTGGCACACATATTGCTGCATAGCGTCAGTGATGCGCCAGCAGCGGCTGGTGCCGTACTCGTCCACTGCCCAATCAGGAATCCCCATGTCGCTTGAAAACATCGAAAAACTGGTCAAGGACCATCACGTCGAATTCGTCGATCTGCGCTTCACCGACGTGCGCGGCGTGCAGCATCACGTGACCTTCCCGGCCAGCATCGTCGAACCGGCGCTGTTCGAGGACGGCAAGATGTTCGACGGCAGCTCGATTTCGGGCTGGAAGGGCATCAACGAATCGGACATGGTGCTGATGCCCGATCCGGCCACCGCGTTTCTCGACCCGTTCACCGCCGATCCGACCCTGGTGATGGTTTGCGACATCCTCGACCCGGCCACCATGCAAGCGTACTCGCGCGACCCGCGCGGCATCGCGCGGCGTGCCGAGGCATACCTGAAATCCTCCGGTATCGCCGAACAGGCGTTTTTCGGCCCCGAGCCCGAGTTCTTCGTGTTCGACTCGGTGCGCTGGAGCAACGAGATGGGCCACACCTTCTTCGAGGTGGAATCCGAGGAAGCGCACTGGAACTCGAAGAAGAAGTACGAGGGCGGCAATTCCGGCTATCGTCCAGGCCTCAAGGGCGGCTATTTCCCGGTCGCGCCGACCGACTCGCTGCACGACCTGCGCGCCGAAATGTGCAAGACCCTCACCAGCCTCGGCATCGAAGTGGAAGTGCATCACCACGAAGTCGCCAATGCCGGCCAGTGCGAAATCGGCACCAAGTTCAACTCGCTCGTGCACAAGGCCGACGAGTTGCAAACCATGAAATACGTGATCAAGAACGTAGCCTATCGCAACGGCAAGACCGCCACCTTCATGCCCAAGCCGCTGGTCGGCGACAACGGCAGCGGCATGCACGTGCATCAGAGCCTGGCCAAGGGCGGGGTGAACCTGTTCACCGGCGATGGCTACGGCGGCCTCAGCCAAATGGCGCTGTGGTACATCGGCGGCGTGTTCAAGCACGCGCGCGCCATCAACGCCTTCACCAACTCCGGTACCAACAGCTACAAGCGCCTGGTTCCCGGCTTTGAAGCACCGGTGATGCTGGCCTACTCGGCGCGCAACCGCTCGGCGAGTTGCCGCATCCCGTTCGTCACCAACCCCAAGGCACGGCGCATCGAGATGCGCTTCCCCGACCCGATCCAGTCGGGCTACCTCACCTTCACTGCGTTGATGATGGCTGGCCTGGACGGCATCAAGAACAAGATCGACCCCGGCTCGGCAATGGACAAAAACCTGTATGACCTGCCACCGGAAGAAGCACGCGGCATCCCCACCGTCTGCCATTCGCTGGATCAGGCGCTGGACGCGCTGCATTCCGATCGCGATTTCCTCAAGGCCGGCGGGGTGATGAACGACGACTTCATCGACAGCTATATCGAACTCAAGATGGGCGAGGTCTCGCGCTTCCGCGCCGCCACCCACCCGCTGGAATATCAGATGTACTACGGCATCTGATCGCACCGGCGCGGTTGCCGGGGGGCGCCGCGCCGGTTGTTTGATGCAATCCCGAAGCAAGCGGTTTCCGGCTGTCGGTCGGACTTGACCGATCGGGCGAGAAGAAGCGCTACCGCGCATTGTTCGTTCGCCCGCACGCATTGCGGCATTGTTGACATCACCATAGCGACCGTTGCGGCGCGTGCTTGCACCATTTGCGTTGCCGTCCGCCATCATCGCGTGCAATCGCGACGAACCCGCCCTCACGCCGCTACTCCGCTGTCGCAGATCAATCCGGCTGGTAGATCTCGCCATCGGGCTTGAACGCCAGCCAGGCGAAGGCGAAATGGATGCCGCCGGGGAGGGCGTGCAGGCGTTGCCCGGCGAGCGGGCCGTCGATGGCGTGGCCAAGCAGGTTCCAGCGCGAGCCGGTCTGCCGGTCGCGGAAGCCATCGCCGTCCGTCACGAACGCCAGATCCTGATCGCCGTGGCGGGCAATGAACACCGCCGCCGCCGGCAGCCGTTTGCTGCGCGCGATGCGTTCGCCATCGAGCGCCGAGCGCATGCCTTTCTTGCGCGCGAACACCACCACCGGGGTGTCGCCGATGCGGTCGTGGATCAGGCCGAGTTTAGCGATAACGGTAAACGGATATACCCGTTGCAACGCGCCGATCTGCGCCGCCAGCACGCGCTCCATTGGCCGCAGGCGGCGATCCTCGTGCTCGGGCAGCAGCGGGTTCTGGCGCATGCTGTCGTAGCCGACGTACGGGTTTTCGCCATAGCGGCGGCGGTGCCCGGTGCGCCGCGTGAGCACCTCGCCGGCAGGCCAGGCTGCACGGAAATCGGCAAAGCCGATGATCTGCGCCGGAATCTGGGTGAGTTTGGCGCCGGTCATCTTGCCGACCACGGCCTCGCCGGTGAACTGCTGCCACCAGCTTTCGCTGTGCCGGTCGTACATCACCAGATCGCTCAGGCGCAGCCAGCCGGTGGTGCCGAAATCCAGCGTTTCGCCGGCCACGCGCCGGTCGAACACCAGCGCGGCATTGCACAGCGGGCAGAAGGTGACCACGATCGGAACGTCGCTCAGGATATCGTTGACGATCTCGTGCCATACCAGGATTTCCAGCGGGTAGGCACGCGCCACGTTGGCGAGCTGCACCACGATCACCGGTGCATCATCGGCCAGCCAGTCCACCGCACTCGCCGGCGCGAACTTCGGCCTGTCGATCGGCGGGATGCCATCCTTCGGTGGGCCGCCCGGTTCGAACTCGTCCAGCGGCACCGAATGACGGCTGAAATCGGTATTGGGCCAGAGCTCCTCGGGAGTGCCGGCAAAACTCGAACGTGGCAGCAGTTGCTGCACCAGCAGCCAACCCAGGGCGCTGAGCAGCACGATGCGTGGCAATGCGAAGCGCCAGTTGCGATCATGCAGCAGACGTTGCAAGCCGGAACGTCGACGCGGTTGATTCGTGGTCATGTGCCATCATCCCTGCAATGCGCTCTTTCACTGGCCCGTACAAGCGCCGACAATGGCCGCCTGTCGCTGTTCGCGCCCGTTCAGACACCGACCCCATGCCATCGCCCAAGTTCATCGTGATTGCGTTGTTTGTCGCCAGTGTGCTCTACGTGCATCTGCGCGGACGGGTACGGCTGCCGTTTCATCGCCAGTTGTTCAACCACTCGGCCCTGCTGGCGCCGATCAACGCGCTGCTGTACCTGTTCTCGGCGGTACCGGCGCGGCCGTATCTCGATCGTCGCGCGTTTCCGGAGCTGGATCTGTTTCGCGAACACTGGCAATCGATCCGCGAAGAGGCGCTGCGCCTGTCCGACCAGGGCCACATCCAGGCGGCGCTCAAGCACAACGATGCGAGCTTCAATTCATTCTTCAAGGAAGGCTGGAAACGTTTTTACCTGAAGTGGTACGACGAGCCGCTGCCATCGGCACAGGCGCTGTGCCCGCAGACCGTAGCCTTGGTGCGGCAGGTGCCCGGCGTCAAGGCGGCGATGTTTACCCTGCTGCCGGCTGGTGCGCATCTGAACCCGCACCGCGATCCGTTTGCCGGTTCACTGCGCTACCACCTCGGCCTGGTGACGCCCGGCAGCGATGATTGCCGGATTTTCGTCGATGGCCAGATGTATTCGTGGCGCGATGGCGAGGATGTGCTGTTTGACGAGACCTTTGTGCACTGGGCCGAGAATCGCAGCGACTGCGATCGCCTGATTTTCTTCTGCGATGTCGAGCGCCCGTTGCGGCCGCGTTGGCTGGGCACGCTCAATCGCGCAGTCAGCGGCGTGCTGGGCCGCGCCACCGCCACCCAGAATCTGGCCAGCGACCGGGTCGGTGTGGTCAATCGCCTGTACGGCGCGGTGCACTGGCTCAAGCAACGCGCGCGTACACTCAAGCAGTTCAATCGCACCGTGTACAAGGTGCTCAAGCTGGGGTTGATCGTCGGGTTGTTGTATTGGCTGTTGCTGGCATAGTTGCGGCGAACGCGTGGGCGCGCGCAGAGTGCTCCGCAGGGCCACAGCATGCTTCTGTGGGAGCCCACCCTGTGGGCGACGTGTTGGTGCATCGCATATCGCAGTCGGCTGCTTCGCAGCATCGGCCGCTATGCGACCTACGCCTTCGCGTCGCCGCTGCGCGACGCGCTCGGTCGCGCACAGGGTGCGCTCCTACAATGGGCGGTGTCGCACAGGCGGGCGCTTATTTTTTCGGCAACGGCAGGCCGCGCGCGGGCTTGACCGTACGCAGCACGAAGCTGGAATTGACATCGGCAACGCCCGCATCGCCGAGCAGGCGATCGAGCAGCAGCCGCGAGAAGTGATCCAGATCCTCGACCACGATGTGCAGCAGGTAATCCATCTCGCCGGTCAGCGCGTGGCAGGCAACCACTTCGTCCCAGGATTGCACGGCCTGCCCGAATCGCGCGATGGCGGCAGCGTCGTGTTGCGTCAATTGCACCCGAACAAACGCCTGTAGCCCCAACCCGACTCGCGATGGATCGACCCAGGCGCCATAGCCGCCGATCACGCCGCTGTGTTCGAGCCGCTGGGTGCGGCGCAGGCAGGCGCTGGCCGACAGGTTCACCCGCTCGGCCAGTTCGGCATTGGTGACGCGGCCTTCGCGCTGCAACTGCGCCAGGATGGCGATATCGGTTCGATCAAGGGTGACGGGATCGGCGTTCATTGCAATATTCTGTGGTCAAACTCGAATCTAGCGCAACATACGTGTGAATCTGTTGATTTTCACGGCATCTTTGCAACCCTTTTGCGCCATCTTGGCACTATGCTCGTCCCCCGTGCGAAATCTGGCTTGCCGATCATGAACCAACCCCAGCGCGTTGAGCGGCAGAACACCGATCGCGGCTATGTGCCGGTTTACACCACTGCCGTGGTCGAGCAACCTTGGGCGCAGTACACCGACACCGATCATACGGTCTGGTCGCAATTATTCGAACGCCAGCACCAGGTACTGGCAGGCCGCGCCTGCGACGAGTTTCTCTCGGCGCAGCACGCGATGGGCATGTCGGCGCAACAGATTCCGCGTTTTTCCGACATCAATCAGGTGCTGAAATACACCACGGGCTGGGAGTTGGTCGGGGTCGAGGGTCTGCTGCCCGAGCTCACCTTCTTCGAGCATCTGGCCAACCGCCGCTTCCCGGTTACCTGGTGGATTCGTCGTCCCGAGCAACTGGATTACATCGCCGAGCCGGATTTGTTCCATGATCTGTTTGGCCACGTGCCGTTGCTGATGAACCCGGTTTTCGCCGATTACATGGCGGCCTACGGTCGCGGCGGCGTCAAGGCGCATGGCCTGGGTGCCGAGGCGTTGCTCAACCTCACCCGGCTGTACTGGTACACGGTCGAGTTCGGACTGATTCGAACCAGCAGCGGTTTGCGCATTTACGGTGCCGGGATTGTCAGTTCGAAAGGCGAGAGCATCCATTGCCTGGAGAGCCGCACGCCCAACCGGGTGGCGTTCGATCTGCGCCGGATCATGCGCACCCGTTACCGCATCGACAGCTTCCAGAAAACCTACTTCGTGATCGATGATTTTGCGCAGTTGTTCGACGCGACGCGCCCGGACTTCAGCCCGATTTACCGCGAAGTGAACGCGCTTGCCGCAATCCCTGCGGGCAGCATTCTGGGTTCGGATACGGTGATCAGCCGCGGCACCGGCGAGGGTTGGAGCAACGACGGCGACGTGTAGCGCAATCGCTACAGTGCCGCCAGCACGGCGGCGACAAGCACCATGGCCCAGAGACCCGCGG
The DNA here is from genome assembly GCA_002839995.1 of Gammaproteobacteria bacterium HGW-Gammaproteobacteria-4. GTDB lineage: Bacteria > Pseudomonadota > Gammaproteobacteria > Xanthomonadales > Xanthomonadaceae. The sequence goes on along the minus strand of PGZC01000005.1, from coordinate 31,019 downwards.
CGACACTCGCACCGTAACGCCGATTGCCGCTGATGAATGCCAGCGCGGTTTTGGCGGCAGCACTGCTGACCAGCAACAGCACCAGCCCCCAGCGTGCATTGAGCAGCGGCAGGGCATCGGCCAACGCCAATTGCGCGAGGCTGGCGGCAGCCGCATGCCACTCCGCCAAGGCGGCGATCGCGGCGATGATCATTGCTCCGGCATTGCCCAGCACGCTGGTCAACGCCGCCGAAAGCAGCAACACGCAACTGATGGCAACGGCCAGGAACACGGCATGGCGCAAGCGAAAGCTGCGACCGTTCAGTTGCGGTGGTTCGCCGGTTTCGGCCGGCTTCACGCGCAGTCCGATCGCAGCGCCAACCAGCAGCGTTGCTGCCGCTCCGGCCAGCGGCAGCGCGCTGGCGCTGAGCAAGGCCGGCGATACCGACGCCACCACCACTGCCATCAGCAGCAGCGAGGCCAGGTTGGCAAGTAGCGCAGCCGATGCGGCGTATACCGCCAACCCGGGTTGCTGCCGAGCCGCACTGCCGTAGCCGGCAACAGCGGCGGTGGACGATACAAAGCCGGCAAAGAATCCAGCCATCGGCAAGCCCCAACGCGCGCCCACCGCCCGCTGTGCAACGTGGCCGAGCACACCGATGCCCATCACCAGCACCACCAACCGCCAGACTGCGTCGGGGCGCAGCACGCCCCAGGGATCGACCGCCTCGCCCGGCAGCAGCGGAAGAACGACCAGCGCCGAAGCCAGCAACACCAAGCCATCGTGAAGCTCCTGTTCGCTGAGCAGGACACGGCTGAACCGGTGCAGGCTCGCCTTCGCCTGCAGCAGCAACGCAATCGCCGCACCCAGACCTGCCGCCAGCGGCGCTGCCTGCATTGCCAGCGCGCCAAGCAGCGGTGTCAGCAGCAGGGTGACTTCACCGGTGAGACCGGGGTCGATTTGACTGTTGCGTTGATATCCCAACGCGGTCATGACCGCCAGCCCTGCCAACAGCACCGCCAGTATCGAGGCGCCCAACCAGAACGCGAGGGCGCCGGCCAGGGCTGCCAGCGCATGCGTGCGCAACCCGGCAATCTGGTCGGGTTGCTCGGCGGCGGCGCGCTCGCGCACCAGTCCGATCAGCAGTCCAAGGCCCGCTGCGGTCGCCAATCCCATTACGCTGGGCAGTTGCGTTGACGGCATGGCGCCGATTCCCGAATGGCAGCGCGCGTCAGCGCCGATTGCATCATCTTACCCGCGGCGTACGCCGTGCCGAACCGTGCTGACGCGATGGTAGCAAGCGCGCTACCATCCGCGATCGCCACACCCGACCGTTTCGGCAATGACCACGACAGCGAACGATTTCATCGAAGTTTACCCCGATGCGCTGTCGGCCGAGACCTGTGCGCACTGGTTGCGCCGCTTCGAGCAGGGCGGCGAGCACAGTCCGGGCCGTGTTGGTGGTGGCGTGATGCCTGAACTCAAGCGCAGCCGCGATCTGCAGATCACCGGCAAGCCAGCGTGGCGTGAGGTCGAGGAACGGTTGAATTCGGCGATGTTCGACGGTCTGCTTCAGTATCTGCGCAAATATCCGTACACACTGATTGCGCCGCTGATGTTGCAGATCCCCGATCCCGAGTCGGGAGTTCCGCGTCGGCTGACGGCCGCAGACGTGGCCGCGATGGACGACGAGCGGCTTGGCGCGCTGGTCCGTTTGTGCTTTCGTCCTGGCGCGATCAACCTGCAGCGCTATACCGCCAATGAGGGCGGATATCCCTACTGGCATTGCGAGCATTACCCGCAGGACGGCGAGGGCAACGCCTTGCATCGCACGTTGCTGTGGACGATCTACCTCAACGATGGTTTCGCCGAAGGGGAAACCGAATTCCTGCACCAACAGCGCAAGATCGAACCGCGTACCGGCAGCCTGCTGATTGCCCCTGCCGCCTTCACTCACACCCATCGCGGCAATCGGCCACTGGGCAAGGACAAATACATCGCGACCAGCTGGGTATTGTTTCAACGCGCCGAGGTGTTGTTTGCGCCGACGCGCTGACTCGTGCGCGCTGTTGATATGGTGCGTGTAAACTTCCCTGAAATGGACCACCCGCGCGGAGGATGCATGTCCTGGTTGGTGTTTGCACTGCTGTCCATCGCCAGTTTTGTTTTGGCCTTGTTCGCCCCTTGGACGTGGCTGGCCGCGCTGGCCGCGCTGGCGGCTTTGCTGCTGCTGTTTGCAGCCGCGTTTGCGCTGCTTGCCGAGCGTGTCGGGTCGGCAGCGCGCCCTGAATCCGTCGCTCTGTACCCTGCAGCGCACGCGCAATCGCGCGACCAGGCGCAGGATTCGGCAGTGCCGGAGGGCAAGAACCTGCCCTGAGGCCGTTAACGCGCCGCTGTACGGGGGTCTTTCGGTTCGGCCGCGTCGAATGAATCGATCATGTCGTGTTGTTGCGTATCGCGACACGACGGTCGCCGTTCCGTAGCCCTCAATCGTTGGCGATCTCGACGCGGTTGCGGCCGTTGCGCTTGGCGCGATACAGGGCGGCATCCGCGCGGCGCAGCAGGATGTGCGGGTCATCCAGCGGACTGGGCACCTGCGCCGCGACGCCGATACTCACCGTCAGCTTCAGATCGGATTGGGCAATCGCATTGCACACGTCGCGCGCTCGGTTCTGCGCATCTTCGACATGCTGCCCCGGCAGCAATAACGCAAACTCTTCGCCGCCAAAGCGCGCCAACAGTTCCCGGTTCGGGTTGTGCATTTGCGTCAACATCGCGGCAATTTGCTTGAGCACGATGTCGCCGTCGAGATGACCGTGCTCATCGTTGTAGCGTTTGAAATGATCGACATCGATCATCAGCGCCGCGATCGGACGACGTTGATCGAGGCAGCGATGCCATTCGCGTATCAATCCGTTGTCCAGCGCGCGCCGGTTGGCAATGCCGGTGAGACTGTCCTCGGTTGCAAGATCCGCCAGCTTGCGGTTTGCGACCTCAAGCTCCGCAGTGCGCTCGGCGATGCGCGACTCCAGGCGGCTGGTCGCCAACTGCAGGCGCTGCGTGCGCCACCAGGCTACCCAATGCACCACTGCCGCAAGTAACACCAGTCCCAGCGTGGCAAGCAACGCGCGTACCCATGCTTTCTCGGTCCACCTGGGCTGAACCACAAATCGGTAATACAGCGGGCTCGCTTCGCGGCCGGAACGCGTGCGCGCCTGCACTTCGATCGAATAGTCGCCGCCAGCCGGCGAGCGCAACGTAAGCACACGATCGGTCCGCCAGGTGCTCCAGCCGGTTGTCACGCCATGCAGGCGGTAGCGAAACTCGGCGCCAGGCTCCATGGTGATCAAGCCAAACCGCATCTCGAGGCTGTTGCCGGCGGGCACGATCGCGGGCGTCCTGCCCGGCTGCGCGGGCAAAGGGGTGAAGGCGCCTTGCGGCGAGCGCGCTCCGATACTGGCAAAGCCGGCAACAAGCGTTGGCTCAGGCGGTTGCATCTGTGTCGGGTCGAACTGCAGGACCCCGGCCCAGGTGATCAGTCGAACGACATTGTCGCTGCCAAGCCGCATCCCGACGTATCCGCGATCCATCCCCGCACCAAGGTACAGACGATCCCAGCGCTGGCTGCCTGGGTCGCGGCGCAGGATCTCGTTCCAGGTGAGCGCAAAGGTGCCTACCGCACTTTCCGTCACCAGCAAGTCTTCCGGATTTTCCACCAACGTGGCGGGCGCACCGCGATCCGGTGTGAATCGTTCACCGTCGAACACAAACCCCTGCTTGTCGACAACCGCGTGGATACGATCATCCAGTTTGAACAGGTGGGCGGCGTGTCCTTCGCGCTGCGGCAGCCCCGTTTCGGTTGTGAACTGCGTGCGTGCCGCAACCGAACCGGTACCGAGATCGAATTGCCAACGCTGTGGCACGCCGCGCGTATCCGACAGCCATAACTGTCCATCGCCTGGCCCGACGAGCACGCTGCCGGGGCTGATGCCGTCCAGCGATGTCGTGCTCAGCACACTCCAGCCGCCGGCGCGCTGTGCCAGTACGTACACGTTGCGCTCGCCGATGGCGAAAACGCGATCTTCGTGCCCGACTACCGGCAACAGCCACTGTATCGCCTCACCATCGCCGAGTATCGTCCGCCATCGCTTTCCTTGTTCAACGACGAGCAGCCCGGTACGGTGCCCGACCAATAGCCCCGCCGCTGTCGATTGCAGCGCATAGCCTTCGTAATCGAACCACGGCAAGTGCTCCGCACGTGGCATCCGCGCTGGATCCGGGGTCAATTGCCGCAATCCGGCGCTGCCCGCAAACCAGAGCGCACCGGCGTGCGATTCGACGTCGTATATGGTGCCGGTCACCTGATGGATTGCACTGAATTTGGTCCATTGCGCCGGCAGCCGCAGCCGCACGAGCTCGCCTTCACCCAGTACCCACAACCCGTGTTCGGCATCGATATGCAACGCTTCGATGCTGCCGTCGTTGATCGGGACGCGTTCGCGCAACGTCAACGACGGGTCGAAGCGCAGCAGTTCGCCGTTGACTGTGCCAACTGCGATCGATCCATCGCCGAGCATGATGGCGCAGTTCGCCCGGTCATCGCCGTATTCGACGCGTGGCGTTATCCCGATCGATCGGATCGCATCGGAATCGTGCAGGGCGTCGCTCCCGCCGCTGGCAAGTTCGTAAAATCCGCGCTCGGCAACGATGATGGATCGATCGGAAGACCTCACGATTTCGGCGATGCCCTGATCGGCGAACAGCTTGCCGGCGGGGATATCGATCAGGGTTCCATCGTCGCTCACCCGTACCAGGCCGCGACCATCGATGCGCCCAACAAGGCCGGAGGACGTCGCGAAAAACAGTCGTGCGGTGTCAGGTAACTGAACCGTACGGACGATGCGATCGTCGCCATCGAGCGTGTACAGGGCAGACTCGGTGCGAATGTGGACCAATGCCTGGTCGGTGATGATCTGCCAGACGCTCGCGACCGCCTCGGCACGATCGTCGTTCGCGCGACGGGGGCGCAGATCGACGAACTGCATGTTGCCCTCGGTATCGCTTTCGACGCGGCCGAAAACGTCGAAACCACCGACGTAGATGCGCCCGCGCTGATCGCGGCCTACGCTCGTTGCAGCCTCCTTGCCGGGCAGGGTGAGCAACACCCATCGATCCCCATCATAACGAAGCATGCCTTTCTGGTTGGCGACGTAAAGCCGGCCATCATTGTCCTGCGCCGCACTGAAAAACCGCGGCGGAGCACCAACGATTTCGGTTCCGTAGCGATCGAGGAGCGGGGCACCGCGCAGGTCGCTGACGGCGCGCACTGGCGCGGCGGCGAGCAGCGCCGCCGACAGCAGTAGAATTGTCGTGCAAACGCGACGATGGCTCAGACTCACCATTGGCGGCAGGATACGGTCATGGATTCAGCCCATAGATAGCGGACGCGTCACCTGTCATCCCGGCGTTACTCGAAACCCTGCGCTTGCCATCACCCGCGCCCCTGCGCCACGGCCTGTCCCTTGCGGGTAGGCGCTTGGCGACAGTTTACCCGCACGCGGTGCGCTTTGCTGCTATGCAGCTCATTGTTTTGACAACAGGATCGGCGCAGACGGCCGCTGATTTGTGTTGCTACGCCCGAGACGCCAGGCGAGGTCCGAATGCCGGGTTCGTCCATTCATCTTGAACGTCATGTATGGCCCGCGTCGTTGCCTCGCGGCACCATCGCCTACGCACGTTGCCCGGCGCGGTGTAAGCTTCAACGCATGACCGCCTTGTCCGTGAATGTCAACAAAATCGCTGTGCTGCGCAACTCGCGCGGCGGAAACGACCCGGATGTCTGTGCCGCCGCCGCGGCGGCGATTCGAGCCGGTTGTCAGGGTATTACCGTCCACCCGCGCCCGGATGCGCGGCACATTCGCGTCGCTGATGTGTTGGCCTTGCGCGATCGGTTGCCGAGTGCGGTGGAGCTCAACATCGAGGGAAACCCGTTCGCGGAACCGCGCCCCGGCTACCCGGGGCTGCTGGCAATCGTCGCACGGGCGTGCCCGCACCAGGTTACCCTGGTTCCGGACGGCGATCAGCAATTGACCTCCGATCACGGCTTCGATCCGTGCGCAGATGCCACGCGACTGGCGGCGATCGTCAACGCGATGAAAGCGCACGGCGCGCGCGTCAGCGTGTTCGTCGATGCGTCGGTGCGCGAACTGAAGCGATTCCGCGAGATCGGTGTCGACCGGGTTGAACTCTACACCGGTCCGTTTGCCGCCGCGCACGCCGCTGGTACCGGCGAAGCGAGCGCCAGGGCGTACGCGCAGGTTGCCGCGGATGCACTAGCAGCCGGCCTGGGGGTAAACGCGGGCCACGACCTGAGCCAGGCCAATCTGGGTGAATTCCTTGCCTGCGTCACACCCGTCGATGAAGTGTCCATCGGCCACGCGTTGATCTCGGAAGCGTTGTATGACGGCATCGACCAAACCGTAAAGCGCTACCTCGCAATCATTGCCGCAGCGACCAGTCGGTGAGCACCCGCACGTGTTTCATTCACTGGAAAAGCGTTCCACACGCGCGGCGTTCATCGGCCACAAAAAAAGCCGCGTAAAGCGGCCTTTTTCGTTGCGCCTCGACAGCAGCAATTACATCGTCTCGACAAAACCGATCTTTTCCATGCCGGCGTTCTTGGCGGTCGACAACACGTCCGCCAGCACTTCATAGCGCGTTTCGCCGTCGGTCTCAAGCTCCAGCGTCGGCTGCGGATCGCGTGTCGCCTCGATCTGCAACTGCGGGTGCAGCGCCGCGGTCGGCAACGGCGAGCCATCCCAGAACAACTGCCCGTTGCCGTCGATGCGCAGACGAATCGGTTTCGGCGGATCCTTCGGCTGCTCCGGTGGATTGATGCTGGGTTGCGGCAGATCGATCTGGATCTGATACGAGGCCATCGGTGCGGTCACCATGAAGATGATCAGCAACACCAGCATCACGTCGACCAGCGGCGTGACGTTGATGTCGGCCATTGCACCGCCACTGCTATTGCTGCTGAATGCCATCGGCTGAATCCTCGTACGTGTCAGTGCTCGGGGGTAGCGACAAAACCAACCTTGCGAATACCCGTCTGTTTGGCCACCTTCACCACGTCGCGGATGATCTTGTAACGGGTGGTACCGTCGGCCCGGACATCCACCTGCGGCTGCGGGACTTTCTGGGCCTCAACCGCCAACTGCGTTTCAAGCAGCGACATATCGATCGGCTGATCGTTCCAGAAAATCTCGCCGGTGTCCTTGATCGCCAGCGTGATCGGCTGGATCGGTGGCTCCGGACGATTTTCGAGTGCCGCTTCCGGCAGCTTGATCTGGACTTTGTGCGACATCAACGGCGCCGTGATCATGAAAATGATCAACAGCACCAACATCACGTCCACCAGGGGCGTGACGTTGATTTCCGCCATCGGGCCGCCGCCGCCGCTATTGCTACTGAACGCCATGGCTTCTATCTCCCGGATTCGACCGCGGCTTAACGCTTGGCTGCCGACTCACCCACGCGCGAACCGGTGGCGAAGAAGTCGTGCAGATCGTGCGCAAAGGTATCGAACTTGGAGTTGGTCACCCGGTTCATGCGGACGAAGGTGTTGTAAGCCAACACCGCGGGGATGGCAACGAACAGACCGATCGCGGTCATGATCAACGCCTCACCAACGGGGCCGGCTACCGCATCGATCGAGGCTTGGCCAGTCTGGCCGATCTTGATCAGTGCGTGGTAGATACCCCACACGGTACCAAGCAGGCCGACGAACGGCGCGGTCGCACCGACGGTGGCGAGCCAGGTCATGCCGCTTTCCAGGCGCGAGCTTTCGCGGGTGACGGCCTGACGCAGGGCGCGGTCGATGAACTCGGAGCGGTTCAGCGCCTCGGCAAGGCGCGAACCTTCGCTGCGCTGATGGTGTGCGGCGGCTTCGGCGCAATCCAGAGCAATCTTCGAGAACGGCTCGGTCTTGGGCTGCTCCTGCATGAAGTGGATTGCGTCCTGGGCGTTGGTCGTCTCCCAGAAGGTGCGAACCACCCGATCGGCGCGCGAACTGACGCGCAGATTGGAGAGCACGTTGACGACGGTGTAGTACCAGGAGCCGATCGACATCAGCACCAGGGTGACGAACACCACCCAGCCTACGACATCGAAACCCACCAGCAAATGGTCGAAGCCCATCTGCTGGAATGCTTCGGCGTCGGTGTCGGTGATGCCGGCCGCAATGCCGCCCGCTGGCGGTTGTGTCGCTGCCGTCGGTACTGCGGTGGCTGCATCTGTCGTGGTCGGCGTAGCGGCGCCTGCCACGGCGTTCGGGTCCACCTCGTTGGAGGCCGATGCCGGATCGACCGGCTGGGTGTTAGACGTGTCCTGCAGCATAACGCGTACCTTCTGGTTGAAAAGTTGCCTTGGGGTGGGAAAACATCAGTCCAGGCTGAATACGATGGGAACCAATACGTAGCCCTGAACTTTCTGGCCGTTTCGAATCTGCGGGTTGAACTTCCAGCGTTGCACCGCCGACATCGCGGCGCGATCCAGGTCTCTGTTACGGCTCGACTTCTCCACTTGAACGTCCAGTGGCTCGCCGTCGGTACTGACCAACACTTTCAATAGTACCTCGCCTTCGATACCGCGACGCAATGCCTGAGGCGGGTAACGCGGCGGAAACTGGCGCCGGTAGCTCGGATCCTCGGAGGCTTGGTAGTCCGCCGGTGGCGCTGGCGGTGCCGGCGGCGACGGCGGTGGTGCCTCAAACGACATTGCCGTGGCGTCTTCGAAGACGACCGGCGGCTCCGGTGGCGGCGGGGTCGGCGTCGGCTTCACCTTCTCGATCACCTTCGGCGGCGGCCGCTTCGGTGGTTCCGGCGGCGGCGGCGGCGGCGGCGGTGGCGGCGGCGGCGGCTCGATGAAGGTCACCTGCACCACGTCTTCCTTGTCGTCGTCTTCGCTCGGCGTGGTCGCCGGCGCCATCAGCAACATCACCGCGGCGATGTGAAATGCCAGTGCGAACGAAATGCCACTGACACGCAGCCAGTTGAGCGTTTGCGGTTCGATCTCGTATTTGTAGTTGTTGTCCGTCATGCGCGGGGAGACTTGCTCTTGACCGGTGCAGCAGCAGCCCTGATCGCGGGATGCGATCGCAGCCTGAAGCAGCGGTAACTTGTTAGCCTATACGAATGGGTCGCGAACGCCAAGCGTTCCGCGGCCCGCCAGATTACCGCACTTTGTTCTTGCGTAGCCACTCTTCGGCGTTAGCCTTGGTTTCAGGGTATTTCGCCGCTTCTTTCATCGCAGTGGCGGTCGCTGCACGATTGCCCAGATTGTGCTCGACCTGGCCAAGGAGAACCCACGCGTGGCCCGGGGTGGAAAGGCCCTTGGCCAGCGCTTCATTGGCCGTGGCTTTGGCTTCCGCATAGCGCCCCTCGCTTGCGAAAATTCGCGCCAGGTTCAGGGTCGGCGCACCGTCTGTGGCGATTTCGGCCGCCTTCTTGTAGGCCGCAATGGCCTCCGGGATGCGGTCGGAAAAATAATACGACTGCGCGAGCACGGTGTAGGCCTGCAGATTCTCTTCGAGGATGCCGTTTTGCAGACCTTCATTGATCGTTGCGATCACGTCGGCATCGTGGCCTTCGATGTTGGCGTACAGGGAGTAAAGCGCCCGGTAGTCGCGATCCGTCGTCAACAGGCCCTTCGCGCGCATCTCGTTGAGTACCGCGACCGCGGCTTCGTTATCGCCCGCCTCCTGATACATGCCGGCGAGGTTGGTGCGCAGTGCCTTGTCCGTCGGGTCGGCCGCGATCAATTCCTGCAGAACCTTCGCGGCCTCGAGCGGCTGTTCCGTCTGCGCATACATGGCGACCAGCAGCCGTTGCCAGCTTGGCTTTGGTTCGGGCGACGCCGCAACCAGCCGCTTGGTCAGTTCCAGCGCCTCGGTGTAGCGCTCGACCTGGTACAGCGCGTTGGCCTTGATGATCAGGTAATCGGGATTGTCGGTTTTGGTTTCGTCGATCAGGCGATCGAACACCTTCAACCCTTCCTCCGCGCGATCCTCATTGATCAAGGTCTGCGCCAGCATCAGCATCGTCTGGTAGTGCTGGTCGTTGGACATCGCGTCCGCGTCCAGCGCCGCCTGCAAATGGTCGATGGCTCCCTGTACATCGTCCTGTTCGAGCCGAATATCGGCCATCACCCGGCTGACGAACGCCCTCGTGTACCCGGTGACCTTCGCGTTGGCGAGCAATTCTTCGCCCATCGCCTGGGCTTTTGCCTGATCGTCGGCCTCACCCTGCGAGAGGTCGAGTATCTTCTGAATGCTGCGCTGATCCCTGCTGGACAGGCGAATCGACGGGTCTTCGCGGGTTGCCAGCGGAAACAACGGCAGCGCTTTTTCGGTTTTGCTCTTGTCGCCGCGTTTCGCGTTTTGTGCAACCGCAGGCGCCCACGGCTGCGCTAGAAGCGCTACTACCATCAGGAATAAAACCACGAACCGCGTCATATCAGACCTCGACCAATTTGCTGCTGCGGCTCTGGAGCGATCCAGGAGCCGGAAATTCAGGGTGGGCTAGGGTAACCGCAATTAGTGCGATTGCTCAAGTCCGGCGACAATGCAACTAGCGACGCAGCGCACAGTTCGGCTGCAGTCCCTGTCGTTTGGCATCTGCCAGTACCGGTTGCAGTGCCGGCACCTCGGCCTGCAGGCGCGCAATGCGTTGGCTGGGGTCGGGATGCGTCGATAGCCAAGCCACCGGCCGTGCGCCGCCTGAGTCCCGACTCATGTTTTGCCACAACGCGACTGCTTGCGCGGGATCGAACCCGGCCTGTGCCATCAAGCGTTGGCCGTACAGATCCGCCTCGCTCTCGTGTTTGCGCGAAAACGGCAACATCACACCAACCTGCGCGCCCAGGCCCAGCGCGGTCATCACCGCGGTGCTGGTCTGCGCGCTGGCGCGCGCACCAACGTAGGCATTGACCATGCCAAGGCCGGTTTCCGTGAGTGCTGAGGTGGATACGCGTTCATTGGAGTGACGGAACACCACGTGAGCGATCTCGTGGCCGAGCACAGCAGCGAGTTGATCGGCATTGGTGGCTATCGGGAACATGCCGGTGTTCACGCCGACCTTGCCTCCGGGCAACGCGAACGCGTTGGCGCTGTCGTCCTTGAACACCCGCACCTCCCATGGTGTGTCGCGCCATTCGCCGGGCAGTTGTGCGACCAGGGCGGTTACGACGCATTGTACGTAGGCCTCGCGCGCGGGATCCCGCGCAATGGTGCCCTCGCTCTTGAGGCGGTCGAACGATGCGCTTCCGAGCTGATCCATTTGCGCATCGGAATACAACAGCATCTGGCTGCGCCCGCTCGGCGCGGTGGCGCAGGCAGAAAGCAACGCCACCCATAGCGCAACCCGCAGCAACTTGTCTGGCCGGTTCATGTCTCGCAGCTCCCCGCATCAACGCCCTGTTTATCAGAGTCCGGGTTAATTTGGTGTCAACGTGGTGGTCCCCGGACGCGTGCCGTCAGCCTGTCGTCGGGAAGTTTTCGCGGGCGAACCGGGCGCGGGCAACCGGGTCGCTGTCGAGCCCAGCTGCCGCCTTCAGCTCCTCGATCCTTTTCAGGCGGTGCAGCAAACCGTTGCCGTTCGCCATCTGGATCGCCAGCCCGGGCCGGGCATTCAGTTCGAGGATCAGCGGCCCGCGGGTGCGATCAAGGACGAAGTCCACGCCGACATAACCCAGCCCGGACAGCTCGTAGCAGCTTGCTGCCATTTGCAGCAGGCGCTCCCAGTGCGGTATTTGCAGCCCGACAATGCTGTGTTCGGTGTCCGGATGTTCGCGGATCAACTCGGTGCCCCAGACACCGCGACGGGTTTGCCCGCTGGGCAGATCGATGCCAACCCCGATCGCCCCCTGATGCAGGTTGGCTTTGCCGTCGGACAAACGCGTTGGTAACCGGATCATGGCCATGACCGGGTAGCCCAGAAACACAATGATCCGGATATCCGGCACACCGCGAAAACTGACCTGATCGAAGATCGGATCGAACTGCACGCAGTACTCGACCAGCAGGTGGTCGGGCTGACCACCGAGCGAATACAGCCCTGACAGTCCGTTGGACAGATGATGGGAAAACTCGCCGCGCGACATCAAATCGCCATTGGCCCGCCGATAACTCGGCCCGCGGCGACCGGTAATGACCAGTATCCCGTCGCCACCCGAGCCGTGGGCCGGCTTGACCACGAATTGCTCGCGGCATGCCAGGCGCTGATGCAGCTCGGCTATCTCATGCTCTTCACGCACCACCGCATAGAGATCCGGTACCGGCAGACCGGCCGCCAAGGCCAGTTTTTTGGTGATCAGCTTGTCGTCCACGCGCGGATAGAATTTGCGCGGGTTGTACATCAACACGTAGTCCGCATTGCGCTGGCCGATGCCCATCAGCCCGATACGCCGCAGCGTGCGCGCGATGGCGACTGGGTTGACAACTGGCATTCGCTAACCCTGCGCGCTGGGGGTTGGGGCAATGGGATCGGCTTCGCGTGCCAACGCACGGAAGCGGAACAACTCGGTCAACCGATAGCCGGAGTAGCGACCCAGCAGCAGCGTTGCCGCAAACAGGATCAGAAGTACTTCCGGGTAAACGAAGACCAGATGCTCCAACGGCGGCCAACTCATCGCCAGGTACGCGAGCGACGCGACCAGCAACGAGCCGATGCCTTCGCGGATCGCGGTTCCCGCGCCGCGCTCGTCCCAGGCGATCGACATGCGCTCGATCGTCATCGCCATGATGACCATTGGGAACAGCGAGACCGACAGGCCCACTTCGATTCCGAGGCGGTTGGAGAGCACGCTGACCAGCGCCATCAGCAACACCACCAGAATCAGGATCGCCGTCAGTCTCGGCACCAGCAGCAGGCGAAGTCGCTCCAGATAGAAGCGCACCATCAGCCCCGCGCCGATCACCAGCGCAAACAGAAGCACACCGGCGACAATCCCGGTATCGCGGAACGCGAGCGCGATCAGCACCGGCATGAACGTTCCGAAGCTTTTGATTCCTATTATGTTTCTGAGCAACAACATGATGAAAGCGCCGATCGGGATCATCAACAGAACGCGGTATACCTCCTGCGTCTGCAGCGGCAGGCTGAGCAGGGAATAGCGCACCATGTTGGCGTCCTGCACCTCCAGCCGGCGCTCGGCGACCGCCATCGCGTCGGCAAGATTGCGACTCACGGTGAACTCCACCGCCGCCGCCGGGTTATCGTCGATGCGCAATGCCGGACGCTCGCCGCTGTGCCACAAAAAGAAGTCGCGTGGCCAGCCCTCGGCGCCTGTTAGCGGATCGATCACTGTCCAATTGGTGCCGTTATGTACCGCCAGCAGCGAGCGCGGCGTCAACCGGTTTGCGTCCTCGTCGGTGAGCATGAATCCGTGCAGCACGCGGGCCGGAATCTTGCGCGTCGCCAGCAACCCGGCGAAAAACCGCGCCCGCTCGCCCGGCGTCGCCAACAGTTCGCCGAGGATGGCTACCTCCTGGCTGGGAACCTTCTGACTGAAGCGCTGCACCAGCTCTCGCGCATACGTCACGATGTCCGCCGAAAAATCGCGTACATCGTCGAGCAGCGCTTGCGACGCCGTCGCCCACGGCTCGCCCAGCGGCGGCGGTTTGGCAAGAACGGGCTCGTAAGGCAACTCCTGGCTGTCGTTCAACACCGAGCGAACCAGCGTCGTCCGGTAATACAGCACCTGTTCGCCCCGAGCGCGCCGAATCGCCCATTGCACTTCGCGTCTGAGCGGCGTCCGTTGCTCAAGCATCGAATAGTTTCTGGCAATGAACTTCTCATCGACCACCGTGAAACCCGGTGTCAGGGTGGGAAGTTGCAAGGTGACGGTGTTGGGCCCGCGCTTTGGCCGGTAGGCGACGCGCGCCTGAACCGTCCACACCGAAACTTCGCTCTGCGGCTGCAGCGGAAACTTCAGTACCTGCCACTTGTACGCCATCGCGGCGATCGCGATAGCCGCCACGGCAAACGCCAGCAGGTAGAGATGGGTCTTTTTCATGACAGGCAGCGAATCCCCGGTACGAGCCAATGTCCCCCACTACCACGGCGGATGGGGGCTCACGGTATATGGATACACCAATAACGACAAGTCGCACTGCCAACGTCGGCGGGCGCCCTGAAACCCTCCCGCAGCGGCTTCAAGGCGCCTGCGTGGGTTACACGTCGAGGTTGGCAACCTTCAGTGCATTGTCTTCGATAAACGCGCGCCGCGGCTCCACGATGTCCCCCATCAGGGTCGAAAAGATCTGGTCGGCGGCAACGGCATCTTCAATGCGCACCTGCAGCAGGCGGCGGGTTTCCGGATTGACCGTGGTGTCCCACAGTTGCTCCGGATTCATTTCGCCCAGGCCCTTGAAGCGCTGGATCGCACGCCCTTTCTTGGCCTCATCGAGTAGCCACGCCTGGGCCGTCGCAAAGCGTTCGATGCGCTGGCTTCGGCTGCCGCGCGTCACGCTGGCACCGGCTTGCAACAAACCGTCCAGTTGCCGACACAACTCGGCGAGCGATTTGAGATCGCCACTGTCAAAGCTGGTTGCCGGCAATACCTGGATCGACTCGAGTCCGTTGTGTGCCTTGTTGACGATCAGGGCGCCCGGAACATCACCCAGTGCCGGCCGCACTTCCAGACGGTAGCGCGGACGCCCCAGGCCGGTCGCATTGAGCCTGCCCTGCAGGCGCGCGAGCCACGCCGCGATACCGGGGCCATCCGCAAACGTAGCGGCGGACAATGCCGGCAGGTCGAGCATGGCTTCAAGCACCTGCGGGTCGAAGCGGTGTGCGACCCGGCGGATGATGTCCTGGACTCGCGCGAAATCCAGCATCAAACGTTCCAGCGCAGCGCCCTGAATGGCCGGTAGCCCTTCGCCTGGGATCAACTCGGCGCCTTCCACCGCGTTGTTGACCAAGTACTGGTTCAACGCGTCATCGTCCTTGAGGTACAACTCGGTCTTGCCCTGCTTGATCTTGTACAACGGCGGCAGCCCGATATACACATAACCGCGCTCGATCAGTTCCGGCATCTGGCGGTAGAAAAACGTCAGCAGCAAGGTGCGGATGTGCGAGCCGTCGACGTCGGCGTCGGTCATGATGATGATGCGGTGATAGCGCAGCTTGTCCGGGTTGTACTCGTCCTTGCCGATCCCGCAACCCAAGGCGGTGATCAGTGTGCCGACCTCGGCCGAGGCCAGCATGCGATCGAAGCGGGCGCGTTCGACGTTGAGGATCTTGCCCTTCAGCGGCAGGATTGCCTGCGTTCTGCGGTTGCGCCCCTGCTTGGCCGAGCCGCCCGCAGAGTCGCCCTCGACAATGAACAATTCACTGAGCGCCGGGTCCTTTTCCTGACAGTCGGCGAGCTTGCCGGGCAGGCCGGCAATATCCAGCGCACCCTTGCGTCGGGTCAGATCGCGCGCCTTGCGCGCCGCTTCGCGCGCGCGTGCCGCATCGACGATCTTGCCGGCAATGGCGCGCGCTTCGCTGGGATTTTCCTGCAAGAACGCTTCCAGCCGCTGGCCGAGCACCGACTCGACCACCGGCTTGACCTCGGACGACACCAGCTTTTCCTTGGTTTGCGAGCTGAAGCTGGGGTCGGGTACCTTGACCGACAACACCGCAATCAGCCCCTCGCGCATGTCATCGCCGGAGAACGCGATCTTGGCCTGCTTGGCGATCCCGTTTTGCTCGATGTAGTTGTTCAGCGTGCGGGTCAGGGCCGCGCGAAATCCGGCCAGATGGGTGCCGCCATCCTTTTGCGGGATATTGTTGGTGAAGCAGAACATGGTTTCCTGGTACGAATCGGTCCATTGCAGGGCGACTTCGACGGAAATGCCGTTCTGCTCCCCCGAAATTGATATAACTTGTTGATGTAAAGGGGTTTTTATCGACGACAGGTGCTCGACAAAGCTACGAATGCCGCCCTCGAACTCGAACACGTCGGTCTTTCCATCGGCGCGCTCGTCGATCAACTCGATCCGCACCCCGGAGTTGAGGAAGCTCAACTCACGCAGGCGCCGCGCCAGGATGTCGTAATGAAACTCGACGTCGGTAAAAATGGCCCGTGCCGGCAAAAACCGGATCTGGGTACCACGCCGCGCCGCCGGTCCCATCTCTCGCAATGGATACAACGGTTCGCCCAGCGCGTATTCCTGCTGGTAGTGCAAGCCGTCGCGCCAAATGTCCATTTGCAGGCTTTCCGAAAGGGCGTTGACCACCGAGACGCCGACGCCGTGCAGACCGCCCGAAACCTTGTAGCTGTTGTCGTCGAACTTGCCGCCCGCGTGCAGCACCGTCATGATGACTTCGGCGGCAGACACGCCCTCTTCTTTGTGAATGTCCACCGGGATGCCGCGACCGTTGTCGCTGACACTGACCGCCCCGTTATCGTGGATCGTCACCACCACCTTGTCGCAATGTCCGGCCAGGGCCTCATCGATGGCGTTATCGACCACCTCGAAGACCATGTGATGCAGGCCGGTGCCATCGTGGATATCGCCGATGTACATGCCTGGGCGCTTGCGTACCGCGTCCAGACCGCGAAGGACAGTGATTCGGGTCGAGTCGTAGACGTTTTCACTCATAACAGGCGGCTTCCAGCGACCTTGGGTCGCGTAATTCAATAGTGGAGCGCGGCGCAGGCACAAAACACGTGCCTGCGACAGTACGAAACGCGTTGGCCTGCGATTATAGCAGTGCCACGAACTTGCCTTGTTCCACGTGGAACTTGGTGACATCCAGCGACGCAAGAACGGAGAGGGACTCGGTCGCCGTAACAACCACCTGCGCCTTGCTCGTGACTACCAGATCGACGACCCGCTGCTGATGGTTACGATCCAGCTCCGACGCCAGGTCATCCAGGCACACAATCGGCCAATCGCCGTGCGTGTCTGCAAATTGCTGCGCCTGCGCCAACATGCAGGCCAGGGCCGCAAGCTTGGTTTGACCGCGCGATAATCCCTCCTTCGCCCCAAGTCGTCCAAAACGCAGGCGCCAGTCCGCTCGGTGTGGGCCAACACTGGTGAATCCCAGAACCCGATCCCGTTCGCGACTGTGATTCAGTGCTGCCGCCAGAGTGTCTTCCTGCCGCCAGCCCGGGACAAAGCTTATCGTGGCCGGCGGTAGTTCCGGCAAGAACTGCGTCGTTGCTGCCAGCAGCGCCCGTTCCCATCGCGTCAGATATGACACGCGCATCGCGGTAATCCGGTCGCCACAATGCTGGAGCTCGTGCTCCCACGCCTCGAGCGAACCCCAATCGTTCACCGACTTGAGTAATGCATTGCGCTGCCGCAAAGCGCGTGTGTAGCGTCGCCAGCAGTCCATGAACCCCGGTTCCACGTGAAACAGGCCCCAATCGACAAACCGGCGGCGGGCTTCAGCCGGCCCGCTCAACAAGGTGTGGCTACCGGGCTCGAAACACACGATCGCGATCCGACTGGCCAAATCGGCCAGCGTCTTCACCGATTCACCGTCAACTCGAGCGTGCCACTGCTTGCCGTCATGCTCCAAGCCGGCGCGATGTTCGGAGCCATTCGCATCGCGCCACTGCGCACGCAGGCGCAGCGCGCTTTCGCCATGCTGAATCAAGCCATCGCGAACGCGACCGCGAAATGAGCGGCCATGGCTCAACACATACAGGGACTCGATGACGCTGGTCTTCCCAGCGCCATTGTCGCCGGTGATCAGGTTGATCCCCGGACCCAACGCCAGCGCGGCGTCGGTAACGCAACGCAGCCGCGCGATATCCAGGCGGTCTAGGCGCACGACGGCTGCCGGACGGGCCACCGCGGCGAATCGTTGCGTTGCGGCATCCGGGCGGCGGTCAAAGCCGCAGCGGCATCACCACGTGCCGGGTTTTGTCATTGCTGGCTTCGCGCAGCAATGCGCTGGAATTGGCGTCGCGCAGCAGGATCAGCACCTTTTCTTCGCGCAGCGCAGACAGCGCCTCCAACAGGTAGGTCACATTGAATCCGATCGCCAGATCGTCGATCTGCGTTTCGGCTTCCAGTTCTTCTTGCGCTTCTTCCTGTTCCGGATTGTGCGCCACGATCCGCAGTTGCCCAGGCGACAGCTCCAGCTTCACGCCGCGGTACTTCTCGTTGGACAGGATCGCTGCCCGCTGCAGGGCGGCGCGCAGAGCATCACGGTCCACCACGACTTCCTTGTTGGCACCGATCGGGATTACCGCGTCGTAATCGGGGAAGCGCCCGTCGATCAGCTTGCTGGTAAAAGTCACGTCCTCGCGGTGAATGCGCAGGTGATTGCGACCGACCTCGAGTTCAACGCTGCGATCGCCACCCTCGAGCAGGCGCTGCAACTCGAGGATGCCTTTGCGCGGAACGATGATCTGCTTGCGCGCCTTGACTCCATCGGGCAGATCGGCTTCGCACAGCGCCAGACGATGCCCATCGGTTGCAACACAGCGCAGCAGGTTTTCACGCAAGTCCAGAAGCAGGCCGTTGAGGTAATAACGCACGTCCTGTTGCGCCATACCAAACGCCGTACGCTCGATCAATTCCTTGAGCACCGCTTCGGGCAGGCTGACGCGCTCCACCAATTCCAGTTCGTCGATATTGGGGAAATCGTTGGCTGGCAGGGTCGCCAAGCTGAATCGGCTTCGCCCGGCCTGCACACTCGCCTTTTCGCCGGAAAACGAGACGGTGACGCGGCTGCCGTCCGGCAAAGCGCGAACAATCTCGAACAGCTTTCGGGCGGGCACCGTGGCATCGCCGTCCTGCGCATCCTCAACGGTGCAACGGGCCACCATCTCGACTTCCAGATCGGTGCCGGTCATTGCCAGCCGACCGTTGCTGACCTGAAGCAACAAGTTGGCCAGCACCGGCAACGTGTGACGCCGCTCGACGACGTTCACGACCTGCTGGAGCGGTTTGAGCAACACTTCGCGCTGTAGGCTGAATCGCATGTCCGTATCCCCAATAACGATGTGTATTTAATATAAAGCCTGGTGGTGGTGGTGCATCTGAAACCACGGGATAACCAACACAAACTATTGTTTTTATTTGGTTTTGCTTCGCCGCTACGCTGTGGGTCACGAACATGCAGCTGCTGAAAAAGCTGTGGGTAACTACACCCTGGATTTATCTATCAACATCTTATCCACAGGTGATGCTATTCGGTCAGCTTGCGTATCAATTTCTCCCAGTCTTCTCGCACCTTACCGTCGTTTCGGACCAATTCGCGCACAACTTTGCACGCGTGCATGACCGTGGTGTGGTCGCGACCGGCAAAACCATCGCCGATTTCCGGCAGACTATGTTCGGTCAACTCCTTGGCCAAGGCCATGGCGAGTTGCCGGGGTCTGGCCAAGGAGCGTGTCCGCCGCTTCGACAGCAGATCGACGACCCGCAGCTGAAAGTAGTCTGCCACGATCTTTTGTATATTGGTGATGGAGATGGCTTGTTGCTGTGCGCGCAGCAGGTCGCGCAAGGTTTCCTGGGCGAAATCCTCGGTGATCGGGCGGCCGGTGAAATTGGCGCGTGCCGCCAGCGTATTCAACGCACCCTCCAGGTCGCGCACGTTGGAGCGCATGCGTTGCGCCATCAACAGTGCGACCGATTCGGGCAACGCGATGTCGCGCTGCTGTGCTTTGGCCATCACGATCGCGGCCCGGGTCTCGAAATCCGGGGGCTCGATCGCCACACTCAAACCCCATGACAGCCGCGACTTCAGACGCGGCTCCAGATTGCCCACTTCGCGCGGGTAGCGATCGCAGGTCAGGATGATCTGCTGCTTGCCATCGAACAACGCGTTGAAGGTGTGGAAGAACTCTTCCTGGGTGCGGTCCTTGCCGGCAAAAAACTGGATGTCGTCGAGCAACAGTGCACCGATTGACTGGAACTGGCGCTTGAACTGATCCATCGCCTTTTCGCTCAAGGCCTTCATCATCGCGCTGAAGAACTGCTCGGAGCGCAGGTACAGCACCCGCATCGAGGGATTGTTCTGCACCATGGCGTTGCCGGCCGCGAACATCAGGTGTGTCTTGCCAAGGCCGGTGCCGCCGTACAGCAGCAGCGGGTTGTGCGCCCGCTCGCCTGGGTGCTGTGCCGCCTGCAATGCCGCGGCGCGGCCGAGCTGGTTGGAACGCCCCTCGACAAAATTGGCGAAGGTGTAATGCGGATCGAGGTTACCGGCAAACGGCTTGCCGGGCGCTGCCGCACGCGCGGCCCCTTTGCTCGGCGCCGGCGCCACCGGCGCGGCGCGGCGCATTGCGCCGACTTCGAGGTGGACCGGCGTCTCCACCCCGGCGTAGTGGTTCACCAGCGCGCAGATGCGTTCAAGGTAACGATCGCGCACCGTTTCGACGACGAACGCGTTCGGCGCGAACAGGCACAACCCCGCGTCGCCGGCCTCGGCCTGCAGTGGCTTGAGCCAGGTATGAACTTCTTCCGCCGGAAACTCGGTTTCCAGACGTTCCAGGCAACGCAGCCAGGCAGGGATCATTATTGGGGTCACAAACGGTTGGATACACAGCAACGCAATCGGTGCGCGGGCACGAACATCAGGCGACGGCGCATAACGCCTCAGTCTACCCGCGCAACCCGCAAGCTGCCAGCAGCGGCTGTACCCAGTGATGCCGGAACGCGTAGCGCCGCCTCTCTCATTCTCCTTGACCGATCATGTCAATACTCGTTATGATGCTCGGCCTTGTCCAATGTTTGTGGAATTGCCACCATGGCCACCAAACGCACCTACCAGCCCAGCAACATCAAGCGCAAGCGCGATCATGGTTTCCGTGCTCGCATGGCGACCGCCGATGGCCGCAAGATCCTTTCCCGTCGCCGCGCCAAGGGCCGTACGCGTCTCGCCGTCTGAGCAGCATTCGATCGCCGGCAACACCGATCGATCCTGTCAGCGCGTTACATGACGCGTCGGATCGATTCGCGGTAACGCAACACCGGGCTTCGTCGCACGACGGTCAGCTGCGTCCGGCCACCTCCCGCAACGGGCAAGGCCGCCTGAGTGAGCACCGCACACCCCAACGCGTTTCGCCCCGATATGCGCCTGCACAGCCCGGCGCAGTATCAGCGCGTGTTGCGCGAGAGTCGCTGCCTCCACAGCGCTAGCGTTCGCTTGCATGTGCATCAACCAAATCCTTCGGCTGCTGCGCTCCGCGCCCGGCTCGGCATCACGGTGAGCAAGCGCGTCAGCAAGCTGGCGGTTGTGCGCAACCGCTTCAAGCGCATTGTGCGCAACAGCTTTCGTCAATATGGCCAGCAGTTGCCGCCGGGCGATTACGTAATCGTCGCAAAAGCCGGAAAAACACCCGGCGAGGGGCTGGCCGAGGAACTGATGGCGCTGTGGCAGCGCGCCACTTTGTTGAACCCGACCGGCGAGGCCGGCACAATGTCCGGCTACAACGCAGCGCAGCCAGCACGCGACACCCCAATCCCTGTCGGCATCCGCCGACCATCGAGTCCAGACCGCTGATGAATCAGACCCGTACGTTTTTGTTGCTCGCCTGGCTGTTCCTTGCGTATTTGCTGTGGCAGGCTTGGCAGTCGCCGACACCGCAGCCGGTCATCGACGCTACTGGGAGCCCGCGTGTCGGAGCGGTCGATGACGCGGCCGCCCCGCAAATACCGATCGAACCGAGCGCGCCTCTTGCCGGTGTCGATGCAACGGTGCCCACGGCAAGCCCCATAGCGAACACGACAAGCACCCGGCGACTGGTTCTGGCGAACGACGTACTGCGTCTGGAAATCGACACCCGCGGCGGAACCGTCGCCTCGGCCCAGTTGCTCGACTACGGGCAAACGGCGAAGCCCGACAGCGAACGGGTGCAGCTGCTGTCGAGCGCGCCGGAACATTTCTTTGTCGCGCAAAGCGGTCTGGTCAGCAACAAAGGCGCGGCACCAAGCCACGAAAGCGTGTTTGTCAGCGCGCCGGACGCGGAGGCGGAGGTGCTGCGCGACGGCGAGCAGCAGGTTTCGCTTGCGCTGAACTGGAGCGACGGCAATGGCCTCAGTGTGCGCAAGGTTTTCACGCTGAAACGCGGCAGCTACCTATTGAGCGTCCGCGACGAGGTCGACAACCAGAGCGAAGCGGCCTGGCAGGGCCATGTCTATCGCCAATTGCTGCGCGTACCGCCGGTCATCGCGAACAGTGGCTTCAACAATCCCGAAGGCTACAGCTTTGCCGGCGCCGCCTGGTACAGCCCGGATGAGAAATTCGAGAAACTCAAGTTCGACAAGCTCGCCGAAGAGCCGTTGAACCGGAAGATCAGCGGTGGCTGGATCGCGATGCTGCAGCATCACTTCATGGCGGTGTGGATTCCCGGCGCCGACGAAAGCACCACTTTTTCCACCGCGATCTTCGCCAACGGCGTACCGCGTTACGTGATTCGCGAAGTCGGCCCGGCACTGGTCGCCGACCCGGGTGCGCGCGTCAGCACCGAGGCACGGCTGTGGGTCGGGCCCAAACTGCAAAGCGAACTGCCGGCGGTTGCTCCGGGCCTGGAACGCACCATCGACTACGGCATCTTCACCCTGATCTCCGATCCCTTGTTTGCGGTGCTGTCCTTCCTTCACCGCCTGTTCGGAAACTGGGGCTGGGCAATTATCGGCCTGGTGGTGCTGATCAAGGCAGTGTTCTTCAAGCTCTCGGAGAAGCAGTACCTGTCGATGGCCAAGATGCGCAAACTGCAGCCGCGCATCGAGGCGCTCAAGGAGCGCTACGGCGAGGACAAACAGAAATTCCAGCAGGCCATGCTGGAGCTGTACAAGAAGGAAAAGGCCAACCCGGCCAGCGGCTGCCTGCCGATCCTGATCCAGATTCCGGTCTTCATCGCGCTGTACTGGGTATTGCTGGAAAGCGTCGAGCTGCGCCACGCGCCGTGGATCGGCTGGATCCACAGCCTCACCGACCGCGATCCGTACTTCGTGCTGCCGGTGCTCAACATGGCCAGCATGTACTTCACCCAGAAGCTGAGCCCGGCTCCGGGCATGGACCCGATCCAGAAGAAGTTCATGCAGCTGATGCCGTTGATCTTCGGCGTGATGTTTGCCTTCTTCCCGGCCGGCCTGGTGCTGTACTGGACCACCAACGGCAGTCTGGGCCTGTTGCAGCAGTGGGTGATCATGCGCCGCCATGGCGATCAGGCCGACAAGCCGGCTGTGGCAAGCAAGGACTGATCCCGTCCCCGACCGCTGGCCGGGGTTGACGAGGCAACCGCCATGGGCGAGCACAGCGACACCATTGCCGCCATCGCCACCGCCAGCGGTGCGGCCGGCGTCGGCATCGTGCGCCTGTCCGGGCCGCACGCGTTTGCCATCGCGCGATCCTTGAGCGATCGCGAGCCGCGGCCCGGCGGTGTTGGCCATGCCCATTTTCGCGACAGCGCCGGCGAGTCGATCGACGACGGCTTGCTGCTCGCGTTTGCCGCGCCGCGATCCTACACCGGCGAAGACGTGATCGAACTGCAGGCACACGGCAGCATCGTGCTGCTGGCGGCGCTGCTCGCGCGCTGCTGCGAACTGGGCGCGCGGCTGGCGCGGCCGGGCGAGTTCACCGAACGCGCCTTTCTCAATGGCAAGCTCGATCTGGTGCAGGCCGAAGCGGTGGCCGATTTGATTGCGGCAGGCTCGGATGCCGCGGCACGCGCCGCCCGGCGCTCGTTGGACGGCGTGTTCTCCCGCCGATGCGGCGCGCTCGCCGAAGCGCTGAGCGCATTGCGGATGCATGTCGAAGCGGCGATCGATTTTCCGGAAGAGGAAATCGATTTCCTCTCGGCTCCCGCATTGCGCGCTCGGCTCGACGCGGTGCAGCAGCAGTTGCGCGAATTGCTGCGCGAGGCGCAGCGTGGCCAACGCCTGCGCGATGGCCTGCACGTGGTGATCGTCGGCCCGCCCAATGTCGGCAAGAGCTCGTTGCTCAACGCGCTGGCCGGCAGCGACCGCGCGATCGTCACCGAACTGGCCGGCACCACCCGCGATGTGTTGCGCGAGGTGGTGCGCATCGATGGCATCGAAATCACGCTTGTCGACACCGCGGGGTTGCGCGACAGCGAGGATGTGATCGAGCGCGAGGGCATCCGCCGCGCCCATCACGAACTGGCGAAAGCGGACCTGGCGCTGATCGTCAGTGATGGCGCGGCGCCGGTTACCAGCGAGCTGTCCGGGGTCGATGTCGCACGCCGGCTTTATCTGCACAACAAATGCGATCTGACCGCGCATCCGCCAGGGTTCGCGCCGGGCCGCGAAGGCCATCTGTGGGTGTCGGCGCAGACCGGTGCCGGGTTGGACGCATTGCGCACGGCCTTGCGCGATGCGGCGGGCCAGGGCGAAGGCGGTGTCGGCGCATTCAGTGCCCGCGCGCGCCACGTCGACGCGTTGCGACGCGCAAACGCGCATCTTGCCGCCGCGCGTGAGTGCATCGAAGTGCAACGCGCCGGCGAGCTGGCCGCGGAAGAACTGCGCCTGGCGCATCTTGCGGTCGGCGAGATCACCGGTCAGGTCAGCGCCGATGATCTGCTCGGGCAGATTTTCGCTGGCTTTTGCATCGGCAAATAGGCCCGCCATCGCACCATCGTGTGGCGACCGGGCGGTCGCTCACAGGGTGAGCTCCTACAGGCGGTGGGCGAAATCACCGGTGCGGTCAGCGCCGATGACCTGCTCGGGCAGATTTTCGCTGGCTTTTGCATCGGCAAATAGGCCCGCCATCGCACCATCGTGTAGCGACCGGGCGGTCGCTCACAGGGTGAGCTCCAGGGTGCGTTGGCGCCTGTTTGTAGGAGCCCACCCTGTGGGCGACCGAGCGACGCGTCGGGGCGGAGCCCCGCGTAACCGCGCATGCGGTCGAGGGCGGGACCGGCAGAGCCGGTGTTGCGGAGCAACCGACCGGTATCAACGGCTCAGCGTAAGCACCACGCACACCGCAAAGTGGGCATCATGCCGGACGGAATCAGGCCGAAATCGCCAGCCGCTCGCGGTGATACAGCCGGGACGCGACAAACCACAGCAACAGCCCCAACGACAGGCCGACGCCAAAATAGACCGACCATTGCCGCATCGAGATCGCCTCGCCGCGAAGCACGCTGACGATCATCTGGTTCTGCGACAGGAACGGCACCGCGAACATCCATAGCTGATTTTTCACCGGCGACACCATCAACAGCACGGTCGGGATGATCGGCACCATCATCAGGATGCCCATGTAGCTTTGCGCCTCCTTGACACTTTTCACGCTCGCCGCGATCAAGGTCAGCAAACAGGTGCCGAGCAACAGCATCGGGATCAGAATGCCGAGGATGCGCAGGATCGCCCACATCGACACATCGGCCTTGCTGCCCAGGCCCGGTGCCAGGGCAAACCCGACCTTGACGCTGATCATGGTCAACAACAGACTGGTCAAGCCAATGGCGCAGGCCGCGGCAATCTTGCCGCTCATCACCGCTTCGCGCGATGCCGGGGTCGCCAGCAGCGGCTCCAGCGACTGCCGCTCGCGCTCGCCGGCGGTGGTGTCGATCACCAGATAGGCGCCACCCAGAAACGCGGTGAGTATCAGCAGGTAGGGAAGCATCGCGGCCAGCACCTGGCCTTGCTTGGCTTCCGGAGTGGACAGGTCGCGATGCCCGATCTGCACCGCGCTCATCACGCTCGGGCTGACGCCGCGCGCCAGCAGGCGCAGACTGCCGACGGTCTGGCTATAGCCTTGCAGCACCCGCTCGACGCGGGCCACCGGAATGCGCGCATCCTGGCGGGTGGCATCGTGGATGATCTCGACCGTCGCCGGCTTGCTCTGCCGCCAGTCGTCGGCGAAATCCGCGCTGATTTCCAGGATCACGTCCTCACGCTGCTCGCGAATGGCCGCTGTCGGATCGGCCGGCGCCGCTCCGATCACGATGTTGTGTCCTTGCAGATATGCAATCAGGTTGGGCGCTCGCTCGGCGCCGATCACCGGCAATTGCAGCGGTTTATCCAGTTGCGAAGCGGCCTTTTTCTGCACCACGGTGCTGATCCCGACCAACATCACCGGGATGATGATGGGCGAGAGAAACAGCGCCATGAACAGGGTGCGCCGGTCGCGCGCGAAGTCGGTCAGCTCCTTGAGCATCACCGTCATAAAGATTTTCATGCCAGCAGGCCCTCCTCGGAGCCGATAGCGGTAACAAACGCATCTTCCAGATTGGTAGCGCCGGTTTGCGCCTTGAGCTCATCGGCACTGCCTTGCGCCACCACGCGGCCGTGTGCGATCACCACGATGCGATCGCACAGTGCAGCCACCTCTTGCATGATGTGGCTGGAAAAAATCACGCAATGGCCCTCGCGCTTGAGCTCAAGCAGAAAGTTGCGCAGTCCGCGCGTGGTCATCACATCCAGGCCGTTGGTGGGTTCATCGAGAATCACGTTGCGCGGCGAATGCACCAGCGCGCGCGCAATCGCGGTTTTGGTGCGCTGCCCCTGCGAGAAGCCTTCGGTCTGGCGATCGATGAACTCACCCATCTCCAGCGCCGCAACCAGACGTTCGCCGCGACTGGCAATGTCGGTGTCGCTCATTCCGTGCAGGCGACCGAAGTAGGCGATGTTCTCGCGCGCCGTGAGCCGCTTGTAGACGCCGCGTGCGTCGGGCAACACACCGAGCGAGCGGCGCACCGCATCGGGGTTGCGACTGGCGTCCAGCCCATCGACGGTGACCGCGCCCTGTTCGGGTTTCATCAACGTGTACAACATGCGCAGGCAGGTCGTTTTGCCGGCGCCGTTGGGGCCCAGCAGCCCGGTGATCTGGCCGTCTGGCGCAGCGAAGCTGACGCCATCGACAGCCTTGACCACACCGGTTTTGGTGTTGAAAGATTTGTGCAGATTTTCGACATGGATCATGACCGATTCCTTGCAAGAATTGGCGACGTGGCGGGCGCGAAGCGCGTGATGTTCACGGCTCCCATCCGAAATAGCCGGTGAAGGGCGGTGCGTAGGGCAAGGTGGCGAGACACGTGGCGTCCAGCGCTTTTGCGTCGGCAGCATCGATGAAGCGCGCCATCAACTTCGGCATGCAGCCGGCGGGGATCACGTTATGGCCCTGACCACGCAGGATCAGCAGCCGGCCGTTGCTCAGGCCGTTGGCGATCTGCTCGCCGTAACGCACCGGTGTTACCGGGTCGAACTCGCCGGCCAGCACCAGAATCGGCAGGTCGCTTTGCAGCGGCGCGTGAAACGACTCCGGTGCCGGATCGTGCGGCCAAACCGAACACTGCGCCTTGAGAAACGCGACCAACGCCGAACCGAGCAGGGTGTCGTCATCGGCGGCGTTCGCGGCGAGACTCGGCACATCCTCGCTGCACATCACCGAAAGCTGCATGCCGTGCATGATCTGCTCGCTGAGTTGCGCGCCGATCATCTGCGACAGCGCCATCAGGCTCTCGGGGTTGTCGTGCGCGGCGTCGTGCAGGGTCAGCGGCAGCATGGCCGCGGCGACCGGCGCGTAGGCAAACAGGCGCACCAGGGTCACCAGCCGGTCTTCGCTCAGGCGCTCGCTGCGCCACTCGCCGGTTATCGCATCGCGATAGCGGATCACCGGCGGCGCATTGCGCGCCTGCGCCAACACCGCGGCGAGCTGCTCGCGCGGATTACCGAACGCATCGGCACACGCCGGCAGCTCCGTGCAGCGGGCGAACTGCTGATCGAGCGAATCCTCCAGATTGCGAGCGTGCTCGCTGCCCAGAATCAGCTCGTTGGGCACCGCACTGTCGAGTACCACCGTTCGCGTGTGCGCGGGATAACGCGCTGCGTAGTGCTGCGCCACCCGGGTACCGTAGGAAATGCCGGCCAGATTGATCTGCCCGGCGCCGATGGCCGTGCGCACGGCATCCAGGTCCTGAATCGCATCGGTGGTCGTGTAAAAACGCAGATCCGTCCGCTCGGACAGTTCGTCGCGGCAGCGTTCGGCGAAAGCAGCCGCGACTTCGGGCGACTCGGTGCCTTCGGCCATCACCGCGCTCTCGCCCTGCGCGTTCTTGCAGATCAGTGGATTGGACGCGCCGGTGCCGCGCTGGTCGAGCAGGATGATGTGGCGACGCTTGTTGGTATCGCTGAACGCGTCCGCCAACGGTGGGTATCCGTCACGCGCCGATTGGCCGGGGCCGCCGGCAAGCATGAATACCGGGTCGGGAAGAGCGTCCTCGCGAGCGGGCACCCAGGCGATGGCGAGATCGATATGCCGGCCTTCGGGTTCAGCACGGTTTTCCGGGACCGACAACGTGCCGCACTGCGCTTCGACAGCGCTGGCACTGGCGGCGCTGGTCAAGGTACACGGCGCGAACGCGATGCTGCCCAGATCACGGGCAAGCACGCTACCGGGCAGCGCGGCAACCACCGCAAGCAGCAACCAGGCCCGGCGTCTACGCAGTCGGATAATGGAATCAAGACTCATGAAAGGTCCTCCTCGTGAAAAAAAATCGACTCGACCGGCTGCTTGAACAAGCGGCCGAGGCGAAACGCCAGCGGCAGGCTCGGGTCGTACTTGCCAGTCTCGATCGCATTGATCGTTTGCCGCGATACGCCAAGGTGCTCGGCCAGCGTCGCTTGCGACCAGCCCTGCGCCTCGCGCAGCTCACGCACTCGGCTCTTCATCGGTAGCGCCGCGCCACCCAGTAGCGGGCGACACCGTAGCAAAGCGAAAGCGCAGGCAGCACCCAGAGCAGCGCGACTCGACCGGAAATATCCCAAACCCGGGCAACGATCAGCAACGCGAGGCTGAGCGAACCGAGGCCGACACCGATCGAGGCGATGGCGATCGCTTCCAGATCGATGCGGCGCTGCAATTCGTCGCGGGCCATGATCATCGCGACCTGAACCCGGATCATCCAGGCAATCGGAGCCATCGGCAGCAGCGCCACCAGCGCACGCCATACGGGTGGCGCATCGGTGAGGGGATGCTTGAGCAACCAAACGCAGATCAACACGGTAACCGCATACGCCATCGCCGCAACGATGCTGGTACGTGAGCCCGGCCCGGAACAAGCGTTCATGACAACCCCGCGTGTAAAGTACCCTTGACACGCAGATTAAAGCGGCCATGCCCCTGTGTCAAGCACACTTGACACATGTTACCGGCTGCTGACGTACTTCTCGCGCCGGATATGCGGCACCGGCAAGGCAAAGCCCTTGAGCATCTCGAACGCCGCATCGACCATGTCCGGATTGCCGCACAGGTAGGCGATATCGTGTTCCGGATCCGGGGCGAGCGCTGCCAGGGCGTCCTGGACATAGCCGCGACGTTGTTCGGGATAGACGCCCTCCGGTGCCGGCTCGCGGCTGAAGCAGGGCACGAATCGAAAGCCCGGATTGGCCTTGGCAAACGCGCTGAACTCGTCGCCGTAAAGCAGTTCGTTCGGGGTGCGCGCGCCGAACAGCAACACCACCTCGACCCCGCGTTCGACAATGGCCTGACGCAGCAACGGCAGCATCGCACGATACGGGGTGACGCCGGTGCCGGTCGCAATCAGCAGATAACGGCGATTGGTGTCCGCAGGCATCAGGCAAAAACGCCCGAACGGGCCGCTGGCATCGATGCGCTGACCTTCCTGCAACTGGCCAAACAGCTCGCTGGCCGCGCCACCCGGCACGTAGGACACCGCGACCTCGATCGGATCGTCGGCACCCGCCGCGTGCTCACGTACCGTCGCGATCGAATAGCTGCGCTTGGTCGGGCTGCCGTCGGGATAACTGAAATGAATCTGGATGAACTGGCCGGGGATGAATGCCAGCGCTTCGCCATCGTCGCGCCGGAACACGAAGTGGTGGATGCTGGGCGCCAGTGCGCGCGACTGGATCAGTTTCAGCGGGAAGTGAGCGGCCACGGGATCTCCAGAATGAACACTGCAACCCGAATTGAGCGCGGGTCACTTCAAAGGGCGACCCGATATACTAGCGGGCCACGGCCGATATTGCTTCAGCCGAGCCAATGCATAGCCCCATGACCCAGACCCCCGCGCTCGAAGTCACCGACCTGCGCAAAACCTATAGCGGCCGTGTCGAAGCGCTCAAAGGCATCAGCCTGAGCGTGGTGCCCGGCGACTTCTTTGCCCTGCTCGGCCCCAACGGCGCAGGAAAATCCACCCTGATCGGCATCGTCAGCTCGTTGGTCAATGCCAGTTCGGGTTCGGTGCGCGTGTTCGGCGAGGAGGTGGCGCGCAACCGTTCGGCGGCGATGCGCCTGCTCGGGCTGGTGCCGCAGGAAATCAACTTCAACCTGTTTGAAAAGCCGTTCGACATCCTGGTCAACTACGCCGGCTTTTACGGTGTGCCCCGCGCCGAAGCCATCGTGCGTGCGGATGAAGAACTCGCGAGGGCGCAACTCGGCGAGAAGGCGCACACCATGTCGCGCACGCTGTCGGGTGGAATGAAGCGGCG
This sequence comes from Gammaproteobacteria bacterium HGW-Gammaproteobacteria-4, assembly GCA_002839995.1. Lineage (GTDB taxonomy): Bacteria > Pseudomonadota > Gammaproteobacteria > Xanthomonadales > Xanthomonadaceae. The sequence continues at coordinate 609 of PGZC01000005.1, read as the reverse complement.
CCTGATGATCGCCCGCGCGATGATGACGCGGCCGCGCCTGCTGATCCTGGATGAACCCACCGCCGGCGTCGATATCGAAATCCGTCGTGGCATGTGGAAAACCCTGCGCGACATCAACGCCGCCGGAACCACCATCATCCTGACCACGCATTACCTGGAGGAAGCGGAGAACCTGTGCCGCAATCTGGCGATCATCGACCACGGCCAGATCGTGGCCGCCGGGCCGATGCGCGAACTGCTGGCGCGACTCGACGTGGAAGGCTTCATCTTCGACATCGACGGCGAGGTGCCGGCGCAATTGCCGCTGGTCGAAGGCGTGACCCTGACCTCGGCGAACAGCCACTGCATCGAGGTGGACATGCCGCGCGCGCTCGACCTCAACCGCGTATTCAACGCCCTGGCCGATGCCGGAATCCGGGTGCGCTCGATGCGCAATAAATCCAACCGTCTGGAAGAACTGTTCGTTCACCTCACCGGCAATGGCAAGGGTGCCGCATGAGCCATCATCCGAATCTGGTCGCGCTGTACACCATCGCCCGCCGCGAAGTGCATCGCATCCTGCGCATCTGGGCACAGACGCTGGTGCCGCCGGCGATCACCATGACCCTG
>PGZC01000073.1 GCA_002839995.1 Gammaproteobacteria bacterium HGW-Gammaproteobacteria-4 | reverse complement strand
CGTCGATGTGCAGGGTCGCGCGGTTTACTGCGAAGTACGCGGCTGTGATACCGCTATGTTGCATTGCCTGTCGCCCACAGGGTGGGCTCCTACAAAAAGATGCGTTCGTTCATCCCGGTCGCCCACAGGGTGGGCTCCTACAAAAAGACGCGCTCGTTGCACCCCGGTCGCCCACAGGGTGGGCTCCTACAAAAAGATGCGTTCGTTCATCCCGGTCGCCCACAGGGTGGGCTCCTACAAAAAGATGCGTTCGTTCATCCCGGTCGCCCACAGGGTGGGCTCCTGCAAAAAGACGCGTTCGTTCATCCCGGTCGCCCACAGGGTGGGCTCCTGCAAAAAGATGCGTTCGTTCATTCCGGTCGCCCACAGGGTGGGCTCCTACAAAAGGATGCGTTCGTTCATCCCGGTCGCCCACAGGGTGGGCTCCTACAACAGCACCGATTGGCACCAGCGAGTAACGCCGTTGTTCACAAAAGACGCGCACGCTCATCCCGGTCGCCCACAGGGTGGGCTCCTACAAAAAGATGCGTTCGTTCATCCCGGTCGCCCACAGGGTGGGCTCCTACAAAAAGACGTGCACGCTCGTTCCGGTCGCTCACAGGGTGAGCTCCTACAAAAAGACGCGCTCGTTGCACCCCGGTCGCTCACAGGGTGAGCTCCTACAAAAAGACGTGCCCGACCAGCGCCGAAACTCCCGATACGTTGCGCGCCCTGCGCGCGACCGTAATGTGCCTTGTATGACAGCATCCGCAACAGACTTGATACGCTATCGCGGCGCCGTGCAAACGCCGCGCCCTCGTCACAGGTCATACTTGTGCCCTCCAACGCCTATTTCAGCCCATGACCGATCGCCTTGTATCGCCCGATGAATCGCCGGAGGAAGTCCGCATCGAGGCGTCCATCCGGCCGCGCCTGCTCGATGAATACCTCGGCCAGCAGCCGGTGCGCGAGCAGATGAAGATCTATATCGAAGCGGCCAAGCGCCGCGGCGAGGCGATGGATCACGTGCTGATCTTCGGGCCGCCGGGCCTTGGCAAGACCACGCTGTCCAACGTGATCGCCAACGAGCTTGGCGTCAGCCTGCGCACGACATCCGGCCCGGTGATCGAACGGCCCGGCGATCTGGCGGCGTTGCTGACCAACCTCAAGGCGAACGATGTGTTGTTCATCGACGAGATCCATCGCCTGTCGCCGGTGGTCGAGGAAATCCTGTATCCGGCGATGGAGGATTATCAGATCGACATCATGATCGGTGAGGGCCCGGCGGCGCGTTCGATCAAGCTGGATCTGCCGCCGTTCACCTTGATCGGCGCGACCACCCGCGCCGGTCTGCTGACCAGCCCGTTGCGCGATCGCTTCGGCATCGTGCAGCGGCTGGAGTTCTATTCGCCGGAGGAATTGAGCGCGATCGTGCGCCGCTCGGCGCGGATCATGGGCATCACCTGCGAGGATGCGGGTGCGGCCGAAATCGCACGGCGCTCGCGCGGCACCCCGCGTATCGCCAATCGCCTGTTGCGGCGTGCCCGCGATTACGCCCAGGTGCGCGCCGAAGGCATCATCACGCTGGCCGTTGCGCATGCGGCGATGGCGATGGTCAAGGTCGATGCCGAGGGTTTCGATGATCTGGATCGCCGCTTGTTGCGCACCATGATCGACAACTTCGAGGGCGGGCCGGTCGGCGTGGAATCGCTGGCGGCGGCGCTGAGCGAGGATCGCGGCACCATCGAGGATGTGCTCGAACCGTACCTGATCCAGCAGGGCTACCTGATGCGCACCGCGCGCGGACGCATGCTGACCCGCAAGGCCTGGCTGCATCTGGGGTTGAAGCCGCCGCAGCGGCCGGTCGATCCGGATTTGTTCGCCAGTGAGGACGCGCCGACGTGAGTCGCGCGAGCGCACCCGGCACAGGGATCGGGCCGCCGTTCATCCACAGTTGTCGGGTCTATTGGGAAGATACCGACGCGGGCGGGGTCGTTTATCACGCCAGCTATATCCGGTTTCTGGAACGTGCGCGGACGGAATGGCTGCGCAGCCTTGGGGTTGCCCAGCTTGAATTGCGCGAGCGCGAGGATCTGCTGTTTGCGGTGTGCGGCATGCAGATCGATTTCCTGGCGCCGGCGCGGCTGGATGATGCGCTGAGCGTGAGTGTGCTGGTCACTCGCGCGCGGTTGGCGAGCATGGTGTTTATGCAGCAGGTGTGTTGCGGCGAGCGGGTGCTGGTTCAGGCCACGGTGCGCGCCGCGTGTTTGACCGCTTCAACGTTTCGCTCGCGGCCGCTGCCGGCGTGGCTGTTGCAACGGATTCACTCATTGGACAAGGCGCAATGAACAACGAAATCAATCTGTTTTTGCTGGTGCTGCATGCCAGCCTGCCGGTGCAACTGGTGATGATCCTGCTGCTGTTTGCGTCGGTGGCGTCGTGGTTCATCATCTTCCGTAAAAAGAAGGTGCTCGACCGCACTGCCGATGAAGCCGAATCGTTCGAGGAAAAGTTCTGGTCGGGCATCGATCTTGGCCAGCTCTACCGCGAGGTGAGCGCGCGCGAAGTGAACGGGCTGGAGGCGATTTTCGAGGCCGGGTTCCGCGATTTCACCCGCCTGCGCAACAAGCGCGGTGTCGATGCACGTACCCAACTCGAAGGCGCGCAGCGCGGCATGCGCGCGCAACTGGCGCGCGAAGTCGATCAACTGGAAACCAATCTCGAGTTCCTCGCCAGCGTCGGTTCGATCAGCCCGTACGTGGGTTTGTTCGGTACGGTCTGGGGCATCATGATTTCGTTCCAGGGCTTGGCCAACGTCAAGGAAGCGACCATTGCCACGGTCGCGCCGGGCATCTCCGAAGCGCTGATCGCCACCGCCATGGGCCTGTTCGCCGCGATTCCGGCGGTCTGGGCCTACAACCGCTTCGCCACCAAGGTGGAGCGCCTGAACGTGCGTTACGAAGCCTTCGCCGAAGAGTTCTCGTCGATCCTGCAGCGGCAGTCGCATGTCGATGAATAGGGCGCGGCCGGGCCGTGCTGCGCAGGCTGTGCCTTCACTTCGCTCGGTCGCCCACAGGGTGGGCTCCTACAAAGAGCGGTGGCGCTTACCTGTAGGAGCCCACCCTGTGGGCGACTGTCCCCGCTGACCCCAGCGTCCGCAATCACCCGTTTTTACGCACACCCACCACAGATCGCCGCCCATGACGTCGCGCAGAAAACGCCGCAAGCTCAAAGCCGATATCAATGTCGTGCCGTATATCGACGTGATGCTGGTGCTGTTGATCATCTTCATGGTCACCGCGCCGCTGTTGAACCTTGGCGTGGATATCGAGTTGCCGCAGTCCAATGCCAAACCGGTGGAGCAGATGAAAGACCCGGTGGTGATCGTGGTCGATGCCCAGGGCAATTATTTCCTGACCCTGGAAGGCGTGCCCAAGGAATCGATTTCAGCCGAGGCCCTGGTCGCCAAGGTGGCGGCATTCGTGCGCATCAACCCGCAGGTGCCGGTGCTGGTGGCCGGCGATCAGCAGGTTGGTTATGGCGAGGTCTATCAGGTCATGGTGTTGCTGCAGCAGGCCGGCGTCGCCAAGGTCGGGCTGATGAGCAAGCCGGTGGAAGACGCGGCGCGCAAGCGGCCCTGATGGAAACGCCGGCCGACAAACTGGGTGCCTTGCTGCTGGCGCTGGCATTGCATGCCGGCCTGCTGGCGCTGTTGTTTTTTGGCCTGTGGTGGTCGCGGCCACCGCAGACCTTGTCGGTCGCCGGCCCGGTGATCGAAGCGGTGCTGGTCACCGAGCCGGGTACGGGTCGAACCCCGCCGCGGGCGGCACCGCCGAAGCCGGCACCGGCGCCAGTGCCGAAGCCCGAACCGCCGGCGCCCGAACCCGAGGCCCCGCCGCCGCAACCATTGCCCACGCCAAGCCCGCAGCAGGCAGATACCCCGCCGCAGCCGCAACCGCAAGCGCCGCTGCCCAGGCCGGACACGCGCGAGCAAGAGCGGGTGGCGCGGCTGGCGCAGCAGCAGGCCGAAACCAAGGCGCGCGAAGAAGCGATCGAGCGTCGCCGTCAGGAACAGATCCTGCTCGAACAACAGGCGCAGAAAGTGGAGGCCGAGCGCCGCGAACGCCTGCGCCGCGAAACCGAAGCGCGCGATCGCAAGCTTGCCGATATCCGCCGCCAGCGCGAAGCGGCCGAAAAGCAGTCGCGGCTGGCCGCCGAGCGCCTGCAGCAGACCCGCGATGCGCGGCCTGAGCTGCCATCGACACCGACAAAAGAGCCTGGCCCGCCCGCCCCGGCCCCGGCGCGTGCCGGCAATGAGGGCGTCGATGAGAGCCTGAAGGCACAATACGTGCTGGCGATTCAGCGCGCAGTGGAAAGCAACTGGTTGCGTCCGGAAACGGTGCGCCCGGGGCAACCGTGCAAACTGCGTATCCGCCAGATCGTCGGCGGCGAGGTGATCGCGGTCACCATCGATCCAAGCTGTCCGTACGATGAACTGGGTCGGCGCTCGGTCGAGGCCGCGGTGCGCAAGGCCGAGCCATTGCCCTACACTGGCTTCGAATCGGTGTTCAGCCCCGATCTGTTATTCACGTTCGTCGCCCCGGAAGGTTGAACCCATGAAGCGAGTTTTTGCGCTGTTGCTGGCCCTGCTGTTGCCCTCGCTCGCGTTTGCGCAGGCGCTGGAAATCGAGATTTCCGGTGGTAGCGCGGCGGCATTGCCCATTACCGTCATTCCGTTCGAGTATCTGGGCATGAGCGTGGCGCCGGATACCGACCTGGCCGCCGTGGTGCGCGCCGATCTGAATCGTTCCGGCCAGTTTCGCACCCTGGCCGACGCCGATATGGTGGAAAAGCCGATTCGGGCGCAGGAAATCAATTTCGCGACCTGGCGGTTGCTGAAGCAGGATTTCATTCTGATCGGGCGCATTCTCGATACCCCGAGCGGCGGTTATCGCACCGAGTTCGAGTTGTTCGATGTCGCGAAGCAGGAACGTGTGCTCGGGCTGGCTCTGGATGGTCGGCCGCAGGCGATGCGCGACGTCGCGCATCAGGTGGCGGATCTGGCATACGAGAAAATACTGGGCGTGCGCGGCGCGTTCTGGACCCGCATCGCGTATGTCACCGCGTCCGGTATCGGCCCCAATACCCAGTACGCGCTGATGGTGGCCGATGCCGATGGCTTCAACCCGCAGGTGGTGGTGCGCTCGCGTGAGCCGTTGCTGTCGCCGGCGTGGAGCCCGGATGGGCGCCGTCTGGCCTACGTCAGTTTCGAACGCGGCAACTCGGCGATCTACATCCAGGAAATCAGCACCGGCGCGCGCGAATTGGTTGCCAGCCATCGCGGAATCAATGGCGCGCCGGCATTTTCGCCCGACGGCACCCGTCTGGCGTTGTCGCTGTCGCGCACCGGCAACCCGGAAATCTACGTCATGGACCTTGCCAGCAAGGCCTTGAGCCAGATTACCCAGCACTGGTCGATCGACACCGAGCCGGCCTGGACACCCGACAGTCAGCGCCTGATGTACACCTCCGATCGCGGCGGCAAGCCGCAGATATATGAGGTTTCCGCCGCCGGCGGCGACCCGGTGCGGGTGACCTTCAATGGCGATTACAATGCCCGCGCCACGGTGTCCTGGGATGGCAAAAAGGTGGCGATGGCGCAAGGCAGCGGAAACGTTTATCGTATAGCTGTTATGGATCGCAGTTTTGGGGGCTTGGGTCGCTGGCAAAACCTGTCCCCGGGCAGCCTCGATGAGTCGCCGAGTTTTGCTCCCAATGCCAGCATGTTGATTTACGCCGCGCGTGAGGGGCAGCGCGGTGTGTTGTATGCCGTATCCGCAGACGCGCGGGTGCGGCAGCGTCTGGTTTTCGCCGACGGTGATGTACGGGAGCCCGCCTGGTCGCCGTATCGGCAGCGTTAGCAAGCTACAGTTCGGGCTCCACCCTCCAGACCATCCACAACGAAAACATCCCGAATACCCGAGGACTACTCATGAACAACACTACCCGCCTGCTTCTGGCCGCCGCCGTTTGTGTCGCGTTGGCCGCCTGCGCCAAGCAAGTAAAGGAAGAGCCCGCACCGCCGCCGCCGCCGCCGGCACCGGCCCCCGCGCCGCCGCCGCCGGCTCCGACCGGCTACCAGCCGTCCGACCTGGATACCGACAGCTGCCTGCGTCAGCGCGTCGTGTATTTCGATTTCGACAAGGACATCGTCAAGCCCGAGTTCGCCGCCATCCTCAGCTGCCACGCGCAGTACCTGAAGGATCGCTCCAGCTCGCGCATCTCCCTGGAAGGCAATGCCGACGAGCGTGGCACCCGCGAGTACAACCTGGGTCTGGGCGAGCGTCGCGGCAACGCGGTCTCCTCGGCGCTGCAGGCCAATGGCGGTTCCGCTGCCCAGTTGACCACGATCAGCTACGGTGAAGAGAAGCCGACCTGCACGGTATCCAACGAGGATTGCTGGTCGAAGAACCGTCGCGTCGAGATCGTCTATACCGCCAAGTAATGCGTGGTACAGGCAATTCAAGCGTGAGTGCGATACGCAGTGCGATGGCGGCGGTGGCCCTGGTGGCCACCGCTTCCGTCTTTGCGCAGGCGCGCCCGAGTCTTGCCGATCGGGTGGCGCGTCTGGAGCAGCAGCAGTTGCAGGCACAGGCCAGCAATCAGAATGTCGAGTTGCTCAATCGCATAACCGATCTGCAAACCGAAATCCAGTCATTGCGCGCGCAGCTGGAAAAGCAGCAATTCGAGATCGAGCAGCTCAAGCAGCGCAATCGTCAGCAATATCTCGATCTCGACGGCCGGCTGGGCCGCATCGAGTCGGGAACATTCGCATCGCCGCCGTCTGCAAGTGGTAGCGACGCGGCGCGAGTGCCGCCCGAATCCACCGAAAACCCCGCGACCGGCGATGCAAGCGCCGCCGCCGCGAATCCGGATCCGGTCGCGCCGATCGCCGATGGCGGCTCGCCGTCACCCAATGCCGATGATGCACCGGTTGTCGATGAGCGCACCGCTTACGATCAGGCGTTCGAGTCGCTCAAGAATGGCGAGTATGCCGAGGCGGCGCGCCGTTTCAACGCGTTTCTGGTCGCGCACCCGGAGGGTTCGTTCGCACCCAATGCGCATTACTGGCTTGGCGAGAGTTATTACGTCACCCAGAATTTCGAATTGGCGCAGAGCAGCTTTCAGGCGTTGCTGGATCGTTTCCCCGATTCGACCAAGGCGCCCGACGCCTTGCTCAAGCTGGGCTATTGCCAGTACGAGCTCAAGCAGTTCAACGCGTCGCGCGTGACCTTGGGTCAGGTCATCGAGCGTTATCCCGATTCGACGGTGGCGCGTCTGGCGCAAGGGCGGATGCGCGCCATGATGCTCGAAGACCGGCAGTAAGCGGGTTTTCCCATGGATGCGACACCAGCCAGTGGTCGGCTACGGCTGACCGAGATGTTCTGTTCCCTGCAGGGCGAGGCGCGCGATGCCGGCTGGCCTACCGTGTTCGTGCGTCTGACCGGTTGCCCGCTGCGCTGTCAGTATTGCGATACCGCCTACGCGTTTCACGGCGGCGACTGGTGGACGATCGATGCGATTGCGGCGCAGGTGGCGCAGTTCGGGGTTCGCCATGTCTGCGTGACCGGTGGCGAGCCGCTGGCGCAAAAACGGTGTCATGCCTTGCTGGCGCGCTTGTGCGAGGACGGCTACAGCGTGTCGCTGGAGACGTCCGGCGCGATCGATCTGAGCGCTGTCGATCCGCGGGTGTCGCGGGTGATGGACATCAAGACCCCGGGTTCGGGCGAGGTCGAGCGCAACCTTTGGCAGAATCTGGACGCGCTGAACGCGCACGACCAGATCAAGTTCGTGATTTGCGATCGCGCGGATTACGACTGGGCCTGTGCGCAATTGCGCGAGCGCGGTCTCGCGGATATTTGCAGCGTGTGGTTCTCGCCAAGCCAGGGTCAATTGAATGCGACCGAACTTGCCGACTGGATTGTTGCCGATCGACTGCCAGTTCGATTTCAGATGCAGTTGCATAAAGTGTTGTGGGGCGATACACCGGGGCGATGAATGCGATTTGCTCGCTACTGCCGCGGTTCGGCCCGATATTCATGAGTAGCCTTTGATGACCACTAAAACTCCAGCTCGCGCCGTGGTGTTGCTTTCCGGCGGCATGGACTCCGCCGTGGTGCTGGCGATGGCGCGCACGCAGGGCTTCGATTGTTACGCCCTGAGCGTCAGCTATGGCCAGCGCCATGGGTCCGAACTCGACGCTGCCGCGCGCGTTGCGAACGCGCTGGGCGCGATCGCGCACAAGGTTGTGGCGGTGGATTTGCGCGCGATCGGCGGCTCGGCGCTGACCGACGACATCGCCGTTCCCGAACATGGCGGCGCCGGGATTCCGGTCACCTACGTGCCGGCGCGCAACACCATCATGTTGTCGATTGCGCTGGGGTGGGCCGAAGTTCTGGGCGCGCGCGACATTTTTTGCGGCGTGAATGCTGTCGATTATTCCGGTTATCCCGATTGCCGGCCGGCGTTCATCGAGGCCTTCGAGCGCCTGGGCAACCTCGCGACCAAGGCCGGCATCGAAGGCGAAGGGCTGCGCGTGCATGCGCCGCTGATGACAATGTCCAAAGCCGACATCGCCCGCGAGGGCGCGTGCCTGGGCGTGGATTTTTCGCTGACCGTCTCGTGCTACAAAGCCGATTCCGAGGGCAGGGCGTGCGGCCATTGCGATGCCTGCCGCCTGCGCGCGCAGGGATTTTCCGCAGCGAACATCACCGATCCAACGCGATATGTGCCTAAATCGCTCTGATGCGATAAAATGCACGGCTCGCGTATCGTGCGAGCACATGGAACCGTTAGCCGCAGGTCGGCTCAAGCGCCGGAGGCGTGGAGCCGACAGGATGTGGTGAATTGGTCAGGTGCGCGTTGTAGCAATCGTTTTACGTGGGGCCGTTAGGGAAGCTCTGAACTACCGCCATCCGCCGTCATTGCGAGCGTTCAAGCCTTTAGCCGCGAGGCCGAAGGCCGTGGCGGGAAGCAATCCAGTTCTTTGTTTTTCCGAACATTTCTGGATTGCCGCGT
>PGZC01000072.1 GCA_002839995.1 Gammaproteobacteria bacterium HGW-Gammaproteobacteria-4 | reverse complement strand
GCGGTGCCCGGCTCGGCCAGCAGCCGGCCGACCTCTTCGCGCCGTTCGCTCAGGGCTTCAAGCTTGCGACGTAGGCTCGGCGTCATCGGGATTTTCGGGGGTGGCGAGATCAAACAGGCGTTCTGCAGCACGCAGCAGGTCGGTGTCGCCGCTCAGCGCAGCCTGACGCAGGCTGGCCGAGGGTGCGTGCAACAGTTTGTTGGTCAGGTTGTGGGCAAGAAACTCCAGCGCCTGGGCAGGGTCTTTGCCACTGGCCAGCAGGGCGCGCGCGCGTTGCAGGGTCTCGTCGCGGATCTGCTCGCTCTGGCCGCGCATGCGGGTAATGGTGGCCTGGCGCCCGGCGCCCTGCCACCAGCCCATGAAGTGCGCCACCTGCAGTTCGATGATGGCCTCGGCCTGATCGGCCGCCTCGCGCCGCGACTGGCGGTTTTCGGCGATGACCTGATCCAGATCGTCCACGGTATACAGATACACGTCATCGAGATCGCGCACGCTGGCTTCGATATCGCGCGGCACTGCCAGATCGAGCATGAACATCGGCCGTTGCCGGCGCGCGCGCAGGGCCTTTTCGACGCTGGAGCGCAACAGGATCGGTTCACGGCTGGCGGTGGCCGAGATCACGATGTCGGCCTCGGCCAGATGGCGGTCGAGGTCGGGCAGGGCGAGTGCATAGCCACCGTGGCGGCTGGCGAGGTCTTGCGCGTGGGCGAGGGTGCGATTGGCGACCAGCAGGCGTTTGGCTTTGGCATCGGAAAGGTGGCGTGCGGCCAGTTCAATGGTGTCGCCGGCGCCGATCAGCAGCACCGTCGCCTCGCGCAGGTCGGTGAATACCTGCTGCGCCAGGCGCACGCCGGCGAACGCCACCGAAACCGGGTGGGTGCCGATGCGGGTGTCGGTGCGTACGCGCTTGGCCACCGAAAAGGTGTGCTGGAACAGGCGATCGAGCGCGGTCTTCATCACCCCGGCGCTGCGCGCGACCTGCCACGCTTCCTTGACCTGGCCCAGGATCTGCGGCTCGCCCAGCACCAGCGAATCCAGGCCGGTGGCTACCCGGAACAGGTGTTTGGCGGCATCGGCGCCGGTGTGCTGGTACAGGTAGCCATCGAGGCCCGTGCCCAGTTGGTGGTGCCTGCCCAGCCAGTGCGCCACCACGTCTTCCTGGCCGTCCTCGGTGTGCGCGTAGATTTCGGTGCGATTGCAGGTGGACAGCATCACCGCCTCGTGCACGCCCTCGACGCTCAACAGGTCGCGCAGCGCCAGCGCCAGCGTTTCCGGCGCGAACGCGACCCGCTCGCGCAGGGCGATCGGGGCGGTTTCATGATTGAGGCCAAGGGCAAGCAGGGTCATGGTCGGGTCGGGATGCGGTAAGCTTTCCAGTGGCTTTATGGAACCTCTTGAAACCGTAGCAATCGGGTCGCGCAGCAGGTTTCTCGAGGTTCCCTCCAGTGCGATTCTATCCGTTGACGGACCCATCACCCATGATCTGGCGCAAATCCACGCTGACTTTGTTGTTGATCGCGTTCAGCCATACCCTGTTCGCGGCAACGGGCGATGCTGCCGACGCGCAGCCCGAAACGGCGCTGGAGCCGGTGCTTGAACCGCTGCTGGCCGGCGAGTTCTACTTGCAACAAGGCGATTACGAGCGCGCCGCCGCGCAGTATCTCGTTGCTGCGCAGCAATCCTCGGATCCTGCCGTGGCCGAGCGCGCCACTGCCGCAGCGATGGCGAGCAATGCCGCGGATCGGATCGACGCCGCGATTGCGCGCTGGCAGGAACTCGCTCCCAATGCGCCGGGGTTGCTCGACGCGCGCACCAGCCAGGCGCTGCGTGCCGGCGATGATGCCGCGGTGGTCGCTGCGCTGCGCGATCGCCTGGCGGCGGGCGAGGATGGCTGGCGACGTGCGTTGCAAATACTGTCCGGTTCGGTGTCGGCGGATCGGGTGACGCAGATCATCGAACAGTTGCTGGACGACGATGCGCTGCCGAACGAGCTGACCGCGTGGCTCGCGTTCGCCGGTCTGGCGGAACGGCTGGGCCGCGATGCACTGGCTGATCGCGTGGTCGATGGCCTGATCGAGCGCTTTCCCGATGCGCCGCGTGCGTGGCTGCTCAAGGCGGAGCGGCTGCGCGAGCGGGGCGATAACGGCGCGGCGCGGGCGGCGGTGGATCGCGCGCTGGCGGCTGCCGGCGAGGATGCTGGCCTGCGCATGGCGGTGGCCGGTGAACTGTCGCGGCTCGACGATCCCTCCGCAGCGGCCGCCGTGCTGGCCGAGGGCAAACAGGATTTGCGCAGTCTGCGCGCCCGTGCCGGATTCCTCGTTGCCGCCGACGACAAGGACGCGCTGGCGCGGCTTTACACGGAAGCGCAAGCCGCGGCACGTGGCGAGCTCGATGCCGAGTGGCTGTTGCTGTTGGGCCAGTTGGCCGAGGCGCTGGAACGCCATGAGCAAGCGCTGGACTGGTATCGCGCAGTCGCCACCGGTGCGCCGCGCGATCAGGCGCAGGTGCGCATTGCAGTGGTGCTCAATGCGCGCGGCGATTTCGACGCGGCCATGACCCAGCTCGGCACGCTGCAAGCCGATGCGCAGATCGATGGCGAAGTCCGCCGCGACAGCTTTCTGCTGGAAGCGGGCCTGCGCGGCGAACGCGATGGCGTGGCGCAGGAGATCGCCGCGCTCGGGCGTGGTCTGGATGTGTTCGAGGATGATCCCGAACTGTTGTATGCCCGTGCCCTGGCCCACGAGCGCGCGGATCGGATCGATGATTCGGAAGCCGATTTTCGCCGCATCCTGGAGAGCGAGCCCGACAGTGTCGCTGCGCTCAACGCCCTGGGCTATACCCTGGTCGATCGCACCGACCGGTTGGAAGAAGGCTTGCGCCTGATCGAGAAGGCGTACGACCAGGCGCCCGACAATGCCGCCGTGGTCGATAGCCTGGGTTGGGCCTTGTATCGGTTGGGCCGGGTGGACGAAGCGCTGCCGCATTTGCAGCGTGCGGTTGAATTGAGCCCCGACCCCGAAGTGCTGGCGCATCTGGCCGAGGCGCTGTGGCGTAACGATGAGCGCGATGCCGCACGTGCGGCATTGGAGCGTGCGCGCGCGATCGCGCCGCAGCACCGCGCCGTGTTGCGTGCCGACGAATGGATAAACCCGTGACGGCTCGGCCACACGCCACGCAGCACATCACGATGACTGGACGCTTGCTTGCGGTTGGTCTGCTGACGGCGTTGCTGGCCGCCTGTGTCAGCGCGCCGCGCACACGCCCGGGCGATGCGCTGTCGCTGGCCGCGCAAACCCGGCGCGAGGCGACTCTGGCGGCGCAAGAACAGTGGCAACTGCAGGGGCGCATCGCGCTCTCGCTCGGTGACGACGGAGGCAGCGGTCGGCTGCTGTGGCGGCAGGACGGCGCCGATTTTTCGATCCAGGTCAGCGCGCCGGTGTCGCGGCAAAGCTGGCGGCTGAGTACGCGCGACGGCTGGGCGCGACTCGAAGGGCTGGATGACGGCCCGCGTGAAGGCCCCGACGCGCAGGCGTTGCTGCGCGACAGCCTGGGCTGGGAAGTGCCGTTGGCGGCACTGACCGCCTGGGTGCGCGGGATGCGTGCCGATGGGCCGGCGGTGGTGCGGTTCGACGAGCGCGGCCTGCCGGCGCAGATCGAACAGCAGCAGTGGTTGGTTGAATTCCGCGCCTGGTCAATGGATTCCGCGTTGCCGATGCCGCGCCGGGTGTTCGCACGTCGCGGCGACGCCACCGTGCGGCTGGTTGTCGATACCTGGCGCGATGAGGGTAAAGCCGCCACGGTGCAGCCATGAGCGCGATCGAAGGGCCGGACTGGACGACGTGGCCGGCGCCGGCCAAGTTGAACCTGTTCCTGCGCATCCTGGGTCGCCGCGCCGACGATTACCACGTGTTGCAGACCGTGTTTCAGTTGATCGACTGGCTGGACGAAGTGCATTTGCGCCCCCGCGACGATGGCCGGATCGTGCGCGTGGCCGGGCCTGCCGAAGTATCGGCGAGCGACGATCTGAGCGTGCGCGCCGCGCACGCGCTTGCTGCGGCGAGTGGCTGTACGCTCGGCGCCGATATTGCCTTGCGCAAGCGTATTCCGATGGGCGGCGGCTTCGGCGGCGGCTCGTCGGATGCCGCCACGGTGCTGGTGGCGCTCAATCATTTGTGGCGCACCGGGCTATCGCTCGATGCCCTGGCCGAGATCGGTTTGCAATTGGGCGCCGATGTGCCGGTGTTCGTGCGCGGCGACAACGCCTGGGCCGAAGGCATCGGCGAACTGCTGCGGCCGATCGCCCTCGCGCCGGCCTGGTTCGTGGTCGTCGATCCAGGGGTTCACATCGCGACCCGCTCGTTGTTCACCGATCCCGAATTGACCCGCACAGCCGAGCCGGCGACAATAGCGCAGTTCGTTGCCGGCGAAATCCGCGATAACGCCTTCGAGCCGCTGCTGCGTCGCCGCGATCCGGCGATCGAGCAGGCGCTTGCGGGATTGTCGCGGGTTGGCGTGGCGCGGGTTACCGGCACCGGGGCGGGTTGTTTTGCGGCCTACGACAGCCGCGACGCTGCATACGCCGCCTGTCGTTCCTTGCCCGATGCGTTGCAGGCAAGGGTGGTTCGCGGTCTGCCGCACTCGCCGCTGCACGATCGTCTGCGCAGCGCGTGCGGAAGCGATGCACCAGCGCCGCCAGTGTCACGGTAATCGAGTTATTGGGGCGTCGCCAAGCGGTTAAGGCACCAGGTTTTGATCCTGGCATGCGTAGGTTCGAATCCTACCGCCCCAGCCATTACGCCGATGGATCGGTGGCAGTGCAATGGCAAAGCCGAGCAGATACTTCCGACACGATCCGACGACGGGTGGTTAAAGTGGCCGCAGTGAATACTGATAGCGTGGTCGTGTTTTCCGGCAATGCCAATCGGGCATTGGCCAGTTCGGTCTGTCGCGAGCTGGGCATGCGGCCTGGCAAGGCGCTGGTCGGGCGGTTTTCCGATGGCGAGGTGCAGGTCGAAATCGAGGAAAACGTACGCGGTCGCGCGGCCTTCGTGGTGCAGCCGACGTGCGCGCCGACGGCCGAAAACTTCATGGAACTGCTGGTGCTGATCGACGCGCTCAAGCGCGCCTCGGCGGCCAGCGTGACGGCGGTGGTGCCTTATTTCGGCTATGCCCGCCAGGATCGCCGGCCACGCTCGGCGCGGGTGCCGATCACGGCCAAGGTGGCGGCACGCATGTTCAGCGCGGTGGGTACCGATCGCGTGCTTACCATCGACCTGCATGCCGATCAGATCCAGGGCTTTTTCGACATCCCGGTGGACAACGTCTACGCCTCGCCGATCCTGCTGGCGGATATCTGGCGTACCCAGGGGCTCAACAACCTGATCGTGGTGTCGCCCGATGTCGGCGGCGTGGTGCGCGCGCGCGCCGTGGCCAAACGCCTGGACGACGCCGATCTGGCGATCATCGACAAACGCCGGCCGCGCGCCAATGTATCGACGGTGATGAACATCATCGGCGATGTCGAAGGCAAGACCTGCGTGCTGGTCGACGACATCGTCGATACCGCCGGCACCTTGTGCGCTGCCGCGACGGCGCTCAAGGCCAATGGCGCGCTCAAGGTGGTGGCCTACTGCACCCACCCCGTGCTTTCCGGCCCCGCTATTGCTAATATAGCCGGTTCGCAGCTCGATGAGCTGGTGGTAACCGACACGATCCCGCTGACGGACGAAGCGCAGGCTTGCCCGCGCATCCGTCAGCTCAGCGTCGCCGAATTGCTGGCCGAGACCATCCGCCGCATTTCGTTCGGCGAGTCGGTCAGTTCGCTGTACGTGGACTGATCCGCGGCGATTGCAGCAATGCGCGTCTCGGCAAACCGTTGAACGACGCGTTTGCCGAAGCGCTCCGATGGCTCCCCTGGTCGCGGGGGAGCGTTTGCCCGCCGCGAGGTGGGCGTTTTCATGACACCACAGGTGATATATGTCCCAGACTCACAAACTTTCCGCCACCGCACGTGGCGACCAGGGCAAGGGTGCGAGCCGCCGCCTGCGTCGTCTCGGCCGGTTGCCGGCCGTCGTTTACGGCGGTCACAAGGAGCCGTCCAGCATCGAGATGCACCACAACGACGTGTTTCTGGCGTCGGCGCACGAGTGGTTCTATTCCTCGTTGATCGAGCTCGATATCGATGGCAAGAGCGAGCGCGTGTTGTTGCGCGATATGCAGCGCCATCCGTTCAAGCCGGTGATCCTGCATCTGGATTTCCTGCGCGTCTCCGAGAACGAAGCCCTGCGCGCCCGCGTGCCGCTGCACTTCCTCAATCAGGAAAGCTCGCCGGCCGGCAAGAGTGCGTCGGTGGTGATCCACCACGACATGACCGAGCTGGAAGTGAGCTGCCTGCCCAAGGATCTGCCGGAGTTCATCGCCGTCGATCTGGCCAACCTCGCGCTTGGCGACATCATTCACCTGTCCGAGTTGGTGTTGCCGGCCGGTGTTGAAGTGCCGGCGCTCAAGCTTGGCAAGGAGCACGACGTGGCGGTGGTTTCGGCCAAGCACGGACGTACCGACGCCGAAGAAGAGACTGGCGAAGCGGCTGCTGCGGGCGCCGATGTGCCGGCCGCCAAGCAAGCTGCGCCGGACAAGAAGTAAGCCGTATCTGCCGCGCCGGCTGAATGCTGGCGCGGCGGGTCGAAGTTTACGATGGAACAATTGCGTCTTGTCGTCGGCCTCGGTAACCCCGGGGCCGAATATTCTGGAACCCGGCACAACGTCGGGTTTGCGTTCGTCGATGCGTTGGCGGCGCAGGCCGGCGAGCGTTTTGGCATGGAATCGCGCCTGTTCGGCGAAACGGCGCGGTTGCGAATCGGCGACGCCGATGTGCGTCTGCTGCGTCCGGCGACGTTCATGAATCGCAGCGGCCAAAGTGTCGCCGCAGCCCTGCGTTACTGGAAGATCGAGCCGGGGCAATGCCTCGTTGCGCACGACGATCTCGACCTTCCGGCGGGTGTCGCGCGACTCAAGTTCGATGGCGGTCACGGCGGGCAGAATGGTCTGCGCGACATCATTGCGCACCTCGGCCACGGTGGCTTTCATCGTTTGCGGATCGGAATCGGCCATCCCGGGCACAAGGATCGGGTGACCCCCTGGGTGCTCGGTCGGCCCGGTCGCGACGACGCGGCGGCGATGGCGGCCGCCATCGATGATGCGCTGACGGTGATGCCGTTGGTGTTGGCCGGCGACATGAACGAAGCGATGAAGCGGTTGCATACGGCCAAGAGTTAGGGGCTCGGGAAAAGCAAATGGTCCGCAAAGGACGCGAAAGACGCAAATAAGCAAATAATCTGATGTCGGTTCCGCCGCTGCGCCGCGCAAGGATGTGCAAGTGCCGCGTGTGCATGGATGCACAGGAGCGGCAGCGGCTTGAACCGACCTACACGAGCGCGATTTCGCAGGTCGGATCAAGCGCCGTCAGGCGCGGATCCGACATTGGAGTCAGCGCGTAGGCTTGGGAGTCGGGGCTCGGGAAGAGCAAATGACCTGCAAAAAACGCAAGGTTCGCAAAGGAAAGCCCATGCCTTGATTTGCTTTCTTTGCGTCCTTCGCGTCCTTTGCGTCCTTCGCGGACATCCGTTCTTGCTTCTGTGTTGTTGCTCTGGCTGTTCCGAGTCCCCAATCCCCAGTCCCCAGTCCCGGCTTCTTGGAGTTCACCATGGGCATCAAATGCGGCATCGTCGGGCTTCCCAATGTCGGCAAGTCCACTCTGTTCAACGCGCTCACCCAGGCCGGTATCGCGGCAGCCAACTTTCCGTTCTGCACGATCGAGCCCAACACCGGCGTGGTGCCGGTGCCCGACCCGCGGCTGGGGCAGCTGGCGGAGATCGTGAAGCCGCAGCGGGTGCTGCCGACGGCGATGGAGTTCGTCGATATCGCCGGGCTGGTTGCCGGCGCGTCCAAGGGCGAGGGTCTGGGCAACAAGTTTCTCGCCCATATCCGCGAGGTCGATGCGATCGCGCATGTCGTGCGTTGCTTCGAGCACGGCGATATCGTGCACGTTGCCGGCAAGATCGACCCGATCGCCGATATCGAGACCATCGATACCGAGCTGGCGCTGGCGGATCTGGATTCGGTCGAAAAGGCGTTGTTTCGTGCCGAAAAGGCGTCCAAGGCCGGCGACAAGGACGCCATGGCGCGGCGTGATGTGCTGCAACGCGTGCGTGCGGCGCTCGATCAGGGCATCTGCGCCCGTGCGCAGGACTTGAGCACCGAGGACAAGGCACTGCTGCGCGATCTGTTTTTGCTTACCCTCAAGCCGGTGATGTACGTCGCCAATGTCCGCGAAGACGGGTTTCACGACAATCCGTTCCTCGACAAGGTGCGCGAGCGCGCAGAAGCCGAGGGCGCGCAGGTAGTTCCCGTTTGCGCCGCCATCGAGGATGAAATGGCGCAGCTCGAAGACGCCGATCGCGATGAATTCTTGCGCGATCTGGGTCTCGAAGAGCCTGGTCTGAATCGCGTCATCCGCGCCGCTTACACGCTGCTTGGCTTGCAGACCTACTTCACCGCGGGGGTGAAGGAGGTGCGCGCATGGACGGTAAAGGCGGGCTCAACCGCGCCACAGGCGGCCGGCGTGATCCATACCGACTTCGAGAAGGGCTTCATCCGCGCCGAAACGATCGGGTTCGACGATTTCATCCGCTACCGCGGCGAAGCCGGCGCGCGCGAGGCCGGGCGCCTGCGCCTGGAAGGCAAGGACTACGTGGTGCGCGAGGGCGACGTGCTGCATTTTCGCTTCAACGTGTAGCCCGGGTAGAGGCCGCAGGCCGAAACCCGGGACCGCGAATCATGACACGAACGGTGTAGCCCTCAGGTTCACCGCGCCAGCGGTGCAACCCGGGTTTCGTTGTTGCTCTTGCTTTTCCGAGTCCCCAGTCCCGGGTTCCCGGTCCCGGCTTCAACGCTTCATCACAGGCATTGACTTTCCCGGCAATGCCCGCGAAAATAATGGGCTCTTTGCCGGAGGGATACCCAAGCGGCCAACGGGGGCAGACTGTAAATCTGCTGGCTTACGCCTTCGGTGGTTCGAATCCACCTCC
>PGZC01000071.1 GCA_002839995.1 Gammaproteobacteria bacterium HGW-Gammaproteobacteria-4 | reverse complement strand
ATCGTCACCCTTCATCGCCGACTCCAGCTCCGACAAGGCCGCCTCAGCAGCCGCCAACGCGTCGCTCGGCACATTGGCACCGTGCTCCTTGATCGCCTGACGGGTCTGGTGGATCAAGCCATCGGCGCGATTGCGCGCGTCCACCAGCTCGTGGAATTTCTTGTCTTCCTCGCGGTGCGCATCGGCATCATCGACCATGCGCCGGATCTCTTCCTCGGACAGACCCGACCCGGCCTTGATCTCGACCCGCTGTTCCTTGCCGGTCTTCTTGTCTTTCGCCGACACATGCAGGATGCCGTTGGCATCGATATCGAAGGTGACCTCGACCTGCGGCAGACCGCGCGGCGCCGAATCGATGCCGGTCAGGTCGAACTTGGCCAGCGACTTGTTGTAGCGGGCCTGCTCGCGCTCGCCCTGCAATACGTGCACGGTCACCGCGGTCTGGTTGTCTTCGGCGGTGGAGAACGTCTGCGCCGCCTTGGTCGGAATCGTGGTGTTCTTCTCGATCACCTTGGTGAACACGCCACCAAGGGTTTCGATGCCCAGGCTCAGCGGGGTCACGTCGAGCAGCAACACATCCTTGACGTCGCCTCATCGGGGTTGACGTCCTTGCGCGGCTCCTTGCCGAAGAACTCGGCGACCGCCGTCTGCACCTTGGGCATGCGGGTCTGGCCACCGACCAGGATGACCTCGTTGATGTCGCTGCCCTTGAGCCCGGCATCCTTGAGCGCCACCCGGCACGGCTCGATGGTGCGCCGGATCAGCTCATCGACCAGCGCTTCGAGCTTGGCACGGGTGAGCTTGATGCTCAGGTGCTTCGGGCCCGAGGCATCGGCAGTGACGTAGGGCAGATTGACTTCGGTCTGCTGCGAGCTGCTCAGCTCGATCTTGGCGCGCTCGGCGGCATCTTTCAGGCGTTGCAGCGCCAGCGGGTCCTTGCGCAGATCGATGCCCTGATCCTTCTGGAATTCCTCGACCAGATAATCGATGACGCGCGAATCGAAATCCTCGCCGCCAAGGAAGGTGTCGCCATTGGTGGCGAGCACTTCGAACTGTTTTTCGCCATCCACTTCGGCGATCTCGATGATCGATACGTCAAAGGTGCCGCCGCCCAGATCGTAGACCACGATCTTGCGATCGCCGCCCTTCTTGTCCAGGCCATAGGCCAGCGCCGCCGCGGTCGGCTCGTTGATGATGCGCTTGACGTCGAGGCCGGCAATGCGACCGGCATCCTTGGTCGCCTGGCGCTGGCTGTCGTTGAAGTACGCCGGCACGGTGATCACCGCCTCGGTCACTTTCTCGCCCAGATAATCCTCGGCGGTCTTCTTCATTTTCTCCAGCACGCGCGCGGAAATTTCCGGGGGTGCCATCTTCTTGCCGTCGGCGGTACGCACCCAGGCGTCGCCGTTTTCGTGCGCAAAGATGTCGTACGGCACCAGATCGAGGTCTTTCTTGACCTCCGCGTCGGTGAACTTGCGGCCGACCAGACGCTTCACCGCATAAAACGTGTTTTTGGCGTTGGTCACCGCCTGCCGCTTGGCCGACGCACCGACCAGCACTTCGCCGTCCTTGGTGAACGCGACGATGGACGGGGTGGTGCGATCGCCCTCGGAGTTTTCGATGACCTTGGCCTTGCCACCTTCCATGATCGCGACACACGAATTGGTGGTGCCGAGGTCGATACCAATGATCTTGCCCATGTTCATGCTCCTGATGATGTCGGCCCGGCGGGCCATTGTTCTGATTCGGTAGTTTGGGTCGTTGCAGCAGAGTTCAAGCCGGCAATACCGATCAATCTGCGGCCACTACCACCAAAGCGGGGCGCAACAGACGTTCGTTGAGCACGTAGCCATCCTGATAGACCTGCACCACCGTGCCCGGATCGTGCTCGGGGGATGGCACCATGCTCATCGCCTGGTGTTGCTCGGGATTGAACGGCAGGCCCACCGGATGCACCGTCTGCAGGCCGTGATCCGAGGCCATCTTGAGCAACTGGCGCAGGGTCAGCTCCATGCCTTCGCGCAGGCGCGCGGTATCTGCAATGTCGGCACCCAGCCCGGCCTTGAGGCTGTCGATCACCGGCAGCAGATCGCTCAGCACACGCTCATTGGCAAACCGGCGTGCGGTATCGACATCGCGCTGCATGCGTCGGCGCTGGTTTTCCAGCTCGGCGCGTTCGCGCAGGCCCTGCTCGCGCAACTGCTCCAACTCGGCGAGCGCCGCGCTCAGTCGGTTGTCTACCGTGGCCGCCGATTCGTCGTTGACAGCAGTGGTGTCCGCAGGCGTTTCCGCCCCGGTCTGGTCGGTTTGGTTTTGCATGGTTCAATCCTGGATTTGAACAACAACGCACGCGCCGATCGAGTGGCGTGCACGACTCCCGCCCGGCTTTATTGGGCCGGTTCGCCGGTATTCAAGGCCTCGCCAAGCACGGCGGCGGTTGCCTGCACGATCGGAATGACACGATCATAGGCCATCCGGGTCGGGCCGATCACGCCCAGAACGCCAAGCACTTCACCCTTTGAGGTATATGGTGCCGTCACCACGGTGCAGCCATCGAGCTGCGCCATCCCGGTTTCCTCACCGATGAAAATACGCACGCCCTGCGCTGAAATGCAGCCTTCGAGCAATTGCAGGATTTCGCGCTTGCGCGCGAATGCCTCGAACAATTCGCGCAGGCGATCCATGTCCGAGAGGTCGGATACGCCCATCAGCCGCGTCTGTCCGGCCACCAGCATGTCGCCGGGGTCGGCATCGAACGCCTGCTCGGCCAGATCCACCGCGTTGTGCAGTGTCTGTTCCATGTCGCTTCGGGTCTGGCGCAAGTCGTGCAGCAACGACTGGCGGATGTCGCGCAACGAGCGTCCGGCGAAATGGGTGTTGAGGAAATTGGCGATCTGTTCCAGCTCCGATGGCCCGTACGGGCGGCGGGTAACGATGATGCGGTTCTGCACCTCGTTGTCGGCAAATACCAGGATCACCAGCAGGCGAGCGCCATCGAGCGCAACAAAATCGATATGGCGGAATGCAAATTGCTCGCGCGCGGGCACCGTCACCACGCCGACGAAATGGCTCATTGCCGACAGCAATTCCGACACATTGCCAAGCAACGACTGGGTGCTGGATCCGGCCGGCAAGCGGCCGCGCATGTCCTGCAACAGGGCATTGGATATCGGCTTGATCTGCAACAGGCTGTCGACGAATACGCGATAGCCTTGCGCGGTCGGGATGCGCCCGGCCGAGGCGTGCGGCGCGGCCAACAGCCCCAGTTCCTCCATGTCCGACATGATGTTGCGTATCGTCGCCGGGCTGACATCCAGGCCCGAATGCCTGGCCAGCGTCCGCGAGCCCACCGGCTCGCCGTCGCGCACGTACTGCGCAATCAGGGCGCGCAATACGTTGCGGGCTCGCGGGTCGAGTGAAGGCATCAGCGCCATGGGACTACGATGGTCTCGGGAACATGCCCTATAGATAAGGGCGAAACGGGTTGCTGGCAAGCGTTAATCGCTGGGAGCCGGCCGGACATGGCCCATCTGCGTTTTCGGCAAACGCAAACTGTTAGCATTTTGCATCCCCAAATGACACCGGCCGACCATGCTCCGTACCCTCTCGATCCGCGATTTTGCTGTGGTGAGCGAAGCCGAGATCCGCTTCGGAGCGGGCATGAGCGTGGTTTCCGGCGAAACCGGCGCCGGTAAATCGCTGCTGGTCGATGCCCTGCTGTTGTTGGGCGGAGCGCGCGCCGACAGTGCCGTGGTGCGCCACGGTGCCGAGCGCGCCGAACTCAATGCCGAGTTCGACCTTGCCGACGCGCCACAAGCGGCGCGGTGGCTCAGCGATGAGGCGCTCGATGAGGACGGCCAATGCCAGGTGCGCCGCGTCATCCGCGCCGATGGCGGTTCGCGGGCCTGGATCAACGGCCGGCCGGTGGCACTGGCGCAGTTGCAGGCGTTGGCCGAGCGTACCGTGGAAGTGCATGGCCAGCACGAGGCCCAGGCCCTGCTCGCGCGCGCGCACCAACTGGAGCTGATCGACGCGTTTGCCGGCCATCAGGAACTGGCAGCCACGGTCGCCGGGATCGCGGCGCAATGGGCCGCGGGTGAGCGCCAGCGCGCGGAAATCGAAAGCCGTGGCGATGTGACCGAGCGGCTGGACTATCTGCGCCACAACCTGGCCGAGCTGGAACGCGAAACCCTGACGCCCGAAGCGCTGGAAGCGCTCGACAGCGAGCACCGGCGATTGGGCCATGGCGCTGCGCTGATCGACGCCTGCGGCCGCGCCGATGCGTTGCTGGCCGGCGATGACAGCGAGGCACCGGCGCAAATGCTGAGCCAGGCAGCGGCCGAACTCGCGCGCATGGTCGAACACGAGCCGGCCCTGGGCGAAGTCGCCGCGCTGCTCGAATCGGCCCGCATCCAGGTCGATGAGGCACAGCGTTCGCTGGAACGCATCCGCGACACGCTCGATCTCGACCCGGATCGCCTGCGCGAACTGGAACAGCGGCTCAGCCGCCTGCACGATCTGTCGCGCAAGCATCGGGTGCCGGTGAGCGAGCTCGCCGCCCAGCGCGAACGCCTGCACGCGGAGGTACAGACGCTGGCCGATGCCGGCGCAGCGATTGAAAGCATCAACAAAGCGCAGACGGCGCATCGCAAGGCCTGGGCAGAGGCCGCCGCAACCCTCGGCAAGCAACGGCGCAAGGCTGCCGCCTTGTTGTCGGCCGGCGTCAGCACGCTGATGGGCGAACTGGGCATGGCCGGTGGCCGCTTCGAGGTGCAAGTGGACGAGAGCGACGTCGATACCCCACAGGCGCAGGGCGCCGAACGGGTCGAGTTTCTGGTGGCAGCCAATCCAGGGCAACCGCCGCGACCCTT
Source organism: Gammaproteobacteria bacterium HGW-Gammaproteobacteria-4 (assembly GCA_002839995.1). Classification (GTDB taxonomy): domain Bacteria; phylum Pseudomonadota; class Gammaproteobacteria; order Xanthomonadales; family Xanthomonadaceae. The sequence continues at coordinate 4,950 of PGZC01000071.1, read as the reverse complement.
GCGCAAGGTCGCCTCCGGCGGCGAACTCTCACGCATCAGCCTGGCGATCGAAGTGGCTGCGCTGGGCCTGGACAGCGTACCGACGATGGTCTTCGACGAGGTCGACAGCGGCATTGGCGGCGCCGTGGCCGAAGTGGTGGGACGCAAACTGCGCGCGCTCGGCAGCCAGCGTCAGGTGCTCTGCGTCACCCATCTGGCGCAGGTTGCCGCGTTGGGCCATCACCACGTGCAAGTCAGCAAGGACAGCGCCGGCGGCATTACCCGCAGTCACATCGTGACGCTGGATCGTGCCGGACGCATCGAAGAACTGGCGCGCATGCTCGGCGGCCTGGAGATCACCCAGGCCACGCGCAACCATGCCAAACAGATGCTCGGCGCCGGGCAGACGGATTGATCACGTCGATCGCCGTAGCCGTAGGATGGGTTCCGTAGGATGGGTAGAGCCTTAACGCGCATCCTTTTCCCCGTTGCCGCCCTCTGTACAGGGACACGGCAATGAGGAGTCGCCATGAACGACCTGAGCAAAGGCATGCTCGCCGGCATGAGCGCGGCCCTGCTCACCGGCATTCTCGATCAGATGCTGCACGGTGCAAGCGGTTTGGGCGGTGTAGACGTATTCAGCCTCACCATGATCGTATCGCAGCCGATGCTCGGTGCAGCCACCAATGCACCAGCGTGGCTGACCTGCGCCGCAATCGGTGCGTTGGTTTATGGCAGCGCATTCGCCCTGTTGTTCACCCGCCTGCCCGGTCAGGCAGCGGTATGGCGCGGTATGGTGTTCGCCAGCATGGTGTGGTTGGGCCTGATGCTGGTTATCATGCCGGCAACCGGCGCTGGCGTGTTCGGCGTGAACATCGGCTACAGCACCCCGTGGTTGACCTTGGGGACGCATCTGTTTTTCGGCATCGCGTTGGGTGCGCTGTATCGTCGCCTCAAACCGGAACGGCTCTGATTGCATCCTCGCAACAATAGGAATATCAATATCATGAATGCTTTTGTTCGCGTATTTTCTGTGATTTTGCTACTGCTGTTTTCGGCACCAAACCACGCGCAGAACGATAGCAACGCCGATGACGCCGAGGCCAAGGCCCGAGCGGCGCGAACCTGGCCGGTCAACGTACTGACCGAAACCTTCGGCTTTGACGCCAGCACCCCGGCCGAGGTGCCGCTGTCCGAGCTGATCCAGGGCTGCCCGGCACGCGACTGCATCCCGGCGATCGAAAACCCGAAGTTCGTCAGCGCCGCTGACGCGGGCTTTCTGGCCGACGACGACATCGTGCTGGCGATTTCGGTCGATGGCGTACACCGTGCCTACCCGACCTCGATCCTCGCACGCCACGAGATCGTCAACGACACCATCGCCGGCCAGCCGATCGCCATCACCTACTGCCCGCTGTGCGGTTCGGGCGCGGCGTTCTCGCGCCGGGTCGGTGGCGAGGTCACGTCGTTCGGCGTGTCCGGCGTGCTGCACAACAGCGATCTGGTGTTGTACGACCGCGCATCGAACACGCTTTGGGCGCAGGTAATCGGTCGCGGCATCGTCGGCCAACGCAGCGGTGAGAATTTGACCTCGCTGCCGCTGACGCAAGTGGAATGGAGAGAATGGCGCGGCGCGCATCCCGACACCCAGGTGCTGTCCACCGACACCGGTTTTGACGTCGCCTATACCGCAAACCCCTACGGCGATTACGCCAGCAGCGACAAGGTGTTTTTTCCGCTGTCGAACCGCGACACGCGCATCCACCCGAAGATGGTCGTATTCGGCATGGAAATCGGCGATGCCTCGCTGGCGGTGACCGACGAATACCTGCGCGCCAATCCGCGCATCGAAACCGAGCTGGCAGGCGAGAAGCTGGTCATCGAACGCGCCGCCGATGGCATGGTCAACGCCAGCCGCGCCGATGGCAGCGTGGTGCCGGCAATCCGTTTATTCTGGTTTGCCTGGGCCAGCTTCCATCCCAGGACCGAGTTGCGCGCGCTGCCCCGTTGACGCGCACTACCCGACCTTATCCATCGTTTCGCGAGGAGTCGCCAATGTCACGCATTCCGGGCTTCGCCCTGATCACCGCTGCACTGATGTTTTTCTCGTTGACCGCCGGCGCTGCCGGGATCGCGCCATCCGCCACCGAAATCAGTCCGATTCTGCTCGGTTCCACCCTGCCCGATCCGGCACTGCGCGATCGCGACGACAAGGCCACCAGCTTGCACAAGGTGGTCGATGGCAAGCCGGCGGTGCTGGTGTTCTATCGCGGTGGCTGGTGTCCATTCTGCAACATCCAACTGAGCGAATTGCGCGAGATTCATCCCGAGTTGACCACGCTTGGCTACCAGTTGATCGCGATCAGCCCGGATCTGCCGAGCGAACTGAACAAGACGCTGGGCAAGGACAAGCTCGATTACACGCTGGTTTCCGACAGCAGTACCGCGGCGGTCAGTGCGTTCGGAATCGGCTACACCGTCGAGGATTCGCTGGTCGCGCGTTATCGCATGGGCGGTATCGATCTGGAGAAAGCGTCGGGCGAAAGCCACCACGTGCTGCCGGTGCCATCGGTGTACATCGTCGATGGCGATGGCGTGCTGCAATTCTCCTACGTTCATCCCGACTACAAGGTGCGTGCGCCGGGCCAGGTGATCCTGGCGGCAGCACGCGAGATCGCCAAGCAGAGCCACAAGCTGAAACGCTGACGCACGCAAGCGCCCATCGCGACGCCGGTTGCGGGCCGATGCGCGTTACCGGGCCTGAACGCCCAGTCGAACGGAGTTGCTGATGACGCGTCGATCGCGCTTTCGCGCATGCCCGCTGTGTGAAGCCATCTGTGGCCTGGAATTGCAGTACGAAGGCGACGCCTTGGTCGCCATCCGCGGCGATGCGCAAGACCCGTTCAGCCGTGGCCACGTCTGCCCCAAGGGCAATGCGCTGATCGACCTCGAAGCCGATCCCGATCGTCTGCGCCAACCGATGCAGCGGATCGGCGATCGATGGCAACCGATCGCCTGGGACGATGCCTTCGCACTGGCTGGAGAGCGCCTGGCGGCAATTTCCGGCGCGCACGGTGCAGCCGCCATCGGTGCCTACCTGGGCAATCCCAATGTCCACCATTTCGGCTCGATCGCCTACGCGCCGGCGCTGCTGCGCCTGCTGAAAACGCCGAACGTCTACTCCGCCTCCTCGGTCGATCAGTGGCCGCATCAGTTCGTCAACTGGGCGATGTACGGTCACCAGTTCCTGTTGCCGATTCCCGATATCGACCGCACCGATGTCCTGCTGATGCTGGGCGCCAACCCGGTGGTATCCAACGGCAGCCTGATGAGCGCACCCGACGTCGTCACCCGCTTGAAAGCGCTGCGCCAGCGCGGACGCCTGATCGTGATCGACCCGCGGCGCAGCGAAACCGCGCAAATCGCCAACCAGCACCTGTTCATCCGCCCCGGAAGCGACGCCCTGTTTCTGGCCGCAGTGTTGCAACACATGCAGGCGCTCGGGCCGGCCCGTATCGGGCGCTATCGCGATCGCCTGGCCGGGCTCGACGACGCCCTGGCGGCGATCAACGCACTGCCGCTCGATGCCGTCTACAGCCACACCGGCGTCGATCCGGCCGCCATCGCCGACATCGCGAAAACGCTCTATCAGGCGCCCAGCGCCGCCGTGTATGGCCGCATGGGCGTGTCCACACAACGGTTTGGTTCGCTGTGCCAGTGGCTGATCCAGTTGCTCAACCTGTACACCGGCAACCTCGATCGCGAAGGCGGCACGCTGGTCAACGACGCAGCAATGCCGATCACCGGCCCCGGCACCGCCGGCGGCCACTACGCGCGCTGGCACAGCCGGGTGCGCGGCTTGCCGGAGTTCGCCGGCGAGCTGCCGGTGTCGGTACTGGCCGAAGAAATCGACAGCGCGGGCGACGGCAGGATTCGCGCATTGATCACCAGTGCCGGCAACCCGGTGCTGTCCACGCCCGATGGCCGGCGTCTGGAACGCGCCCTGGGTACGCTCGATTTCATGCTCAGTATCGATATCGGCATCAATGAAACCACCCGATTCGCCGACCTGATCCTGCCGCCCGCCTCACCGTTGAGCCAGCATCACTACGATCTGATTTTCAATGCGTTCGCGGTACGGCGGGTTGCGCGCCTGAGCGTGCCGCTGCGCGACCCGCAAGCCGACGAGCGTGGCGATTGGCAGATTTTCAACGGCATCGCGCAAGCTTATGCCGCAGCGTCAGGCAAAGCGTTCACTGCTCTGCCCGAACCACTGCACCTGATCGCCGCCGGCCTGCAACGCGGGCGCAGCGGCCTGGATCTGCAAGCGCTGCTGGCGGCGCCGCATGGCATCGATCTGGGCCCGCTCACGCCGTGCCTGCTGGATCGGCTGGAAACAGCCGACGGCAAGATCCAGTGCGCGCCGGCGCCGTTGCTGGACGACCTGCCGCGGCTGGCCGCAGAACTGGGCAAACCGCGCGCGATGCAGAGCCTGTCGTTGATCGGCCGTCGCCACGCGCGCAGCAACAATTCCTGGATGCACAATGCGCCACGCCTGGTCAAAGGCAAGCCGCGGCACCAATTGCACATGCATCCCGACGACCTCGCCGCACGCGGCATCGAATCCGGCGCTACCGTGCGCATTCGTTCGGCGATTGCCGAACTGGAAACCGAGGTGCTGGCCGATGCCGATTTGATGCCCGGCGTGGTCAGCCTGCCGCATGGCTTTGGTCATGGCCGACCGGGCAGCCGACAACATCTGGCCGACGCACTGGCCGGGATCAGCTACAACGATTTGAGCGACCCGAACGTGCTGGACGGGCCGACCGGCAATGCCGCATTGAACGGCCTTGCGGTAAGCGTTGACACATAAAGGCTCTTCGTGGAAACGTGTGGGTGATTCGATGCGATTGATCGCGTTGCAAGCTATGCGGGGCAAGGTTTTGCAGGCTTCGGGGTTGTGCTGAATGC
>PGZC01000004.1 GCA_002839995.1 Gammaproteobacteria bacterium HGW-Gammaproteobacteria-4 | reverse complement strand
GCCGTACAGGATTTCGGTCAACACGATCTTGAACGGCGGCGCCATCTTGTTTTTCACCACCTTGATCTTGGTCTGGTTGCCGATGATCTCGTCGCCCTTCTTGACCGCGCCGATGCGGCGGATATCGAGGCGCACCGAGGCATAGAACTTGAGCGCATTGCCGCCGGTGGTGGTCTCCGGGTTCTGGCCCGGCATCATGTTGCCGATCTTCATGCGCAACTGGTTGATGAAGATCACCATGCAATTGCTGCGCTTGATGTTGCCGGTGAGCTTGCGCAGCGCCTGGCTCATCAAACGCGCCTGCAGGCCAACCTGCATCTCGCCCATTTCGCCCTCGATTTCGGCCTTGGGTGTGAGTGCGGCGACCGAATCGACCACCACGACGTCCACCGAGTTCGAGCGCACCAGCATGTCGGCGATTTCCAATGCCTGCTCGCCGGTATCGGGCTGGCTGACCAGCAGATCATCGATGTTGACGCCCAGCTTTTGCGCATAGATCGGATCGAGCGCGTGCTCGGCATCGATGAAAGCAGCGGTACCGCCGGCCTTCTGGCATTCGGCAATCACCTGCAGGGTCAGCGTGGTCTTGCCCGAGGATTCCGGGCCGTAGATTTCCACCACCCGGCCCTTGGGCAGGCCGCCGATGCCGAGCGCGATATCGAGCATCAACGATCCGGTACCGATCACCTCGGCCGGCTCGACGCTCTTGTCGCCCATGCGCATCACCGCCCCCTTGCCGAACTGCTTGTCGATCTGGGCCAGCGCCGCAGCCAGGGCACGCTTCTTGTTCTCGTCCATCGGGAAATCCTCATTGTCGGTTGCGCACAGCGTAACGGCTTGCTGTCTCAGGAGCTGAGACAGCTGCAAGCCTCGCCACGAATTCAAATTATCCCATAGCGGGTGATGGCGCCGTCGGCGTTTTGCTGATCAAGGGGTAAGCATTTTCAGTATTCCGTGCAGCGCCTGCGCCACGGTCTGCCGCCGCACCGCCTCGCGATCGCCGGCGAAATGAAACAACTCGGCCTTGGGATAGCCGCCGCGGCGCTTCCAGCCGATCCAGACCGTCCCCACCGGCTTGTCGGTACCGCCGCCACCCGGGCCGGCGATGCCGGTCACGGCGACCGCCACGTTGGCGCCGGAGGCGATCAGCGCCCCGGACACCATCTCCAGACAGGTTTCGGCGCTGACCGCACCGTGCTCGACCAGGGTTTCCGGCCGCACCCCCAGCAGCGCCTGCTTGGCTTCGTAGCTGTAGGCTGCGACGCCGCTATCGAACCACTCCGAACAACCTGGAATATCGGTGATCATCTTCGCGATCCAGCCACCGGTGCAGCTTTCCGCGGTGACCAGCATCAGCCGGTTTGCCTTCAACTGCTCGCCTGCGGCAATGGCCAGGCGATGCAACTCGGCGTCGGTGGGAATTGCGTTGGCGTCCATGGCCGCAGTCTACCTTGAGCCGCGCACCGACCGACAAATCGCCATCACCGACCGTATACCTGCTCGGGCAGCCAGGTGATCAGCCCCGGAAACGCATAGGCAATCACCAGCAACAGCAGCTGGATGGCGATGAACGGCACCACACCGCGATAGATGGTACGGGTCGGCACCGATGCCGGCGTCACCCCGCGCAGGTAAAACAGGGCAAAGCCAAACGGCGGGGTAAGGAACGAGGTTTGCAGGTTGAGCGCAATCATCACTCCCAACCATACCGGATCGAGCCCCATCGCCAGCAACACCGGGCCGACGATCGGCACCACCACAAACGTGATTTCGATGAAATCGAGGATGAAGCCGAGCAGGAACACCAGCAGCATCACCACAAAGAACGCACCGAGCACACCGCCGGGCAGACGCGCGAACACATCCTCGATCAACACTTCGCCACCGAAGCCGCGAAACACCAGCGAGAACAGCGAGGCACCGATCAGGATCATGAACACCATAGCGCTGATTTCGGTCGTACTTCGCGCCACCTCGCGCAACTGGCAGAAGTTCAGCTTGCCCTTGACCAGAGCCAATACCATCGCGCCCAGAGCACCCAATGCCGCGGCTTCGGTCGGCGTGGCGTAACCACCCAGGATCGAGCCAAGCACCGCGCCAATCAGCAGCAGCGGCGGCAGCAACGCATTGACCAGCTTGCCCCACTGGATCGGGCCGAGCTCATGCACCGGCAGTGCCGGCAATTTTTTCGGCTGCCATATCGCCACCGCGATCAAATACGCGATGTACAGGCCGACCAGCAGCAGACCGGGCAGCAGCGCGCCGACGAACAGATCGCCGACCGAGACGGTTTTCGGCGAAAAGATGCCCAGCTTCAGTTGCGCCTGCTGATAGGCGCTGGACATCACATCGCCCAGCAACACCAGCACGATCGAGGGCGGAATGATCTGCCCCAGGGTGCCGGTAGCCGCCAGCGTACCGGTGGCGATGGCCGGGTCGTAGCCGCGTCGCAGCATGGTGGGCAGCGCGAGCAGTCCCATGGTGACCACCGTGGCACCGACGATGCCGGTACTCGCCGCGAGCAGCGCACCAACCACGCACACCGAAATCGCCAGGCCGCCGCGCAGGGTGCCGAACAGACGCGACATCGATTCCAGCAGGTCCTCGGCAACCCGCGTTTTCTCCAGCATCACCCCCATGAACACGAACAGCGGCACCGCCAGCATGGTCTGGTTGTTCATGATGCCGAACAGGCGATTGGGCAGCGCACTGAGGTAGCTGCCATCGAAGGCGCCGGCAAGCATGCCGATGCCGGCGAACAACAGCGACACACCGCCAAGGGTGATGGCTACCGGATAACCGGCCATCAGGGCCAGACAGATGCATGCAAACAGCAGCAACGGCATCAGTTCAGCCATGCGTCACCGCCGCCTCGCCCCGACCACGCAATGTGCACACCGCCTTGATCGCCTCGGAAACGCCCTGCAGCAACAAGCTGGCGACCAGGACCAGGATGATGCTTTTTTGCAGGTAGACGAACGGCAGGCCGCCCGACTCGTTGGAGCCCTCGTGGGTTTGCCAGGCATTGCCGACATAGTCCCAACTGGCCCAACCGAGGAACAAGCAGAACGGAAACAGGAACAGCACGGTGCCGAGCAGATCCACGAGCGCTTGCCGCCGGCTGCTGAAATGATGATAGAAAATATCGACACGCACATGGGCGTTGCGCTGCAACACCCAACCCGCTGCGCCCATGAACACCAGCGCGTGGCTGTACAGCACCGCCTCCTGCAGCGCGATGGCGCCAATGCCAAAACCGTAACGCAGCACGACCACCAACGCGGTGCCCAGCACCAGAAACACGGTCAGCCACGCGCACGCCTGCCCGAAGCGACCGGTCACCGCATCCAGAGCGCGGGCAATACGCAGAGCAGGTGACAGGGTGTCGGACATGCAAGAGCCTGATCGTAGGTAACGCGTGATGGTCGATTCGCCAGTACGCCAATCGCGCCAACAGGCCAGAGTATGCCAGCGTTTATCATTTCGACTTTAGTCGCAATGCGCGCTTGCAGACAGCCATTGGCCCCCGATTGCCGTTAGTGTAGTGCCTTGCCATGTCGATCCGGAACGCCAGAGTAGCGATTGCCAGGCATCGCCTGATGAAAAACAACCCGCGCTTCGTCCGCCGACTCGCGCAACACCCTTTGCCGCAACCGAGGAGAACACTGCATGAAACGTCGCCAACTACTGATCGCGGGATCCGGCCTCGCCGCAGCCGCATTGACCGGCTGCGGCAAGCCGACGGGTACCAATGGCGCCCCGCAGCAATATGGCGCGGGCAAAATCATCGAATGGAAGATGGTGACCTCGTGGCCGAAAAACTTCCCCGGTGTCGGTGTCGGTGCCGAACGCTTCGCGACGCTGGTCGATGCCATGAGCGGTGGTCGCCTGAAAGTGAAGATCTACGCGGCAGGTGAACTGGTCCCGGCGCTGGAAGTGTTCGACGCCGTGTCGCGCGGCACTGCCGAACTGGGACACAGCGCCGCGTATTACTGGAAGGGGAAGGTACCGGCAGCACAGTTCTTCTGCGCCCTGCCGTTTGGCCCGACCGCGCAGGAGATGAACGCCTGGCTATACCGCGGTGGCGGCATCCAGCTTTGGGAGGATGTATACAAACCGTTCGGCATCCTGCCGATGGCCTGCGGTGCGACCGGCGTGCAGACGGCCGGCTGGTTCAACAAGGAAATCCGTTCGGTTGACGATTTCAAAGGCCTGAAGATGCGCACGCCCGGCTTGGGCGGCGAGGTGCTGACCCGCATGGGCGGCACCGTGGTCAACCTGCCCGCCGGCGAAATCTTCACCGCATTGCAGACCGGCGCGATCGATGCCACCGAATGGATCGGCCCGTACAACGATCAGGCACTGGGCCTGCACAAGGCAGCCAGGTATTACTACACCCCCGGTTGGCAGGAACCCAACGTCACCTTCGAGCTCGACATCAACCTGGAGGCGTGGGCCACGCTACCGCCCGACCTGCAGGCGATCGTGCGCAGCGCTGCCCGCGCGGTAAACGGCGAGATGCTGGACGACTACAACGCCCGCAACATGGAAGCGATGGAACAACTCAAGAGCGAGGGCGTGGACGTGCGACGCCTGCCCGACGCCGTACTGGCCCGACTCAAGGACGTCGCTGCCGAGGTGGTCGATGCCGCCGCCGCAGCCGACCCGACCGCAAGCGAGGTGTGGACGCAGCAGAAGGCCTACCTGCGGCGCCTGTACGATTACGCGCGTTATGCCGAAAAGGACATCTACGCCGTACGTGGCTGAGCGCGCACTGTACCGGCGTTTCGTTGCAGTTCGTCCAACGGCCGGTGGCCCGGATAGCGGACGAAACGCCGGCCGCTCGCGCGGGTCCATGCGCGCGGCACGAAGTAGCGCTGTCAAAACCGCCCGGCGCGATAATCGTTGAACGCCTGCACCAGCTCGGCCTGGGTGTTCATCACAAACGGGCCATGCCGTGCCACCGGCTCGCGCAGCGGCCGGCCAGCGATCAGCAGCAGTCGGGTGACTGTATCGCCACCTGTCACCCGCACCCCGTCGCCATCGTTGAGTACCGCCAGTTCGCTCGCGGCAACGCGGGTGCCATGCACTTGCGCCGCACCTTCGTAGACATGCACGAATGCGCTGTGACCGGGCGGCACCGGCAACGCGATTTCGGCGCCGGCGTCGAGCGCAGCATCGAGGTAAACCGGATCGGTCGCCGGCTGCTCGATCACGCCCACGATGTCGCCCAGTCGGCCAGCGATCACTTTCACCCGCACCCCGGCTGACGGCGCAAACACCGGGATCTGCTCGGCAGCATATTCCTGATAGCGCGGTGCACTCATCTTGTCGCGCGCCGGCAGGTTGAGCCACAACTGAAAGCCGCGCATCAAGCCTTCGAGCTGTTCCGGCATTTCCGAATGCACGATGCCGCGACCGGCACTCATCCACTGCACGCTGCCCGGGCCGAGCAGGCCCTCATGGCCGTGGTTGTCGCGATGGCGCATACGGCCATCGAGCATGTAGGTCACCGTCTCGAAGCCGCGGTGCGGATGATCGGGAAAACCGGCAATGTAATCGCCGGGCTTGTCCGAGCCAAAGGCATCGAGCATCAGGAACGGATCCAGATCGGGCAGTTGCGCGGTGCCCAGCATGCGCACCAGCCGCACGCCGGCGCCGTCGGAGGTCGCCTGGCCTTTATGGATATGAGCCACGGTGCGCGGGCGATCAATGTTGTCGATGTCGGTGTTTGCGTTCATGCCGGCACTGTACGCCGCCGCGTGCGCAGGATCGAGGGTGCGGATGGAAAGCAGCGTTGCAGGTGGGAGCCTCTCGAAACCTGGCGCTTGCGCTCAGAGCGCTGTCGGCGGCGTCAGCCGCTGCGGATCGTAACCCGCCACTTCAAAGCGCAATTCGCGGATGCCGGCGGCCGTCGGCATGTCGATGGTCATCCACTGCGCGGTCTCGATGGCTGCGGTCAACACCGCGTAGTCTTCGATGAACAGCGCACCGGTACCGCGTTCGTCCGGCTCGTAAGCAGTGAAGGTTTGCGCCGCGCCATCGTCAAAGCGGATGCTGATGTGGCAGGCCGGCTCCGGACACAGATACGGGCTGCCCAGCGGAGCGCCGACACCGGTACCGGAAGATGGCTGCGGCGCGTGTGCGGCACCGGGATCGGGTGCGCCGCTGTCGCCCGGCGCGCCGGGCCGGCGCGTGCGATCCAGCAGCAGATAGGCGCTCAGACCCCACTCCGGGTGATTGCGCAGCACCAGACGGATCGATGGTTCGCGGCTGTCCGGCACGTCGACGGCCCAGATGAACCCGGTGTACACGGTACCCGGGCCGCTCTTGTTCGGCACCGCGTGGTACGTCCACAAATCGGCTTGCCGCTTGTGGTCGCGCTGCCGCTCGGCACCCGCGATGATCTGCGCGTAAACCGGACGGATCCGTTTGGCCTCGGCGCTGTCGGGATATTGGGTGAGCACGATGTTGCCGAGTATCTGCGCCAGCGCGAAGTCCTCGCGACTCACCGCCACATCGTATTGCGCCGCCATCTGCTGCGCCTTGGCAGCCGCTGCGCGCTGCGCAAGCTGCTCCGGAGTCGGGCCCTTGGGTGCGCAACCCGCAAGCAGGGCAAGGACTGCAACACAACCCGCTGAATAAAAAACACTTCGAATCATTGGGCTTTTCAGCAATCGTATGGGCGCAAGAAGGGCGACTCTCGCCAAGACGCCAAGGGGAGGAGAAGGATGACCAAAGCCGAAATCAGCAGCTCGGTTGTCGACGATGCAGTATCAACCCACAGCCCGCAAGTAACTGCGCGTCGCTGGCGCCAGGCCCAGGCCGGGTTCCACCGGCACAGACAGCGACTTGGCGATCAGCGCCACGATCGCCTGATGGTGCACCATGTGACTGGACAGGAACATCAGTTCGCGGCCGATGGTACTGCCCACTTCGGCGCACACGGTGCGGCACAACGACACTTCGCTGCGCACCACGATGGCCTGCGACAGCGCTTCGTCGTCCAGCGTGCGCACCCAGGCCAGCAGGTCGGCGATCAACGCGCGCGCCGTGCCGATATCGGTTTCGACGACGCTGCCGCGATGACGTACGTCGTAATCGACGCGACCGTGTTCAGCGTTCATCAGGCACTGATAGTGATCGAGCATGTGCCGGATGTGCTGGCCGATCGTGCTGCCGCCGCCCGGCGGCACCGCGCTGTAGGCATCCGCGGGAAGATCGCGCAGCAGGCGCTCACCCTGTTCGAGCATTTCCTGGCTGCAATAGGTGACGGGATGCGGCATGTTTCAGGGTCCTTGAATGAGGGCTTGGGCGGCATCGGGGCTGAGATAGCGCTTGAGCAAACGCGGCTCCACCCGTCGCAGGTCGACCGCAATCAGGCCAACCAGGGTATTGCTGAACTCGCGATCGACATGAAAGCAGATCAACCGGCCGCTGAGGTTGAGGTACTGGCGCAACAATACCGGCAACGACTTGTCGCCTTCAATGCGCTTGATCAGACGCGACAGACGACGCTCGTCGGTGAGCACGGCGAGCAGGTCATGGCTCCACGGCGCCTTGATTTCGCGCAGACGCCGGCGCGGCTTGACCTGACCGGCGCGGGCACTGTCGCCAAAATGCAGGCTCAGGCAATGCATGATCAACTGCCGCGAAAACGCGCTGTATTCGGCACTGATGCTGACCGGCCCGAACAGGGTGGTGTACTGGCGATGGCGGCTGACATAGGCGCCGATGCCCTTCCACAGCAGATCCAGCGCCAGCGGATTGCGCTGGTAGCGCGGTTGCACGAACGAACGGCCCATTTCCAGACTGGTGCCGAGGCTGTCGAGGAAGGCGCGGTCGTAACGGAACAACTGGCGGGTATACAGGCCATCGAGCCCACGCCGGGCGAGCAGCGTGTCGGTGGTGGCGATGCGGTAGGCGCCGACGATCTCGTGATCGACCTCGTGCCACAAAAACAAGTGCAGGTAATCGGCATCGAAGCGATCCGCATCCTGTGCCCGGCCAGTGCCCTCGCCGGCGGCACGGAAGGTGAGCTCGCGCAGGCGCGCCAGTTCCGGCAAAAACGCCGGCAGGCAATCGGCTGGAGCACAGTACACCGCGATATCGCCGTTGCGCAGCATCAGGTGTTCGGGTGTCAGCGTGGCGAGATTGCCAAGCAACGCCTCGCGCGCCACCGCTGGAGCCAACGGCAACTGCCGCGGCAGCGGCAACGGCCGCCCGATGGCTTCGCGGCTGGGCAGCAGATAGGTTGCCAGACGCAGGTAACGCACCATTTCATCGGCGTCGCCAAGCGTACTCAACTCCGGCCCAGTCACCGGGTCGCCGACATGCACACGCACCGTGGTGCCGCGCCGGTTCAACATTTGCCGAGGCAGCAGCAAAGTGCGCAGGCGGAAGTGGATCAGGCCGAGCAGATGGAACAGCACGCTGTTTCGGCCTTCAATGAACATCGGCACCACGGCGGCGCTGGAACGGAGCACCAGATGGCCGGCGAGCCGGTTCCAGGCGCGTTCGGTGACGCGACGCTGGCGCAGGTCGTAACTGGCCACCATGCCGGCCGGGAAAATCAGCAACAGCCCGCCTGCCTTGAGGTGGCGGTTGGCCTCGCGCAGGCCGTTGGCGTTGCGCGCCCGCGCCTTGGGGTCGAGCACGCTGACCGGTATGAACAACTCGCGCAGTTCCGGTATGCGCGAGAGCATGTCGTTGACCAGAATCTTCACGTCCGGGCGACGCTGGCGCAGCAGCTTGCCCAGCAACACCCCCTCGACGCCGCCAAAGGGATGATTGGCGACGACCACCGTCGCGCCGGTTTGCGGCACCGCGTCGATGCCCTGGCCCAGCACCTCGTGACCAACATCCAGTGCCTGCAATGCGAAGTCGAGGAACTGATCCAGATCCGCCGCCACCGGCCGATGCCGGTAATACGCGTCGAGCCGGCTCAGCCCGAGCAAACGTTCAACCATGCCCGCCAGCCACGACAGGCCACGCTTGCGCGGAAACAGGAATGGCGACGGCAGGGCGGCGTTCACGGGCGATTCAATCCGTTGAAGGGTAGTTGCGGGTCAGTGCGCGCTCGTGTCGCCAGGCGCGCAGCAGATCGCGCAAACGTGGCGGCTTGGCCCCCTGGCGGCGTTGGTGCACGCCGATTTCGAACAGGGTGCGGTACTGGAAGAACAGGGTGCGATACAGCTCGCCCAGGGTGCCGTTGCGATCCCAGATATGGGTGGCCTCGCTGCTGGCGCCATTGACTTCGATGACGCGAAAATCACGGCCATCGCGCAATGCCGCGATGTCGCGAAAGCGCACGTCGAGGCGGCTGTAATGCATGCCCGGCAGGTCGGCGAACAGCCGGTCGATGGCGCTCACCAGCGCTTCGCTGATGTGGGCGCGGCCATCGCGGAACACGCTGCCGCGGCAATGGCTTCCGGAAAACACCAGACGCATCGGCTCGCCTTCGGCGAGCACGTCGTCCAGCCGTTCGCTGTGGCGGGCAAAATAGATGTGCGCGATCTGGCGGGCGCGCGGATCGTCCTGGATCAACTGGCGCAGGCTGCGCACACCATCGCCCAGCACATACGGCGCGTACTTCAGGGTCATCGAAAACACGTCGCCGCGCGACTGGCCCGGGCGACGCACGTAGAAGATGCCGGCCTCGCCCTCCCACGGCACCAATTCCTGCAACAAGTAGGCCGCATCATCGGGAAACGCGCTGACATATGCGCGTAACTGCCCGACATCGCGAATCAAGCGGACACCCGCACCGCGACAGCCGATGTCCGGCTTGGCGACCAGCGGCAAATCCAGCCCGGCCGCACGCGCCTGCGCCAGGGCCGCGTCCGCCTCCAACGCCGAGGCCAGTCCCGGCTCACGTACCCGCCGCGTGAAGGGCGCAATCAGGCCCCGGGCATGGTCGCCGGCGAGCGACATCGGCAAACTCTTGGACACCCCGACCATGCCCGACAACGGCAGCGCCGGATTGGCGCACAACGGCACCGTCAGCGAGCGATGGCGCAGCGACAGGCCCAGCCATTGCAACGCCACCGGCGTGTAGACCAGCCAACTGGGCCAGAACTCGAAAAAGGAAACCGCCTTGCCTTGCATATCCAGCCGCGGCATGCCCACGTGCGGGTGCGCCGCGTCGACAGGCGCATCGCTGGTGGCGGCAGCAAGTGCAGTAACCATGCTCATCAAGGCAATCTCCGACATGCCGGATCAGGCCCGTTCAGGACCTGCCGGACGCAATTGTGCACAAGTGTATCCGCTCGGCGCGTTGATTGGCGCGGCAACGCCGCCGTCAACGATCCCCAGCACCACTAGAGAGCGGTAGCGGGCAAAAGGATGCGCGGCGGCGCAAAATCGGGCCCGCGGGCTTTTGTAGCCCGGGTTGAGGCCCAACGGGCCGGCCGCTCTTGTGCATCCATGCACTCGCGGCACTTGCACATCCATGTGCTTCGAAACCCGGGGCCTCCGCATCGACTCAGGCGCTGGCACGCGACGCGATCGCCCTGGCGAAATCCACGGTCCTGGCGCTGCCGCCCAGGTCGCCGGTCAGGCGGTCCCTGGCGGTCAGGGTGTCGACGATGGCCCTGCGCAGGCGCGCCGCCGCATCGGCGCGTCCAAGGTGATCGAGCATCTGGCAAGCGGCCAGCAGCAGCGCGCACGGGTTGGCGATGCCCTGCCCGGCGATGTCCGGGGCCGAGCCATGCACGGCTTCGAAGATGGCCGCATTGGCGCCGATATTGGCCCCCGGTGCCAGGCCAAGGCCGCCGACCAGACCGGCGCACAGGTCGGAAATGATGTCGCCGAACAGGTTGGTGGTGACGATCACGTCGAACTGTTCGGGCCGCATCACCAACTGCATGCAGGTGTTGTCCACGATCATCTCATTGCATTCGATGTCGGGGTATAGCTGCGCCACCTCGCGCGCCACCTTCAGGAACAGGCCCGAGGTGGTCTTGAGGATGTTGGCCTTGTGCACCACCGTAATCTTCTTGCGCCCGATCCGGCGCGCCAGATCGAAGGCGTAGCGCACTATCCGATCGGAACTGCGGCGGGTGATCTTCTGCGTCAACGTCGCCACCTCGCCATCCTCGGAAAGGTACTGATCCTCCCCGCTGTAGGCACCTTCGGTGTTTTCGCGCACCGTGATGATGTCGATGTCGCTGTAACGCGAGCGGGTGTTGGGAAAGCTGATCGCCGGACGCACGTTGGCATACAGGTCGAAGTGCCGGCGTAACGCCACATTGATCGAAGAAAACCCACCGCCAACCGGCGTGGTCAATGGACTTTTCAGCGCCACCCCGAGCCGGGTGATGGTGTCCATCGTGGCCTGCGGCAACAAGGTACCGTGCTTTTCCAGTGCCACCATGCCGGCATCGACGAACTCGTAGCCCAGACCCAAGCCCATGGCAGCAAGCACTTCCAGAGTGGCATCCATGATTTCCGGGCCGATTCCATCGCCCCGGATAACTGCAATCGTTTGACTCATGATGATTTATATTTCCTTTAAAAACATGGTGATACAAAGAATCTGGGCTCGGGACCCGGAAAAGCAAAAGCTCAAAGACAAAAGCTCAAAGCACGAGTTCACAAGCTTGTCGAATCGCGAGTCGTAGGTCGGCTCAAGCCGCGTAGCGGTGGAGCCGACAACGGCAACGCCGGACGCTCCCACCAGTGCCACAAGTACCGGTCGGATCCGCGCCTACGGCGCTTGATCCGACCTACATAAGCTTCGCAAGCCTGTCGTCCCGAGCCCCGAGCCCCTCAACCGTGCTCATGCGCCTCTGGCGTTACCTGATCGCCCGACTCCAGCCGGTCGAGGAAATCCACCGCGCGGCGCAGATGCGGAATCACGATGCTGCCGCCCACCACCAGCCCGACACTGAAGGCTTCGAACAACTCGTCGCGGCTGACGCCAGCGGCGTGGCATTGCGCCACGTGGTAGCTGATGCAATCGTCGCAGCGCAACACCAGCGACGCCACCAGCCCCAACATTTCCTTGGTCTTGAGATCGAGCGCACCCGGCTTGTAGGTCTGCGTGTCGAGCGCGAAAAATCGCCGCACCACCTGGTTGTCCTGGGCGAGGATGCGTTCGTTCATCCGCTGCCGAAACGCGGTGAATTCGGCCAGACGGTCGCTCATGCCGCGCCACCGAGCAGCGGATCCAGCCCGCCCTTGCGATCCAGCGCCACCATGTCGTCGAAGCCGCCGACGTGGGTTTCACCGACGAATATCTGCGGTACGCTGGTCCGCTTGGCACGCGCCATCATCTCCTCGCGCTTGCCACGATCCAGATCGACCCGGATTTCGGTGTACGCTGCACCTTTCTTGGCGAGCAGGTTCTTGGCGGCCACACAATAAGGGCACATCGCGGAGGTATAGATCAGCACATCGGCCATACGGGGTCTCCCGGTGAGAATCGCCCATTATCTCACGAGAAAACAGGAAACCTCTTGAATCCTGCTGCGCAGCGGCTTCGAGCGGTTGCGCATGGTTCAACCCGAGTTAACTCCCGCCGACCGATACTGGCACGGTCGGCAATCGCCCGAGGGCAACTCAATGCAATTGCGTGTCGCCACACTCGCCATCGCTCTGGCGCTGGTCATGGCAGTCGATCACCCCGCTCGCGCCCAGGCCGCGTCGGACGCCCTGCCCGACATCGGCTCGTCGGCCGGCGAGCTGATCACACCGCGCGAAGAGACGATCTACGGCGCCATCACCCTGCGCCAGATCCGCGAATCGGGCATGCTGCTGGAAGACCCGCTGATCGAGGGCTGGATCAACTCGCTGGGCTATGCACTGGTCGCCGCCAGCGACCGGCAGCAGAAGGATTTCACCTTCTTCATGATCCGCTTGCGCGACATCAACGCGTTCGCAACGCTCGGCGGCTACGTGGCCGTCAATGCCGGTCTGGTACTCACCGCCGAAAGCCAGGATGAAGTCGCGGCGGTCCTGGCGCATGAAATCTCGCACGTCACCCAGCGTCATATCGTGCGCGCAGTGGAAGCGGCGCAGAAGGATCAATTGCCGATCATGCTGGGCATGCTGGCCGGCATCGTCATCGGCGCTACCGGCAACGGCGATGCGGTGCAGGCGGCGGTGGCCGGCGGTACCGGCTTGATGCAACAACGCCAGATCAACTTCACCCGCGCCAGCGAGCAGGAAGCCGATCGCATCGGTATCCAGTTGCTGGCACGTGGGGGGTTCAACCCGGAGGCGATGGCGAGCTTTTTCTCGCGCATGCAATTGGCGACGCGCTCCGGCGGCGCAGGCCCACCCGAGTTCCTGCGCAGTCATCCGGTGACCACCAACCGCATCGTCGAAGCACGCGAGCGCGCCGAACGGATCATGGAAGAAGAACTCGCCAACACGTTCGCGTTCGCCAGCAACGATGCACGCACGCAGAACCCGTTGCTGCCGCGCGATCTGACCGCGGGCGCCGACTTCGTCCATATCCGGCCCGATCCCGCGCTGTTCGCGTGGGCACGCGAACGGCTGCGGGTACTGAGCGCGCCGTCGGCGATCCAGGCTGCAGCCGATTACGAAAAGCAACGTGAAGCCGATCCCAACGACTTTACCGCCGCCCAACGTTACGGCGAAGCGCTGGCGTTGATGCGCGCCAACCGTGCCAATGCCGCCATCGCGCAACTGTCCGCCCTGAGCCGCGAGTTCCCCGACAACTACTGGGCCGAACTGGCACTGGCCGAAGCGGAAAATGGTGCGGGGCTGCATGAGCGAGCCGATGCCCGCTACGACGCGTTGATGGCGCGTCTGCCCGGCAACGAGGCGGTGCTGCTGGGCTATGCGCGCAGCCTCAATGAGCGCAGTACGCGCGCCAGCGGCCAGCGCGCGCAGGAAGTGCTGCGCCCGCTGTTGTTGCTCGGCGCCTACGATATCGAGTTTCAACGCAGCTTTGCCCGCGCCAGCGAACTGGCCGGCGACACGTTGCGTGCAGCGGAAGCCTACGCCGAAGCGGCCTTTCTGGGCGGCCGCGCGGAAGACGCGCTGACGCAGCTTCGCGACCTGCAACAGCGCGACGATCTCGACTACATCCAGCGCGCACGGGTCGATGCCCGCATCGCCTACATCACCCCGATCGCCATCGAAATGCAACGCCAGGGCATCACCCAGCGACAGCACCGGGGTTTGGCGCGGTAGCCCGCGAACCATGTGGCAAACGATTGATTGCTCGTTCCGTGTGGTCGTCCACAGGGTGGGCTCCTACAGGTTGGCACAATCGCTTTTTGCAGGAGCCCACCCTGTGGGCGACCCAACAGACGCTGCAAAATGCCGCCACAATGGCATGTCACGAAACGGTCATAAAAGTGTTATCTACTGTGACCACTCGTAAACAGACATGAACAGGTGACAGGCGTGCGCAAACGCATCCTGATCGTAGACGACGAACCCGCCATCCGCGACATGATCGCCTTTGCCTTGCGCAAAGCCGAATACGAACCGGTACACGCCAGCGACGCGCGCGAGGCGCTGGCACAGATTGCGGATCGTGCCCCCGACCTGATCCTGCTCGACTGGATGTTGCCCGGCACCAGCGGCCTGGAACTGGCGCGTCGCTGGCGCCGTGAGGGCATCACCCGCGACGTTCCCATCATCATGCTGACCGCGCGCGGCGAAGAGAACGACCGCGTTTCCGGGCTCGACGCCGGCGTCGACGACTATATGGTCAAACCGTTTTCGGCGCGCGAGTTGATGGCGCGCATCCGTGCGGTGATGCGCCGCACCCATGAGGAATCCGCGGAAGGCGCCATCGAGGCGGGCAAGCTGCGCATCGACGTCGCGGCGCACCGCGTATTTGCCGGCGAGGACCCGATCCAGATCGGCCCCACCGAATACCGGCTGCTGCATTTCTTCATGACCCATGCCGAACGCGTGTACTCGCGCTCGCAATTGCTCGACAGCGTGTGGGGCGGCAATGTGTACGTCGAGGAGCGCACGGTCGATGTGCACATCCGACGCCTGCGCAAAACCCTGGAACCGCATGGGCTCGAAGCGCTGATCCAGACTGTGCGCGGCTCGGGCTATCGTTTCTCGACCTCGGTTTGACGGGAATGCCGCATCCTCGCCGGCCGCCACGCCCTGATATGCTGGCACCGGTATACCATTCCACTCGATCATGAGCTTCTTTCCGGGCCGACCCTGGCAATCCTCGATGTGGCGGCTGGCCGGCCTGCTGCTTGGCGGCGCCATGTTCGGCCGCGTGCTGCTCGGTTCGGTCTGGGCCGGCGTCGCCTTGGTCGCCTTGTGCATGGTGGCCTGGCATTACTTTCGACTGTGGCGGGTGCTGCGCCTGTTGCGTGAACGACGTCGATTGATTGCGCCGAGCGGCCGCGGCGTGTGGGGCGAACTGGAGAGCCTGCTCTACCGGCGCCAGCGCGAATCGCTGGTGCGCAAGCGCAAACTCGCTGCCATTCTGCGCGCCTACCGACAGGTGGCTGCCGCGGTGCCGGACGGCGCTGTCGTGCTGGAGCGCTCCGGGTTGACGATCCTGTGGTTCAACGACTCCGCAGCCCGCCTGCTGGGCCTGCGTTATCCGCACGACCTGGGCGCCCGCTTCACCAATTTGTTGCGCTCGCCGCGGGTGCTCGAATGGATCAACGGCCCGGATCGGCTTGAGCCATTGCTCGATCTGGCCGTACCCGGCAACGATAGCGTGCGCCTGAGCCTGCGCCTGATCGCCTATACCGACGATCAATGGTTGCTGGTCGTCCGCGACATTTCCACCCTGATGCGGCTGGAGCAGGTGCGCCGCGACTTTGTCGCCAATGTCTCGCACGAATTGCGTACCCCGCTGACTGTGATTCACGGTTATCTCGACCTGCTCGAACCCGATGACAACCCCGAATGGGTGCCGATCGTCGAGGAAATGCGCAACCAGACCGATCGCATGGCACAGATCGTCGAGGATCTGCTGATGTTGTCGCGGCTCGAGGCGCAAAGTCGGCCCAGCGAGGAAACCGTGGTCATGTCCAGCCTGTTGCGCGCACTGGAACGCGAGGCGCAGGCACTGAGCCGTGGTCGCCACCAGATCCAGATCGTGGATAACGCCGCTTGCGACCTGGCGGGCTCGCTCAAGGAACTGCACAGCGCGTTCTCCAACCTGGTCAGCAACGCCGTGCGTTACACCCCGGACAGCGGCAAGATCACGATCGGCTGGCAACGGCGCGACGATGGCGGCGCCATGTTGAGCGTCGCCGACACCGGCGTCGGCATCCCGGCGCAGCACATCCCGCGCATCACCGAACGTTTTTACCGCGTGTCGTCCAGCCGCTCGCGCGATTCCGGCGGCACCGGCCTGGGCCTGAGCATCGTCAAGCACGTGCTGGGCCGGCACCACGCCGAGTTGCTTATCGAAAGCGAGGTCGGCACCGGCAGCCGGTTCACCTGCGCCTTCGGCCCGGAATGCATTCGCGAGCGCAGATAAGCAGCAGGTCGGCGCGGATTGCTGGCGCGCATCGGCTTTTCTTCTATAGTGTCGGCAACATGAATCGTATGCACGGCATCGGCTGACCCCATGAAACCCGAACCCACCCTCCACGACGGCGCGCTGTTCCTCAACCGCGAGCTGTCGCAACTGGAGTTCAACGCGCGTGTCCTGGCGCAGGCCACCGACACCCGCATGCCGCTGCTCGAACGCTTGCGTTACCTGTGCATTTCCAGCACCAACCTCGACGAGTTTTTCGAGATTCGCGTCGCTGCCGTTCGCCATCAACTCGAATATGGCGGCGTCCTCGGCCCGGATGGTTTGAGCCCGGCAACGGCGATGACCCGCATTCATGAGCGCACGCGGGCACTGGTGGCGGATCAGTACCAGCATTGGAATGAGGCATTGCGACCGGAACTGGCGGCGGCCGGCATCCGCATCCTGCAACGCGATGGCTGGACCGCGCGCCAGCAGCGCTGGTTGTGCAGCTACTTTCGCGACGAGATCCTGCCGGTGCTGTCGCCGCTGGGTCTCGACCCGGCGCACCCGTTCCCCCGCATCCTCAACAAGAGCCTGAACATCATCGTGGTGCTGCAAGGCAAGGATGCCTTCGGCCGCGCCGGTCATCTCGCGGTGGTGCGCGCGCCGCGTTCGCTGCCGCGCATCATCCAGGTGCCGTCGAGCATCAGCGGCGGTGCCCACGACTTCGTGTTTCTGTCGGCGGTGTTGTCGGCGTTTGTCGATGAGCTGTTTCCCGGTATCAAGGTCAAGGGCGCGTACCAGTTCCGCGTCACCCGCAACAGCGAGCTGTTTGTCGACGAGGAAGAGGTGCAGGACCTCGCCCACGCGCTCAAGGACGAACTCGCCAATCGCGGGTTCCGGCGCGCGGTGCGGCTCGAAATCGCCGAACACTGCCCGCGTCCGATCCTGCGCACCCTGCTCAAGAACTTCGAGCTCACCGAAAAAGAGGTGTATCGCATCAACGGCCCGGTCAACCTCAGCCGGGCCATCCAGGTCTACGATCTGGTCGATCGACCCGACCTCAAGTTTCCGCCGCTGCTGCCGCGACCGTTGCCGCATGCGGGCAGCAATATCTTTCAGCGCATCAGCGACGGCGATGTGTTGCTGCATCATCCGTTCGACGCGTTCAACGCCGTGCTCGATCTGGTCAAGCAGGCCGCGCTCGATCCGAACGTGCTGGCGATCAAGCAGACGCTGTACCGTACCGGCGGCGACGCGACCCTGATCGAGCACCTGATCGCGGCAGCGCGCAAAGGCAAGGATGTCACCGTGGTGATCGAGCTGCGCGCACGGTTCGACGAGGAAGCCAACATCCGGCTCGCCGATCGCCTGCAGGAAGCCGGCGTGCAGGTGGTCTACGGCGTGGTCGGTCACAAGACCCACGCCAAGATGCTGCTGGTGGTGCGCCGCGAGGCAGGCAAGCTGCGCCGCTACGTGCATCTGGCGACCGGCAATTACCATGCCGGCACCGCGCGCGCCTACACCGACATCGGCCTGATGACCGCGCACCCGGACATCGGCAGCGACGTCCATCAGATCTTCCAGCAAGTCAGCGGCCTGGCTCCGGCGATCAAACTCAAGCGCCTGATGCAGGCGCCCTTCACCCTGCATGCCGGCATCATCGAAAAAATCGGGCGCGAAGCGAAGCATGCGCGCGCCGGACGCACGGGCCACATCATCGCCAAGATGAACGCGATCACCGAACCGATGGTGATACGCGCCTTGTACGAAGCCTCGCAGGCGGGTGTGAAAATCGAATTGATCGTGCGCGGCGCCTGCGCGCTGCGGCCAGGCGTCGCCGGCATCTCCGACAACATCACGGTGCGCTCGGTGGTCGGTCGCTTTCTCGAACACACCCGCATCGCATGGTTCGCCAACAACACCCATCCCGAGCTGTACTGCGCCAGCGCCGACTGGATGGATCGCAACCTGCTGCGCCGGGTCGAAATCTGCTTCCCGATCCTGGACCCGGTTCTGGCCAGGCGCGTATTCGATGAGGGCCTGGCCAACTATCTGGCCGACAACACCAGTTCGTGGTCGCTGCAGGGCGATGGCAGCTACCAGCGCGTCGCGTACGGCCCCGACGAGATGCCGCACAATGCGCAGACCCACTTGCTCGATCTGACCCGGGCCTGAGCCATGCCCGACGCGCGCAGCAAACTCGAAGATGGCGAATTGCTTGCCGCCATCGATATCGGCTCCAACAGCTTTCACATGGTGGTCGCGCGTTATGTCCTGGGCCAGTTGCGCATCGTCGATCGCTTGCGCGACAGCGTACGCATGGCCGAGGGCCTGGACGGCACGGGTGGTTTGCGCCCGGAGGTAATGGCGCGCGCGCTCGATGCGCTGGCGCGCCTCGGCCAGCGCATCCGCACCATTCCGCCGCATCGGGTGCGCGCCATTGCCACCAACACGGTACGGCAACTGGACAAACCGCAGGCATTCCTTGTCACCGCCGAAACCGCCCTCGGTCACGCGATCGAGGTAGTGTCCGGGCGCGAGGAAGCACGCCTGATCTACCTCGGCGTCGCGCATGGCTACCCACCGTCGGGCCGCAATCGTCTGGTCATCGATATTGGCGGCGGTTCCACCGAATTCATCATCGGCAAGCGCTATGAACCGCTGGAGCGCGAAAGCCTGCAACTGGGCTGCATCGCCACCACCCGCCGTTTTTTTGCCGATGGCAAGCTGAGCAAGCGACGCTGGCGCGAAGCGCTCACCGAGATATCGGCCGAGTTTCAGCAATTCGCATCGGTCTATCGCGACCGCGGCTGGAAAGAAGTGTACGGCTCATCCGGCACGATCAAGGCGGTCGGCGATATCGCCAGCAAGATGAAACTGTCGCGTGGCCAGATCAGCGACTCGGCGGTCGAACAGATTCGCGATCGGCTGCTCAGCTTCGACCATGTCGCCGACATCCGCCTCCCGGGGCTGGCCGACGACCGGCGCAGCATCATCGTTGGCGGCCTGCTGGTGCTGCAGGCGGCGTTCAACGAACTCGGGCTCAAGCGCATGCAAATCAGCAAGGCGGCGATGCGCGAGGGCATACTCTACGACCTGATCGGCCGCGCCAGCGACAACGACCCGCGCGACGATTCGATTGCCGCTCTGATGCATCGATACGACGTGGACGGCGAACAGGCACAGCGGGTCGAAGCCAGTGCGCTCGACCTGTTCGATCAGACCGCCATGACCTGGGAACTCGGCGACGACGAGCGGCGGATGCTGGCCTGGGCCGCCCGCATCCACGAGATCGGCCTGGCCATCGCACACAGCCAGCATCACGTGCATGGCGCCTACCTGATCGAGCATTCCGATATTGCCGGATTTTCGCGGCAGGAACAGAAAATGCTCTCGGTATTGATCCGCTGCCAACGCCGCAATATCTCGCGCAACGCCGTCGATTCGTTGCCTGACCGACTTTCGATACCCGGGTTGCGCCTGATCGTGTTGCTGCGTCTCGCGGTGCTGCTGCATCGCGGCCACGAGCGCGAAGCGCAGCCACGGCTGAAACTGAAAGTCGACGCCCGCGACCTGGATCTGCGCGCGCCACGCAACTGGCTGGACCGGCACCCGCTTACCGGCAACGACCTGGATGCCGAAGCGCAGCATCTCGCCGATGCCGGCTTCACGCTAACGGTTCGATCGAATTGATCGCGCCGCGAATGGAGCGGTCGCGGCGATCGGGGCAGTCCCGGGTGTTCACACACGACAGCGCGTGTTTTGTAGCCCGGGTAGAGGCCCGCAGGGCCGAAACCCGGGATGAGAACATCCCGGGTTTCACTGGCCCTACAACGCTGCTTCAATCAGAAGCTGTAAATCAGCGACACCGTTGCCACCGTCGCGTTGAAGTCCGGCGCCTGATCGCCCAGCAAGATCACATTGGCCAACTGGTTGGCCTCCACCCCGTCCAGGGCGATGTCGCTGCTGCGATAACGCTCGTAGTACACGGTTGCCTTGACCGCCAGCTTGTCAGTCATCTGGTACTGGCCGTAGCCACTGATCGTGGTCATGCGCACCGTGTTGGTGGGCAGCGGTGCCGTGGTCAGGTTGCTGCCGGCGGTGAAATCGATATCGGACTTCGACAAGGCGTACACGAAGTCGGCACCGAACCGGAAACGTTGGTCATCGGGCTTGAATACCAGCCCGCCGCCCACCGTGTCGATCCGGTCCTTGTGGAATGCCGACCAGAAGTTGCCCGGATCGGTCACCTGCGCGAGCCGGTTGGCACCACTGCGGAAACTGACGCCGTTCTGGTCGCTGTCGAGCTTGTCGTAGGTGTAGAAGGCATACGTCGTCCATTGCTCGACCGGCGTTGCCGACAGGTCAAAGGTGTAGGACTGCACCTTGGAGTCGGTCAAGCCGAGCTCGCTCTTGTTGTAGTTGTCCTTGCTGTAGCTGCCATCCACGCTCAGGGCAAGCCAGCTGATCGGCGTATACGACAGGTTCGCACCGATCTGGTTACGTTCGCGGCTGGCCAGTGTGAAGCGACGCAGCGCCGGCGGCGACTCGAAGCCACCCGGCTCTTCCTCCAGGAAGCCCTCGACGAAGCCGAACTGCAACGGCACGGTGCCGTCGTACGGCGAACCACCGCGGTCGGCGTAGGTATAGCGCACACTGCCGTCGAACTGCTCGCCAAAACCGCGGCTGGCGGATACGGTGAAGGTGTTTTCGCGGGTTTCGGCGCGCTCGGAGAATGTGCGGTCGATCTCGCGATGTTCGGCCACCGCAGTGAAGCGGGTACCCTCATCCAGGCGGTAACCGGCGTTGAGCCCGAACTTGGTTTCCTCGTAGCTGTAGGGCTGGTTGAGGCGGCGACGGTTGCTGATGTCGGCCGGATTCTGCAACTGCGAGTCGGCACCGATCATGTTGAAGATGTCGATCGGCGTGTTGTTGTCGCGATCATCGTAGCGGAAGCTGGCACCCCAGTTGAATTGCCGGGTCGGGCGCGAGCTCAGCCGCAGGTTGATCACCGTGGTGTTGATTTCGCCTTGCAGCGAATTGCGCGGCAAGGGCTCGGTGATGCTGGCCAGAATGGTCGGATTCAAGGTGAATGCCAGGAAGGTATCGTTCTGGCTCATCCGGCCGATCGCCACGTCAGCGGCAAACCGGGTGGTGTCGCTGAAGTTGTAGCCAAACTTCGCGGTACCCTGCTGGAACTTGTTGTCCGGCGGCAAGGCCATTTCGCCAAAGCCGGTCGGGAAACCGGTGGAAGACACCCAGCCATTGATCGCGCTGAACGGGTTCTGGAAGGTCAGACCGGTGTTTGCGTTGTCGAAGATCGACAGGTGGTAGCCCAGCTCGAACTGGTATTTCTTCTCGGAGTAACGCACCACGGCATCGAACTGGTGCTCGTTGTAGTCCACCGGCTCGGGCAGGATCGCCGCGCGCGGGTTGCCACCAGAGTTGCCGAACACCCCTGCAATCGACTTCAAGCCATCCTTTTCTTCGTAGCGGTACTTGGTGCTGATCTCGAAGTTGCCGGGCAGGATCTTGTCCATGCGCACGCCAAAGCGCTCGCGCTCGGTCTTGATGTCCACCGGCTTGAGGTTCGGGATCAGTTGGGTCATGCCGGCGGTCGTCGCCGATGGCACCCAACCCGACGGCAGGGTCAAGGTGTCGGTACCGACCCCGTCGAACATGCTCTGCGCGGAATCGCTCTTGAAGCTCGGGATCTGGTCATAACTGACCCGCACCCGGAAATCGCCCTGACGGCCGGCATCAACCTCGATGGAGCGCGAACGCAAGCCCATGTCGGTGCCGCGCACTGTCACGTAATCGCGGGCAGGCGCGTCGTAGCTGGCGCGATTGATGTAATCGAGATTGAAGACACCGAACCCGCCCTTGTTCTCGAGGCCGGTGTATTTGCCGAACCGGAACGAGTTGTCGCTGATATAGCCGAACCCGAACTCGAAGATGCTCCTGGTTTCGGTCAGCGCGAGCAGCTCGTCGGATTTGCTCTCGCTGCTGGTTTGCTCATCGGTAGCGGATTCATCGTCCTGTGCGAGCGCGATGGCCGGCAGCATCAACGCTGCGGCAATCATGCTGGCCAGTAGTGCGCGTTGCAGCGGCGCCTGCGCTCCGAGCCCTGCGGGGGCTTTGCGCGAGAGCTGGCGGGCCGTATTTGTTGTGGCGTACATGAGACACCTCCATGGATTTGTGTCTGCATCACGCGCCGGGCGCATCGCCCGGCGCCGGCATGCGCTTAACGAGTCTTGCGCGCGCCTGAGGGATGGTTGGAACCGTGTACCTGCGGGTGACAGTTCAGGCAGTTCTTGCCCAGCATCTGCTGCGCACCGGACGGGGTGTTGGCACCCGGCAAGCCGGTGCCGCTGTATACCGTACTCGGGTGGAACTGCGCCAAATGGCACTGCTGACACAGCCAGGGCGCACGATTGGTAAGCAGGTTGTCGTTTACCGAGCCATGCGGCTTGTGGCAGAGCGAGCAATCTTCACGCACCGGCTCGTGCTCCCACAGGAACGGACCGCGCTTCTCGGCATGGCAGGTGTAGCAGGTTTCGTTGAGCGTCGCGGCAACCAGCTGGCTTGGGCCGTTGGAACCATGCGGGCTGTGGCAGTCGCTGCATGCCGTCTTGCCTTCCAGAATCGGGTGCGCCGACGGCCGATGCATCTCGGCACGCTTCTTGGTGTGGCAGGTCAGGCAGACTTCCGGCTGGGTGATCTTGGCCATGACCGGGTCTTCCTGGGCATGCACCTTGTGGCAACTGACGCAGGTGACGTCCTCGTTGTCGTGCACGCTGCCCTTCCAGTGCATGCGCATGCCGCTCTCATGGCAGCCCAGGCACGCCTCATTGCGCTCACTGGGCGTGGACGCTTTCTTCGCATGCGGGGTCGCACCGAATACGACCTCCGGCAACGGACGCGGCGACACGTCGGCGGTGTTGCTCACATGCTGATCGCTGTCGCCGTGGCATGACTGACAGGACGGGCCGCGTTCATCCGCCTTGACGCCGTGGCGGGTGCTGTAGATCGACATGGCCTGGCCGTCGTATTCATCGTGGCATTCGGTGCACACGGCGTCGCGAGCGAGCGAATCCCTGACGACATCCGTACTGCCATCAGACCCCAAATTCGGCAGCGACTGGG
The DNA here is from genome assembly GCA_002839995.1 of Gammaproteobacteria bacterium HGW-Gammaproteobacteria-4. GTDB lineage: Bacteria > Pseudomonadota > Gammaproteobacteria > Xanthomonadales > Xanthomonadaceae. The sequence goes on along the minus strand of PGZC01000004.1, from coordinate 118,616 downwards.
CATCGCCGGCCTGAATGCCGGCCGAAAACCCCAGTGCCGCAACCCACAAACCCAATGCGAGGAACGGTGTAGAGCGTTTCATTGTTGCTCTCCTTTGCTTGCTTTGCTTCGCGTGTGCGCCCACGGCGCTCACCATTGTGGTTTGCCGACGCGGCGACACCGCGTGGCCCATTCGATTGCTTTGCCATGTCCGCAGCGCGGCGGCAGGCGCCAGCGACCGGCCCGATACGAGATCGACGGCGACGCCGCTGCAGGACGGGCTGCCGGAATAGCCGCGGGAATCGGTACGTGGCGACTCGAGCGCAAACCCGGCCAGCGGGGCAGGCGCCGCGCACTGGACCGGTGCGATACCGGCAGCAGCCCAAACGCGTTCTATCATCCCCACGACAGCCTCCTGCGATGAAAATCGGTGACCCCGTGCTCGCTGCGATGAACCTGAAAACCGTTTGCACCAAGCCCCGTTCCAACCGTTGACGGCAAGTATCCGCTGGTTATCTTGCCGTTAATTGACGCGCGTCAATTTCCCCGAAAATTCCGCTCGACGTGCCCTGCTCCAGCTTGCAGCTACCCCGCGCCAGGCGATCCATCGCCACGCGCCGCCCGAGTCCAGACAACGTAGACGGCTGGCAAAAACGGCCATCACCAGGCATGCGGACTCCGTGCGGTGGTCGGACGCCCCAGGCGCCAGCGACCGACTGCACTTGCATCCATACACCACGCAAGAACGCACCCTGGCAGCCTGCCGAAAGCACCCTGCTCGCGGCCCCGCACATCCCTGTGCGGGTTACCCCCTGCCCGAAGCCGCTCACCGCGGCATGACAGGATCCAAAGCAGGTTCTACTCCCTACAGGCTGGTAAAGAACCCGATCCCGACCAGGGTCAGCAAGGTCAGGCCGATCACGATCAGGGTGAACCCCAGCACCGTCGAGAAACCGACAAACTTCGCTGACGGCGGATCAACCAGGTGCTGCTCCAATTCGCCAGAGTCCAGCAAGCGCTGATACTGCAACGGGTGCTGATGTTTGAGCTCGTCCAGGGTCATGGTGCCGGTGAACATCACCCGATCCAGCGGGAATTTGTCCGGGCGGAAGTGGTTGTTGAAGAAGTGCACGGTGAACAGGAACACCACCGCAAGGAACGCTTCTTCGCCGTGGAAGATCGGCGCGACGTTGAATACCCAACCCGGCAGATACCTGGCGACGACGTACGGAATCCACATCACCAGACCGCTGACGCCGATGATGGTGACGCCCCAGAACGGTGCCCAGTAATCGAACTTCTCCCAGTACGTCCAGCGATCGAACACCGGCCGCGGCCCCATGCCGAAGAACCACTTGAACATCGCGAGGATGTCCTTGAGATCCTGCAACCCGGGGATCAGCGAGTTCGGGCCGAAAATCCTGAAGTTCTTCCAGTCGCGCACGATCGGAATGCCCATGTAGAACAGGTGCCAGAAGAACACGCCCGAGAAGATCACGGCATTGACGCGGTGAATGATGCCTGCCGTATGCGGCCCGCCGAGCAGGGTCATGAGCGGCTTGGCCCACGGCGCTTCGGGGTAGAACAGCGGGATGCCGGTCAGGGTGAGAATCATCAAACTGACCGCGAACAGGATGTGCGCAATGCGCCAGGTGCGGCTGAAACGCCGGAAGTGCTTGCCTTCGAGACCGACCGGAACGGCTGCCAGGCCATCGATCTGCACATGCGGCTCGGACTTGCGTTGCTGCCGCTCCTTGTATTCGCGATAGAACCACAACAGGGTATGTAGCCAGAAGAACGCGAACGTGCCCACCAGCAAGCCGATCATCATCTTTTCGGCGATCCAGATCTCGGGGTAAGCATCAAAGTCGTCCGCCGTGCCATGCGGGCTGAAACTGATGAAGCCGGCGGTGGCCAGTTGCACATCCTTGCGGCCGCTATGACATTCCTGACACGATTCCAGCCGGTTGTCCCGATGCATCCGCGCAACCGGGTCCGAGGAGGGCTGGATGTCGTGACTGCCGTGGCAGTCGAAGCACTTGGCGGTGCTGTCATAACCCAGCGTGGTGATCTTGCCGTGGTAGGTCGCCTTGTAGGACGCATAGCGATCCTCGTGGCAATTGCCGCAGCTCTCGGTGATCGCCAACTTGGCGACATCCGAGGCGCTGGCTTCGATGTTGTGCGAGGTGTGGCAGTCGGTACAGACCGCCGCCTCGGTGTTGTGCTCCTCCAGCACCTGCTTGCCATGCACCGACTCGGCATATTCCTCCAACTGGTAGTCGTGGCAAGTGCCGCACAACTCGGGGATCTCAAGACGCCACTGGTCGCGCTCGGGGGTTCCAGCCGGCGGCACTCGGAACGCATGCACATTGTGGCAATCGTTGCACACAGCGTTCGGCTTGTCCGGCTCATCCTCGTTCGGCAGTGCGTGGAACGAGGCCTTGTACGAGGCGATATTGTTCGCCACGATCTTCATCCGGCCACGGTCGCCGGATATCCCACCGCCGGCGGCGCCCTCTTGCAGCGCGGTGTGGCAGGTCACGCAATCCGGCGGATCGACGCCCTCGGCTTTTTGGTGTTCGGCAACGGCATCGGTAATTTCGCGATGGCAGTCGATGCACTCCATGCCGGAGTGAACGCTTTCGGCGAACGCATCGGGTTCCACCGGCAACAAGGTGCGCGTTTCATCGTCCGTACCGGGAACGTCGATGTCGCCATGTTCGCCGTCGTGGCATGAGAGACACGTCGGGTTGTCGAGGCCAGCGTGGGCATCTTCATCCCCGGCGGCAGCGACGCCTATCGGCAGACCGACAGCAACCCCGAACCACGCAACCACAAACCAAACTGCCAGCCTGCTGCGCAACATGACCATGTTCTCCCTCCCCTATGCCTCAGCTTCAAGCTTCGGCGCACAACGTATCGGCGCGCTACCCTGCGCGAACTGCGGCATGCGCAGCAGTTCGAACCAGCGCCATTGGTGCCCGCAGTCGCGCAAAACCAAGCCAGGCGGAGCAGCCTTCCAGCCGCCGCGCAATGTTGGTTGCCGGAAGATCAGTGCGACAGAATCCACTGCGCAAGATTCTTCAGCTTGTCCGGGTTCTTCTCTTTGATGATGGTGTGTTCTTCTTCGGAACCATCCTTGAGCTTCACTGTCGGGCCCGTAGTCATTTGCGTGATGATCTTGCTCTCGGCATCGGCGTCGTCCTTGTACTCGAGCGCGATCTTCTTCAGCGACGGGCCGGATTTGGTCTTGTCGGGCGCGTGGCAGCGGCCGCACTTGTTGGCCTTCATCAACGCCTGCGCCTGTGCCGCGTTGACCTCGGCATGGGCGGGACATGCCCCCACCAAAGCGAGGCTCGCCACACCGATGATCATGAAAGATGTCTTGTTGTTCACGAGTTGCTCCTTGATAACAAAATGTTTTGTGAAATCGGCGCGTCTGGCGCAGCGGTCGAGCCCGAACCCGCGAGAATCAGCTATTGATAGGGGCAAGCGTCACACAATCGCCCGGCCATGTCCACAAACGCTCAAGCCCGCGCCTTGGTCATATCAGCTGCCCGACAATCAGAACCGGTACCGCAATGTCGCCATGTAGACGTTGGCTTTGTAGTCGAACGGATGCGCATCCATGAATATCTGGTGGCTTTGGATGTTGCCCTGGGCGTCGGGCACAAGGCCAAGATATGGGCTGGTCAGATCCGCCGCGAAGTCGGTGATGTCCTGCTTCAGATACGTATAGCGCAGGCTCGTGGTCAGGTTCTTCGACCAGTCGTAGTTGAGCGCAACCACGAAATTCCTGGTTGTTACCTCGGTATCCGGGAACGGGTGCGCCAGCGCCCCCGATGTCGTCGTACCGGCCAGGAAGTTCGGGTTGGTCGTATTGATCGCGCCATCCGCATCGGAGATGTCCAGACTGACCCGCAACGACAGACGATCCGGGATCAGAATCGCATCGAACCCCGCACCATACGACTGCGTCTCGTCGTTGAGGTTGCTGTTGAAATCGTTCTCCGGCACGGCGAACGCACCGCCGCCGACGGAATTCGATTTGCCACGGTTGCGTTGATTCGATTCGAACTTGTCCTTATTGAAATAGGCCGACGCAGTGACACGATCGCCGACATTCAACGACGCATCGACCGACCACAGTACGCCTTTGTAATCCTGCAGCCCGTAGAACTCCTTGTCGTAATTGTCCTTGTAGCGCGAATACGACATGCCGATGGAGAGATTGCTGCCGACATCCACGTCAGCGTCGATATCAAAGCGGGAGCGATTACGCTCGGCCTGATCGAACATTCGAAGCTCGGCGAACTCATCCTGAACGCCATTTTGCAGACTTTCGGCATATCCCCCATCAATATCCCTGCGCGCTTCGCTGACGCTGGCCTTGATCGTCGCGAAATCGACCGGAAGCACGGTAAGCGACGCGCGGTATTTGTCTTCGCTGTTGTCGGCATAGCGGTCCGCGTTGCGGTCGTATTCTTCGTAAAGGTACTCACCGGTCAGACGCACGGCGCTGGAGAAACTGTAGATCGCCTCCAGGCCGGAGCGGGTGCGCGTATATTCCGGCACCCGGTTACGGAAAGGCTGCTGCGCTGGGCTACTGCCGTCGAAATCCTTCCAAACGCTTTCGCCGATGCCGGCATAGCCATCCCAGGTGATCACGTCGCTATTGTTGTCATAGTCATAGCGATTGAATCGGGCATTGAGCGACAGTGGCTGTATCGGATGCGAGCTGAGGACGACGTTGATCAACTGCGTGTTCACATCGCCATCGAGGTTCGTCTGCGGCAGCGGGAGGCCGGCGACCAGTCGCCCCTCATCATCGCGGAGCGCGGGATTGGCGGCGAACGGCAGAAAGGCGTCGTCTTGCGTGATTGAATCGTAGGAGTAGGTTGCTGTCAGTCGACTGTTGAGTGGCAGCTCTCGCAACCCCGTCGTTACGGTAAACGCAACGCTTTCGTAATCCGGAGCCAGATCCATCTGCCGGATCGACGCACCACCGACAACGCCGCTCTGGCCGAGCAACAACAGCGGGTTGTCGAAGGTTATCGAATCGACGTTGTTGTCGAACTTCGTGTAGTCAAACCCGAAATCCACGAACCACTGGTTGACCCGGTAGTCCGCGCCAACGTTGATGCGCGAGGTTTCGTAGTTGATCGGCATCGGAAACTCAAGACCATAGAGGCGGAAATTCTCGCCTAGACCACCAATGCCCGTCGCGCCGGTCGAAGACCTTTGGTAGCTTCCGCTCGAAACTGCCTTCAGACCATCGCGATCCTCATGACTGAAGCCGCTGCGGATGCTCAAGGCGCGCGACAGGGCAAGCTCTGCGCTCATCGCGCCGGTCTGGCGTTTCTGCTGCAGCGGAATCGTTGGCGCATTCGCGAGCAGATCCAGCAAAGCCGCCTGGCCTGTTGCCGTGGGGTTCGCGTTCAGCGGAAGAAATCCGGTCTGCAGCAGAGCCTGTGTGGTATCTGCGACACCCCAGAAATCGGGACGTACCTGGGTACCTAGGGAAACCCCGTCGGTATAGTTGCGGAACTGCTCGCGCCAACTCGCCTTGACCTTCAGTTTGCCGTACACGCCGCCCGACACATCGAGCGATTGGTCGCGCTGGCCCAGGTCGCGGCCCTCGAGCAGGTAGTAAAACCGCCCCGACTGTTCACCCAGCCGCAGCAACTCGATCACCACGTTGTCGCCGAGTCCGTCGCTGTTGCGTTCGAGATTTTCCTCGTCGCCTTTGCGGTCCACGGTCTGGACGTCCAGCAGCAGCAGATTGGTCGCAAACGCCTCGCCGAATTCGTCGAGCAAGGGATCGGTACCGTCCTGCGCGCTCGCCAAGCCACCGCTTAGCAGCGCACAACAGCCGAGAGTCAAACGTATCGCGCGTTGAAGGGAAATGGATTTCATGACGTACTCCCTACGAAATTGTTCTGTGGTTTTGTTCAATGCCTTTGGCGACGCTCAATTCTTGAGCTTGATGCCCGAAGGATTGTTGGTGCCGTGAATGGATGCATGGCAGTTGGAACAACCCCGATTCACGACCAGGAAGCTGTTGGGCTCTCCCGCAATCGTCTGGTGCCGGCCCTGCTCATGGCACTGCTGGCACAGTCGCGGTTGCTTGGCGACAAGCATCATTTCGTGATTGGAGCCATGCGGGTTATGGCACGCGATGCAGTTCTCCTTGACGACCGAATGCTCCCAAAGCACCGGCGCCTTCTTTTCCTGATGGCATTCGTAGCACTTGCCGTTGATCGTGCTCGCGTCGATCAGCTTCTCGCCGACGGTGCCGTGCGGACCGTGACAACTGGTGCACGTCATCGTGCCGACACCGTCAGCATGGATGGTGTCCTGAAGCGGATGGGTCGAACGCTTCCGGAGTATTGATCGCTGCTTGCGATGGCAGTTGAGACAGGTCTCAACTTCGGTTGCTGCGGTAAGCAGGCTCTTGTTGGTGTCGTGGAGGCTATGGCATCCGGTGCAACTCACGTTGGCCGATTCATGGCCGCTGCCTGCCCAGTGCTGCGTTGCCCGGAAGTTGTCGTGACAGGAAAGGCAGGCATCGTCCTGCGTGGATTGATTCGATACCGCCTTGTGCTTCGACGCGATCCCGAAGACAACCTCCGGCAGCGGCCGTGGCGATGCTTTGTTCGGGTTGTCGACGTGGGCCGTGCTGTCGCCGTGACACGCCTGGCAGGTCGGCGTGCGTTCATCGACCTTGACGCCATGGCGGGTCTGATAGACCGATAACGATTGGCCGTCGTACTCGTCGTGGCACTCGGTGCATACGGAATCGCGGGCGAGCGAATCCTGAACGGTATTCTTGGCGCTGTCAGAGCCTAACTCGGGGAGCGACTGAGCATCGCCGGCCTGTACGCCGGCCGCAAAACCCAGTGCCGCAACCCAAAAACCCAATGCGAGGAACGGTGTCGAGCGTTTCATTGTTGCTCTCCTTTGCTGACTTTGCTTCGAGTACGCGCACGAAGCGCGCACCAATAGGGGTTGCCCGCACATCGGGCCACATGGACCCTGCATGCGCTGCGGCACAAATAGGGGGGTGATGTCAGGGGACTGCGGCTGGCCTGGCGCGACGTTGCAGTTGCTGACGCTGTCGGAGCGCATGGCGGCGCAACGCTTACGCCCCGTCGCAGACACCTGCGTCCGGGCGACAATGCAGTGGTTGCTTTCCCACAACATGGCAAAACGTCCTGTCAGACAGCGAACCGCGTTGAGAATCCTGCAACGACCCTTGGTTCGGGAACCGGCTCTTTCCCCGAGCGATCCCTCTGTGGCGCTAAGTATCTGCCGGTTATTTCATCGTTAATTGACCAGCGTCAATTTCGTGCAAGACACCTTTCGCTGCGCCGCATCGGTCTTCGTGCGAGCCGTACCGCGCAAGGGTCGAGTTGGCGCCACGAATGCCGCACAATGCGTATCGAGTGCCGATCACTGCGAACACAGGATCCCTGTTCGGGCGCGCATTGCGTAACTACAACCTCGACCCGAGCCACCTGGCGCAATCGCTGCCGCGGCAGCCGCTCGTGGTCGGCTTCAGCGGCGGCCTGGATTCGAGCGCGCTGCCGCACCCGGATCGGACGCTGATCGACGGGCCGAGCACTGCCGGGCAAAACGGCCACAGCCCACGGGATGGGTGGAGCGCAGCGAAACCGTGCGCCCGTGCTGGCCGCATCAGGACGGATGTTGTTTGAGCCACTCGCGCAATGCCGCATTCATGCGCGTCTGCCAGCCGCGCCCGGTGGCGCGGAACGCGGCGATCACGTCACTGTCGAAACGCACCGTGGTTGACGTCTTGGCGCTGCCGGGCGGACGGCCGCGGCGGACGGCTGCGCGCATCGCGTTCTCGCCCTCCGTACGGGGAACATCGCGGCCATCAATCTGCCACGCGCCCTTCGCGAAGGCCGCATCTGTCAGTTCCGGTGCATCGTCCGGGTCAACCCAAGGTGGGGCTGTATTTTGCGATTTCACGTTCATTGGCCTTCCTCATACTGATGATGCGGCGCGCCTCGCCGCGCGGCGTCCAGACCAGAACCACGCTTCGACCATCCAGCACGCCAAGCGTGATGAAGCGCTGCTCACCGTAGTCGGCGCGCTCATCGCGTCACGTCACCACCGGTCCGGCGAACACCCGCCCCGCATCGGCGAAGTCCAGCCCGTGCTCGATCAGCGTGCGGCTGCGCTTGTCCGGATCGAAGCTGATTTCCATACGGTTAATTGTAGTAACATTTATCCGCAACGACAAGCGCTGCACCTTCGGAACCGGAAGTTCAGCGAAGAGCAAGGGTTGGCCCCCGACATCGTTGGTTCTGTCGTTGTCGCCTGACAGAAGCGACTGCTCAACCTCGCGCGCGCTCGAACCAAGGCGCGTTGCCGCACAATGACCGCTGATCGCGCGCTACAGCAGCCACAGGAACCAGGTCCGTGCGCAAACCGTATACCGACACCAACCGCTTCGACCCGACCGGGCTGCCGCACGCGCTGCCAGCGCAGCCCATCGTGGTCGGCTTCAGCGGCGGCCTGGATTCGAGCGTGTTGCTGCACGCGCTGGCCGCGCTGCCTGCGGCACGCGCTCACGGCCTGCGTGCGCTCCATGTCCACCACGGTCTGCACCCGGATGCCGATGACTGGGCCGCGCATTGCCAACAGGTGTGCGCCCATCTGGGTTTGGCGCTGCACATTGCCCGCGTCAACGTCGATCATGATCAAGGCATCGGCCTTGAAGCCGCGGCGCGCCATGCCCGCTACGCCGCGTTTCGCGCGCAGCTTGCCGAACACGAGGTCTTGGCACTCGCCCATCATCAGGATGATCAGGCCGAAACCGTGCTGCTGCGCCTGCTGCGCGCCTCGGGCAGCGACGGGCTGGCGGCGATGCAGCAATGGCGTGAATTGGCACCGAACACGATCTGGCGCCCACTGCTGGACCAGCCGCGCACGGCATTGCTGGCCTACGCACAGGCCAACACGCTGCACTGGATCGACGACCCGAGCAATGCCGAGCATGGCCCCGACCGCAACTTCCTGCGTCATCGTGTGTTGCCGCTGCTGCGCGAGCGCTGGCCGCAGGCGGGTGCCGCACTGGCGCGCAGCGCCGAGCTGCTGGCCGAGGATGCGCAAAGCCTGCGCAGTGAAGCCGCCGTTCGCCTGACTGGCGTACTGGCAAGCGACCCCGCCACCGTGTCGGTTACCGCGCTGCTCGCACAGCCAGCGCCATGGCGTGCGCGGCTGTTGCGCCTGTGGATTGAACAACAAGGGCTGCCGCCGCTGCGTGGCAGCGCGATCGTCATCATCGATTCGCAACTGCTGCACGCACGCACCGATGCGCAGCCGCAGTACCGCTGGCAAGGTGTGCGCATGCAACGCTGGCGCGACCTGCTGCATGTCGGTATCGAACAATCGCCGTTGCCCAGCGACTGGCAGGCGCATTGGGACCCGTACACACCGTTGCAGTTGCCCGGTGGCGGCAGCCTGCGACTCGAACCGGCGCCGGCACACGTCGACAGCGCGCTGCTGGTGCGCGCGCGCCGAGGCGGCGAACGCATCCGCCTGCCGGGCCGCAACCATCACCACAGCCTGCGCCACGTGTTGCAGCAACATGCCGTGCCACCGTGGCAGCGCGCAGGCCTGCCGCTGCTGTATGCCGCCGACGGCGAACTGCTGGCCGCTGGCGATCGCATCATCTCGGCACGCTGGCAGGCGTGGCAGGATCAAAACGGTACGCGGCTGTATTGGGATCAAACGCACGCCGCCGTGTGAGCGGCGGACGGTTACCAAACAAAACGGCCGACGCAAGCGCCGGCCGTTTTGGTGTTACGTACGTTGAAGCGGGTTAGAACGTGTAGTGCGCGGTCAACTGCAACTGCCAGCGCGAGGACTGGGTCGAGCCTTGCGCGTTGGTCAAGCGCGTAACTTCCCCGGGCGTGTCAAAGCGAAAAACGTACTTGCCGGTCGTAGCATCAATACCACCGAAATTGGCAACACCGCGACCAAACGGGAACGGAACCTGATCAATCTGGCCCCAATCCTTGTCGATCAGGTTGCCAACATTGAATAGGTCAAGAACCAACACGCCCTTGTTGCCCTCGAACAGGCCTGGAATCTCCTGGGTGAAGCGCATATCCACGTTGTTCACCCACGGCGAACGTGCGCTGTTGCGCTCGACCGTGCCACCGGCAAAACGGGCCAGACCGGGATGGGCTGCGAGGAAGTTAAAGAAACCATCTTCTTCCGTCTGCGAACCGAAGATCACATCACCGCGCTGAAGCGGAACAAACAACAGATCGTTGGTTCGGCCATCACCGTTGGCATCGTTGCCGAAGGTATAGCTGTACGGGCGCCCATTGCGTCCTTCGTAAAACGCCGAGACTTCGGTCTTGTAGTCCTTGAAGAAGGAATGTTTCCAACTGACCGCTGCGGTGATGCGGTTCTTGATCTCGGTGTTGGCGGTGGACACCGCGGCGTCGTTCGGATTGAATGCTTGACGCAGGCCAAAGTTGGAACCGGCCGTCGACGACGTGATCGGGCTGACCTCATTTGCCTCAGTGTATGTATAAGCTACCTGCCAGTACCAAGTCTCGCTGGTCGGGTTGCTGAGCGAGAGCGAATAGCTCTGACCATTACCCTTGCCGGTATCCTTGGCGATCAACACGTTACCGAAACGACGATCTCGGTTGGACGTCGCCCCAACGGAACGCGTCGTGGTTCCGTCGGCGCGCCAACTGGTTGGATTCAATCCTGCGGCATTCCAGAAGATTTGCCGACCGTCTTGCCCGAGGGTCGTTGGATCACCCAAATTCAAGTCTTCGTAGCGGATTGCGTGATCGACCTCGGTGAAAAGCGCTTCACCGGATGCCACCCATCCATTTGGCAGTTCCTTGTCCAGCGCGATGTTGAACTTCCAGTTCGATGGCTGCTGCACACCCTTGTCAACGACGTCGACATTTGCCGTCGGCTGACCGCTGGAACTGAACTCCGGCTGATTGTCGGGGTCGGCGTTGAACTGGGGAAGATCAGCGGCGTTGTTCGGACACGCATCAAGGCCACCGGTACCGCAACCGAAGGAGACCAGACCGATACCATTGTTCGAGAACGGGTTGGACAACCAGACATTGGCCGATGCGCCTTGGAACAGACCAAAACCGCCACGTACCTGGGTTTTACGCTCGGTGTCGAAATTGTAGTTGAAGCCGACGCGCGGCTGGAACAGCTCCTGCCCATCGATGGTGTTGTCGTTACGAACACCAAACTTGTCAAGCACGGCTTGGTTAAACGTCGGCCTGGCACCGACGTTGGGAATGTCCAGACGTACGCCGAGCAACAGGCTCAACCGGTCATTGACCTGCCAACTGTCCTGCAGAAAGAGACCATAATTTTCCAGCGCCCACTCGGCGGCGGCGTCGTTGATATCGCCGGTGGTTGACTGGTTGAGCTGGAAGGAACGAGCGCGGTTGTTCTGGAAATCGGCGATACTGTTGAATACCCAGTTACCGAATGCATTCTGTACGAACAGATTGAATATCTCGTTGCGTTCGAAGTCGGCACCGAAACGAATCGTGTGATCGCCCAAGTACCAGTCGCCCTGGAAGAAGCCGTTATAGGTGTCGGTCTTCAGATCATTGGCATGACGGCTACGTTCGGTACCAAAAAACACGTTGCTGGTGCCGACCCGGATATTGACCTGTGGCAGCCGCTGCGGAAATGTCGGTGCCGAATCGAAGTTGCGGTAAGAGAACTTGACCTCGGTCGAGAAATTGTCAGTCCAGTCGCTGTAGAGCTGACCCACAATACCCTCGATCGACTTTTCCTGCGTATACCACTGTGTGCTAAGCGAAGCATCGCTTCCTCCACTCCGGTTTGCCGAAAAAAGATTCGGGAAGAACTGCTCGCTCTGCGTAGTCTTGTTGTAGCGGAAGCTGGCGCGATGGTTATCGTTGATATTCCAGTCGATCTTGACCAGTTTGTCTTTGACATTGGTGTCGGCTTTCAAGTCGAAGCCGCCGGTATCCAGTCCGAACTTGCTGCTGGCAATGCCGCTGATCTGGTCGAGCACAGACTGCGTTATGCCGATCAACTCATTGGATCCGCGCACCCCATCGCTGTTATCCAGGAAAGGGTCCGGCGCAACATTGCGGCTCTTGAAATCTTCATAGGAAACAAAGAAGAACAGCTTGTCCTGGATCAACGGGCCGCTGAAGGTGCCACCGTAGGTCTCCTGCTTGGTGAAGCCGCGGAAACCCTGACCATCGTCGTTACCGATGCGGTCAGCGTCGAGATTGACGTAGAGCAGACCGCCGTGAAACTCATTGGTACCGGATTTTGTCACGGCGTTGATGTTGGCGCCGGTGTAGGCGGTTTGGGTGACATCGTAGGTGGCGACGTTGACTTCGACCTGCTCGATCGCATCGATCGAGATCGGCTGCTTGATCGTCGGCAGGTTGTTGCTTTCGAGGCCAAAGGTGTCATTGATCGACACGCCATCGATGGTGATCGAGTTGAAGCGCACATTCTGGCCAATGGCCGAAATTTCGCCGCGTTCCTTGTCGGTCTGGCTCACGCGCGGATCGAGGCGGGCGTAATCCTGCAGGTCGCGCTTGATCGAGCCGAAACCTTCGATCTTGTCGCGAGTAATAGTCGACCCGGTACCCATTTTGCTGCCGGAGAAAACATCGTCGGCACGACTGCCGCTGACTTCCACTTTTTCCAGGGTGGTGACGCTGACCGCCATCTGCGCGTCCAGTTGCTGCGGATCGCGGGCGATGCGCAGAAACACATTTTCCTTCACCACCGGCTGATAGCCATCGCGCAGAATGGTAACGGTATAGGGGCCGCCGACACGCAGCCCGCGCGAACTGTAGTGGCCCTCGGCATCGGTGGTGACGCGGCTGACCGTGCCCGACTCGGTATGCAGGATGGTGATCTGCGCGCCGGCAACCGGCCGGCCATCGTCGCCGGAGACGGTGCCGCCAACCGCAGCGGAAGTACTTTGCGCAAACGCCGGCGCGGTGGCCAGCGCGGCCATCAGGCCGAGCGTAAGCCGCGACAAACGAAGCTGATTTCGATTGATCATTTCTCTACCCTTCTTTGGTTGCGTAACGATGCGTTGGCCAAACAATGGTTATGCCTCGAACGAGCCGGCGCCAAGCCCGCTCAATGCCAGTGACAGTTCGATGCGACCCCCTGAAGCCACCTTGCACGTTCCCCGCGAGGCGACTTTGGTTAACCATAGTTTAACAGCGTATCCGGGCAATGTGACAGTTGCATTGCAGCATCACGACAACGCGGGTGTTGCCACCTAAGAAGCGCACCCTGGCACCCCGAAACCATGCCCCACAAACACCAAAGGCGCCCGAAGGCGCCTTTGGCTTGCAAGCTGTCGGACCCGAAGGCACCGCCTTGGGACACGTAGGTCGGCTCAAACGCCGCAGGCGTGGAGCCGACACGCTAACCGGCAAATTCTGTCGGCTCCACGCCTGCGGCGTTTGAGCCGACCTACGACGCTAAAGTAAGCGTCATTCCCGGCAGACCGGAGATCAGGCTTCGGGCTGCACGACCACCTTGACCATCAGCTCGACATCGGCATGCAATACCACCTGCACGTCGAACTCGCCGGTACGGCGCAGCGGGCCCTCGCCCATCACGACTTCGCTCTTTTCCAGCGGCAGGCCGGCGGCGGTGAACGCCTCGGCGATGTCGCGGGTGCTGACCGAACCGAACAGCTTGCCCTCGGCGGAAGCATTGGCCTTGATCGTGACCGAACCGCCTTCGAGCTTGGCCTTGCGGGCCTGCGCCTCGGCCAGAACGGCATTGGCTTTGGCCTCGAACTCGGCGCGGCGCTGCTCGAAATCGGCCAGGTTGGCGGCCGTCGCCGGCACGGCCTTGCCGTAGGGCACCAGGTAGTTGCGGCCGTAGCCCGGCTTGACGCTGACCTTGTCGCCCAGATTGCCGAGATTTTGCACTTTTTGCAGAAGAATCAGATCCATGGTGTTACTCCGTATTCGTTAGCAGGGCCACGGGCCCGGCAACGCGATGGCTGTCCGAACGGACGGGGTGACCGGCGGCGCGCGAGGCGCCGCGGACGATCAGTTGTCGTGGTTGTCGCAGTAGGGAATCAGCGACAGGAAACGGGCGCGCTTGATGGCAATCGACAACTGGCGCTGATACTTGGCCTTGGTGCCGGTGATCCGGCTCGGCACGATCTTGCCGGTTTCGCTGACGTACTGACGCAGCGTGGCGAGATCCTTGTAATCGATCTCGGTTACGCCCTCGGCGGTGAACTTGCAGAACTTGCGACGACGAAAAAACTTGGACATGGGTGTTCTCCGGGAAGGGGTCAGACGGCTTCGGTGCTTTCGACGGCATCGACAACGACATCGTCGCTCTTGCCGCCCACATCGGAATCGCTGTCGTCATCGCGACGACGACGATCGCCCTTCTCGTCCTTGGTCTTCATGATCAGGGATTGCTCGGTATCCGGGCTCTCGCGCTTGATCACCAGGTGGCGCAGCACGGCGTCGTTGAAACGGAACCCATCGACGAGCTCGTTGAGCGCGTGCTGGGTCACTTCGACGTTCATCAGCACGTAATGGGCCTTGACCAGATTCTCGATCGGGTAAGCCAGTTGCCGACGGCCCCAATCTTCCAGGCGGTGGATCGTGCCCTTGTCGCCTTCGATCAGCGCCTTGTAGCGCTCGATCATGGCCGGCACCTGCTCGCTCTGATCCGGGTGAACCATGAATACGACTTCATAGTGACGCATGGAAACTCCTTGTGGATGCGGCCGGCACGTACCGCGCCGACGCCGCAGCCCCCCGTCATACCCGATGCATGCGGTGGGGCAAGTGCTCGCGAGCAATCGCGAGCCGGGCATTATGCCAGTAATTCAAGCCCTTGTGTATCCCATCGGGTTGAGGCCGCAAAAAGTCACGAGGGATGCCGACCGTGAAGCCTGTCTGTAGGAGCCCACCCCGTGGGCAACCCGATGCGACGTTATCGCGTGACCGTCGCCCACAGGGTGGGCTCCTGCAAACAAGCGCCAATGCCCCCTGCAGGAGCCCACCCTGTGGGCGACGCTTTCGCAAGATTGTTCGCCGGCGGGACGGCTCCCACAGATCAGTGCGGCCGCCACGGGCCGCCGCCGCCGCGACGACGACGATCGAACGGCCAGCGTCCGCGCCAGTACTGGATCAGGCCAAAACCGAACAACATGCCGCCCAGATGCGCGAAATGCGCGATTCCCGGCTGGCTGCCGGTCATCCCGGCAAACAACGCCAGCGCACCGTAGAGAATCACCAGCGTACGCGCCTGCATCGGCATCGGTGGAATCAGCAACATCACCTGGCGCTTGGGAAACAACATGCCGTAGCCCAGCAACACGCCGAATACGCCACCCGATGCGCCGAGGGTGGGATATGGCGGCATTCCCGCGCTGGTGGTCCAACTGGCCACCAACAACTGGATCACGCCCGCACCCGCAACACAGGTGAGGTAGTAGGTGAGAAAACGGCGCGGCCCCCACGTGTATTCCAGCGAGGCGCCGAACATCCACACCGCCAGCATGTTGAAGAAAACATGCCCGATGCCGGCATGCAAGAACCCATAGGTGAGCAACTGCCAGGGGTAAAACAGCGAGCCCATCTCACCGCCACCGAGCGGGTAGTCGCCCAGCGGCCACAGCATCAATCCGGAAAATGCGCCCATGCCCATAGCGCTTTGCAGCAAAAACACGATGCCGTTGGCCCAGAGCAACGCGCTAGTGATCGGAGGCAGTGGATTCATGGGAAACCTGTTTTCGACGGTGGCGCGACATGATAGCCCGAGAGACGATCGCACATGACCGGTCAGCCGGCGGACGGCGGCGGCGCCCACAGCAACGCGTCGAGCGAATTGCGCACCAGCGCAGTGCCGACGCGTCCGTCCGACACGCTCACGCCCTCGGCATGCAGTCGCCGCACCTGTTCGACAAATTCCGCGGAACCCGGCGCGAAGGCGATACGGCCATCGGCGCGCAGCACCCGGTACCAGGGAAGGTCATCGACGGACGCGTGGGCCAACACGCGCGCTACCAGCCGCGCCCTGCCCGGCAAGCCAGCGCGCCGCGCCACCTCGCCATAGGCCACCACCTCGCCGCGTTTGAGCCGGCGCAAGGCAGCCACGATCGCGATTTCATTGGCCGACGGGTTCGCCATGGGCGTCAGTCTATCGTGTACTCCTGACGCTTCGCCCAGACGGATGCCTCCCTTCGCTACAGCGCAAGCTGCGCTGGCCATGCCTTCGACCGCTGCGCGTTTACGCGGGGCTACGCCCTGACGCTGCGCTCGGTCAGTCATAGGGCGGCGTCGCAGGCGATGCGGTTGTGATGGTCGCGGACTCCCGGGTTACGCGCTACGCGCCAACCCGGGCTACACCGGCATGTTTGGTAGCCCGGGTAGAGCCGCGCAGCGGCGAAACCCGGGACGGCGTGGAGGTGCGCAATCCCGGGTTTCGGCCTTGCGGCCTCTACCCGGGCTACACGCCTTGCGCGCGAAGCTTGCGCAGGGCTGTTCGCCTGCTCGCCCGCTCCCACCCGCACCGGCCGGAAACAAAAGCGCTCGGTTCATGCCGCAGCGAAGCGTTACACTGAACCATCCACAACACCCGTTACGAGCCCCGTATGCGCACCTTCGAACAGATCCGCAGCCACGTAGCCAACAACTACCGGCTTACCACCAACGAACCTTACCTGTTGTGCGTGGAGCTTTCGCTGCAAGAAGGACAACGCCACCAGAGCCTGTTCCTGTCCGAGATCGAAGACGAGGATGGCCGTCACTACCTGCGTTTCAGCACGGCCGTTGCGCCGATCACCGGCATGGACGCCAAGCGCGCGTTGCGCTTCAACTGGGAAAGCCACACCGGCTACCTGGCGGTAAGCGAGCTCGATGGCGTGCCCTACCTGCATTTATGCGAAAACCGACCTTACGCGATTCTCACTGCCGCCGAGATCGACCGTTTGATTCTGGAGATTGGCGGCGTCGGCGACCGCATGGAAAGCCAGCTTTCCGCCGGCGGCGATTTGTTGTGACGTGTTTTGCCGGCCGCGGCGACAAGCTCCATCGTGACTGGGCGTCGAGTCGCGAGCTGTCATCGTGAGGTGATTTGCTCGAGCCCCCGGATTACGCGCTGCGCGCTAATCCGGGCTACAACGGCGCGCACGCAACGACGACAGGTCGATTTGCCGACCAGTTGCGCACCGGGTTATTGGTGTCGGCTCCGCTGCGCGTGAGTCGACCGACAAAACCAAAGCGCCCTCCATCTCTGAATGGAGGGGTTATGCGCACGCCCAACGCATGGTATTATTGCCATAACTTACTGTTTTTCAATTGTTTGTGCGGCCCTGCGCTAGCAACACGCAGCGCACCGCAAGCCCCGCGTACCGCCATTGATTCGGGAGACCCAGCATGAGCCAGCACACCTCGCCGTCGGTTTTGAGCAAACTTGCCACGCTACGCGGCTATGGCGGCGCTGCCCGCACGCGCGGCCTGGATGATGCGACGCTCGAACACATGGCGACTCGGTTTCCCGAACTGGTCGAGGCCATCGACGCCGCGCTGGAACAGTTCCAGGCATTGTCCGGCGGCGAGTTCGAGGACATCCTGCGCGCCGACGAGGCAACCCAGGTTGCCGCCGTGCAGGCCGGCTTCGTCAATTTTTATCCCGATGACGCCGTGAATCCCTATGTCGCGCTGGCCGCGCGCGGGCCGTGGATCGTCACCCTCAAGGGCGCGGTGATCCATGACAACGGCGGCTACGGCATGCTCGGCGCGGGCCACACTCCGGCTGCCGTGATGCAGGCCATGTGCCGACCGCAGGTGATGGCCAACGTGATGACCGCGAACCTGTCGCAACTGCGTCTGGAACGCGCGCTGCGCCGCGAGCTTGGCCGCAGCCGCGGCGGCTGTCCCTATGCGAATTTCATGTGCCTGAATTCCGGCTCCGAATCGGTATCGCTGGCAGGCCGCATCGCCGACGTCAACACCAAGCTGCACACCGACCCAGGCGGTCGGCACGCCGGCAAAAAGGTCAAACGGATCGCGGTAAAGGGCGCTTTTCACGGCCGCACCGAACTGCCGGCGCTGTATTCGGATTCGACCCGTCCCACCTATGCCAAGCATCTCGCGAGTTGGAAACACCACGAGCCGCAACTGATCACCATCGAACCGTATTCGGTGGAGCAATTGCAGCAAGCCTTCGTCGATGCGGATGCCAATGGCTGGTATATCGAGGCGATGTTCCTGGAGCCGGTGATGGGCGAAGGCGATCCGGGCCGTCAGGTCACACCGGAGTTCTACGCCGCTGCGCGCAAGCTCACGCGCGAACACGGGACCTTGCTGCTGGTCGATTCGATCCAGGCCGGTCTGCGCGCGCACGGCGTATTGTCGATCATCGACTACCCGGGCTTCGAGGCGGTGGAGCCACCGGACATGGAAACCTACTCCAAGGCGCTCAACGCCGGTCAATACCCGTTGTCGGTGCTGGCCGTCAACGAGCGTGCCACCGGGCTCTATCGCAAAGGCGTGTATGGCAACACCATGACCACCAACCCGCGCGCGATGGATGTGGCGGTAGCGGTACTCGAAGGCATCACGCCCGAACTGCGCGCAAACATCCGCGAGCGCGGCGCCGAGTTCGTCGACAAGCTCAATGCGTTGAAAGCCGATCTCGGCGGCTTGATCACCAAGGTACAGGGCACCGGCCTGCTGTTCTCGTGCGAGCTTTCCGACGCGTTCAAGTGCTACGGCACCGGCTCCACCGAAGAATATCTGCGCGAGCGCGGCATCGGCGTGATCCATGGCGGCGCCAACTCGTTGCGCTTCACCCCGCATTTCGCCGTCACGTCGGCCGAAGTGGATCTGGTGATCGCGCAAGTGCGTGACGCGCTGCGCAATGGCCCGCGCAAGGCGCAGGCCGAGGCTGCCTGAGGTACACGTTCGTTGTCGGCTCCGCCGCTGTGCGGCTTGAGCCGACCTACACCCGCCACACGTTCTGTCTGAGGCAGGTCGGATCCGACAACGCGACTATCGCGATTGTTGCTCGGGTAACGCAGAAGCATCCGCTTCAGCGTCATCGGACTTCGGCTTCGACGGCAGGATGCTGATCCGCACCGGGCCGCCCTGGCTCACTTTCTCGGACTTCAGGTCGTATTCGAAATACTCGCCGGCCAACGAACGTCTTCCGCCCTGCACCAGGCGCGCGTTGCCGCGCAATCGCAACACTTCCAGGCCGCGCGTATACTCGATCTCGTCGGCTTCGGCCATCACATCACGCTCGATGCCGTTGTTCTTGACCCAGATGCGCGCCGGCTTTCCGGTCACCAGAACACGGGTCGGATTTTCCAGCGGCCCGTACACAGCGGCATCGTCGGCCTGCATCGGCCAGTCGGAGCCCTCGATGGAAAAGTGGCCATGCAATCGCGTGATGTTCTGTTCCGGGTCGTTGGCCACCGAATCGGCGCGAACCACGATCGGCCGCTCGGACGGCAAGGTGAACCTGGTCGCGTGGGCAACGAGCGGCATTGCCAGCAACATCGACCACAAAACGGCAGGCACGCTGTATCCCTTCATCACCAAGACTCCAAAGTCCATTGAACCCACAGCCAGATGCGACGATCATAGCAGTGTCCGGCGCAGTGCCCGCCGGACACTGGCCATGATGGCCGCAACACCCTTCCGGAGCCCTCGCGTTTGATCATCCACCGTTACCTGATTCGCGAAGTCACCGGCCCATTCGCAGCGGTGAGTGTGGTGCTGGTGGTCGTGTTCATGACCTACAGCCTCACCGTGTTTCTCACCGATGCCAGCCAGGGTCTGCTCAGCGCCGGCCAGATCGCCGCGCTCACCTTGCTCAAGACCAGCATCGCGCTGGAAGTGCTGTTGCCGATCGCACTGTACGTCGCGGTAATGCTTGGCATGGGCCGGCTGTACAACGACTCGGAGATGGACGCACTGCGTGCTGCGGGCATGGGCGAGTTGCAGATCGTGATGCCGATGTTGCGACTGGCGCTGATCCTGGCGATTCTGGTCGGGCTGCTGTCATCGGTGATTCGCCCGCTTGCCTATCGCACGCTATATACCCTCAAAGCCGAGGCCGAAGCCAGCTCCGAGATCGACCGGATCAAGGCGGGCCGCTTTTACAGCTACTCCGACAGTGGCCGCACCGTGTTCATCGAAACTACCAGCGGCTCGCTGGACAAGTTGCAAGGGGTGTTCGTGCGCACCCGCAACGCTGAAGGCCTGCAAGTGATTTCAGCGCGCCAGGGCAAATTCGTGGCGCACGTCACCGATACCCATCACGAGCTGCTGTTGCAGGACGCCAGTGTGTTCAAGCGCACAGCGCAAGGCCGCGATGTATTCGCACAATTCGCGCAGTTCGCCATCCGTCTGCCGATCAAGCTACCCGAACCGGTCGCCGACCGCCCCAAACTCATGTCCACCTTCGATCTGGCCTTCGCAAACGGCCCGCGCGAGCGAGCCGAATTCGAGGGGCGCCTGGCCAATCCGATGTCCGCCCTGTTGCTGGCCATGCTGGCGGTGCCGCTGAGCCGCAGCCGGCCGCGCCAGGGTCGTTATGCCCGGATGTTGGTGGCGCTGATCGTGTATACCCTGTATTACAACCTGCTCGACATCACCCGCACCAACGTCCAGCAAGGCACCGTACCGACTCTCGCCTGGGTACCTGGCCTGTTGGCATTGGCAATCATCGTCTGGTATGTCCCCTGGCGGGCATTGCTGCGGCGCAAACCGGCGAAGTCGCATGCGCCTGATTGATCGCTACGTCGCACGCGGGTTTTTGCTCGGCGTATTGCCGGTATTTATGCTGCTGGCTGGCCTGTTCAGTTTTCTGGCGCTGAGCCAGCAACTGGAGGATGTTGGCCAAGGCGGCTTCACCACCGGTTCGGCCTTGAAAGTCGTGCTGCTGACCCTGCCCCGTCAGTTGCTGGACATCCTGCCGGTCATCGCATTGCTGGGTTGCCTTACCGGCCTGGGCGCGATGGCCAATCACCGCGAGTTGACCGCCGCGCGCGCTGCCGGATTGTCGCCATCGCGGCTGGCGCGGCCGGTGGCCGGTGCTGCGGCATTGCTGATACTGCTGGCATTTGTCGCGCAGACTTACGGCATACCGCACTGGGAGCGCATGGCATTGCGCTTGCGTGCGGAAGTTACCCAGACCGATGTGGACGGCTCCAACTCGGAGTTCTGGACGCGCACTGGCGGGCGCCTGCTGCGGGTCGGCGAAGTGGTGATGGGCCGCATTCCGACCGACCTGGAAATCTACGAGCTCGATGAGCGCGATCGCCTTATCGGCCTGATCCGCGCCGAGCGCGCGGATATCGTCAACCGCGAGGAGTGGTTGCTGTACAACGTCACCGAAAGCGAAATCAACGCACAAAGCGCAACCACCACGGTCGAAGATCGTCGCATCTGGCGCAGTTTCCTGTCCGAGCCACAGCTGGAAAACCTGATCCAGCCGGCGGCCACGCTGTCGCCCGGCGACTTGCTGCACTACATCGTCAGCCTGGAAAACAATCGCCTGAACTCGCACCAGTTCCGCTTGGCATTCTGGCAGATGGCCAGCATTCCAGTCGGCATCATCGCGATGGCGCTGCTTGGCCTGCCGTTCGTGATGGGGTCGCTGCGTTCGGTATCGGTGGGCCAACGGATCGCGCTCGGCGGTGGCATCGGCATGGCGTTCTACCTCAGCGAGCAGATCATCGGCCACCTGTCGATGCTGTACGAGCTCAACCCGTTCGTTGCGGCGATGGCTCCCGAATTGCTCCTGTTGATGCTGGCGGTGCGCGGGCTCAACCGCGCGCGCTAAGGGTGCCGCTCGACACTCGGGATCGGGTTGCGATGTATGGATGGATGTTTGCGGCGGCCCCGGGTTTCGGCCCTGTGGGCCTCAACCCGGGCTACATCGGAAAATCACGGCGCCATGTCTGTTGCTCGCGGATAACGAACGCGTCCTGCGGCCCCGGCTGGAATTGCTTCAACGTCATCGTGATGTCCCAGCCGTTGGCATCACGGTGCAGATCGAACACCCGGTACGACGCAAAATGCTTCGCACGGACGCTGGAAGCCGAGGCCGTGGCGAATATGCGGGTTGCAACGCATCGGGCATCAAAGTTCCGATGTTCATGACCATGCACCACGATGCCGGGCTGCAACGCGTGCATGAGCGCCTGCATTGCGCGAACATCTGCCAGCGCCTTGCGCCAGTGCGTCAAGCCCGGCAATGGCGGATGGTGGATCAGCACGACACTGAGCAGGCCACGGCCATGCACGTCGGCGAGCACTGCCGTCAGTCGCTCACGCTGCGCGTCGCCCAATGCGCCGCGGGCGAGAAACGGCGCCGTCGGCAGCGCAGAGTTAAGCCCGATCAATGCCACACCAGCGCATTCGCGCACCACCGGATAAGGCGCTGCTGGGTCGGTTGAATCGGTACCGGTCTCGACGTGCAGGTACTTGGCCCAGTGCGTGCGCACTGCGGGCCACGAGTCGGCGGCATACACGTCGTGATTGCCGGGGATCAGAAAAATCGTCTCGGGCGAACCCGCAGCACGCAGCCAGTCGGCTGCTGCGGCAATCTCGCCGGGCATGCCGATCTGTGCCAGGTCGCCGGTCACCAGCCACTGCGCGGCGTTCTCGGCGCGCACGGCCTCGATCAAGCGCGACAGCATATCGCGGCGATGTTGCCACTGACGATTGCGTTGCCACGATAAATAGCCCTGCCAGCGTTTGCCGCGCAGTCCTGCCAGCGACCAGGCATCGAGGGTCGTCAAGTGCGGGTCGGTGATGTGGATAAGGCGCATGGCTCCGCAGTTTACCGTGGCGCGTTGGTTACCTATACTAGGAGCCTGTCGGGCTTGACGCATGATCGCCCGCAAGCCGTCGTGCCACAAGCCGAAATCACACCAACACCTGCCTGATCGGCCAGGTTTCAGCCGCCACTGCACAGCGCGCCAATCCAACCTTTCGAGTGGCGATACCAACCCATGTCCTCCCTGATCACGCGGTTGCTGCGTCGCAAGCACGATACGCAACGCGCTGCTGCATCGCCGCCAACACCAGAGCAAGACAGCCATCACGCTCTGCGCGTCCTGCTGGCCGAACGGTGCGGCGGCGAAGGTCTGGCCGAGGACAGCGCAGTCGCACCATTTCTTGAGGCGCTGCACGCGCGCTTTGGTGCTTCGCTCGCCGCCGTGCTCGTTTATGGCTCGTACCTGCGCGGGACGCGCGACACCGTGCTCGATTTCTACGCCCTGCTCGATGATTACCGCCCGATGCCGTGGTGGCAGGCGCTGCTGTGCCGTCTACTGGCGCCGAACGTGTATCACGTTGCCGCCGGCAACAAGCTGGCCAAATGCGCGACGCTGCGCCTCGATCGCTTCGAATCGGCGATGCAGCGCGACTTCCATTCCTACTTCTGGGCCCGTTTTGCGCAGCCGTGCAAGCTGGCGTATTGCCGCGATGACATCACCCGGCAACGTGTACTCGCAGCACTGGCGGACGCAGCGAGTACCTTCATCCGCCGCGCCGTGCCGATGCTGGCCACGCCGCTCTCGACACGCGCACTTTGGGTGGGCGGGCTGAACCTGACCTACCGCTGCGAGTTGCGCGCCGAGAAGTCGGGCTACAGCGATGGGCTTGTCGATGCCGACCTGGATTATTATCAGCGGCTAACCAGCCTGATCGACACTGCAGGATTGCGTCCGGTAGCGAACAGCAATACAACGCTATGGCAGCACCATACCAGCACTCGCACGCGCCGGTGCGCTGCCATTGCGTGGCGGCTGCGGCGCTGGCAGGGCAAAGTGCTGTCGGTCGCCCGCGTGGCCAAGGCAGCGACCATGTTCGACGCACCGATGGACTACATTCTGTGGAAAATCGAACGCCACTCGGGCCACAACGTCACGCTCAACCCGCGCCAACGCCGCTTCCCACTGGTTTTTGCCTGGCCGGTGCTGTGGCGGCTGTACCGCCGTGGTGCGTTTCGATAAATGTTGCCTCGGATCATTCGATGCGCTGCGGTGATCCGCTTGCTTGAGTCTGCCCAGGGGAAAGTGCGTGAGCGAATCTGACAGCAGCGCCGCACGCGCACAAAGCCCGATGCGCCGGGTACTCGGCAATCTGGGTCTGCTGGTGCGCGGCCGCGGCGTCGCCGCGGTGATGTCGCTCGGCGCGACAACCCTGATGGCGCGGGCGCTCGGCCCAACCGAGTTCGGCATGGTGGTGTTGATGCACGCCTATGCCCTGCTGATGCGCGGCCTGCTCAACTTCCAGCCGTTCGAAGCCGTGGTCCGCTATGGCGTGCCCGCACACGATGCCGGCGACACCCGCACGCTGCGTCGCCTGGTCGTGGTGTGCCGACGCGTCGATCGCCAGGCCAGTCTTACCGCAACCGCGCTTGCGCTGATCGTCGCTCCGGTGATCGGGCCGTCGCTGAACATGGACCCGAGCCATGTGCTGCTGCTTACCGCCTACAGCCTGGTTCTGCTGGCAACCGGAAACGGAACCGCGAACGGCATCCTGCGCTTGTTCGACCAGTTCGACATCCTCGGCCGCCAGATGGCGATCGGCCCGACCATCCGGTTTTTCGGGGTCGTCATCGCGTGGTGGCTGGAAGCGCCGCTGCCCATATTCGTCGCGATCTGGGCGCTGGCTTACGTCGTCGAAAATGTGTACCTGAGCTGGCGCGGACGGCGCGAATACCGTCTACGCATCGGCAAGCCCGCCGATGGCGAGAACGTCAAGGACAGCAAGCTCGACGAATTCGCCGGACTGCGGCACTTCCTGTGGGTCACGTACTGGCAATCCAACATGGATATCGTGCCCAAGCACGTGTCCACGGTGCTCGCCGGCTATCTGCTGGGGCCAGCGGAGGCAGGTCTCTTGCGCCTGGCGCGTGAGCTGTCGAGCCTGCTCTCGAAGCCGGCTGTGTTGATTCGCCAGGTCGTGTTTCTCGATCTCACCCGAAGCTGGCATCAGGGCAGCGCCGCATTCGATCTGGTCGCCTATCGCACCGCGCTGCTCGGCGGTGGTTTTGGCCTGTTGTTCGTCGCCGCTGGCTATTTCTTTGGCGACAATCTGCTGGCGGCGCTGATCGGCAAGGAATTCCTCGCGGCCGCGCCAGTGCTCACCTTGATGCTGCTGGCCGCAACCTTCGACCTGACCTCGTCGTCGCTGCGCTCAGCCGCCTACGCGATCGGCCGTGCCGGCAAGGTGTTGCGCATTTACGCGCTGTCCGCAGGCATCTATCTCGCCGCGTTTGTCGCATTGACGTTCTGGCTGGGCCTGATCGGCGCCGGCATCGCCGCCGCCACCGCTGCCGCGGTGCCACCGCTGGCGATGGCATGGCTGATTCGCGGCAGCAAGCGCGGCGCGACAGGCACGCCGAGCTGAGCAATCAAGCCGCCGACACCGATTCCGCGGCGCGCTGTTGCACCGG
The DNA here is from genome assembly GCA_002839995.1 of Gammaproteobacteria bacterium HGW-Gammaproteobacteria-4. Lineage (GTDB taxonomy): Bacteria > Pseudomonadota > Gammaproteobacteria > Xanthomonadales > Xanthomonadaceae. Next base: position 93,140 of record PGZC01000004.1, on the reverse strand, counting down.
CATCACGACCTTGGCGAACGCGGCGATGATCTGCTCGACCTGTTCCGGCGTGTGCGCGGCGCTCACGCTGACGCGCAGCAGGCTGCTGCCGTCGGGCGATGCCGGCGGCACCATCAGGTTGGTGTAGACACCGGCTTCGACCAGACCCTGCCAGCACGCAAACGCTTCGTCACGCTGGCTGAAGCGCACCGCCAACACCGGGCTCGGCACGGTACACCCGAGATTCAACCCCATGTCCTGGAACGCCGCGTACAGACGTTTCGCATTGCGCCACAGTTGCTCGCGCAACTGTGGACGGTTGCTCACCTGGTTCAAGGCCTCGCGCGCGGTGGCAACCACGGACGGACTGGCCGAAGCGGTAAAAATGAAAGGCCGGCTGGTATACCGCACCAGTTGCAGTACCGGGTTGTTGCTGACGCAATAACCACCCGTCGCGCCGAGGCTCTTGCTGAAGGTGCCGACGGTGAAATCGACGGAATCCTCGACGCCTTGCGCCTGCGCCACACCGCGACCGGTGGCGCCGTACACCCCCAGCGAGTGCGCCTCATCGACCAGCAGATAGGCACCGTACTCGTGCTTGAGGCGGCAGATTTCGGCCAATGGCGCGACATCGCCAAATACGCTGTACAGGCCCTCAACCACGATCAATGCGCGCCTGGATTGCTCGCCCAGACGACGCAGACGCGATTCGAGGCCGGCGGTGTCGTTGTGCCGGAAACGAAAAATCTGGGCGCCGCTCATCCGGCAACCATCGTACAGGCTGGCATGCGCGTCGGCATCGAGCAGCACCGCGTCGCCCGGCCCAAGCAACGCGCTCAGGATGCCGAGATTGGCGGCGTAGCCGGTGGTAAACACCATGCCGTAGGTCTGGCCGTAGAAGGCGGCCATGTCCGCTTCGAGCGCCTGATGCGAGGCAAAACTGCCGTTGGCCATGCGCGAACCGGTGGTGCCGGTTCCAAACGTATCGAGTGCCGCCTTGCCGGCCGCGATGCAGGCCGGATCGAAAGTCAGACCGAGGTAGTTGTTGGTGCCGGCAAGGATCGTTTCGCGTCCTTCGATGATGCCCAGCGTCGGCGAGATCAGGCGCTCGGTAACCAACCCGGTGGGGTTGCGACCGGTGGCAGCCAGCGCATCGCGGATCGCGGCAACCGGTGCGAACTTGTCGAGCAAACCGGGGCCGCTCACGATCGAGCTCCCACGGCCTTGGCGACGACCGCCGCCAGGCCATCGACCGACCGCACATTGGACAACGTATCGAGATCGATCGCGATGTCGAAACGCTCTTCGACCTCCATCACGAATTCCATCACCTGTATCGACTCAAGCCCGAGGCCGGAGACGAAATCGGTATCGACCGCGAGCGAGCGACCGTCGCCGATGTGTTTGCCCAGCATGTCCAGCAAGGTTTGTTCAATCGAGGTAACCATGGGTTCTCTTCCGAAATATAGCGGTTCAATCAGCGCGCGATGGCGCAAACAAGCGCTGCGCGCCGGTAGCCAGATCGATCCTCGGCTGCCAGCCGGTAGCGGCCTGAAAAGCAGTGTTGTCGCCCAACCAATGCGCCTGCCGCAATTCCCGCACCTTGCCCGGCGTCAGCATCGGCGCGTAGCCGAACGCCAAGGATAGCAGGCCATTGATCGCACCGGCACTGTGCAACACGCTGGCCGGAACCGGCAACAGGCGAACCGGCCGCCCGGCGACGGCGCGGCCCATCGCCGGCCAGTCGTATCCCCCTGGCGTGCCATCGTCGATGGCATAGGTCTGGTGCCGGCATGGTGCAGGCTCGCCCATCCAGGCCTGCACGGCATCGGCAAAGTCGTCAACGTGCAATAGCGACAGCCGCTGATCCAGCGGGCCGGTGACCGGCGCGATCCCGCGCCGCAACCAGCGCAGCAACGGCAGCATTTCCTGATCGCCGGGGCCATACAGCGCCGGCGGGCGCAGGATGGTCCACGGCAGATCCAGGCGCGCGCGCAAAATCGCCTCGCCTTCGTGCTTGGTCAGTGCGTAATTCGAGACGTGTGGCCGACTGGCCGCCAGCGACGACACCAGCAGCAACGGCGGCGGTTTCTGATGATCTTGCAGTGCCTCTGCAACGTGACGCACACCGTGGACATTGGCGGCGCGAAAATCATCGGCGAACCGGCCACGAACGCTGCCGGCGCAGTACACCAACGCCGACACGTCAGCCAGCGCATCGCGCAACGCCGATGCATCGTCAAGTTGCAGCGCAATCGTTTCGCAGCCGGGAAGTGTCTGCGCCATGCGGCGCGAGCCGGGACGAACCAGCGCGCGCACCCGGTAGCCGGATTCAAGCAGACGCGACTGCAGGCGATTCCCGACGAATCCCGTCGCGCCGGTGAGCGCGACGACACCCTTCTCCGGGGCTGCCCTGTCCGGGCCTGCCTTGCCTGGGCCTGCGATCCTGATCTCAGCCATTCGCCTCGGCAGCTACCGGCACCGGATCGAGGTTTGCATCGACCCAGGTCTGCCGGGCGACGAAATCGCGCTTGGTCTGCGAACGCGACAGCTTGCCCGACGAGGTCCGCGGCAGGGTGCCGCTGGGCACCAGATCGACATGGCAGACGATGCCGAAGTGGATCTGGATCTGCGACTTGATCTGATCGATCAGCTGCTGCTGCTTGGCCGGATTGGATTCGTGCGACTCGGTCACCAGCACCGCCATATCGGTACCGGTCGGGCCGGGCGCGGCAAACGCCGACACGTGACCATAACGCACGCCTTCGACCTCTTCCGCGAGATGCTCGAGATCCTGCGGCCAGATGTTGCGGCCGTTGATGATGATGACGTCCTTGTGCCGCGCGGTAACCATCAGACGCGCACCCACGCGGTAACCGATGTCGCCGGTGTTGAGCCAGCCGTCGGCCGTCATGACTTCGGCCGTGGCTTCCGGGTCCTGGAAGTAGCCGGTCATCACGCTGCTGCCCTTGACCCAGATGTGGCCGCACTGGCGCTCGCCCAGCTCCTGGCCGTCCGGGTCACGAATCGCCATCTGATAGCTTGGCATCAGCTCGCCGCAATCGACGAACGACAACGTGTGATCAAGATCGCGCTGATCCAGCGGCAGCGACTTCGCGGTGCCGGTGGCATACATCAGTTCTTTCTCGACCACGTCGATTTCAAGACCGGCGCCCAGTGGCGCAAAGCTGACCGCGAGCGTGCACTCGGCCATGCCATAGCAGGCCACCCACGCTTCGGGATTGAAGCCATTGGGCTTGAGCAACTGCGCAAACTTCTCCAGCGGCTCGGCGTGAATGCGCTCGGCACCCACGCACGCCACACGCCACGAACTCAGATCGTAACGGTCGCAATCCGACCAGCGCAGACGCTTGGCGCACAACGCGTAGCCGAACGGCGGACTCGATGAAATGGTGCCGCGATTTTCCGAGATCAGCTTGAGCCACAACCGTGGGCGCATCGCAAACGTGCGCGGGCTGAGGTAATCGACCGAAAGCTGGGTCGCCAACGGCACCAGCAGGAACCCGACCAGCCCCATGTCGTGATAAAGCGGCAACCAGGACACCATGCGATCGCCATTGGTGATCTTCAAACCATGGATGGCAATTTCCGACAGGTTCGCCAAGGCGACTTTCTGGGTGATCGCCACACCGCGCGGGAAGCGCGTGCTGCCTGAGGTGTATTGCAGGTAGGCCAACTCGTCGCCGTCCATCGGCACCAACTCGACATCGGCCTCGGCGATACCATCGAACGCCGACGGCAGGCCGCAGCAGGTCAGATTGAGCGGCTCGGCAGCCTCCAGCAAAAAGCCGACGTGGGATTCAGGCGACACCGCCATCTGCGCGTCGCACGACTGAAGCATGCGCCGAATCTGCTGAACATAGGCGTTGCGCGCACCGATCTGCACACTGGATGGCAGCGCAACCGGCACGTAACCGGCGTACTGGCAGGCGAAGAAAAAGCGATGGAACAGCGGATCGGTCTCGCCGATGATCGCCACCCGCGAGCCGCGCGGGCAACCGAGGCCGCGCAATCGCCGAGCAAGGGTCTTGGCCTCGTCGCGCAGATCGGCGTAGCTCAGCACCGCGTGCAGTTCACCGCGACCGTTGTAGAAGTTGTAACCCGATTCTCCCTGCGCGGCATAGTCCAGCGCTTCGACAAGATTGCCGAACCCTTCATACCGGATTGGAAGAGACCCTGTTGTCCCCGTTGGCTTCATTGGCGTAGACCCGTTAGACATGTGCAAACGCTAAACCGCCCGTTGCGCGGCGTGGCAGCCAGGTTAATCTGAACCCATCATAACCTTGAACGCCACGACTGAGAAACATTGTTTCAACGTCTAGCGCTCTGCCGGGGCAAGTCCCCGGCACGCATAGACCGGTTTCACGCCCCTGAAGTTCAATTCTTCGGCACCCTGTGCGGCACCGCACACTCGCAAAGCCCCTGTTTCAGTTCAAGAACCACGCACAGCCGTCCGCACCGCAATACTGGTGACACATTGTACAGTGTAGACTGAACAGTTCAATTTAGCCATACCCGCGCCGGCATGCGCGCTCGATGCATCAGACGCTGTTCAGTCGTGCGTGCGACCGCCCTCGCCATGCACATGGCGATGGCTGATTTCCTCGTCCGTCGCCGCCCGCACCTCGACCACCTGTACATCAAAGTGCAGGGACTGCCCGGCCAATGGATGGTTGAGATCCACATCGACCGAGGTCAGGCCGACCTTGACCACGGTAACCGGCCGTGGCCCGAAACGGGTGGAGACGTGGGTCTGCTGACCCGCGCGCAAGGTTGCAGCCGCGGCAAAATACTTCTTCGCAATCCGCTGGCTCATGTCGGCACGCCGCTCGCCATAGGCTTGCTCGGCCGGCACCGTAACCTCGAAGCGATCGCCGGCTCGCCGCCCCTTGAGCGCCTGCTCCAGGCCGGGGATGATGTTGCCGTGGCCGATCAGTACCGCGACCGGTTCACCGTCGAACGAGGTTTCGGTAGCCTCGGGCTCGCCCACCGGAGTGACCGAATAATGAAAACGCACGACGTGGTTGTCTTCGATTTGCATGCAAGGCCTGAATTGGACGGAACGTGCGCAGCACAATCGTCGCATTATCCGGATCGCGACCGGGCAACGCCAGCCTGCGGCCGCAGCGTATGGTGGCTGGCGCTGTTCGCCGTGCTATCTGCCTGCACCAGCGTACCCAGAACCGGCAGCGCGCCGCCCGCATCGCAGCCCGCAACCATCAGCGCCGTCACCCAACGTGCCAACGAGGTCACCTTGCGCGCGCTGGGCCTGGTCGGCACACCGTATGTCTACGGCGGCAACACCCCGCAGGGCGGCTTCGATTGCAGCGGGCTGGTCAACTTCGTGTTTGCCGACGCCGCCGCGCTGAGCTTGCCGCGAACCACGGCGCAAATGGCGGCGATGCCCGCACGACTCGTCAAACGCGACGCCCTGCGCACCGGCGATCTGGTGTTTTTCAGCGAGCGTGATGTGCCGAACCATGTCGGCATCTATGTCGGCAACGGCCGCTTCGTTCACGCGCCGAACGAAGGCGGAACCGTTCGCCTGGATGCACTGAGCAACCCCTACTGGAACCGCAACTACCGTTTTTCGCGCCGGGTGATCGATTGACCACGCGCGCCACGCGGGCCGCGACCGGGCGTCAACGCAGACGTTGCAGATCCGCCAGCACCTGCGCCCGTGCCTCGCGAATGGCCGCAGCCACCGCACGCTCGGCCTCGGCGTCGCCGTTGTCGAACGCGGCCTCTTTTTCCGACCAGACTGCAAACAGCGCATCGGCGCGACCTGCGCTATCCACCGACACCAGCGTGGCGATATCGCGGATCAGGGTGACTCGCCCCCAAATGGCGATCCGGTTGGCTTCACTGTGCTCGGATCCGAAAAACCGGGTATCGGCCAGTTGCTGCACCTCGCCCAGCGCATCGAGCGCAACGAACGCCGATTGCCGTACGTTGCGATGGTGCTCGGTGGTTTCGTTGCGCCAGGTGTTGTAGCCGAGGCCAAACAAGGCGATGAACAAACTGACCAGCGCCAGCAGATTTTGTCTGATCAGTTCGTGCAGAATCGGAAACCGGCGCCGGTCGGCATCATTGCCCCGGCCGCGATCCGACGCGCTGTCCGACTCTGGGGTGTTCGTTGGCATCATGTACACGCAGGTTAGGGCCCGCCCGCATTGTGCCGCATCGCCAATTTGATTGGCATCATGCCTTTGCCAGTGACCCGGTGCACAATGGACATCTCATCCGTGAGGGCATGCCATGAACACCCCACCAAAAGCCAACACACTCAAGGTGATCCTCGCCGCAACCGACTTCTCCGCCGCCGCTGAGCGCGCACTGGAACGCGCCGTGCAACTGGTCAAGGCGCACAACGCCCGTCTGGATCTGGTACACACCTTCGACGCTGCGCCGGTAATGCCGGCATGGGGAGACCCGGGTGGTGGCGCCTGGATCGGCGAGAAGATGTTCATGGACGGCGTGCGCGACCAGCTTGAACGCGTCCGCGCCAGCCTGGCCGGCGATCACGGGATCGAAATCAATGCCAATCTGGAGGTTGGCCCGGCGCATCGCCAGATTGCGCGCCACGCCGCAGCCAGCAATGCCGATCTTGTCGTGATCGGCGCCTCGGGATCGTCCGGCCTGGTGCAGCGGCTGCTCGGTTCGACCGCGCAAAACGTGGTTCGCAGCAGCCACGTGCCGGTGCTGGTGGTCCGCTTGCCCGGGAACAACGCCTACACCAATACCGTCGCGGCAACCGACTTCTCCGACGATGCGCTTGCCGCCGCGCAAATGGCATTGCAACTGGCGCCCGCCAGCAACCTGCATGTGCTGCACGCGTTCGAGTCGATCTTCGACAATGACCTGGCGCGCGTGGCCATGCAACATGACGAACTCGAACGCATGCAAATCAGGGACCGCGACCACGCCGTCGAACAACTCGATGACATGCGCCGGATTTTGCGCGAAGCCAACGCGCAAGCGAAACTGCACACGATCTTGCGCGACGGCAACCCGGACCAGCAAATCGATGCATTCGTCGGCGAGGTGAATGGCGAACTGCTGGCGCTTGGCGCACACGGCAAGACGCGCTGGGAGGCCGGCTTGCTGGGCTCTACCACCCAGCACGCGGTGAGCCACGCGCCGTGCGACGTGCTGGTATGGCGACGACCGGCAGCTGATTGAAGCCGGGACTCGGGACTGGGGAAAAGCTTTCGGTCCGCGAAGGACGCAAAAAGCGCAAAGGAAAGCCCTCACCTGATTTGCGATGGTTCGATCTAGTCTGTTTTCGTCATTCCAGCGAAAGCTGGAATCCATTGCAAAGGAAAGTCTGAACAAGCTGTCATTGCGAGGAGCGGAGCAACGTGGCAATCCAGAAATGCTCGGAGAATCAAGACGCTGGATTGCTTCCCGCCACGGCCTTCGGCCTCGCGGCTAAAGGCTAGAACGCTCGCAATGACGCCAGATGTGGCTTATTCAGAGGTTCCCAAACAGTAACATGGACCCCAGCTTTCGCTGGGGTGACGACTCGTCCAGAGCGTCCTTGGGTTTCTTTGCGTCTTTCGCGTCCTTCGCGGATGTGCATCCATGCACGCGCGGCACTTGCACATCCTTGTGCGGCGTAGCGGTGGAGCCGACAAAGGTAATGCCGGACGCTTGCACCAGCGTCGCAAGTACCCGTCAGATCCGCGCCCAGGGCGCTTGATCCGACCTACGCAAGCCTCGTAAGCTTGTCATCCCGAGTCCCGAGCCCCGAGTCCCGGCTTCAAATCGCTGGCTATTGCCGGACAACCTGCGTATACTCAGCGGGCTTGTTGCCAGCGCCTGTCGTATTCCCCTTTGGATATCGCCTCCGGTCCGCGTTCTGCGCCGACCGGTTTCAGCGACCCACACACCGCACGGCGCGCGGGCCAGCAAACGGATCAGGCGCCGCCGGCACCGAACGTTAATTCATACTCGCAGCGCGGATTCTCGACGGGAACGCTCCGGGTCATTCATCAGGAGCTTCATCATGTCGTTTGAATCGCTCGGGCTTGCGCCCGCGTTGCTGCGTGCTGTGTCCGAACAAGGCTACAGCACCCCTACCACCATTCAGTCCGAGGCCATTCCGCAGGCTCTGGCTGGCCACGACCTGCTCGCCGGCGCCCAGACCGGCACCGGCAAGACCGCCGCGTTCGTGCTGCCGCTGCTGCAGCGGCTGTTCGTGAACAAGCCCAATACCGGCTCGCGCAAGCCGCGCGCGCTGATCCTGGCGCCGACTCGCGAGCTCGCCGTGCAGGTGCATGACAGCCTGCGCGCCTATGCCAAGCATCTGCGCGTCAACTCCACTGCCATTTACGGCGGCAACGCCATGCGCCCGCAATTCGACGCCCTGCGTCGCGGCGTCGATGTGCTGGTCGCCACTCCCGGGCGCTTGATCGATCACATGGATCGCCGCACCGCCGACCTGTCCGGCATTGAAATGCTGGTGCTCGACGAAGCCGACCGCATGCTCGACATGGGCTTCATGCCGGCGATCAAGCGCATCCTGCAGGAGGTTCCGAACCAGCGCCAGACCCTGCTGTTCTCGGCCACGTTCGATGCCCCGATCAAGCAACTGGCGCAGCAGTTCATGCGCAACCCGGTGGAAATCCAGGTCGCAGCGCGCAATTCGGTCGCCGAAACCGTCACCCATCGCGTGCATCCGGTCGATGGCGCGCGCAAGCGCGATCTGCTGCTGCACCTGCTGGGCGAGGATTCGCGCCGGCAGACGCTGGTGTTCAGCCGCACCAAGCACGGCGCCGATCGTCTGTGCGAGCAGATCGAAGCGGCCGGCATCAAGGCGGTCGCCATTCACGGCAACAAGACCCAGGGCGCCCGCACCCGTGCCCTGCGCGACTTCAAGACCGGTCGTGCCACCGTAATGGTAGCCACCGATGTTGCTGCACGCGGTCTCGACATCGACAACCTGCCGGTCGTGATCAACTATGACCTGCCGATGGTCGCTGAGGACTACATCCACCGCATCGGTCGTACCGGTCGCGCCGGCGCCGAGGGCCTTGCCCTGTCGCTGGTGTCGTCGGCCGAAGCCAACCTGCTGCGTGCGATCCAGCGCCTGCTCAAGACCGATCTGGCACTGGTCGACGTACCCGGCTTTGCACCGAATCGTCCGCTGCGTCTGGATGGTAACGGCGGTGCCCCGGGTTCGGCACGCCCCGGCGCGCGTCCTGGCGGCCATGCCCATCCGCGTCGCCCGCATGGCCAGGCCCCGCGCCGCGCCCATGCCGGCGCCGGCGCCAAGCCGTACGCCGGCCGCAGCAATCCACGTACCGGAACGCGTTAAGTGATCCGCCGAGCCCGGCCCGTCATGGCCCGGGCTCGGCTGCGACGGCCTGGCTAATCTGGCTAATCTGGCTATTGCCGCGAGGCGTCGGGCGCATTACAATAATCGGCTTGCATCGGGGTGTAGCTCAGCCTGGTAGAGCGCTACGTTCGGGACGTAGAAGTCGCAGGTTCAAATCCTGTCTCCCCGACCAAGAAAAACAACCGCATACAGAAAACCGGCCGCGTGCCGGTTTTTTTGTGCCCGACCCTCGCTCGGCATCGCTTACCGTGCGCACATTGCCGGTGTGCCGCCGGCCTGGATGAATGCCTCGGCTCGGGCGAGATCATGCACGGTGTCGATACCGCCCGGAAACGGTTCTGGTGCCAGCGCAACAGCGATATCGAGCCCGGCTTCGAGCACACGCAACTGTTCCAACGCTTCGATCTGCTCCAGTTGACCCGGCGCCATCGCCGCGAAGCGACGCAAGAACCCGGCGCGATAGGCGTACAGGCCGATATGGCGCAGACCGGAGGCAAACGACAGACTCACACGGTCGCGGGCAAACGCATCGCGGTGCCATGGCAAGGGCGCACGGCTGAAATACAGGGCGCGGCCATCGGCGCGGCGCACCAGCTTGACGACGTCGGGATCGAACAACTCGGCGCTGCTGGCGATCGGCGTTGCCAACGTTGCCATTGCCGCCTGCGATTCGAGCAACGCCCGCACCACGGCCTGGATACACGACGCCGGCGCGAACGGTTCGTCGCCTTGCAGGTTGACCACCACCGCGTCGTCCGGCCAGCACAACTGCTGCGCACACTCGGCCAGACGATCGGTGCCGGAGACATGATCGGTGCGCGTCATGCAAACCTGAATACCCACGAATTGTGCCAGCGCGTCGGCAATCGCCGGGGCATCGGTGGCGACCACCACCTGTGCCGCTCCGGCAGCCTGCGCGCAGCGCACCACGTGAGCGATGATGGGCTCGCCGGCCAACAGCTGCAGCGGCTTGTTCGGCAACCGGGTGCTGCCAAGGCGGGCGGGGATGGCGACGATGAATGGCTTGCTCATTGCGGCATCCTGCCATAGCCGGAAAGCCGCTGGCTCAGCGCATCGTAAAACGCGGCGGACAATTCCGCGTCGATCGCCAACGCGAAACAGCGATCGGACGCGAACCGCCGGCATTTCACCGCGTCCTTTTCGGTCATCAACACCGTCAGTTCGTCGTCGAAGGCCAGATCGCCAGCGCTGAAACGATGATGATCGACGAAGGCGTGTTCGATCAGGTCGATACCCGCTGCGCGCAGGGTGGCAAAAAAACGTTCGGGCCGGCCGATCCCGGCCACCGCATGCACACGCTGACCGCTAAACGTGGACAGCGCGCGCGGATCGCCGCCATGCAGACCGATCGCCAGGCCCGGCACGATCCGCATGGCGAATGACCCCGGCGGAAGATCCGGAACATGCTCCGCGCTCGTCAGCAGTCGGAAGTCGCACGCGTTCGCGCGGGTCGGCGGTTCGCGCAGCGGCCCTGCCGGCAGCATCAGACCGTTGCCGTAGCCACGTACCGCATCGCGCACTTCGATCTCGATGTCGCGGCCGAGCCGATAGTGCTGCAAGCCATCGTCGGCCAGCACCAGGTCGCAGCCGGCGGCGACCAGTTCGCGCGCGGCACGCACCCGGTCTGCATCGACCCGCACCGGCACCGCGCAGCGGCGCGCGATCACGACCGGCTCGTCGCCGACCGCGTGCGGATCGCTGTCGGCAACAGCCCACAGCGGCGTGCTGCCGCGCCTGCCATAGCCGCGCGTCGCCACACCGGGCCGCCAACCTTGCGCCTTCAGATATTGCACCAGTGCGATCACCGCCGGCGTCTTGCCGCTGCCGCCGGCCACCAGATTGCCCACCACCAGCACCGGTACATCCAGACGATGCACCGCGCGACGCCCACCGCGATACGCGGCCGTGCGACGCGCGACCTGCCATGCAAACAGCCACGCCAGCGCACGCAACACCAGCCCCGGCGCAACGCCGCCGTACCAGCGCCGCAGCAACCAGGGTTCCAGTGTGCTGCGGATCACGGCATGGCGTCCATGGCGTCCCGGAACTGGATCCGATGCAAACGGGCATACAGTCCGTCGCGGGCCAGCAACTGCGCATGATTGCCGATCTCGACCAGACGCCCCTCGTCGAGCACCAGCACCTGGTCGGCATGTTCGATGGTGGCCAGACGATGCGCGATGACCAGCGTGGTGCGATCCGGGATCAGGTGATTGAGCGCATCCTGCACCAGTTGCTCGGACTCGCTGTCCAGCGCGGCGGTTGCCTCGTCGAGAATCAGGATCGGTGCGTTTTTCAGGAATGCGCGAGCAATCGCCAGCCGCTGCCGCTGCCCGCCCGACAGCAGGGCGCCGTTCTCGCCGACCCGCGATTGCAGGCCCTGCGGCAGGCGTTCGATGAACTCCAATGCGTTGGCGGCCTTTGCCGCCTGCACGATCGCTGCCTCACTGGCACCCACCTGCTCGCCGTAGGCGATATTCGCCGCAACGCTGTCGTCGAACAGCATCACCCGCTGGCTGACCAGCGCGATCTGCCGGCGCAGATCGGCAAGATGGATATCGCGCAGCGGTATGCCGTCGAGCCGTATTTCGCCGCTGTCGGGCTCATAAAAGCGCGGAATCAACCGCACCAGCGTCGATTTGCCGCTGCCGGAGCGGCCGACGATGGCGGTTACCGTGCCGGGCCGTGCGACGAAGCTGATCGCGTGCAGCGCAGCAACATCCTGGCCGGCATAGCGCATCGAGACATTGCGAAACGCGATCTCGCCACGGGCGCGCTCGATGTGCCGCACGCCGGTGTCGGTCTCGTCGCCCTGGTCGAGCACCGCGAACAACCGCTGCGCGGCGGCCACGCCGCGCTGGATCGAACTTTGCACATTGGAGATGCGCTTGAGCGATGGCAGCATCGCCATCATCGCGGTGATCAGCGACACGAACTCGCCGGCATCCATGCGCCCCTTGATCGCCTCGCGCCCGGCCATGTACAGGATCGCGGCGAGCGCGATGGCGGCCAGAAACTGCACTGTCGAGGAAGCCAGCGCGCGGATTACCTCGACCTTCACATTGAGCCGGCGGTTGCGATTGGCGAGCACGGCAAAGCGCGCGGCTTCGTCGTCCTGGGCGCCGTAGATCTTCACCTCCTGCTGCGCTGCCAGCGCCTGTTCGGCAGTCATCGCCATGCTCGCCACGCCATCCTGGATGCCGCGGTTGATGTGCCGGTAACGGCGCGAAACGAAGCGCGATATCAGCCCGATCAACGGAATCAACACCAACATGGTTGCGGTAACGCGATGGCTTTGCTGCACCATCACCCAGAACAACACCGCGATGGTGAGGGTGTCCGTGAACAGCACCTTGAGCGATTCGGCGCCGGCATGGGCGAGCTGCTCGGTGTCGTAGTTCAGCCGCGACACCAGATTCGGCACCGGCTCGGCGTCGAAGCGGTAACTGGGCATGCGCAAGTACTTGCCCATCAACGCGTGGCGCAGATCGCGAACCACCCCGCGCCCGGTCAGGGCCATGCCGAAATCGGTAACGAAGGTGGCGATGCCGCGAACGAAGAACAGCACGATGATGCCGAGTGGCAGCGCCAGCCGGATGTCCTTGCTGCGCTCGACGAAGGTCTCGTTCACCATCGGCTTCATCAGCCAGGTGAAGACACCGGCAGCAGCGGCCTCGATCACCATTCCAACCACAGCCACCAGCAGCAACGGCCAGTAGCGCGCCGAGAACTTCAACAACCGCGCGTACGTACGCAGCGCGCCGCGGGCACTGTCGTCGAACGCAGGATTCACGCGTCCGGCTCCGGCGCAGTCGCAATCGACAGCCGCGCAAAACCGAGCTTGCCGAGCACGTCCATCGCCGTTACCACCGACTGGTGCGGGGTATTGGCGTCGGCGCGCAGCAGAACGGTTTGATCGCGCTTTTCGCCGGCTACGCGCACGATGGCCTCGCGCAGCGAGGCCGGGTCGGACTTGAGCACTTCGCTGGCGCCAACGAAATAACGGCCCTTGGCATCGATCTGGATCAGCAAGGCTTCGCTGGGGTCGGTCACTTCGCGCGCGCTCGCCTGCGGCAGCTTCACCTGCAAGGCCGCGCGCGAATCGAAGGTGGTGGTCACCACGAAAAAGATGATCAGGGTAAACACCACATCGATCAGCGAGGTCAGGCTGATTTCCGGCTCATCGCGCAGCCGGCCGGCGTCGATTTTCATGCGTGGCCTTTTCCACCGCTCGGCGCGGCGGCCACTTGGTCGATCACATCGAGCAACGCCATCGCCTGCTCCTCCATTTCGATGACGTAAGCACTGACCAGACCGCGAAAATAGCGGTAGAACATCAATGCCGGGATCGCCACCACCAGACCCACCGCGGTACTGACCAGCGCCTCGCCGATGCCACCGGCCAGCCGGCCGGCGTCGCCGACGCCAAACTCGAGAATATTGAGAAACATGCGGATCATGCCGGTAACGGTGCCGAGCAGACCGAGCAGCGGCGCCACACCGGCAACCGTGCCCAGGGTGTTGAGAAAACGCTCCAGCCGGTGCACGACGTGGCGACCGACATCCTCGACCCGTTCCTTGATCACCTCGCGCGGGCGATGGCGCACGTCCAGCGCCGCCGCCAGCAGTTCGCCCAGTGGCGAGTTGGCGCGCAACACTTCGACATGGGCTGGATCGAGCTTGCGCCGCGCCGCCCATTCGCGCACGTCATCGCCCAGGCCCGCCGGCAAAACCACCGAACGGCGCAGGCTCCAGAAACGCTCGACAATGATCGCCACCGTCAACGCCGACACCGCAAGGATCGGCCACATCACCCAGCCGCCTGCCATTACCAGTTCCAGCACGGATTCGTCTCCTCAAAATCGCAAGCCATAGGATACCGGCTCGGCCAAGGTCATGGGGCACCGGTATTGCGCCGCTCATTCGTCGCGCTCATGCCACAAACGGCGTTTTTCATGCCGCCAGCGTTGCACCACACGTGCGCCCGACGCATCGACGCGGACGCGGATCAGGCCGGCATCGGCGGTATCCGCCAGCGTCGCACCGGCGTCACGATAACGTTGTACCACCGCGGCGCGCGGCAGACCAAACCGGTTGCCATGGCCGGTGGCCAGCAACGCGATCCGCGGCGACACCGCGGCCACGAACGCCGGGCTCGACGAGGTCGTGCTGCCATGGTGCGGCACCACCAGCACATCCACCGGCAATGCCGCTGTCTGTTCGCGAAGCAGACGCTGTTCGATCACCGACTCGATGTCGCCCGGCAGCAACGCGCTGCCCAGCGCGCTGCTGATGCGCAGCACGCAACTGCTGTCGTTGCGCAGATATGGAAAATGCGGCGGCGGATGCAGCCAGGCGAAGTCCACCCCATCCCAGCGCCAATGATCGCCGCGCTGGCAGTCGGCGCCGGGCATGCCGTCGTACGCCTCGGGTTTGTAGCGCAGCGCCGGCGCGAAGGCGCGCGCCACGGCCGCTGCACCACCGGCGTGATCATTGTCGCCATGGCTCACCACCAGGACATCGAGCCGCGCCAGACCCAGCGCGTGCAATGCCGGCACCACAGCGGCTTCGCCCATGTCGAACCGCCCCTGCACTGCCGGCCCGGCATCGAACAACAGGCTGTGATCGCGGGTGCGCACCAATACCGACAGGCCCTGGCCGACATCGATTACATCCAGCGAAAACGCCGCGTCGGGCAGGCGCAACTGGCCCGGCCACAGCAACGGCAGAAACAGGAATACACCCAGACCGCGTGCCGGCAGACCGCGCGGCAGCAGCAGCCAGAACCCGCCGATGATCGCCAGCACCAGCGCCGGCAGGGTCGGCTCGGGCAACCACACCAGGGTGCCGTGCAGATCGGCCACCCGCTCCAGCGCCTGCCACAGCAGGTTCATGGCAGCCTGCGCGAAATCGACGGCGGGCGCGCCCAACACCGGCGAAATCCACAGCACCACCCCGGCAAGGAGGCTCAAGGGCACCACGATCAGGCTGATCCACGGAATGCCGACGAGATTGGCCAATGGCCCAGCCAGCGAAGCCTGCCCAAAAAACCACACGGACAACGGCAGCAGCCCGATCGTGCTCACCGCCTGCGCGCTGAGCAGGCCGCGCCAACCGGCGCTCATTCCGGGCAGGCACCACAGCAGCCAGCCGACACCGAGAAAACTGAGCCAGAACCCGGGCGCCAGCACCGACAGCGGATCGGCCAGCACCACCGCCGCCAGCGCCAGGGCGAAAGTGGACGCCGCTCCGGCCGGGCGCCGCAGCAGGCGCGCGAGCAGCAGCACGCCGATCATCAGCAGGGTGCGCACCGTTGGCAGAGCAAAACCGGCGGCCGCCGTGTACAGCGCGGCCATCGCAAACGCCGACACCGCCGCAACCTGCGGCCGTGGCCACCACAAGCCGATCCGCGGCCACAGCCAGAACGCCAGACGCGCCAGCAGCGCGCCGAACCCGGCCAGCAGACCGACGTGGAATCCGGAGATGGCGATCAGATGGGTAAGCCCGGTGGCGCGCAACACCTCCCAATCGCGCGCACTCAGTTCGCGAGTATCGCCCAGCGCCAGCGCACGCACGAATCGCGCCTGTTTGCCCATCGCCCGCGACAACCGGTCGCGCCACGCGTCCAGGCCAGCCGGCGGCGCCAGCCGCTGCGCGGATTCCGGCGCACGCACGTAACCGGTGGCCGCCAAGCGCCTCTGCAAGGCCAGCTTCTCGAAGTCGAATCCGCCGGGATTGAACACCCCGCGGGGCCGGCGCAAGCGCACCGTCAACGCCCAACGCTCACCCGAGTGCACCACCGGTTCGGACGAATACCGGTTCAGGCGCACATCGTGCCCGAACAATGCCAGCGCCGCCGGCTCGCCCGCATCGATGCGAAACATGAAGCGGCCGCCATCGCCGCGTTGCTCGGGCAGATCGATCACCCTGCCCTGCACCTGCACGTCGCGTCCCTGCAACGTTGCCGGAAGGCGCAGATCCATTGCACCCTGCGCCTGGAGCAGCGCCCACGCGAAGCCGACCGCAACGGCCCCCAGACCACGCACCACGCCGCGCCGTCGCAGCCACGCAACCATGCCCAGCGCCAGCACCGGCACGATCAGCCACGGCGAGGGAATCGCCGGCAAACGCAGTGCCAGCACCGCACCCAACAGCAGGCAGGACGCCACCATCAAGCCCAATGGCGCCGGTCGGCGTGCTGTCGGAAAGGCCTGCGTCATGTGGATGTGCCGGGCGCGCGCCGAGGCGCCGATCAACCGGCAGTATGCAGGCGGCGCGGCGGTTCGTCAGTCAGCAAACCGCGTGCGTGGGGGTAAGCATTTTCTGAGAATCCATGTTGTCGTGCGGAAAAGCCGAAATCGGACAGATTATCCGTTTCGGCCAGGCCTTGAGGCAGGCGGAGCCGCGCGGCGCAGCAATCATGTGGTCGCATCGCGCACTGCGGCGTTCAGTCGCCCACAGGGTGGGCTCCTACAAAAAAGCGGTCGCGATCACCTGTAGGAGCCCACCCTGTGGGCGACCGAGCGAGGCGGCGGCCCCTGCGCGCCCTGCGATGTGCATGGATGCACAAGTGGTGCGGGAGGCATGGATGCCGGGAGCACCCACTCGCGGCACTCGCACATCCATGTGCAGGGAATGCCCCGCTTCCCCTCGCGCAGCCGATCGAGGCTGCGCGAAATAAAACCAATGCGAAAGCGCGCTGTGCTACCCCGCGTCGGTCGCCTGTGCGCTATCGACATAATCGATCACCAGCACCGCACGCCGATTGGCTTCACCGCCCGGACCCCAGGCACCGGCACGCACCTGGCGGTTTGTCTCCTCGCCATAACTCACGACGCGGACTTGTTCCGCAGACAACCCGCCCCGCACCAGTTCATCGCGCACCGCTTCGGCGCGGCGTTGCCCCAGTTTCTTGTTGTAGGTCGCCGACCCTGCGGGATCCGCAAAACCCTCGACGGTGACCAGCACGTTGGGGTGATGGTCGCGAATCACGGTCGCAAACTCATTGAGGAGCGGTTTATCCTGCTCGCGTACGGTGGCGTCGTCGAATGCGAATTGGGCTGTGGTTTCCACGCGCAAGCGCCCCTGCATCGCGACGATTTGCGTCTCCTGGCTGCCCAGCCGCGTGCCCACATCACGCAGATCCTGAGCCAGCGAGTCGATCTGTTGCTGCTGCATTTGATCGGTGTTGCGCAAATCCGCCACCGCAGCATCGAAATCTGCGCGTGTGACGTAGTTCGAACACGCGGCCAATGTCAAAGCCAACCCTGCGATGGCCGTTCGCATCATCGTGTCGCCGGTCCTGTTAGCCACTGGGCACCTCCTCGGGTTTCTGAGAGCCGATGCTGCGATGCCCACACCGACTCGGATTGCCCCTGGTCATTACACGACACGCATCGCGAGATCAACCTTAACGCCAGGCGCCATGGTGCGCCAGCAACACAGCACAACGGTTTTGCGACGAATAAGGGAATGAATGCCCGGGCCCGGGGCGTTGCCAGCCTACGCCGCCAACGGCTGCAAACGCCCGGCGCTCAATTCCAGCACGCGGTCGAATCGGCGCGCCAGGCGCAAGTCGTGGGTCACCACCACCAGGCTGGTGCCCTGGCTGCGATTCAACGCCAACATCAACTCGAACACCGTGGCGGCGGTCTTTTCGTCGAGGTTGCCGGTCGGCTCATCGCCAAGCACGCATGTGGGGCGGTTGACCAATGCCCGTGCCACCGCGGCGCGTTGGCGCTCGCCGCCGGACAGTTCGCCGGGCTTGTGGGCGATGCGATGGCCGAGACCGACTTGCTCCAGCAAACCGATGGCGCGCTGGCGAGCCGTGGCGACCGCTTCGCCGGCAATCAACATCGGCATCATCACGTTTTCCAGCGCAGTGAATTCCGGCAACAGATGATGGAACTGATAGACGAAGCCCAGCGCGCGGTTGCGCAGATCGCCGCGCGCCGCGTCGCCGAGCTGCGACATCGCCTGCCCGGCGACATAGACCTCACCGGCGGTCGGCTTGTCGAGCCCACCCAGCAAATGCAGTAGCGTACTCTTGCCGGCACCCGAAGCGCCGACGATGGCGACGGTCTCGCCGGCCGCCACAGCCAGATCGAGATCGCGGAAAATTTCCGCGCGCAAACCGCCTTCGTCATAGATTTTACCGAGGCCGTTGCAGGCGAGTACGGCGGTTGTGGTCATGGGTTGAGTTCCTTACAACGCAACGCTTGAAGTTATCTGCAGCAAACACCGGTCAGCGCCACTGTAGGAGCCCACCCTGTGGGCGACCAGAGCACGCCTTGCACATCCATCTGGGTCGCCCATAGGATGGGCTCCTGCAAAAGCTGCGTGACGCTCCCCTGCAGGAGCCCATGGGAGCCCACCCGTTGTGGGCGAGCGTAATCCCACCATCAACGCGTAACCGAGTCGCCCACAGGGTGGGCTCCTACCCAAGCAAGCGTGTCGTTGCGAGTCTGAACTACTCATACCGCAACGCCGCGGCGGGATCGGTACGCGCGGCGCGCCATGCCGGGTACACGGTGGCCAGCAGGCACATGGCGAACGCGACCAGTGCGATCACGGTGACATCGTCGCCACGCAACGCGGTCGGCACACCGGTGATGTAATAGACATCCTTGGGCATCAGGTCGATCTGGAAACTGCTTTCGATCGCCGCCACCACCGAATCGAGATTCAGGGTCAGCGCCACACCGGCCAGCACGCCGCCGAGGATGCCGACCAGGCCGATCAATGCTCCCTGGATCACGAACACCCGCATCACCGTGTTTGGCCGCATGCCCAGCGTGCGCAGGATGGCGATGTCGGCCTGCTTGTCGGTCACCAGCATCACCAGCGACATCATGGTTTTTTCGAGCTTGATTGCGCGAAAGAAATTGGCGTGGTCGCGCGACCAGTCGCGCACCCGGTACAACGCCGGCAAGCGGTCGGCCAGATCGCGCGCCACCTGGTAGGCGTGCATCATGTCGTTCAGGCGCAGACGCACACCGGTCACACCATCGCCCAGACGCATCAGTTTTTGCGCATCGCGCAAATGGATGATGCCAAGCCCCAGGTCGTAGTCCTGCACCCCGGCCTCGAAAATGCCGACCACGCGAAATCGCTTCAACTGCGGCAGCACGCCGATCGGCGTGGTGCGAAACTCGGGTACGAAGGCGGTAACCGAGTCGCCGATATCGACGCCAAGCCACAGCGCCAGCTCCTTGCCGAGAATGATGTTGTAGGCGCCGGCCTGCAGTTCGTCCAGCGAACCGGCCAGCATCTTGTCGGCCAGTTGCGACACTTCGCCCTCGCGTTCGGGCAGGATGCCGCGCAGCAACGCACCCTGGGTTTGAGTGCCTTGCAGCATCGCCTCGCGTTCGGCATACGGCGCGGCACCGAGCACGCGTTTGTCCGCGTGCGCAACATCCACGACGTGTTGCCAGTCGTCGAGCGGCGTGCTGACGCCGCTGATGCTGGCGTGCGCCACCATGCCAAGAATACGATTGCGCAGTTCCTGCTCGAAACCGTTCATCACCGAGATCACGGTGATCAAGGCCATCACGCCGATCACGATGCCGAGCATCGAGGCCGCGGAGATGAATGAAATGAATCGATTGCGTCGTTTCGCGCGGATATAACGCAGGCCGATGGCCAGTGACAGGGGTCGGAACACAGCGGCCTCGCAGATCAGTTCACAAGCCGGGCGATGCCGGCAAACGCGCCAGTTGCTGTGCCATCAGATGCAGCGACCGGCGCGAAGCGGCGTCCAGCGTATCAGGCCACCACAGGTGGTGGACGATACGGCGCGCGCCATCGTTCAGCGAAATGCTTGCCAGCGGCCCGCGCAGATGCACCGCCGTGATGATTACCGGCGTCTCGTGCCCATCCATCACACGGGTCGCGGATCGATCCAGCCCGGGCCAGTGCAGCACCCAGCGACGGCGTCGCGACTCATGCCAGACCCGCCACAGCGCGAACGCAGGCAGTGCCGTTGCCGACAACCACCGTACCGGCCCAGGCAGCGCGCTTTGCAACACCGCAACCGCGGCCAGCACGCCGATCGACGCGGTGGCGAACACCGCCCAGCGCGATGCTCGCCATTCAATGCGGCAGGGTAAGGATACGTTCGACAAGCGTCGCCATTTCCGGATTGGTCGCCACTTCACGGCGCATCATCCAGCGCCAGAGCAGGTCGTCTTCGGTTTCCAGCAATCGCTCGAATCCGGCCCGTTCGTCGCCGTCGGCCTGCGACCAGCGATGATCGAGGTAGCGCAGCATCAGCACGTCGAGCTCGCGCATGCCGCGCCGGCAGCGCCAGCGCAAACGGCGCAAGGTCAAATCGTCGCTCACAGCCATTGGCGGCCTAGACCGAACGCCGCTCGAGCATCAGCTTCTTGATCTCGGCGATGGCACGGGCCGGGTTGAGGCCCTTGGGGCAGGTGCGCGTGCAATTCATGATGGTGTGGCAGCGGTACAGCTTGAACGGATCTTCCAGATCGTCCAGGCGCGCGCCGGTGTCCTCGTCGCGCGAATCGACGATCCAGCGATACGCCTGCAACAGGATCGCAGGGCCGAGATAGCGTTCGCCGTTCCACCAGTAACTCGGGCAACTGGTCGAGCAACAGGCGCACAGGATGCACTCGTACAGGCCGTCGAGCTGCTTGCGCTCGGCCGGCGACTGCAACCGCTCGCGGGTGGGCTGCGCGCTTTGCGTGCGCAGCCAGGGCTTGATCGACGCGTACTGGGCGTAGAAATGGGTGAGGTCCGGCACCAGATCCTTCACCACCGGCATGTGCGGCAGCGGATAGACCGGCACTTCCTTCTTGCCGCAATCGGCGATGGCCTTGGTGCAAGCCAGAGTGTTGGTGCCGTCGATGTTCATCGCGCACGACCCGCAGATACCCTCGCGGCAGGAACGGCGGAAGGTCAGGGTCGGGTCGATCTCGTTCTTGATCTTGATCAGCGCGTCCAGAACCATCGGCCCGCAACTGCCCATGTCCACCTCGTAGGTGTCCACGCGCGGGTTGGCGCCATCGTCCGGACTCCAGCGATACACCTTGAAGGTGCGCACATCGCCCTTGGCATTGCTCACCGGGAAGTGCTTGCCCTTGGTGATCCGGGAGTTCTTGGGGAGAGTGAATTCGGCCATGGTGGCAACCTGATTTTTTTATGATCGAAGAATCTTTGTCCGCAAATAACGCAAAATGCGCAAACAAAGCAGAAGTTACCTAGCGTGTTTTTTCCGCAGTTGCATCGCTTGTTCTCTTTGCGTCTCTTTGCGTCCTTCGCGGACCCTGATGCTTTTACCTCAGTAGACGCGAGCTTTGGGCGGCACCACGTCCACATCGTCGCTCAGGGTGACCATATGCACCGGGCGGTAATCGATGCGGGTTTCGCCCTTGCCGTCCACCCAGCACAGGCTGTGTTTGTGCCAGTTGACGTCGTCGCGATCCGCGTAATCCTCGCGCGCATGGGCACCTCGCGATTCCTTGCGGTTTTCGGCCGACACCATCGTCGCCACCGCCTGACCAAGCAGGTTCTGCAGTTCCAGGGTCTCGACCAGATCCGAATTCCAGACCAATGAGCGGTCGGACACCTTCACGTCGGCAAACGACGCATGCACTTCGCGGATCTTCTGCACGCCTTCGGCCAGCGTCTCGCCGGTGCGGAACACCGCCGCGTGATTTTGCATGGTGCGCTGCATGTTCAGGCGCAGATCGGCGGTGGAGGTGCTGCCCCTGGCATGCCGCAACGTGTCGAGGTTGCCCAGCGAACGCTCGCAGGCATCGCTGGCCAGGCGCTTGTGTGCCGCACCGGGCTTGAGCGTCGCGGCACAGCGATTGGCCACGGCGCGACCGAACACTACCAGATCGAGTAGCGAGTTCGAACCGAGCCGATTGGCGCCATGCACCGATACACAGGCGGCCTCGCCGATCGCGTACAGGCCCGGCACCACGTGATCGGGATTGCCATCTTTCAGCGTAACCACTTCACCGTGGTAATTGGTTTGCAGGCCACCCATGTTGTAGTGAACAGTCGGCAGCACCGGAATCGGCGCCTTGGCGACATCGACGTCGGCGAACACCTTGGCGGTTTCGGCGATGCCGGGCAGACGCTCATGGATCACGTCCGGCCCGAGATGCATCAGGTTCAGGTGGATGTGATCCTTGTGCTCGCCGACCCCGCGGCCTTCGCGAATTTCGATGGTCATGGCGCGACTGACCACGTCGCGCGACGCCAGGTCCTTGGCATTGGGTGCGTAACGCTCCATGAAGCGCTCGCCCTTGGCATTGGTGAGGTAACCGCCCTCGCCGCGCACGCCTTCGGTGATCAACATGCCCGCACCGTACACGCCGGTGGGATGGAACTGCACGAACTCCATGTCCTGCAACGGCAGGCCGGCACGCAACGCCATGCCGCCGCCGTCGCCGGTGCAGGTATGGGCCGATGTGCAAGAGAAATAGGCGCGGCCATAGCCGCCGGTCGCCAGCACCACACCCTGGGCGCGGAACAGGTGCAACTCGCCGCTGGCCAGATCGAGCGCGAGCACGCCGCGGCAGGCGCCCTCATCGTCCATGATCAGATCGAGTGCGAAGTATTCGATGAAGAACTCGGCCTTGTGCGCCAGCGCCTGTTGATACAGCGTGTGAAGCATGGCGTGGCCGGTGCGGTCGGCGGCAGCGCAGGTGCGCTGCGCGGTGCCCTTGCCGTAGTGGGTGGTCATGCCGCCGAACGGGCGCTGGTAGATCTTGCCTTCCTCGGTGCGCGAGAACGGCAGGCCGTAGTGCTCCAGTTCCAGTACCGCGGCCGGCGCTTCCTTGCACATGTATTCGATGGCGTCCTGGTCGCCCAGCCAGTCCGAACCCTTGATGGTGTCGTAGAAATGAAAGCGCCAGTCGTCCTCGCCCATGTTGCCGAGCGCCGCCGAAATGCCGCCCTGCGCGGCCACCGTGTGCGAGCGGGTCGGAAACACCTTGGAAATGCAGGCAGTGGCGAGGCCCTTCTGCGCCAGACCGAAGGTGGCGCGCAAACCGGCGCCGCCGGCGCCGACGACCAGCATGTCGTACTGATGTTCGTGGATCGGATATGCACTCATCGAATGGGAGCCTCGAGCGGGAACGGGGCGCGGGAAGTCGCGCCGATGCGCACTGCCGAACCCGGAGCGGGTGGGAGGGTTGAAAAAAGCGCTTGCGCGGAGGAGATCACGCGAACGCCAGCCGACCGATAGCCACCAGCGCGGCGATGCCGGCCAACGCGAATACCAGCTTGACCGCAACCTGCGCGAACAGCTCAAGGCCACGATGACTGACGTAATCCTCGATCACCACCTGCAGGCCCAGTTGCGCATGCCATAACAAGGCACCGACGTAGGCCAGCATCAGGGTGGCATTGATCGGCGCACCGAGCCGGGCGGCAGCCTGCGCCTGATCGGCACCGACCAAATCGATGACGAGCCAGACGAACCAGGGCGTCAGCAGGGCAAGCGCGACCGCGCTGAGCCGCTGCGCAGTCCAGTGCGCCACACCCTCCTTGGCCGAACCCAGGCCGCGCGCGCGGCCAACCGGCGTACGCATGCTCATGCCGCACCCCCGCTCAGGGCTGCGTACCAGATGCCGGCGGTCAGCACGATGGTGAGCATCCACACGGTGTAGCCGGTGCGATAGACATCGACGATATCCAGCGCCCGGCCGGTGTCCCAGAGCAGGTGGCGAAGGCCATTGAGCAAGTGATAGACCAACGCCGCACTGAGCGCAAACAATACGATCTGGCCCGGAAGCGAGGAAGCCATCACCCGCCACTGTTCGTAGGTAGCCGACCCGGCCGCCAAGGCCAGCAGCCAGCCAACCAGACCGAGCGCGCCGATCGACAGCAATACGCCGGATGCGCGGTGCGCAATCGACATCAACATGGTGATCTGCCAGCGATACACCTGCAGATGCGGGGACAAGGGACGTTGCTGGGTGGTCATGGTCTGGGCACTATGGCTGCGGGATATGAGAATGACAAAAGCGAAGTGAAGTGCGGGTCAGAAGTCGATGCAGCGGCCGTTCTTTTCCCAGTCGCCGTAACGGGTCGGCTCGGGCCCGTCACGGCCACCGATCTCCAGCGGCGATGACTCGCTACTGACCGGCAACGGTTCGGATGGCGTTTCTGGTGTGGCCGCTTGGCCTATCATGTCGGGGCGATGCATAACTTGGAAAGGTTAGTCCCGATACCCATGTCTTTCAAGCCGGACACACCGTTCTTCCTGCCCGATCACACCGTGATTTCGCTGCAAGGGCCTGATGCGATTGCCTTTGCCCAGGCGCAATTCATGAATGACGTGGGTGCACTGACGCGGGGCCAATGGCAATGGAACGGCTGGCTCAGCGCCAAAGGGCGGCTGCTTGCGCTGTTCGCGCTACTGCGCTCGGAACCCGATCGCTTGCTGGCAATCCTGCGCGGTGGCGATGCCGAGGCAGTGGCTGTTCAGTGGCGGCGCTTCGTATTTCGCAGCAAGCTGGTCGTAGATGTCGCCAGCGAGATCACCGTAGGCGGCGTGTATGGCGAGCAGGCTACCACCGGCACTGCGGGAGCCCTTGCATGCCTGCCACTGGCCGGCGAACCGGCGCGCGCGCTGTGCCTGTTCGACCGTCCGCCCGCGCCCGATGCCGAGGCAAGCCGGCACTGGCGCCTGGCCGATATCGCACAGGGTCTGCCGTGGCTGGAAAACAGCCAGATCGACACCTGGACCCCGCAAATGCTGTCGCTCGATCGGCTCGCCGCATTCAGCGTAAAAAAGGGCTGCTACCCCGGTCAGGAAATCGTTGCGCGCACCCACTTTCTGGGACAGGCCAAGCGTGGCCTGGTGCGTCTGGGCTCGACCGGAGCGATGGCTGCCGGCGACGAGGTGTCATCCGACGGCCGCGCACTGGGCAAAGTGGTTTGTGCCGAACGCAGCGACGAGGGCTGGCAAGCACTGGCGGTAGTGCCAAGCGATCGGCCCGAATCGCTGGTTGTCGGCAACCACGCCGCTCGGCAACTGCCCCTCCTGCCGTCGTGCCCTGAACCGCGCTAAACCTCGGCAATGCGACAAACATGGTTTTATCGCAGCAACACCGTTATGTTAGGCACTGAATCCGGAGATCGTGGCAACAACGCACCATCGACCAGCGATGAACGCTGTTGCCGGCTTGGAGTTATCCGTTACAAATCGGGAGGGCGATTTATGTCGGGTCAAAACATTTCCGGTCGAAGCAGGCTTGCCGGGTTGATGCTGCTTTTGACGGGCTTGGCGGGCCCTGCACTCGCGGCGGACTACACCGTGTCGGTCGAACCCAGCTACCCGCCCGACCAGGCACGCGATGTCTACCGGCCCTTGCTGGAATACCTGTCCAAAGCCACCGGCCAGCGTTTTGTGCTGCATTACCCCAGCAACTATCACCTTTTGTGGCGCGATATCCGCAACAACACACCGGTCGATTTTGCCTTCGAGGAAGCGCAGTTCACCGATTATCGCGCGCAGCGATTCGGCTTCGAGCCGCTGGTGCGCACCATCGAACCGTCAACCTACGCGTTGATCGCACAACCTGAAGTCGCCGATCAGGGCAGCAACGCGCTGATCGGGCGTCTGGTCGTCAGTATGCCGTCGCCCAGCATGGGCTATGCCCTGCTCGTCGAGTTGTTCCGCAACCCGATCAGTCAGCCCGAAGTGCTGTCCACTGCCGCCAGTTGGAGGGACGGCGTGGAAATGATTTTTGCCGGCGAAGCCGACGCCGCCATGGTGCCGATGTACATCGCCCAGCTTTACCCGAACCTGGTCGAGATGCACAACAGCCGCAGCCTGCCCGGCCGCGCTTTTTCCGCAGCCGGCACCGTTCCCGATGAAGTGAAGGCGGCCGTGCGCGACGCGCTGTTGAAGCTCAACGAAGACGAATCGCTGTATACGGTGATCAACGAGATCGGTACTACCCAGTTCGTACCCACCAGCGCCGACGAATTCAAGGGCAACCAGAACATGCTGCGCGGCTTCTTCGGCTATACCGAACCGACCGCAGCCGCTCAATAACTCGGCAATTGTTCTCTGCCGTTGTGCCACACACGGCTGGCAGGTCGCCCACAGGGTGGGCTCCTACAAATAGCGGCCGTTCACCTGTGGCAGGTCGCCCACAGGGTGGGCTCCTACAAAAAGCGGTCGTTCGCCTGTAGGAGCCCACCCTGTGGGCGACCGAGCGAGCCGCGCAGCGGCGAAGTGAAGGCATAGCCTGCGCAGCAGGCGTTGTCGCGAAGCGACTGACCGAGCGAAGCGTCGCATTGTGCCCGTGTATCAGCGCGTTCACGCGTTGCGTTACCCCATCTCGGCCGCCGCCGCCACGATCTCCGCCTCGCCCGGCAACACCAGAAACGCGGCACCGGCCAGCGGCGTGTAGGTATCGGCGCCGACCACGCGCCGCAGCGGCACACTGCCAAGCCCGGCTTCGCAGAGCGCGGTAATCACGCCCTCGCCCACCCCGGCGCTGTGGCGGCCTTCGTCCACCACCAGCACACGCCGCGCATCGCGCACGTTGGCAACAATCCAGTCGGCATTGAGCGGCACCAGCCAGCGCAGATCGAGCACCCGCACCGACCAGCCATGGGTATCGCAGATCGTGCGCGCCGCGCGCAGACTCATCGGCACGCCGTTGCCGTAGCTGACGATCACCAGATCGTCACCCTTGCCCTGCGCGGGCGCATACACGCGGCCCTCGCCCAGGGTCAACGCCTGATCCGGCGCGGGGTATGTCGTCGACCACAGGCCGTCGCCGGCTTCGTACAGATCCTTGGTCATGTACAGCGCGATCGGCTCCAGGAACACGCAGACCCGGCCATCGACCTTGGCCAGCGCCGCCAGCGTGCGCAGCATCATCGCCGCATCGTCGCCGCGGCTGGCGCAGCCGACGACGAGTCCCGGAATATCGCGCAGCGCGGCGATCGAGTTGTCGTTGTGGAAGTGCCCGCCGAAACCGCGCTGGTAACCCAGGCCGGCGATGCGCACCAGCATCGGATTGCGGTACTGATCGTTGGAGAAGAACTGCAACGAGCAGGCCTCGCCGCGAATCTGGTCGCAGGCGTTGTGGAAATACGCCAGATACTGGATCTCCGGCAGCGGCAGCATGCCCATGTTGGCAAAACCCTGCGCCATGCCCAGGATCATGGTTTCGTCGAGCAGGGTGTTGAACACGCGCTTGCCGCCGAAGGCTTTTTGCAGACCCTTGGTGACGGTATACACACCGCCCTTTTGCGCGACGTCCTCGCCGAACAACAGCGTCTCGGGGTACTTGCAGAACAAATCGTGCAGGGCGTGATTGATCTGGATCGCCAGATGCCGCGGCGCCTGCTTTTCCGGCAATCTGGCCTCGCCACCGAACACTGCCAGACGCCGCTCGGCATCGCCGATGCGCGAGGCTTCCGCCGCCACCGCATCCGGCGTGTACGGCGCCAGCGGCCGCATCACCTCGGCCAGCGTCTCGATCTTCGGGCGGCGATCCGCCTCATCAGCCGCAGCGAAGCAACGCTTGCGGGTGGCTTCGTACCGTTCGAGCACCTGCGCGCGCGTCATCAACCCCGAAGCCAGCGCAATATGCGCCGAGCGCAGCAGCGGGTCGGTGGCCTCCAGCGCCACCAGTTCCGCAACGCTGCGCCACTCGATCTCGAAGTCGGTACCGGCGTGGCCCATGATGCGGGTGGTGCGCAGATGCAGGAACGTCGGCCGCCGAGTGCGTCGGCAATGTTCCACCGCGCGTGCCACTTGCGCGTAGCCCTCGGCCAGATCGAGGCCATCGGCGGTGAAATAATCGAGGCCCGGCCGCTGCGAAAAACTCGCCGCGATCCAGCCACTCGGCGTCTTCACCGAAATGCCGATGCCATTGTCCTCGCACACGAACAACACCGGCGCCGGCAGCTTCTGGTAAGCCGTCCAACTGGCGGTGTTGAAAGCGGTCTGCGCGGTCGCATGGTTGGCCGAGGCATCGCCGAACGAACAGATCGCGATGCTGTCGTCCGGGATCGGCAGCGCATGACCGATGCGCCTGGCCTGCTCGATCGCCACCGCCGTACCCAGTGCCTTGGGCAGATGCGAGGCGATGGTCGAAGTCTGCGGCAACACCCACAGCGGCTTGCTGCCCCACACCTTGTGCCGGCCGCCCGATGCCGGATCGTCCTGACTGGCGGCGAAGCTCAGCGCCGAATCCATCACCGGGTCCATACCGGGCAGCTTGCGAAAGCGCTCGGCCATGAAGCCGCCGCTGCGATAGTGCAGGAACGCCGGATCGGTATGGCGGGTCAGCCGCGCCACCATCGCATTGCCCTCGTGCCCGGAGCTGCCGATGGTGTAGAACACCTTGTTCTGCACCCGCAGCACCCGTGCCATCAGGTCGAGGTGACGCGAGATCAGTTGCGACTCGAACAGCGCGCGAAAGTCCGCCGCGGTGCAAGCGCTGCCCGGCAGCACCGGCGCCTCGTCCGCTGGCGCGGCGGCGACCACGCCCGCCCAGTTTTCGACGAACTCGCTGAAATTGCGATCGCATATCTCGGCGCGGTTGAGGCCCTTCATGCGGGCGGGGATGGGCGGCGGCGTGGCGGACATGGGGGGTGATCGCGAGGGAAAGCCGCGTATTGTAGCGGGATCGGTCGCTCGGGCTCACAGGGTGAGCTTCTACAGACAAGCGGTAGCGTTCACCTGTAACGGACTCGGTCGCTCGGTTGCTCACAGGGTGCGCTCCTACAGACAAGCGGTAGCGTTCACCCTGTAACGGACTCGGTCGCTCGGTCGCTCACAGGGTGAGCTCCTACAGACAAGCGGTAGCGTTCACCCTGTAACGGACTCGGTCGCTCGGTCGCTCACAGGGTGAGCTCCTACAGACAAGCGGTAGCGTTCACCTGTAGGAGCCCACCCTGTGGGCGACAGTTATCGCACCGGCGCCGTGGGATGAAACGGAAAACAGAAAAGCAGCAGCAACGGCATGGATGCCCAAGTTGCTGCCGGCCCGCATTCAGCGAGAAGCGCAGCAGGGATCACTCGCCGCAACCACCAATCCGCTGCAAGTCCCGGAAATCATCGATGCGCCGGAACGGGCCAGCCGTCCCGCTGTCGTCGAACTGGTAGCTCAGCCGCAGCTGGTCGCAACCAAGCCGGGTGAGCGTCGCCGTACCCACCCGCTGGCTGTTGTTGGTTGGCCCGTCGATCAGCGCACCGCCGATGGTGCGGAAGATCGTCAACGTGCCCTGCCCGTCGCTGCCGAGCGGGCCTTGCAGGGTGAACCAGTGCTGCTGACGCGGATCATCCGGCGCCGCCTCGGTGTCGTAGGTGAACCAGGTGGCAAACACACTGTCCTGGGCCGGGTCCGGTGCCAGAATGGTATTGAACATCAGGCCCTGACCACTGCTCCCGGGGTCGAACCAGGCGCCTTCGATCGCGTTGGCTACTGTCGGGGTGGCATCGCCAGCGACGCCGCCAATGCACGCGACCCCCGGCGTCAGCCGCGACAGGGTGACCATACCGCTCAGACCCTCGTTTTCGTCCGGGTCAAACTGGTAGCTGAATTGCGCACGGTTGCAACTCTCGAAGCGCAGGCGCGCCGAGCCCACCCGTCGCGCTGCGGTGACGCCGTCGCCGAAGTGGCCGCCTTCGCTGCTGTTGATGTCAAGCACGGCGTCGGCGTTGGAATTGGAATTGGCGGGATTGGCAAGCACACCTTGCAGCGTGTACCAGCGCAGGCCGCTCGGGTCGTTGCCGCCGTCCGGGGCGAAAGTAAGCCACGAGCCAAACAAGGTGCGTGCATCTGCGATCCAGTCCAGCATCAGCCCCTGGCCATTGCTCCACGGCGCAAACCAGGCACCGCTGACACCCTCCTGGTCGGCGCGAACCGTGGCTGGAACCTGACCGGCATCGGCCAGTTCGAGCACGCTCGTTCCCCAGCCGGCGCCGACCTGAAATGTATCGAGCCGGGCGCGCAACCGTCCGCTGACCGCTTGCAGCTGCAACGTCGGCCGGGTAACGCCCCCCCGTCTAACGCCGAACGGCCTGCAGGAATTTTGTTCGCAACCGCACAACTCGCCGTCGCAGACATCGGTTTGCTCGCGCAACACGGTGCCCGTGGCGACCTCCAGCTCGCGGTAGCGCAGATGGCTGCCCTCGGTCTGCAACACCGCCAGCCGTCGCCCGGCCAGCGGCGCGATCCCGACCGTCCAGCGCGGGGCCAACGCGCCAAGCGGCAACCGCCAGCGCTCGTCGCCGCTCGCGCTATCCATGGCGACGACCTCCCAGTCGTTCGGTTGCGATATGACCGAGAATTGTTCGCTCATGCGCCTGGTGTAGAGGATCGTGTCGCCATCCACCAGCAGATCTACCAGCAGGTCCAACACACCCGGGATCCCGCTTTCGGGGTCACGCTCCCACAGCTTCTCGCCGCTCGCCGCATAGCGCGCGATCACGCTGCCGTACATGATCGCCCCACCATCGCCTGCAAATGCGAGTCGATCCTGGGTGACATCGCCGTAGGTGACGAAAACACCTTCGAACGCAGTCCGGAAGCGCTCCTGGCCATTGCGATCCAGACTCAGCAGAATGCCGGCGTGGCGGGTACGATCAAAGGCGGAAAGCAGGATGTCGCCTTGTGCGTTGCTGCTCGCACGCGCAATCTCCAGTTCCTGCTGGTCGGCACCGAGCAGCGGTTGCGATTGTTCGGACAGAACCTCGCCATCGGCGCCGATCAACCAATGCGACAGGTCGCCAAGTTCGCCGCGCAGCGCGACCGCGCGGCCATCGTCCAGCGCTGCGATCATCTGGAACCTTCCGAACATCGGTAACGCTGCACGGATGTCCTGCCAAAGCACGCTGCCATCGCTGCGGCGGCGACATTCCAGAACGTCGTTCACACGGTCGCGATTGCGCAAAGGACCGGCCATGCACACCATGCTGCGCGAAACACTCAGTTGCACGTCGCCGTAGAACGGAAACGCGACCTGCCATGCAACCGGCGCGGCATCGCTGGCGCGGAACGTCAACGTCGCCGTGATCGAATTGCCATCCGGCGAGGCCATCTCGTCCCATCGTGCGACCCCACCGTCGCCGGCTACTGCCTCGAGCGCAACAAACCGCCTGCGCACCGGCAGCGTCAACTGTGGCCAGGACTCATTCGGCTGGTTGAATCCGACCCGCACGGCCCGTACCGGTTGCAATGGCGAGCCACTGACGACCAGGGCGCGATCATCGGGCAACAGGTCGAACGCGCCTTGCCTGACACCATCAAACCGCGCACGTTCTTTGCCATTGGCATCGACACCGACGATGCTGGTGGTCTGGTCGAAGACCAATAACCACAGGCCACCGTCGCGGCGCAGGGCCAATTGGCAAGCGCATACCTGAGCGTCCTTGATCTTGTGGCTGGAGCCCAATTTGCCCGCGGCAGACAGCCGTACCACGGCGACCTTGCCGTCGCGCGCCCCGTCGCTACGATTACCCCATGCCACCGCCAGCCACAGGCCGGCCGCGTCCGGCGCGCTGACACCCGCGACGAATACGGCGTTATCGAAACGGATGGTCTTGTCGAAGCGCGGCACGCCGGCGAGGCTCAAGCCCACTGCCAGCCAGTCCTTGGCGTTGCCGATGGTTTGGCCTGACTTGAACTGGCTGCTGATGGCGTAGATGCCGGCACTGGCCGATACCCGGAACCTGGGTATATCGCTTGCCGCCGCCAGATTGGCGGATTGCCACTGCCAATCGACACTGCCGTCCGCACGCAGGCGCCGAAAGCCGGTGCGCACCGCCTGCGGGTTGCCGGTTTCGGCATGAAGGACGGCCAGAAACACGCCAGCGCCGGCTGGGTCGGCATGCATTTCGACCACGCGCTGCAATGGCGTATCGAGCGCGATGCGGGCCGCGATACGGCCATCCTCATGCAGGCGCACCACCTGCGCGATGGTGCGGTTATCCATGTTGAGGAAGTTGGATCGGTCGGGTATGACGTTGTCGCTGACGGCAACCCAGATCTCGCCGGCCGCATCGATTTCCACCGCTTGGCAAAACCGGCCATCGAGCACGGTCTGCCACTGCGTCCGACCGTCCGCGTTCACGCGAACCACCATGCAGAATGATCGCAGCGTGTTTGATAACGGTTCTGTGGTCTCGCGCACCGAGCCGTACACGAAGCCGCCATCGGGCAGCCGCTTTTTGGCGAAGCCATTGGCGAAGCCGCTATCGAACAACCACCGCTCAGGGTTCCCGTTCGCATCGAAACGGCCCACGGCCGACGCTGTCGAGCCATCCGCCTGACTCTGTACGATACCCGACGCCCAGTAACCATCGGCACGCAATTCGGACAATTGCGCGGGCACGAAAGTCGCCACCGGCTGCGGATCGGGGTCGGTCACGACGGTCCAGGGCGCGGCGCTGGCCGCCTGCCACGGCGACACCGAAAGACAGATGCACAGCAGGCCGAGCGCCATTTTCAACATTCCGTTCTCCTTGGCAATCCACTTCATTGCGGACGATACTCTTCGCTTGGCAAACGCCGCCCAGCCTGGGTGTGGACAAAATATACGCACATGCACCGCGGTTGGCGAACGGTATCCGGGCGCCAGTTAATTTTTCGTCTGGAGCCTCGAATAGCCCGGAGCATTCAGCGCCACCGGTCGCATTACAACGATCGCACCGGAAATGCCGGCTGCACCAGTCACTGAAAAACGTCGCTGGACGCCAAGTCATCCCAACGTCAGTCAAGCCAAGACCGGTGTCATGCACCCCACCCCTGCGCCGGGAGATACGAGAGGTCTCGTTGGGTGTGAAGCCAGACGTTGACAGCCAGCGGCCGACCCGGACAAGCTGGCTGTCAACTCTCCTGCCCTCCAGGATTCGTGCATGCGCAAGCCCGTAACCGACAAACTCGCATGGAGCGTTGCGTTCGTCGCATTGTTGGCATTGGCTGCGCTGGCCGGTTATGCGCACAGGGGCGAGCTATCGCGCACCAATCCGTCGACGCGCGGTACCGATGATAATCCCGTCGCTGTGTCGAAGAACCCGATGCCGACAGCGGATATCGAAGCGACGAGCCGGAGCGACGCTGCGCTCGCCGCCCCCTCGCCGCAAGAACCGTTTTTTGTCGATCCGCTGCCACCCCCCGGCACCGTCATTGCCGACGTGTTTGACGCGCTTTACGAGCGTGCCCAGCGCGGCGATGCCCGCGCGGCGTGCTGGCTCGGGCGATCGCTCAAACGATGCGCCAAAGCCAAAGCGCAGATGGAATCGGCAACCGAGTTGATCGACATCAGCGCCAAAATGAACGAGCCCAACGATTCGCTGGTGAAGAACATCGCACGATTCGAACAATTCGGCCACGCTCTTGATGCCGGTTGCAGCGGCCTTGGCGATGAACAGTTCGACATGGCTTTTGCGTTCGAAATGCAAGCCGCACGAGCCATCCCAATGCTTCGATTGCACACGGTACTGGACCCCGGACTGGACCCGCGCATGTTCATACGCGATCTCGAACACTGGACCGAATACAAGCGGGTTGCGTTGCCGTGGCTGGAGCAAGCGGCTGCGAACGGCGAGCCGGCAGCGCTGATCACACTGGCGCGCATTTTCGGCGACCATCGCCGCGTAGTCAGGCTCTACCCACCATTTCGCATACGCGACGATGCCAAATTCGTGCTGTATTCCGACCTGATGGCGCGCTACGGGATTCGCTTTGATGCGGCCCAGCACGATCTCGATGCCGCGAGAGCACGCCTGACGACCGACGCGCAGGCCGAGGTGCTGGAGCAGACCGACGCGCTTTACCTCCCGGAACGGGAAAAACTCAGCACCGAACAAGTGCAGGAAAAGTTACGCGAGAGTCTCGATGTACGCGCCGACCCGGCGCAGTGCGACGCTCCGGCCGGCTGAGCCTGCAACGATGGATCGGGCATGCATCGGTGCTGGGTATCGCAAGAGGCATGCAGGCGCTTGCATCGAACCAAGAATAATGGTATCCCCTGCCGGCCATGATCGTCGTCGGAGAGACCTTCCATGCATCGCTGGATGTTCGGCAAATATGTTCCGCCAGCCCCCTTGGCCAGGGTTGCCCTGGCGCTAGCGATGATTCTCGTGGCGGCTTCGCCGCTGCCGGCACACAGCGCGGTCGGGCCTGAACACAGTGCCAACTGGTTCGATCCGGAGCGCGATGGCGAGGGTTGGTCGCTGGAGATTCTCGACCCGCAGACGGCACTCGGGTACTGGTTTACCTACGACGAGAACGGGCACCAGCGCTGGCTGGTCGGCATCGGCCACATCGACGGCGATCAGATCGAGTTTCCCGAGATGCTGGTAACGTCCGGCGGGCGGTTCGGTCCGGACTTCGATCCTGCCTCGGTGGCGCGAACAGCGGCGGGTTCAGTGGTGATGACGTTCGCCGACTGCAACGCCGGCGCCTACACATTCGAGGGCTTTGGCCAGCAGTTGTCGATCCCCTTGACCCGGCTGACCCGCACCCTGTCGCTCAACTGCGACGGCGATGCCGACTTCCCCGACGCGCGTGCGCAACAGAGCGGCTCCTGGTTCGACCCGACCCACGATGGCGAAGGTTATTCGTTGCAGTGGTTGAGTGACGGCAGAGCGGTCATCACCTGGTTCACCTACGATCCACAGGGGCAACAGTTCTGGATGATCGGAGTGGGTGACAAGGTCGGCGAGGAGTTGGTATTCAAGGATCTGATTTCGACGTTGGGCGCGCGCTTCGGCTCCGCGTTCCGCAAGGAAGACGTTGTTCGTTTCAACTGGGGCGAATTGCGCCTGGGACTGGGCTGCGATGATGCCTGGGCGCGGTATCGTTCGACATCCCCCGACTTTGGATCTGGGCGATTCAACCTGCGCCGTCTGACCCGTCTCGCCGGCCTGATTTGCCCTGCGGAACCGGATTACCGGCTTGCGAACTGGACTTTACGCGCCAACGAAGGGCCACGCCTGTCTGAGCTGCCCGTCGTCGCGTTGGGCGATCACCTTTATGTCGCGGGCGGGCTGACTTCGATCCGCGCGAATTCGAATCAGTTCTGGCGCTATCAACCGGAAACGCGCGTCTGGACCCAGTTGGCCAATCTGCCGGCCGCTCGGGACCACGGCATGATGGCGGCCTTTTCCGGGCAGTTGTACTTCTTCGGCGGCAACGCCCAAGCCCTGAGCAATCCGTCGCGCAACGCTTGGCGCTACGACCCGGTGTCTAATCACTGGACATCAATCGCTGACATGCCGCGCGCGCGTGCGGCGGGTGGCGCGGCGGTGCTTGCCGGCGACATCTATCTTGCCGGCGGAGACATCGGCGGGCTGGATCGCTATGACGCGGAGACGGACACTTGGGAGTCGCTCGCCTTCGACGACAGAAACTCCCGCGACCATGCCCAGGTCGTCGCACATCGCGGAGAGCTGTGGGTATTGGGCGGACGCGATCCCGACCGTCTCAACAATATCTCCGCCGTTACCATCTTCGACCCGGAGCGAATGGAGGCTCGTCCCGGACCATCGATGCGCGTCGCACGCAGCGGTTTTGCTGCAGTATCGATCGGCCACACATTGGTCGTGGCCGGCGGCGAGTTTCTCGGCGGCACCACCATCGCGACCGTCGAACACTTCAGCGAGACTGGCAATTGGGAGATTGCCGCCCCCCTGCCCATCGCAACACACGGTGCGGGGATGGCAGCCCTCGGTGGTAGGATATACATGCCATTGGGTTCAATTGTCGCTGGCGGCATCAGCAACCCCGGCAATGTCCAGGTGTTTGAGCCCAGCCCTTGAGTCCGTAACGTATCTGCCCTTCCACACCAGTTAATCGCGAGCATGGCGTTGTCGGCGAACCGAGAGGGCTGGTTGGGGAAATCTGTCAGGCCACTATTTCTCGCGTCGAGGCGACGTAACGAACATCTCGCTCGGTGACGCGCGCTCCGCTGCTTTCTACATCGCGCGCTCGCATGGACATATGCGTCACCGCCCAGGTGTCCGCAGCAACGAATACGCCGCGCCGCAGATGCGATCGGCGGATGTCGCGTCTGGGCTGCGCGGGTAGTCCGCGTTCGATGGTTGCAGTGACGCAATCAACACCCACTCAAGCGCTGCCGCAGTGCTACCGCCTTGGCGATATCCTTGGGGCGGCCAAAAGATTCGAGAATCACGCACTGCGCTGGCAAGCTGGGCACGGGCACGGTCAAGCCGTGCCATTCGATCGCCTCGCGATCGGCTGGCCACACCGGCTGCCATTCACCGTCGCGGAGCAGCTCCAGATTTCCCATCACTTCCAGCGGCAGGGCGAAACCGCCGATACGGCCAAAGCGCGAGCGGAACAGGTCGGTGCGTTCGGGTTGGAACGCGTCATCGATGCGCTCACGCCAGTGCGCGAGCAGGCGCACGGCGTCGGCATCGGAAACCAGCACGTCGATGTCGTGCACGGCGATGCCGGGCACGCCGGATACGTGCAGTGCGGCGCTGCCGATCAGCCACCACGGTTCGCAGCAGTGCGCATGCAACACCGGCAATGCCGCGCTGAGCGTTGCGTGCAGGGCCACGGCGTCAGCGGTCATCGGCGCCGACGCGGCCATGGCGACGTGCGCTCAGAACGCATTGATGCCGGTAACCTCGCGCCCCACCACCAGTTGATGCACGGTCTCGGTGCCCTCGTAGGTGATCACCGATTCGAGGTTGAGCGCGTGGCGGATCGGACAGTGCTCGGTGGTGATGCCGGCGCCGCCGAGGATGTCGCGCGCTTCGCGGGCGATGTCGATGGCCATGCGCACGTTGTTCCACTTGGCCAGGCTCACTTGCGTGGGCTGCATGGTGCCGGCGTCCTTGAGGCGCCCGAGTTGCAGGCTCAGCAATTGCGCCAGCGTGATACGGCGCGCCATGTCGGCGAGTTTGAGCTGCACCGCCTGGTTGGCGGCGATCGGGCGGTTGAACAGGATGCGCTGCCTGGCGTATTCGGTGGCTTCGGTGAAGCACGCGATCGCGGCGCCGATCGGGCCCCAGGTGATGCCGTAGCGCGCCTGGGTGAGGCAACCCAGCGGGCCCTTGAGGCCGCGCACATTGGGCAGCCGCTGCGCATCGGACACGCGCACGTTGTCGAAGAACAGCGCCGAGGTCACCGAGGCGCGCAGGCTCATTTTCTTGTGGATTTCCTGGGCGGTGAAGCCGGGCGTGTCGGTGGGCACGATGAAGCCCTGGATGCCGTCTTCGGTCTGCGCCCAGACGATCGCGATCTGGGCGACGTTGCCGTTGGTGATCCACATCTTGGCGCCATTGATGATCCAGTCGCCGCCATCGCGTTTGGCGTGGGTCTTCATGTTGGCCGGGTCGGAGCCGCCGTGCGGCTCGGTGAGACCGAAGCAGCCGATGATCTCGCCGCGTGCCATCGCCGGCAGGTATTGCTGGCGCTGCTCCTCGCTGCCGTAGGCGAAGATCGGGTACATGCACAGCGAGCTTTGCACCGAGACGAAGCTGCGGATGCCGGAATCGCCGCGTTCCAGCTCCTGGCAGATCAGGCCGTAGCTGACGCCGTTGAGGCCGGCGCAACCGTATTGCTCCGGCAGCGAGCTGCCAAGCAGGCCCATGGCGGCGATTTCCGGAATCAGCTCGCGCGGAAAACGGCCTTGCTCGAAGCAGTCGCCGATGATCGGCAGCACGCGCTCGTTGGTGAAGCGCGCCACGCTGTCCTGTACTGCGCGCTCCTCGTCGCTGAGCAGGGAGCGGATATCGAACAGGTCGGTCGGATCAAGAGCCATGGCGGTAGCACGCGCGGGAGGGAAGCCGCGCATTGTACCGGGGCGCCCTGCCCGACGCACTGGCTCCACACGGGTCTCCACACGGGTCGACGCGCCGGGTCAGCCGCAGCGCACCGCCCGCACCCGTCCACGTGCATCCAGATCGAGGTTCAGGCGGTCGTCGCGATAGTCCTGGGTCACCATCATGCCCTCGGCAATCACCCGCACCGATGCCGCGCCAGCTGCCAGGCGCGCACGCTCGACCAACGCATCGTCCGGCATCTCGCCGATCATCCACTGCACCGCGCCTGCATCGCAGATCATTCGATCCCCCGCGGCCATCGCGCCGGCACCGTAGCCCGAAAACGCAAAAAAAACGAGAAAAAACGCGGATTTTCGCAACATGTCGCACCTCTCAACCGGCGACACTACCGGATCGCCGAAGCAGTCGCCGCGCAAGCCGCGCAAAGCCACGCTACAATTGCAACCCCGCCTGCCGTGGCGCAACCGCAACACCTCATGTCGGACGACCCGAATAGTACCCTGCCGGAGCGGCGTTCCTGGTTCGATCGATTGGGCCAGATGCTCTCCGGCGAAGCACAAAATCGCGAAGATGTGCTGGACGAACTGCGCACCGCACACAGCAACGGCCTGCTGTCGGCCGACACCCTGCGCATGATCGAGGGCGCCATTGCGGTGTCCGACCAGCAGGTTTCCGATGCCATGCTGCCGCGCGCACAGATCGTCGCCATTGACGTCGACGCGCCGATGGCCGATGTGATCGCCACCGTGATCGAGTCCGGTCACTCGCGGTTCCCGGTGCATGGCGAGGATCGCGACGATATTCTCGGCATTTTGCTGGCCAAGGACCTGCTGCGCGCATATGGCTCCGGCGAACCGCCCGCCAGCGTGCGCGAGTTGCTGCGTCCTGCGACATTGATACCCGAATCCAAACGCCTGAACGTGCTGCTCAAGGAGTTCCGTCTGTCGCGCAACCACATGGCGATCGTGATGGACGAGTACGGTGGCGTTTCCGGCCTGATCACCATCGAAGACGTGCTGGAGCAGATCGTCGGCGAGATCGATGACGAGCACGACGACACCCAGGACGACGCTGCGCACATCACCGCCCTGCCCGAAGGCGAGTTCCGCGTCGACGCGCTGACCCCGATCGACGAGTTCAACAGCCATTTCGCCAGCGACTTTCCCGATGACGATTACGACACCATCGGCGGCCTGGTAACCGACGCGATCGGCCACCTGCCAGAGCCCGGAGAGGAGTTGAGCCTCGGCAAATTCTACTTCCGTGTTGCCAGTGCCGACGCGCGCCGGGTGCATTCCTTCGTGCTTGGCGTTGCTGCGGATGGTTGATGCTTGCAGGTGGTTCCGTCTGGCGTTGCTGTCGCTGCTGTTGAGTGCCGGCGCGCATGCCGCTACTCGCATCGGCCTGGTCACCATGGAGCCCGGGGAGGCCTACTGGGAGCGCTTCGGGCACAACGCCATTCTGGTCGCGCCCGACGACGGCAGCGAGCCGACGCTCTACAACTACGGCTACTTCGATTTCGACGAGCCGGACTTCTTGCTGCGTTTTGCCGCAGGCGACATGCGTTACCGGCTGGTTGCCCTGCCCGTGTCCGAAGATCTCGCCTACTACAGTGAAGTGGGCCGTGGAGTTGACCTGCTCTGGCTCGACATCGCGCCCGATGCGGCGGCTCGGCTGGCCGAATTTCTGGCATGGAACGCGCAACCCGACAACGCCTACTACCGCTACGACTATTTCACCGACAACTGCTCGACGCGGGTGCGCGATGCGCTGGACGCGGCACTGGGCGGCGCCCTGCGCAAACAGCTCAGTGGTCGCTCGCACGGGCTGAGCTACCGCACTGAAACCCTGCGCCTGGCGGGGCCGGTCACCTGGATGGCATTGGCGATCCATCTCGGCGCCGGCCCGTTTGCCGACCAATTTCTGTCGCGCTGGGAAGAGTCGTTCGTGCCGATGCGCCTGCGCGACAATCTGCGCGAAATGAAAACCACCAGCGGCTCGCCGCTGGTCATCGCCGAACGAATGCTCAGCCCGGCGCGGCTGCCACCGGCACCGGACGCGCCGCCGCGCTGGCGCTGGCTGTTTGTCGTGCTGGGTATCGGGTTGGCGCTCGGCCTCACCGCATTGCAACACCACGCGCCGCGTACCGCAGCGGCATTGACTGGCCTGTGTTGGGCGCTGCTGGGGACAATCGGGCTGGGCCTGACCGCACTGTGGGCACTCAGCACACACCGCGCCGGATTCGGCAATGAAAACCTGCTGCTGTTCAACCCGTTGTGCCTTGCCCTGTTGCCGCTCGCGCAGACGCTGGCGCGCAGGCGCGCCCCGTCCGCGCGCGCATTGCAACTGCTCAGGCTGATCGCGGCAATGGCGGCACTCGCGATGTTTCTGAAGTTTCTGCCGTTTCGCGTGCAAAGCAACGGCGACTGGATTGCACTGGTGCTGCCGGTACAGGCCCTGCTGGCGCTGAGGCTTGGGCGCGCAAGCTACCAGAGCCTGACGGCATCCGAGGCTGATCCACGATTTCGCACCGGTCGCGGATAATCGCGCCGGCTCACGCAGGCCTCGCCATCGACCGCTACGCGGCTCACTCGGTCGCCCACAGGGTGGGCTCCTACAGGTGAGCGCGACCGCATTTTTGTAGGAGCCCACCCTGTGGGCGACCGAGCGAAGCGAAGGCGGGACTGGCGCAGCCGGTGTTGCGTAGCAACCGACCCAGCAACACGCGATTTCTACCGCGCGACGCTGTCGGCACCCTTCGCCAACTCGGCGTCGAGCACCTTGCGCAGTGCAGCGGCCCACAGCGGTGCCGCGCGCGCCGCCTTGGCGCTGTTGCCCTGCCCGGCACTGATGCCCGCGACATTGCGCCGCACCGGTGTGAATTGATGCGCGTTGCGATCGAACACCACGGTGCCATCGGCAGCGAGCACGAACAGGCCCGGCGTGCCGCGCACCTGCCATTGCGGCGCCAGCGCGTCGCCCTTCAGCAGCACGCGGAAGTCGTAGCCATTGTCGAGGATTACCGACTTCCAGTCGTCGTCGTTGTCTTCCCAGATGTCGATCGCAACCACTTCGATACGGTCGGCTCCGTATTCGTCGAGCAGGCTTTGCAGATGCGGCATCAGGGCCTTGCAATACGGGCACCAGGTCGCCCAGAACAGCACCACGGTCGGCCGCCCGGCGGCAAGCTCGACAAGGCTGTGCCTGGCGCCATCGGCCCCGGCAAGCGTGACCGCCGGCGCCGGTCTTCCTTCCATTCCAGCCGCACGCGCCGGCAGCAGCGGTATCGCGGCGAGCGCGACAGCAAGAAGCAGGTTGCGGGCAGAGAATAACGGCATGGCATGACCCTGTTGGTGAATGGGCTGAGTTCGACCTTCAACAGCGACGCAGGTTCCGATGCTACTCGAAATCTTCGTCGGGTTCGGAACGCGCAGACGTTTCAACGCCGTTGCGGCCGCCATCTTCGTCGGCCGATTCCGGGGTGTCGGCGACCGCTTCTTCGACCGCGTGCCGCTCGCTGGTTTCTTCGCCCAAATGAAACGCCGCGAAGCCCGGCAATACTTGCTGGTTCTGCGCCATGCCCAGCACCCTGCCGAACACGGGCGACACGATCGCACGCTCGGTGTTGCGGATTGGATCGATCACCCGACCCAGGCGCTGGCCTTTCTGCACGCGCTGACCCAACTCCACCTCGCCGATCAACAGGCCAGCGGCATTGGCGCGCACCCACTGCGAATCGTAGAAAATCGGTTGCGTCACTTCATCGCCCGTACTGCCCTGAATCATCCCGAGGTGGTGCAACAGGCCGTTGATCGCGACCACCGCCACCTCGATTTCAGACACCTGCAAGCGCGCCGGCGCGCCCACCTCGAACGTCAGCGCCGGAATCCCGGCAGCGGTCGCAGCCAGACGCAACATGCCCTTGCTGCCGGGGCTATGCAACACCACCGTCGCGCCCAGACCGCGGGCGAGTTCGAGCACTGCCGGCAAGCGCAGATCCGCGCGCACCTGCGGCAGATTGCTGCGATCGAACGACCCGGTATGGAAATCGATCAAGGCATCGCAATGGCGGGCGACGCCGTCGAAAAAAACATGCGCGATGCGCGATGCCATGCTGCCGTAACGGCTGCCCGGGAAATACCGGTTCAAGTCGCGCCGATCCGGCAGATAGCGGGTGCCGCGCTGAAACCCGGAAAGGTTGACCACCGGCACAGCAACCACCGTGCCGGCGATCTGTTCCGCCTGCAGCAGATTTACCACCCGACGCACGATCTCGACACCGTTGATCTCGTCGCCATGGATGCCGGCAGCAAGGCACAACACCGGCCCGGGCCGGGCGCCATGGATCACCGTCACCGGCGTGCTGGCATCAGAGCCGCCGCCCGACACCGGCAGATCCAGCACCATGCGGGTCCCGGGCAACACGAAACGCCCGAGCAGGCTGAACGGCACCACCAGTTCAGCAAGCGCTGGCGCGGGTTCTTCCCCCTGGTCGCGCTCGACCAGATTGGCCGGGCGGGCAGCAGGCAGCGCGCGCAACTCCAGCGG
The DNA here is from genome assembly GCA_002839995.1 of Gammaproteobacteria bacterium HGW-Gammaproteobacteria-4. Lineage (GTDB taxonomy): Bacteria > Pseudomonadota > Gammaproteobacteria > Xanthomonadales > Xanthomonadaceae. The sequence continues at coordinate 50,463 of PGZC01000004.1, read as the reverse complement.
AAAATCCTGGCCATGCAACGGCGAAATCAATAACAGCGCCGCCAGCAGCAACGCTCCGCGGACGCCGATCATTCAACGCGCCCCGCACAGTCCGCACACAGGCCATGCACCTCCAGGGTCTGCGCCTGGGCACGGAAACCCAGCGCAAGCGCGGAATTCTCCAGCAGCGTCACCACCTGCGCGTCCTCCAGTTCCACGGCATGCAGGCAGCGATCGCAAATCAGGAACGGTACCGAATGTTGCGCGGTACACGGATGATGGCAGCCGATATAGGCGTTGATCGATTCGAGCTTGTGCACGAAGCCATTGGTCAGCAAAAACTCGAGCGCGCGGTAGACCGTTGGCGGCGCGGCAGCAGCGTGGGCCGCCTTCATCCGATCGAGCAGATCATAAGCCTTGATCGGTCGGTCGGCGGCGGCGATGAGGCGCAATGCTTCGGTACGGATGGGCGTCAGACGCAACCCGCGCTCAGCGCAGGCACGCTCGACTTCGCGCACGAAGCCGCTGGCATCATCGACATGATGCTGCGGATCGGAACACGGGTGCGGATGATGATGCGCCATGGTCACAGCTTGGGCGTTGTTGCAACGCGATTCAAGCGCCAGCATCACGAATCCGGTCCAGCGCCGCATCGATGCGATTGAGCGCCTCGCCGCGGCCGGCCAGATAAATCGTGTGATCGATCGACGGCGAAACCTGGCTGCCGGTTATCGCCACACGCAACGGCTGCGCCACTTTGCCGAGGCCGAGATCCAGCGCCTTGGCGCAGGCATCGAGCGCATCATGGATCGCTGCAGGCGTCCACTCGCGCAGGCCCGCCAGATGATCGCGCACCTGCACCAACGCCGGCGCCACCGCCGGTTGCAAATGTTTGGCGACCGCCGCTTCGTCGTATTGGGCCAGCGGCTGGTACCACACCCGTGCGCGTTCAGCCATTTCCGCCAGGGTCTTCACCCGGTCGGCCAGCGCCACCACCACATCGGCCGCGGCCGGGCCGTCGGCCGGATCGATGCCGATTCGGCGCAGATGCCACTCCAGCTCCGGTGCAATCCGGGCCGGATCGGACTGCTTGAAGTATTGCTGATTGAGCCAGCTCAGCTTTTCGACATCGAAACGCGAGGCCGAGTGATTGACATCCTCGATCCGGAACAGCGACACCATTTCCTCGCGCGAGAAGATTTCCTGATCGCCATGCGACCAGCCCAGTCGCACCAGATAATTCAGCAACGCCTGCGGCAGAAAGCCGTCCTCGCGATACTGCATCACGCTGACCGCACCATGGCGCTTGCTCAGCTTGGCGCCATCCGGGCCGAGGATCATCGGCAAATGCGCAAAGGCCGGCACCGGCGCGCCCAGCGCTTCATAGATATTGATCTGGCGCGGCGTGTTCGCCACGTGATCGTCGCCGCGAATGACATCGGTGATGCGCATGTCGATGTCGTCCACGACCACCGCAAAGTTGTAGGTCGGCCAGTTGTCCGAGCGCAGGATCACCAGATCGTCGAGTTCGTCGTTGCTCCACTCGACCCGCCCTTTCACCTTGTCGTTGAACACAACCGAACCGCCCTGCGGATTCTTGAACCGGATCACGCGATTGGGATCGTCGCGCATCGGCGCGTTGCGCTCACGGTAATAGCCGTTGTAGCGCGGCTTGAGCCCGGCCGCCATCGCCTGCTCGCGCATCGCATCGAGTTCTTCGCGGGTTTCGTAGGCGTAGTAGGCCTTGCCGGCCTTGACCAGTTGCGCTGCCACTTCGCGATAACGCTCGACGCGCAAGGTTTGATAGAAAGGGCCTTCGTCGTGGCTCAGACCGAGCCACTGCATGCCATCCAGGATCGCCTGCAAGGCGGCATCGGTGGACCGCTCGCGATCGGTATCCTCGACGCGCAGGATGAACTCGCCGCCGCGGCGGCGCGCCTCCAGCCAGCAATACAGGGCGGTTCGGGCACCGCCGATATGCAGGAATCCGGTCGGGCTGGGGGCAAAGCGGGTTCGGCAGGTCATGGTGTCAGGCAATCGCAAATCAAAGATCGCGATTGTAACCCGGGGCCGCGTTGTGGCCCCGGGTTACAACGGGACAGGCAACGTCGGCACGTACTGCGGCGGCTTGCGCGCATGGCTGACCTGCTCGTAACCGTACGCCAGCTCGATCAAACGGCCTTCGCTCCAGGCCGGCCCGAGAAACACCACACCCACCGGCAACCCATGCACGTTGCCGGCCGGCACGGTGACGCTCGGATAACCAGCAACGGCAGCAGCACCGTAGCCGGCACCCAGGAAGTGATCGCCATTGACCCAATCCACCGGCCAGGCCGGACCAGTCGCCGGCGCCAGCAGCGCGTCCAGATTTTGCGCGGCCAGCGCGGCATCGATGCCTTCCGGACCGGCCAGACGTCGCGCGTCATCGCGCGCCTTGAGGTAGGCAGCATCGCTGAGCGGGCCTTTGCCCTCGGCCATGATGAAAATTTCCTGCCCAAACCATGGCATTTCGGTGTCGGCGTGCGCCGTGTTGAAGGCGATCAGGTCGGCCAGCGTCTTGTGCGGTGAATTGGTGCCGGCCAGATACTGCGCCATGCCGTCCTTGAATTCGTACAGCAGCACCTCGAACTCGGAATCGTCCCATTTGCCCTGGGTCGTTATCGTTGCATCGACGACTTCGGCGCCGGCGGCACGCAACTGTGCGATCGCCTGCTCGATCACCGCATCGACACCCGGGTGAAAGCCCATCGATTTGCGCAGCACGCCGATACGCGCGCCGCGCAGGCCATCGGGCTTGAGGTGGGCGCGGTAATCGCGGGCGCCGCGCTGATCGGCAGCGGCCGTCGCCGGATCGGCAGCATCGCTACCCGCCATGGCGCCGAGCAGCGCCGTCGCATCGGCGACCGTGCGCGCCATCGGCCCGGCGGTATCCTGACTCGCGGAAATCGGGATGATGCCGTCGCGACTGACCAGACCTACGGTGGGTTTGATCCCGACCAGTCCGGCCACGGCCGATGGACAGATCACGCTGCCATCGGTTTCGGTGCCGACACCGACGCTGGCCAGGCTCGCCGCGATCGCACTGCCGGTACCGGCGCTGGAACCGCAGGGACTGCGATCGAGCACATACGGGTTGCGGGTCTGGCCACCACGCCCGCTCCAGCCCGATGACGAGTGCGTGGAGCGGAAATTGGCCCATTCGCTGAGGTTGGTCTTGCCGAGTATCACCGCTCCGGCCTCGCGCAATCGCGCCACCACAAAGGCGTCATCGGCGGGGCGGTTGTCGGCCAGCGCCAGCGACCCGGCGGAATTGATCATCGGGGTGGCGTCGATGTTGTCCTTGAGCAGCACTGCGATGCCGTGCAGCGGCCCGCGCACGTGCTGCTGCCGGCGCTCGGCATCGCGCTGATCGGCTTCGCTGAGCGCATCGGGATTGATTTCGATGACTGCGCTGAGGTGCGGCCCGGCGTCATCGATGGCGGCGATGCGATCCAGATACGCCTGCACCAGTTCGCGTGAGCTCAGCGCACCATCGTGCATCGCCTGCTGGATGCTGGCGATGTCGGCTTCGACGACCGAAAACGTGGGTGCCGGTTCGTCCGCCGCAGGGGTCGGCAGCGATGGCGCCTGGCTTTGCCGACAGGCAGCAAGGCCGGCCAACAGGCCCAGACACGCCAGAATTCGGGAATATCGCATGATCGCAGCCCTCGCCGGGTGCCGAACGCACCGCTGGCGAGGGTAACGCCGCGCGCTGTGGCGCGCCAGCCCCGACTCAGGCGCCGCGCGACGCGCGCTTGCGGTCGTTTTCGGTGCGGTGCTTCTTGCGCAGGCGGATCGCCACCGGCGTGATTTCCAGCAGTTCGTCGTCATCGATGAACTCCAGCGCCTGCTCCAGCGAATACTTCACCGCCGGCACCAGACCTTCATCGTGATCCTTGCCCGAGGCACGGAAGTTGGTGAGCTGCTTGCCGCGCAAGGCATTGACCGTGAGGTCGTTGTCCTTGGCATGGATACCGACGATCTGACCTTCGTAGATTTCCTCGCCCGGTTCGATCATCAGGCGGCCACGCTCCTGCATCGCGATCTGCGCATAGGCAGGCGACGGGCCGGTACCGTTGGAAATCAGCACGCCGTTCTGGCGCTGGCCGATCTCGCCCTCGGTACGCGGACCGTAGTGATCGAACACATGGAACAACAGGCCGGTGCCGGCGGTAATGGTGCGGAACTCGGTCTGAAAACCGATCAGGCCACGCGCCGGAATCATGAAGTCGATGCGTACCCGGCCCTTGCCGTCGGATTCCATGTTCTGCAACAGCGCCTTGCGCTCGCCGAGACGTTGCATCACACCGCCCTGATAGGCTTCCTCCAGATCCACCACCAGGCTCTCGTACGGCTCCATTTTCTGGCCGTCGATGTCGCGGATGATCACCTCGGGCCGCGACACCGCCAGCTCGTAGCCTTCGCGGCGCATGGTTTCGATCAGGATCGACAGGTGCAGCTCGCCGCGCCCGGACACCTTGAACTTGTCGGCGTCCTCGGTATCTTCCACCTTCAACGCCACGTTGTGCTGGGTCTCGCGCATCAGCCGATCGCGCAATTGGCGCGAGGTCAGGAACTTGCCGCCGCTGCGCTCCTTGTTGCCGGCAAACGGCGAATCGTTGACCTGGAAGGTCATGCTGATCGTGGGCTCATCCACCGTCAGCACCGGCAATTGCTCGGGCGCTGCCGCATCGCACACGGTTTCGGAAATGCCCAGGCCTTCGATGCCGGAAATGGCGATGATGTCGCCGGCCTGCGCCTGCTTCACCTCGATCCGCTCCAGGCCCATGAAGCCAAGCACCTGCAACACCTTGGCGTTGCGCGCCTTGCCTTCGCGATTGACCACACTGACCTGCATGTTCGGACGAATCGTGCCGCGCTGGATCCGGCCAATGCCGATAACGCCGACATAGTTGCTGTACGACAGCGAGGTGATGCGCATCTGGAACGGGCCATCCGGATCGACCGGCGGCGGCGCCACGTGATCGACAATGGTCTGGAACAGCGGCGTCATGTCGCCCGAGCGCACGTCCGGTTGCAAACCGGCATAGCCGTGCAGCGCGGACGCATAGACCGTGTGGAAATCGAGTTGATCGTCGCTGGCGCCAAGGCGATCGAACAGGTCGAAGGTCTGGTCCAGCACCCAGTCCGGTCGCGCACCGGGACGATCCACCTTGTTGACCACCACGATCGGCTTGAAGCCCATCGCAAACGCCTTCTGGGTAACGAAGCGGGTCTGCGGCATCGGCCCGTCCATGGCATCGACCAGGATCAACACCGAGTCGACCATCGACAGCACCCGCTCCACTTCGCCGCCGAAGTCGGCATGGCCCGGGGTATCGACGATGTTGATGCGGTATTCCTGGCCATCCGGCGCCGTCCAGCGGATCGCAGTGTTCTTGGACAGGATGGTGATGCCGCGTTCCTTTTCCAGATCGTTGCTGTCCATCACCCGGTCGGCAATGACCGCGCGGTCGCTGAAAGTGCCAGACTGCTTGAGCAGTTGATCGACGAGGGTGGTCTTGCCGTGGTCGACGTGGGCGACGATGGCGATGTTGCGCAGGTTTTGAATGGGCATAACGAAGACCGCGCCAAAATCGACGCATTGGAGGAGAGGTTAGCCCGCCATTATACTCTGTATGTATGACTGCCTGCTTGCCGGCACGAATTTCAGCGCAATGCCCTGCAAATCGGCCGTTACCCGCCAACAGCACTCGTCCGCCTTCGGCGTCGCGAGTCCCGAAACCCACACTGGAGTACCAATCATGGATCTCGTAGCCGTCTTCAACACCTCGCGCGGCACCATTCGCGTCAACCTTTTCGCGGACAAAGCCCCGCTCACCGTCGCCAACTTCGTCAATCTGGCGCAGCGCGGCTTTTACGATGGCCTGAAGTTCCATCGTGTCATCCCCGACTTCATGATCCAGGGCGGCTGCCCGGAAGGCAGCGGCCGCGGCAATCCCGGTTATCGTTTCGAGGACGAGTGTTGCCCCGAGTTGCGCCATGACAAACCCGGCGTGCTGTCGATGGCCAATGCCGGCCCCGGCACAAACGGCAGCCAGTTCTTCATCACCCACGTCGCCACCCCGTGGCTCGACGGCAAGCACACGGTGTTCGGCGAGGTGCAGGGCGCCGGTGACCAGGCCGTGGTCGATGCCATCCGTGGCGACGACAGCATCGAGAGCCTCCGCATCGAGGGCGACACCGCACCGGTGTTGGCCGCGCAAGCGCAGCGTGTCGCCGAGTGGAACCGCATTCTGGGCTGAGTGCGGCGCCCAGCCACGTGTCGTGCGACCGCGTTGTCGTGCAGTCGCCCACGGGGTGGGCTCCTACAGGGGTGCATCGAGGCGCATTTGTAGGAGCCCACCCTGTGGGCGACCGAGCGAAGCGTCGGGGCGGAGCCCCGTGTAACCGCGAAACGGTCGAGGGCATCGCAAGCGCAGCTTGCGCTGTCGCGCAGCGACTGACTCGCACCGTGCGCCGTCGCGTTACGATCGCATGCACCACCATGGGCCGTGATGGCTACATGGTAGAATTGGCACTCCCCACTGCGCCCAAAACGAGGATTGAAATGCCCCAGCTTGCCCAGCGTATGAGCCGCGCGAAGCCCAGCGCGATCATGGTGATTGCCGACAACGCCAAGCGTCTGAAAGCCGAGGGCCGCGACATCATCAGTTTCTCGATCGGCGTGCCCAATTTCCTGCCCGGCGAGCACGTCTATGCCGCCGCCCGTGAGGCGCTGGAACACGACAGCGGCCAGTACGGCAGCAACCGTGGTCCCGATGCCCTGCTCGACGCTTTCCTCGCCCACCTGCGCGGCCTCGGGCTCGACGGCTACACCCGCGCCAACTGCTCAACCGGCGTTGGCGCCAAGCACGTGCTGTACAACCTGTACGAAGCGCTGCTCGACGAAGGCGACACCATCGCCTTCCCGACCCCGTACTGGACCAGTTACGTCGATATCGCCGAAATCGTCGGCGCCAGGGTGCAATTGCTGCCCTGCGGTCCGGAACAGAACTACAAGCTCACCCCGGCCCAGCTCGACGCCGCGCTGGCCAGCAAGCCCAAGGTATTCCTGTTCAACAATCCATCCAACCCGACCGGCATGGTCTACACCAGCGATGAAATCCGCGCGCTGGCGGCGGTGCTGGTGCGCCATCCGGACACCTGGATCATCACCGACGACATCTACAACAAGATGATTTTCGACGGGTTGGGTTATCACAATTTCCTGCATTTCCAGCCCGGCCTGCGCGATCGCGTGATCTTTCTCGATTCGCTGTCCAAGACCTACGGCATGCCCGGCTGGCGCATGGGTTTCATGGCCGACCACGCTCAACTCGAACCACATCACCAACGTCTCCGAGATCGTCACCGCCGCCGCCATCGCCGCGCTGACCGGCCCGCAGGACGTGCCCACCGCGCGTTGCGCAGAGTTCGCGCAGAAACGCGATCAGGTGCTGGCCGCGCTCAACGCCATCCCCGGCGTGGTCTGCCCGAAGCCGCAGGGCGCGTTCTACGTGTTCCCGGACATCTCCTGCGCGTTCGGCAAATCGCACAACGGCAAGCGCATCGGCAATGATGTCGAGTTTTGCGCTGCACTGCTGGAAGCCAAGGGCGTCGCCTGCGTGCCCGGCTCGGCGTTCGGCGAGCCGCGCGCCCTGCGCATCAGCTACACCTGCCCGACCCCGCAGTTGGCGCCGGGCATGCAGCGTATCCAGGAGTTTTTTGCCGAGCTGTCGTGATAAACACAATGATCGCTCGAATGTAGGAGCCCACCCTGTGGGCGACCCGCACGTCATCCGGCCAAGGCCGCATGGCGCGCAGCAGCCAACGCATCCATCGCACCCCATCGACAGGAGTCCACCGTCATGAAAACCCCCATTCGCGTCGCCATTACCGGAGCCGCCGGCCAGATCGGTTACTCGCTGCTGTTTCGCAGGCTGCGCTCAAGGGCGTGATGATGGAGCTGGACGACTGCGCCTTCCCGCTGCTGGCCGGCATGGTCGGCACTGCCGACCCGATGGTCGCATTCAAGGACGCCGACGTGGCTCTGCTGGTCGGCGCGATGCCGCGCGGCCCGGGCATGGAGCGCAAGGATCTGCTGCTCAAGAACGCCGAGATCTTCACCGTGCAGGGCAAGGCGCTCAACGCCGTCGCCAGCCGCAACGTCAAGGTACTGGTGGTGGGCAACCCCGCCAACACCAACGCCTACATCGCGATGAAGTCGGCGCCCGATCTCGATCCGCGCAACTTCACCGCGATGCTGCGCCTGGATCACAACCGCGCACTCAGCCAGCTCGCGCACAAGGCCAGCGTGCCGGTGGGCGATATCAAGCGCCTGATTGTGTGGGGCAACCACAGCCCGACCATGTATCCCGATTACCGATTCGCCACCGTCAACGGCAAGCCGCTGAAAGATACGATCAACGACGACGCCTGGAACCGCGACAGCTTCATCCCCACCGTCGGCAAGCGCGGCGCCGCCATCATCGAAGCGCGCGGCCTGTCCTCCGCCGCCTCCGCCGCCAATGCCGCCATCGACCATATCCACGACTGGCTGCTCGGCAGCAACGGCGAATGGGTGACCATGGGCGTGCCGTCCGACGGCAGCTACGGCATCCCCGAAGGCGTGATCTACGGCATGCCGGTGGTGACCAAGGCCGGCCACTACGAGCTCGTGCGCGACCTGCCGATCGACGACTTCAGCCGCGAGCGCATGAACAAGACCCTCGCCGAGCTCGAAGAAGAGCGTGCCGGCGTCGCGCATCTGCTGGGCTGAGCGACAGTCGTACCCGGGATTTCGGAACCCGCGGCACCCCACCCCTAATTTCATACTTGTTTTTATAAAACAAGTATGAAATAGTGTCGGGCATGGCTAACTCACGGATTCATACCGGGTATTGCACATGCAACTGCCGGTAGTACCGCCCGCGTTCGATACCCTTTTGAACGCCACGATTGCGCAAAGCCCGGCGCTGCTGACCCGGCTGATGCGCAGCGTCAGCGAAGTCGATGGACAGGGCCGTTACCTGCACTGGGACAAGCTGCGCCACCTGCCAGCACCCGATGGCCTGACATCGGAACAATGGTGGCTGGGCATCAAGCTGGCCCGTCACAAAAACTTCAAATCCCTGCCGTTGCGCGATCGCAATGGCGCTGCATTCCAGTACAGCCTGCCGGCCATTGTGCACAAGGAACTGCATTGGCTGGATCGCAACGCATCCGGCTCCATCCAGGCCGAGTCGGTAATTGCCAACCCGCAAACCCGTGACACCTACCTGATTCGCAGTCTGATCGAAGAAGCGATCAGCTCCAGCCAGCTTGAAGGCGCGTCGACCACGCAAAATGTAGCCAAGGAAATGATCCGCCAGGCGCGCGAGCCGCGCGACAGGAGCGAGCGGATGATCCTGAACAACTACCAGGCCATGCGCCGCATTCGCGAGTTCCGCGATGAACCACTGACGCCATCACTGGTATTCGAGCTGCAGCGCATTCTGACCGACGGCACGCTGGACAGCGACGATCAGGCCGGGCGTTTGCGCCGTGCCGACGAGCCGATTCAGGTAGTCGACAACGTCAGCCACGTGGTGCTGCATGTTCCGCCTCCGGCGGAGCAATTGCCGGCACGCCTGCAGGCCCTGTGCGATTTCGCCAATGCCGACGCCACCCGCGAGGAAGATGCAAACACGTTTCTGCACCCCGTAGTCAAGGCCATCGCCCTGCACTTCATGCTCGGCTACGACCATCCTTTCTGCGATGGCAACGGCCGTACCGCACGCGCGTTGTTTTATTGGTCGATGGCACGGGAGGGATACTGGTTGGCCGAGTTCATCTCGATTTCGACCATCATCAAGGCCAGTCCCGCCCAGTACGGCAAGGCATACCTGCACACGGAAACCGACGACAACGACCTGACCTATTTCCTGATCCACCAGTTGGAAGTCATCCACAAGGCGGTCACCGCCCTGCACGGATTCCTGCGCAGGAAAGTGCAGGAGATCAGCGACGCCGAACAGATGCTGACCCGCAATGCCCGCTTGAAGGGACGCCTGAACTTCCGCCAATTGGCCTTGCTGCGACACGCCCTCAAGCACCCACGTTTTGCCTATGTGATCGACGAGCATCAGAACTCCCACGGCATTTCCTATGACGTGGCGCGCAAGGATCTGCTGTTCATGGCCGATGAGCTCAAACTGTTGACCAAGACCAAGGAAGGCAAACGTTATCTGTTCGTGGTACCCGCGGATATCGAACAAAGAATCCGCAAATGACGAACGATGCCGAGGCCCGGCATGCCTGTTACGTCTTCGGAAACGCCATGCTGCACGGGATCGTCAATTGGTGCAGGAGCACCCATCATCTGCCAAGTGATTTGGCGTGTCTGGGAATCTGGCGCAACGAGGTGTAGGATTGACCCGACTCGTCGCCGTGCACCACCCCGGATGCGTGGATTAGATCGAGTTAGCGACACTTACTTTCGCAACAGTGGTGGCGAGGGGAAAGCTATGGATATCTACTCAGCTCAGGATCTGAAGAGCCAAATTTTCGACAATCACACCTCGCCTTGCAAATTTCATGGTGGAGGCATCCAGGCGAATGTTTCAAGCTGGTCTGATCTCTCTACTGTCTTCTTGCGCTGGCTCCTTGAGCAAGGACACCTCTGCGTTCATAAACTTCCAGTTCCAAATCATGCTGATCATGGAAAGTACCTCATTAACAGTCAGCCGCATCACAAGCATCCCCACGATGGTAATTGGAAAAAAATCGGTGCTTACTACGTCGACACAAAATACAACGCAGATGCGCATCGTAAAAACATGTTGGCAGCGCTAAAGTTTCTTGACATTAGTGATCCGGATTTCCGTGTTTCGTTTCGCCGTCAGTGACCATGCGTGGGGTATGACTTTACTGTCGCGCATACTTTTTATACACGACGCTCCTGTAACTCGTACGTGCACAGTTTTTCTGTTAGCTATAGACGTTATATGCAAGTCGTCACCCCAGCAAAAGCTGGGCGCCATGTTGCAGTTTGTAATGGATTCCAACTCTCACAACAGTGACGAGAGTTATTCATTGAATCCTTAGGCCATCATCGAGTTGAGGGATAAAATGCATTGCTCAAACTGCGGTATCAATCTAGTGGGCGGTGCGAATTTTTGTCCTTCGTGCGGACACCCAGCGCCCACTACCTCGCGACGCCCCGATGCTACCTTAGCCCCACAAATCGCCAAGTTGGAGGCCGCTCCAGAGACAGGAGAGGAACGGACGAGGCTGACTTTTTTTCAAACCATCCTCTCTCCAGACGGACGTATCGGACGAATAACGTTCTTTAAATATTGGCTACTACTATTAGCCTTGCCTATCCTGACAGTTTATCTCGTCGCTTTCCTGATTCCTGACGCCACAGCTGATCGCGTATTTAAAAGCGTTCAACTGCTATTCATCTGGCCAAACATTGCCATACTCGTCAAACGTCTTCACGACCGGGGACATTCATTTCTATTCGGCCTGTTGTTGTTAATTCCGTTAATTGGTGTATGGGTTATCATCGAGGCTTTCTTCCTGAAAGGCATTGACGAATCCAACGAATACGGCCCAGCACCATAGTACTGATGCCCCGTAGCCAAGCACAAAACCCCCACAGCTCAAGGGCTGGTTGTAGTTGAGCACTTGGTCAGCCGTGCGGCCTGACTTGTCCAGAAACCGCTGGGTCATTACAACAATGCCTAATCCTGATCTTGGCCGAGCCCGCAGACTTTTCGAGCAGTCTGAAAATGACTCCGACCCATCTCAAAAACTCTACGCGCTGGAAGAAGCGCTTGAACTCGTTGATCTGGTGCTAGCTGATTCGACTATCCAGCAGTCCGACCGAGATTTGGCCTTGAACTTGCGTCATTCGCATAGTCGGCGATTACTCGGGCAACTCGTGAGGATGCGGAACATCCAATTCGACGATTGGTGGAATTACATTCGCCTGTTGCTTATCGAGCGTAGCAACGAGGTCGACGCCATCGTCGGTGAGAACGCGGAATTAAGAGAGAACTATCAGGCATTCGTTGACCTCTGGGGCGATGAACTAATTGAAGCCCTTGAGCGTGTGCGGCGTGCCCGACATCCCACCGACCTTGACTAGCACGCGCCCGGTGCCGCGCCGGCCATGACCAGCAGCGCAATCACCGCACCACGCCGGCAAGCGCCAGCGCAGCACGCCCCTGCGTTACGCTTCAATTGTGAGTGATCAGCCGGTTCACGCGCGCCACGAAACCCGCGACATCGTCCAGCGCCGCACCGGAGGTGAGCTGCGCCTGTTCCAGCAACAGCCAGCCCAGATCCTCGGCTGCGGTGGCGTCGGTCTCGGCAGCAAAGCGCTTCAGCAACGCGTGTTCCGGGTTGATCTCGAGGTTCGGCGCCGACTGCGGCATGGCGTGGCCGGCGGCGGCCAGCAGGCGCTGCATGTGCGGAGCCATGTCGTACTCGCCCGCAACCAGGCAGGCGGGTGAATCCACCAGGCGCCGCGATGATTTCACGTCTTTCACCTTGTCGCCGTAAAGCGCCTTGAGCCGCTCGATCAGCGGCGCCGCTTCGGCATCGCGCTGCTGGGTGCTTTCGGTGTCGGCAGCATCGGCAAGGTCTTCACCGAGGTCGCCCTTGGCAGCGTTGCGCAGCGGTTTGCCGTCGTATTCATGCAAGTAACCGGCCATCCACTCGTCCACGCGCTCGTGCATCAGCAGCACTTCGATGCCGCGCTTGTTCAGCGCTTCAATCTGCGGGCTGTGGCGGGCGGCATTCCAGCCATCGGCGGTGATGTAGTAGATCGCCTTCTGCTCGGGCTTCATGCGCGCGATGTAGGCATCGAGCGAAACCCGGTCGTCGGCTGCCTTGCTCAGCGTGGAGGGAAACCGCAGCAGCTTGAGGATGCGCTCGCGGTTGCCGGCATCCTCGACCACGCCTTCCTTGAGCACGTTGCCGAACGCCTGCCAGAAAACGCCGTACTTTTCGTTGTCCTCGCTGGCGATGCGCTCCAGCAGATCGAGCACGCGCTTGGTCAATGCGCCGCGGATGCGCTCGACCTGGCGGCTGGATTGCAACAACTCGCGGCTGACATTGAGCGGCAGATCGTCGGAATCGACCACGCCGCGCACGAAACGCAGGTAGTTGGGCAGCATCTGCTCTGACGCGTCCATGATGAAGACGCGTTTGATGTACAGCCTCAGGCCATGACGTGCTTCGCGGCCGCCTTGCAGCATGTCGAACGGCGGTTTCGCCGGCACGTACAGCAGCGACACAAAGCTCTGGTTGCCCTCGACGCGGTTATGCGTCCACGTCAGCGCCTCGCCAAAATCATGCGAGACGTGCTGATAGAACGCCTGATAATCCTCGTCGGTGATTTCGCTGCGTGGCCGTACCCACAGGGCCGATGCCTGATTGATGGTCTCGAACTTCGGTGTTTCGTCCTTGGCTTCATCGCTCTTGGCCGCATGCATGCGGATCGGAAAATCGATGTGCTCGGAATAACGGTGCACCAGTTCGCGCAGGTGCCAGTCTTCCAGGTACTCGTCCTCGCCTTCGCGCAGATGCAGGGTAACCGTAGTGCCGCGCGGGCTGTTTTCCGGCGCAGGCTCGACGCTGAACTCGTTGCCGTCGCCAGTGCAATGCCAGCTCCAGGCTTCATCGCTGCCGGCCCGCCGCGAGGTGACGCTGACCCGGTCGGCGACGATGAACGCCGAGTAGAAGCCGACGCCGAACTGGCCGATCAATTGCGCATCGCCGCGCTTGTCTTCGGCCATGGCTTCAAGAAACTTGCGCGTGCCCGAACGCGCGACCGTGCCGAGGTTTTCGATCAACTCGTGCCGGCTCATGCCGATGCCGCTGTCGTGGATGGCGAGCGTGCGCGCGGCTTTATCGACAACCAACTCGATTTTCAGACCCGGCTCATCGCCGTACAGGCTGGCATCCTGCAAGGCCTCGAAGCGGAGCTTGTCGCAGGCATCCGAAGCGTTGGATACCAACTCGCGCAGGAAAATGTCCTTGTTCGAATACAGGGAGTGGATGACCAGCTTCAGCACTTGCTGGACTTCGGCCTGGAAATTGAAGGTTTCAGTTGTCACGGCATGCTCCGAAAATTCGCAACTCACGATCCCGCCTAGATGGTCATGATCGACACCAAATCAAGGGCGCAAATGCAAACGGCCACCCGAGGGTGGCCGTTGCGGGCAAAGCGCGGCGCCGGGATTTATTCGGCGGCAGCAGCGGCCTTTGCAGTTGCCTTGGCCTTGGCCTGGGCGGCGAGATCTTCCTTGATGCGCGCCTTCTTGCCTTCCAGGCCACGCAGGTAGTACAGCTTGCCGGCACGAACACGACCCATGCGCTTGACTTCGACCGAGTCGATGATGGCGCTGTGGCTCTGGAACACGCGCTCGACGCCGAAACCGTGCGATATCTTGCGCACCGTGAAGGCCGAGTTGAGGCCGGCGTTCTTCTTGGCGATGACCACGCCCTCGAAAGCCTGCACGCGCTCGCGGTTGCCTTCCTTGACCTTGACGTTGACGACTACGGTGTCGCCGGGTCCGAACGCAGGCAGCGTGCGCTGCATCTGCTCGGCTTCGAATTGCTGGAGGAGATTGCTCATGAGGGAATGACCTGGTTTGCTCGAACACACGCGACATTCGCGCCGATTAGTCGGTCATTATAGCGTGAAAAAAACCCGCCTGCCAACGCATTTAGTGCCCGGCCTGCCATTGCCGTTGAAATTCGGCCAGCAACGCCCGGTCGGCATCGCTCAGGCTGGCCCGTGCCAACAGATCCGGCCGCCGTAACCAGGTGCGCCCCAGCGACTGCTGGCGACGCCAGCGGGCAATGGCGCTGTGGTCGCCACTGAGCAACACCTCGGGCACGGCATCCTCGCCATCGACTTCGGGGCGGGTGTAATGCGGGCAGTCGAGCAATCCGTCCTCGAAACTGTCCTGGGTCGCCGATTCGGCATGATGCAACGCGCCGTCCTGCAGGCGGCCAAGGGCGTCGATCAACACCGCCGCAGCCAGCTCGCCACCCGAGAGCACGTAATCGCCGATCGAAATCTCGCGATCCACTTCCTTGGCGATTACGCGCTCGTCGATGCCCTCGTAGCGTCCGCAGAGCAGTATCAGGCGCGGCATCTGCGCCAGCTCGCGCACCACGCGCTGGGTCAGTCGTTCGCCCTGCGGGCTGAGGTAAATCACCGGCGCGGGCGCGTCAGCGGCACGCACGGCGGCAAGGCAGGCGCGCAGCGGCTCGATCAACATCACCATGCCCGGGCCGCCGCCGAACGGCCGCTCATCGACACGGCGGTAATTGCCCTGACTGTAATCGCGCGGGTTCCAGCAATGCAGCGACAGCAGACCGCGATCGCGCGCCCGCCCCACCACACCAGCGGCACTGCACTGTTCGATGAATTCGGGAAACAATGTCAGTACATCGACCCGTAGCACGTCAAGCCCTCATTGGAGGTGCAACCAAAGGTTGTCTTGCCCCGATGGCGCTTGACTTTAGCGTCAGCGTCGCAGGTCGGCTCAAACGCCGCAGGCGTGGAGCCGACAGACGGTGTCGGTGGCATGTCGGCTCCAGCGCCACGCGCTTTGAGCCGACCGACTTCAATCAAAAATCGGGATCCCAGTCGACCACGATCGTGCCGGTGTCGAAATCGATCGAATGCACATACTGGCCCATGATGAACGGCAGCAACCGCTGGCGCTCGCCGGCAACCACCATCACATCGTTGGCGCCGGTGGCCAGCATATGGGAAACGTGACCGAGGGCGACACCGTCGGTGGTTTCGACCGCGAGTCCTTCCAGATCGACCCAGTAATATTCGCCGACAGCGGGTGGCGGCAGTTGCGCGCGGCGCACCCAGATTTCGGCTCCGATCATGGCCTGCGCCTGATCTCGACCGTCAACGCCGGGAAAACGGGCAACGATGTTGCGACCGGTATCGCGCCCGCGCACGCCGGCAAGCTCACGCTCGCCTCCTGCACTGCGCAGCAGCCAGGGCTGATAGCCGAAGATGGCGCCACGCGGCTCGGTGTGCGACTCGAGCTTGAGTTCGCCGTTGACACCGAACACGCCAACCACGCGACCCAACTGAATGAGTCGCTCGCCCGCGGCGGGTGTTTGTGCGGTACTCATTGCGGTTCAGGCGGCTGCGGTTCAGGCGACGCCGCAGGGCCTGGCAAAGCCGGCCCGGACACCGGCTCCGACAATCAGGCTGCTGCCTGTGCGACCGAAGCCTCGCGCACCAGTTGACGAACCTTGTCGGTCATCTGCGCGCCCTGGCCAACCCAGTGCTGCACGCGGCTGACGTCGACTTCGACGCGCTTCTCGGTGGCGGTGGCAATCGGGTTGTAGTAACCCAGACGCTCCAGCGCGCGACCATCGCGCTTGGCGCGCTCGTCGATCGCCACGATGTGATAGAAGGGGCGCTTCTTGGCGCCACCGCGGGTCAGGCGAATCTTGACCATGTCGTTTGTGCTCTCGATCGTAAACGGACGAACCGCAACCCCACTTGGGCGCGGCAAGCTGACTAGTATAAGCGATCGCCGCCCGCAATAAAATCCCCCTATGCAATGGCGGCAGGGTTCCGTCTTCCTCCAAGTCCAAGCAACTGATTCAGGGGCCTGCGGTGTCGTTGGGGGATGCCGCGTTGCCGACGTCGGCTCCACCGCTGCGCGGTTTGAGCCGACCTACGCGACTTCGCACCGATGACCAGACCCGACGCGTCCTGCACCTGCGCATGACGTTGACGGAACCGCGGAGATGGCGACATGCCGGCATCGCAGCGCCTGCTTTGGCAGGGGCTTGCGGTGTCGTTGGGGGATACCGCGTTGCCGATGTCGGCTCCACCGCTGCGCGGTTTGAGCCGACCTACGCGACTTCGCACCGATGACCAGACCCGACGCGTCCTGCACCTGAACATGACGTTGACGGAACCAGGGCGATGGCGACATGCCGGCATCGCAGCGCCTGCTTCAGCAGCGATGCGGCATCGCGATAGTCCCGGGCTCAACCTTCGCTATCCACCACCACGGCGCCATCCTTAACCGGCAGGCGATCACCCACCTCGCCCGGATCGTCCTTCATGCGCAGGGTATCGACGCGATCCCGATAACGGTAGGTGACGTCGTAAGCGATCACGACCGGCTTCTTGCCGAGCGATACGGTCTTGCCCGGCTTCTTGTTGAAGCGCTGGGTGCTGGTCTCGCCATCCACGACATAGGTCACGTCGTAACCCACCACTTCATCGCGGGTTTCGATAATGGTTTCGCACGAACGCTCGACGCGCGACTCGGTGCGGGCGTTCTTCTCCTGCTGGTTTTCCTGGATCTTGCGGCCGGCGTAAGCGCCGCCGGCAACACCCGCCACTGTCGCGACGGTCTTGCCGGTGCCACCGCCAACCTGATTGCCGAGCAAACCGCCAACGACGGCGCCGATCGCAGTACCGGTGATCTTGTTGGGATCCTTCGGCTGCACCTGATATTCGACGACCCGGTCTTCGCAGACCTCGCGCGGGCCGGTGCGCGACTCGGTGATCGGCGTGGCATCGAGCACCTCGCCCTTGACATTGATCGTCTTGGTGATTTCATCGACCTTGACGATTTCGGCATAATCGCCGAACAGGCGGCTCTGGTAGGCCGCCATGGCGGAGCCGCCCGCAAGAACGACGATGATGGCGATAACCAGTGGTTTGTTCATGACCGATTCCTCAACATGGGCTGGAGTGCGGCAGTTGCCGCGACGCCATTAAATGCCCCGCAAGCTGAACCGCGGCCTGAACCTGGCGACAGACTGCTTTCGGGGGCCTGAATGAAACGACTGCTGTTGGCACCGCTCCTGCACTTCGCCCGGAAACTCCGCTTTCCGACCCTGTTCGCGCTCACGCTCGGCCTGTTCGTGCTGAACGTGCTGGTTCCCGACCCGCTGCCGTTCATCGACGAAATCCTGCTGGCGCTGGGCTCGCTGCTGTTTGCCGCCTGGCGACGCAAGCCAGACCAGAGCAAGCCCGATCACACCCCGCATGCTGACTGACAGCCATTGCCACATCGATGTGACCGCGTTCGACGCCGACCGTGACGCGGTGATCGCACGCGCGCGCGCCGCTGGCGTCAGCCGCCAGATCGTGCCGGCCATCGCGTTCGCGGCATGGCCGCAACTGCGCAGCGTCTGCGCGCGCTACAGCGGCCTGTTCCCCGCCTACGGCCTGCACCCGATGGCGCTGCCCGAACACCGGCCCGAACACCTCGATGCGTTGGCGAACTGGATTGCGCGCGAACGGCCGCTGGCGGTGGGCGAATGCGGCCTCGACTTCTTCGTCCAGGACCTCGATGCCGAAGATCAACGTCGATATTTCGACCGGCAATTGCAGATCGCGCGCGAATTCGATCTGCCGGTGATCATTCATGCCCGCCGCGCGGTGGACGCGGTACTCGCGAGTATCCGCCGGATCGGCAAACTGCGCGGCGTGGTTCACAGCTTTTCCGGCAGCGACGAGCAAGCGCGGCAACTGTGGCGCCTGGGTTTCCGCCTCGGCCTGGGCGGCCCGCTCACCTACCCGCACGCCAACCGCCTGCGTCGCCTGGTCGCGTCCATGCCGCTGGAGCAGTTGTTGCTGGAAACCGATGCCCCCGACCAGCCCAACTGCGGCCATCAAGGCGAGCGCAACGAGCCGGCACGCCTTTGCGATGTGCTGCGAGTGGTGGCGCAACTGCGTGGCGAAAGCGAAGCACGCATTGCCGAAGCAACTTCGGCCAACGCCGACGATCTGTTCCGGTTCCCGGAATAGCAGGGAACCAAAACAGCGGTGCGTCCGTCCAACCAAGGGTTCGCCCCGGTTCGGCAACGCAATGTGCGTCGCCGCCTGGCTTCACAGGAGACCACCATGCGTCATCTCGACAAGGCCATCGGCCTCATCTTCAGCATCGTTCTGGCAGCGCCAGGCATCGCCGCGAACGCGGCACAAGGCGGCGCAGACAAACCAACGCCGACGCGCCTCAACCTGCACGTCGAGGCGTTGCCGGAACCAGCCAAAGCGCCGGAGGTCGCCAATCTTGCGATCGAGGGCTACAGCCCGGTTTCCTACTTTGAAAAGAACCTGCCGGAAAAAGGCAAGCCCGAGTTCCAGAGCAGCTACGAGGGCAAGGTGTACTACCTTGCCTCGACCGAACAGTTGGCCAAATTCGAAGCCGACCCGAAACGCTATGCCCCGGTGTTCGGTGAGTACTGCCCCTACAGCCTGGCCCTGGGCCGGCGCGTCGCCATCGATCCGACCCGCTTTGAAATCGTGCAGGGGCAGTTGCTGCTGTTCCACAACTCAGCCGAACTCGACGCGCTGAGCGAATGGGACAAGGACAAGGACCCGGATCGACTGCTCAAGCGCGCCAAAGCCGAATACACCCTGTTCAGGTTCTGAGCCGCGGCCAGCAACGCCGCGCAACGCTTGCGCAGCATGCCGTGCATTGGCGACACTGGCGCATTGCCCTGCCTGAAGCGCCGCGTTGATGCCTGCAACTTCCGACTACCCGCGCGACCTCACCGGCTACGGCCGCACCCCGCCGTTCGCCGACTGGCCCGGACAGGCGCGCGTCGCCGTGCAATTCGTGCTGAATCTGGAAGAAGGCGGCGAAAACTGCGTGCTGCACGGCGATGCCGGCAGCGAGCAGTTCCTGTCCGAGATCATCGGTGCCGCCAGCTACCCGGACCGGCACCTGAGCATGGAGTCGATCTACGAGTACGGCAGCCGCGTCGGTGCCTGGCGCATCCTCGACGAATTCGCGCGACGCGGCCTGCCGCTGACCGTGTTCGGCGTGGCGATGGCGATGCAGCGCAATCGCGAACTCACCCAGGCGTGCGTCGAGGCCGGCCACGAGATCGCCTCGCACGGCTGGCGCTGGATTCATTACCAGAACGTGGCGCCGGAGGTTGAGCGCGAGCACATGGCGCGGGCGGTGCAGATTCACCGCGAACTCACCGGCGCGGCGCCGCTGGGCTGGTACACCGGCCGCGACAGCCCCAACACCCGGCGCCTGGTGGTCGAACACGGCGGCTTCGCCTACGACTCGGATTACTACGGCGACGAGCTGCCGTTCTGGACGTCGGTGACGCGCGACGATGGCGGCAGCCAGCCGCACCTGGTGGTGCCGTACACGCTCGATTGCAACGACATGCGCTTTGCCACGCCGCAGGGCTTCAACACCGCTGGCCATTTCTTCGATTACCTGCGCGACAGCTTCGATGTGCTCTACGCCGAAGGCGAGCACAGCCCGCGCATGCTCTCGATCGGCATGCACGGCCGCCTCCTCGGACGCCCCGGCCGCTTCATTGCCCTGCAACGCTTTCTCGATCACATCGAAAAACACGAACGGGTGTGGATTTGCCGGCGCATCGACATCGCCCGCCACTGGCAGCAAAAGCATCCGGCACCATGACGTTGCTGGCGTTGCACCAGCGGCAATACTATGCATGGCTGCTGACGCGGCGCGCGGCTGGCGACACGGTGGAGTCGCTCGCATCCACTCTGGTCGACTCGCAGGTTGACCTCAACCCGCACCAAATCGATGCGGCGCTGTTTGCCTGCAGCAATCCACTCTCGCGCGGCGTCATCCTGGCGGACGAAGTCGGGCTCGGAAAAACCATCGAAGCCGGACTGGTCATCTCGCAACGCTGGGCCGAGCGCCGTCGCCGTATCCTGATCATCGTCCCCGCCAACTTGCGCAAGCAATGGCATCAGGAGTTGCAGGACAAGTTCAGCCTGCAGGGCCTGATCCTTGAAACCAGGAACTACAACACCATCCGCAAGCAGGAACGCCAGAACCCATTCCTGATGGAATCGGGGCCGGTCATCTGCTCGTACCAGTTTGCGAAGTCCAAAGCGGACGACATCAAGGACATCGATTGGGATTTGGTCGTGCTCGATGAGGCGCATCGTCTGCGCAATGTCTACAAGACCAGCAACGTCATCGCCAAGACGCTGAAAGAAGCGCTGGCCCATGTCCACTCCAAGGTACTGCTGACCGCCACGCCGCTGCAAAACTCACTGCTGGAACTCTACGGTCTGGTCAGCATGATCGACGACCGTGTCTTCGGCGACATCGACGGTTTTCGATCCCAGTTCACTGCCCAACCCAGAGAGCAGGCATTCGCCGCACTGCGAAGCCGGCTAGCGCCGGTCTGCAAGCGAACGCTGCGCCGCCAAGTTCAGCAGTACGTCCCGTACACCACGCGCAGGGCAATCGTCGAGGAGTTCACTCCCTCCAGCGCGGAACGCGAACTATCCAGCCTCGTTGCAGACTACCTGCGGCGGCCCAATCTCAAAGCGCTGCCGGAGGGCCAGCGCCAGTTGATCTCGCTGGTGCTCTGGAAGCTGCTTGCGTCCTCCACCCACGCCATTGCCGGGGCAATGGAGACCATGGCCAAGCGATTGCAAGCGGAGCTCGACGAGTCCCCGGACGTTCCTGACCTCGCCGAAGTGCTGGACCAGGACTATGAATCGCTCGACGAGCTTGTCGATGAAGGCAGCGCCGACGAGTGCAACGGGCAAGACCCGAGCAGCGCACCGCCGACGCCCAACGAGCGCGACGCGATAGCACAAGAAATTGCCGAACTTCGGCATTTCACGCAGCTTGCGACCAACATCCGAGAAAACGCCAAGGGCAAAGCACTTCTGACCGCCCTGGAGCGCGCATTTGCTGAACTGGAGCGGTTGGGCGCACCCAGGAAAGCGATCATGTTCACGGAGTCCCGGCGCACCCAAGAGTACATTTTGTCGCTGCTGGCTGACACGCACTACGGCGAGGGCATCGTCCTCTTCAACGGCACCAACAGTGACGCTCGAGCTCAGGCGGTCTACAAGGATTGGCTCGTGCGGCACAAGGGTACCGACAAAATTTCTGGCTCCAAGACGGCGGATACCCGTGCGGCCCTGGTCGAACATTTCCAGGAGCGCGGCACCGTCATGATCGCGACCGAGGCGGGTGCGGAAGGCATCAACCTCCAGTTCTGCTCCTTGGTCATTAACTACGATCTGCCCTGGAACCCGCAGCGGATCGAACAACGCATCGGGCGCTGCCATCGCTACGGCCAGAAGTACGACGTGGTCGTGGTCAATTTTGTCGACCGCAGCAATGAAGCCGATGCGCGCGTGTACGAATTGCTGGCGCAGAAATTCCAGCTCTTCGAAGGCGTTTTTGGCGCCAGCGATGAAGTGCTGGGCGCAATCGGCTCGGGCGTGGACTTTGAGCGGCGCATTGCTGACATCTACCAAAACTGTCGCGACCCGGAAACCATCAAGGCCAGCTTTGAGCAGTTGCAACTCGACCTGTCTGGCGAGATCAGCGAAGCGATGGTCAAGACTCGCCAACTTCTGCTGGAAAATTTCGACGAGCAAGTGCAGGACAAGCTTCGTGTGCGGGCCGAAGACAGTCGCGCCGCACGCAGCAAGTACGAACGGATGCTGATGGATCTGACCAGCGCGGAGCTGGCCGACTGCGCCACTTTCGATGAGGACGGATTCGTTCTGCGTTGCCAGCCGCAGGGTGCACCGCAAAGCAGCTTGGCCGCACACGAAGCACAATTCGATCTTGGGCGGTACGAGTTGCCCCGGCGCACGGGCGAGGCGCACCTGTACCGCATCGGCCACCCGCTGGCGGCATGGGTGACGGATACCGCCAAGGAACGCTACCTGCCCGACGCGCGGCTGGTGTTTGACTACGATGCCTACGGTTCAAAAGTCAGCACGCTTGAACCCTGGCGCGGCAAGACCGGGTGGCTCACGCTGAAACTGGTTTCAGTGGAAGCGCTGGGCAGCCAGGAGCAGCACTTGGTGGTGGCCGCCAGCACGGCGGAGGGTGCGCTGCTCGCAGAGGACGACCCGGAAAAACTGCTGCGCCTGCCTGCACAACAACTCCCCTCTCCCCCCGGGAGAGGGGCACGGGGTGAGGGCGACTTATGCACGGAACTGATCGCCGACGTAGAAGCCCGCAAAAACACTCTGCTACGCGACATCAACCAGCGTAATCTCGGCTACTTTGAGCTGGAAGTTGAAAAGCTCGACGCTTGGGCCGACGATTTGAAGCTCGGTCTGGAACAGGAGATCAAAGAGATCGACCGCGAGATCAAGGAAGTGCGCCGCAGCGCCGCCACCGCGCCCACGTTGGAAGAAAAGCTGTCATGGCAGAAGCAGCAGCGTGAGCTGGAAGGCAAGCGTGGCAAACTGCGCCGCGAGCTATTCGCCCGCCAAGATGAGGTTGAAGCCAAGCGCAATGACCTGATCAGTCAGTTGGAGGTGCAGCTTCAGCAGCGGGTCGAAGAGCGCACACTGTTTACTGTCGGGTGGGAACTGTTATGAAGATCGCCGCTGTCTCGTCGAGCATCACGTTGCTCGCTTGCTTGGGACATAGCCCAACGTCAGCGCGAGTAGACTGCACGCCAAGCTTGAAATACGGAGCCTAGTCCATGTACGTCAGCAGAATTGTACTCAAGGATGTTCGCGGGTTCACGGACCTGAACTTCGACCTGACGCGGCCGGACGGTAGTCATGCCGGATGGACGGTTTTCACCGGCGACAATGGATCGGGCAAGAGCACTCTGCTCAAGGCAATAGCGATCGCGCTTACCGGAAAGGAAACGGCGCGATCCCTGCAACCGAGCTTCCATCGCTGGATTCGGGAAGGGCAGCACGAAGCCATTATCGAGGTTGGAATCGTTCCCGATGTCAAGGACGACAACTTCACCGAAGGAGGCCGTGTAACCGACAAAGAGTTTTTCGCGCGCATGGTGCTGAGAAATGGTCAGAAGGAGCCGACCGTCGAGGCGGCGAATCCGACACCTCGAAAAAACTACTCCACACCGCAAAGATCCATCTGGTCGCCGGACGCCCGAGGCTGGTTTTCCTGCGGTTATGGTCCGTTCCGCCGGGTGTTTGGTGCCTCCCCGGAAGCTACGCGCCAGATGGTGGCGCCGACCACCGAGCGATACGTGACGATGTTCCAGGAGGCGGCATCTCTGGCCGAAGTGGATCAATGGCTTCGAACGCTGAGCCACAAGTCCCTGGAAGCGAAATCCGGATCGAAAGAGCAACTGGATCTCGTTCTCGAGGTGCTGCGCGACGAATTGATGCCGAACCAGATTACCGTTGATCGCATTGATTCCGATGGCCTCTGGCTCAAAGATCGCAATGGGCTCCAGTTGTCCTGGAGTGAAATGAGCGACGGCTATCGGGCCGCACTGGCATTGCTGGCCGATGTCCTGCGACATCTGATTTCCGTTCATGGCTTGACCGACCTCACTGGCCGCGACGCACAGGGAAAGGTCTTCTTCACACGCAGCGGTGTCGTGCTGATCGACGAGATCGACGCACACCTGCACCCCGAGTGGCAGCGCGAGATAGGTTTCTGGCTCAGGCGCCACTTTCCGCACATCCAGTTCATTGTCACCACGCATAGCCCACTCATCTGCCAGGCCGCCAGCCCGAACGGCTTGTTCGTGTTACCCGAACCTGGCAGCGCGGACAAGCCGCATGCGCTGACCGAGGACGAATACAACAAGGTGATCGCGTCGCGGCCCGATACCATTCTTTTGACATCGGCTTTTGGATTGCAGAACACCCGCTCGCCCCAGGCAGTTGCGGCACGCGCAGACTACGCCAGACTCAAGAGCAAGGAGCGTTCTGGCGCAGCATTGACCGACGACGAGCAGCGGAAAGTGACGCAACTCCAGTTGTTCGTTCGAAACGACGAGGAGTGTTGATCCATGCGCCGAGTTCATCGCCCGGCGCTACCGGACACAGCGCAGTCGTACCTGGATCGAAGGCGTCCTGCGACGACGGCAGCAAACGTCGAAGGCGCGTGGAAAACTGCGCGCCAGACGCAAAGCATGAGGACGGTTCTCGGCGTCTTGCAGAAGATGGCCGGCGCGCGCGAGCGCTGCATGTACTGCGTGGATTCGCACGGAAGCGACATCGAGCACTTCCGGCCGAAAAGTGCATATCCGATGCATGCTTTCGTGTGGTCGAACATGCTTTTGTGCTGCGCCGAATGTGGCCGCTTCAAGGGCGACCGGTTCCCACTGTCGCCGACCGGACAGCCTTCGCTCGTGGACCCGAGCGCAGAAGACCCATGGGACCACCTCGATTTCGATCCGGACACGGGCAACCTCACCGCTCGTTACAACATAGCCAGCGGCACGCCATCGGCCAAAGGAGAATGCACGGTGCAGGTGCTCCAGTTGGACCGACGCGAAGCCATGGCCGAGGGCTATCGACGAACCTTCCTGCGACTTGCCGCCTGCGTACGTCACGCCTTGTCGGCTGACGCCATCGACGCCGAAAGCCTCACCGCCACCCTGTTGCAAGCCGACGACCATGGGCTGATGGCTTGGTGCTTCGGACCGGTAAGCGCGCGGCTCCAGCCGTTCATGGATCTGCGCCGCAAAGCGCCCGATGTTTGGAAAGCCTGTAAGACAGCAGCCGCACAGTGGCGAGCGCAGGACTGAAATGAGCAACAAACAAAAACTGGAACTAACGTGGATCGGAAAGGAGAAGCGGCCCAAGCTGGAGCCGCGCATCCTGTTGGAAGACCCGAGCAAGTCGTACCACGCCAGGCATCGCGTTTCGGAGAGTGACATCTTCGACAACCGGCTGATCTTTGGTGACAACCTGCTGGCGTTGAAGGCACTGGAGGCGGAGTTCGCGGGCAAGGTGAAATGCGTTTTCATCGATCCGCCGTACAACACCGGCAGCGCCTTTACGCATTACGACGACGGGCTGGAGCATTCGATCTGGCTGGGGCTGATGCGTGATCGGTTGGAAATCATTCGGCGGCTGCTGGCCGACGACGGTTCGCTGTGGATCACGATTGACGACAACGAGGCGCACTACCTGAAGGTGTTGTGTGATGAGGTGTTTGGGCGGGGGAATTTTGTTGCTTCAGTTATTTGGAGGAAAAACTATTCTCCGAAATCAAGCGCCAGACATTTTTCGGTGGATCACGATTATGTTCTTATATACGCCAAGAACGGGGAGAGATGGCTCCCGAATCCGATGCCCCGCTCCGAGAAGCAAGACTCTGCCTACAAAAACCCGGACCAAGATCCACGCGGAAAGTGGAAGCCGGGAGACTTGTCGGCTCGTAATTTTTATGGGGCAGGAACGTACCCCATTAAGTGTCCATCGGGTCGAGTTATTGCGGGGCCGCCCAATGGTATGTACTGGCGTGTATCCAGAGAACGCCTTGCGGAACTCGATGCTGACAGGCGGATTTGGTGGGGAAAGGACGGCAATAACGTCCCGGCGATCAAGCGATTCTTATCTGAGGTGAAACAGGGGCTCGTACCCCAAACCCTTTGGTCTTACGAAGAGGTTGGGCATACCCAAGACGCGAAACGTGAAGTTGTTGCGTTATTTGGTGATGACGCATTTGGCACACCGAAGCCCGAACGCCTCTTGGGGCGTGTGATGAACATCGCCACCAACCCCGGCGACCTAGTGCTGGACTCCTTCGCCGGCTCCGGCACCACCGGTGCAGTCGCCCACAAGATGGGCCGCCGCTGGATCATGGTCGAGCTGGGCGAGCACTGCCACACGCACATCATTCCGCGCCTGAAGAAGGTCATCGACGGCGAGGACCAGGGTGGCATCAGCAAGGCGGTGAACTGGCAGGGCGGCGGCGGCTTCCGCTACTACCGGCTCGCGCCCACGCTCATCGTGAACGATCGCTGGGGCAACCCGGTCATCAATCCCGAATACAACGCGGCGCAACTGGCCGAGGCCTTGGCCAAACTGGAAGGCTTCAACTACGCGCCGTCGGAAACGCACTGGTGGCAGCACGGCCATTCCAGCGAGCGCGATTTCATCTATGTCACCACGCAGAACCTGTCTGCGGAGCAACTGCAAGCGCTCTCCGATGAGGTGGGCAACGAGCAGAGCCTGCTGGTGTGCTGTGCGGCTTTCCACGGTGCGACTGCCGCCAAGGCGTCGGAGCGTTGGCCGAATCTGACGCTGAAGAAGATCCCCAAGATGGTGCTGGCCCGCTGCGAGTGGGGGCATGACGACTACAGCCTGAATGTGGCGAATCTGCCGATGGCGGAGCCGGAGCCGAAGGTGGCCTCACCCCAGCCCTCGCCCAAAGTGAGAGGGGGCAAAGTAGCGCGCACGCCCGATCTGTTTGGCGATATCGGGGAGGAGGCGTGATGGCGAAGAAACCCACGGCTCCCAAGCCCGCGAAGGGCGACGTAATGGTGCAGCAGCCTGCTGCACAAATGGCCGGGTCATCCACTGGGCAGGGTGAGTTCCTGCTTTATCAGACCGAAGACGCACAGACCTGGGTTCAGGTGCGTTTTCAGGATGGCGGCATTTGGCTGACGCAGGCGCAACTGGCCGAGCTGTACCAGTGCTCATCCCAGAACATCACTCAGCATGTCCGCGCCATCTACGAGTCCGGGGAATTGCCGGAAGAGGCAACCTGTAAGCCGTACTTACAAGTTCGCCTGGAGCGTGGACGGCAGGTGAGCCGTAGCCTCAAGCACTACAGCCTGGAGGTGGTGCTGGCGGTGGGGTACCGGGCGAAGTCGCATCGCGGCACGCAATTGCGCCGTTGGGCCACGGAGCAGCTCAAGACCTACCTGACCAAGGGTGTGTTACTGGACGACGAGCGCTTCAAGCGTGGCGATGATACCGAGTATTTCGAGGAACTGCTCGCGCGTATCCGCGACATCCGTTCCTCGGAAAAGGTGTTCTGGCGCAAGGTGCTGGACATTTATGCCACCAGCATGGACTACGACCCGCACACGGAAACCTCGCAACAGTTCTTTGCCACCGTACAGAACAAGATGCACTGGGCCGCACACGGCCACACCGCTGCCGAATTGATTGCACTGCGCGCCGATGCCGCACAACCGAACATGGGGCTGACGAGCTGGACGGCAGCATCCCGGGGCGGGCCGGTGCGCAAGGCCGATGTGAGCATTGCCAAGAACTACCTGAACGCCGAAGAGCTGGACACGCTCAACCGGATCGTCACCGCCTACATCGAAGTGGCGGAATTGCAGGCGCAGGCGCGGCAACCGATGACCATGCGCGACTGGGCGGCGGAGTTGGACAACTTCCTGCGCCTGACGCGCAAGGACATTCTGACCCACGCGGGAAAGGTGTCCGCAGAAGCCGCATTGGCGAAGGCTCAGGCCGCGTATGCCGAGTATCAGGCCCACATTCGCGTTCAACCGTCACCCGTGGAGAAGGATTTCGAGGCCACCATCGCGCAACCGGTCAGGCGGCTTGAAAAAGGCAGGAAAGCTTTGCCGAACAAGAAGAAAGTAGAACAGACATGAACGTTCGCGTGCAAAACCACATCGCCGGCCGCCTGTCCCTGCGCCCCCCACAGGCGGAATCGCTTTCAAGATTGGTGCGCGCCATCGATGCCGCGCCCGAGCTATTGGGTCACGAGCGCGATGTTTCGGCGATTCTCTCCACGTTGAAGGCGCAGTTCGCCACGCTGGCGGACTTTGAGCGCGAGTTTCCGTCGCTGTGCTTCGCGCTGGCCACCGGCGTGGGCAAGACCCGCCTGATGGGCGCGTTCATCGCCTACCTGCATCTGGCGCACGGCATCAACAACTTCTTCGTGCTGGCCCCCAACCTGACGATCTACAACAAGCTGATCGCCGACTTCAAGCGCAACACGCCAAAGTACGTCTTCAAGGGCATCGGCGAGTTCGCTATCCATGCGCCGCGGGTTATCACCGGCGACGACTACGACCAGCAGAACATCGCTGGCGGCGAGCTGTTTGGCAAGGTTCGCATCAACATCTTCAATATTTCCAAGATCAACTCCGAGGTGCGGGGCGGCAAGGAACCGCGTATCAAGCGCATGAAAGAGGTGCTCGGGGACAGCTACTTCAATTATCTGGCGAACCTGCCGGATCTCGTGCTGCTGATGGACGAATCGCATCGCTATCGCGCCAGCGCTGGGGTTCGCTCCATCAATGAGCTGAAGCCGCTGTTCGGCCTTGAGCTGACGGCGACACCGTTCGTGGAATCCACGCGCGGCCCCGTGCCGTTCAAGAACGTGGTGATGGATTACCCGTTGGCGCGCGCGATGGAAGACGGCTTCGTCAAAGAGCCCGCTGCCGTGACCCAGCGCAACTTCGACGCCAAGGCGCATACGCCGGAGGAGATCGAAAAGATCAAGCTGGAAGATGGCATACGCCTGCACGAGACCACCAAGGTGGAGTTGCTGACCTATGCCCGTGAGCACAGCGTGCCGGTAGTGAAGCCGTTCATGCTGGTGATCGCACGGGATACCACGCACGCGACACAACTCAAGGCATTGATCGAGTCTACGGCCTTCTACGAGGGGCGCTATCAGGGCAAGGTGATTCAGGTCGACTCCAGCCGCACCGGCGCGGGAGAGGAAGAGATGATCAGTCGCCTCCTCGCGGTGGAGAGCGTTGACGAGCCGACCGAGATCGTCATTCACGTCAATATGCTCAAGGAGGGCTGGGACGTGACCAACCTCTACACCATCGTGCCGCTGCGCGCGGCCAACGCCCGCACACTGATCGAGCAGTCCATTGGTCGCGGGCTGCGCCTGCCCTACGGCAAGCGCACGGGTGCGGCAGCGGTGGATCGCCTCAACATCGTCGCGCACGACAAGTTCCAGGAGATCATAGACGAGGCCAACCGGGGCGATTCACCGATCAGGCTGAAACAGGTGATCCTCGACGCGCCGAGCGCCGACGACAGGAAAGTGAGCGTCCAGGTCGGCTCCGGTGCGATGACGCGGCTGGGGCTTGCCGATGTGCCCTCCATTGTCGGTGCCCCGACAAATGCAGGAAACGGTCCGGCCAATCCAGTCGCTGCGCCTGTATTTGCTACGGAACGCGAGCGCCAAGCTGCTCGTGTGGTGATGGAAGTCATCGGCAAATACGAGGTCAAGCGCGATCTCGTCCCGACCAGCACCGCACTGCTCAACGCGGAAGTGCAGGCGGCCATCCTGGCTGAGGTGACCGAGCGCATGAAACCGGCTCAGGGAGAATTGCTGACGGATGCCGATGACGGGACGCCCGCACTCGACCTCTCGGCCGTGGTGGCCAAGACCACCGAGACCGTCGTCCAGCACACAATCGACATTCCCCGTATTGCTGTTGTGCCAACCGGTGAAGTCACCACGGGCTTTCATCCGTTCAAGCTCGACGTCAGCCAGTTACATCTTCAGCCGGGCGTGCGCGAGATCATCATTCACAACCTGCACACCAACGAGCAGGACACGCTGGCATCGGAGGTCGGCCTCAAGGAGCAGCGCCTGGAGGACTACATCGTCCACGCACTGGTGGACTTCGATGACATCGACTACTTCACCCACGCCGATCTGCTCTATGACCTCTCCGCGCAGATGGTGCAACACCTGCAAGGCTACCTATCGGAGGCGGACGCCAGAGGCGTGCTGGATCGGGATCGCCGCTTGATCGCTCGTGCAATTCACGCGCAGATGATGGCGCACTTCTGGGAAGAAGCGACCGAGTACCAAGTGCAGGTCAGCCGTGGCTTCACGAAATTGAAAGACTGCAACTACACGGCCACTGCAGGCCCGGCCACAAGCGCTCCCGGCGCTTTGACGGCATTCACCCCATCCATGGGGGTCACGGCTCACCACTTCCGGGAAACTGTCACCGATCTGGGCCGCATCAAGCAGATGCTGTTCGGCGGCTTCGCGCGTTGCCTCTACCCGTTGCAGAAATTCGACTCCGACACGGAGCGGCGCTTCTCGGTAATCCTTGAGCGCGACGCGTCGAAGTGGTTCAAGCCTGCCAAGGGCCAGTTCCAGATTTACTACAAACTGGGCACCGAGCAGCCGGAGTACATCCCTGACTTTGTGGTAGAAACGGATTCGACGATCTTCATGGTGGAAACCAAGGCCAGAGCTGACATCAACACGCAAGAAGTCCAGGCAAAGGCCGCTGCCGCTGCGCGCTGGTGCAAACATGCCTCCGATTACGCAACCGCCATCGGCACGAAGCCCTGGAAGTATCTACTCTTGCCGCATGACGAGATTGTCGAGTCAAAGAGCCTGCCAGCCTATCTGCGCTTTGAAGTAAAGTCAGACGGTGCGCCACCGACGACTCGATCACCCGGTCAGAGCCAGCCCCCATGACCCTAGACCAACTCAACCAACTCGACCACGCCGCCTTTGTCGCAACCCTTGGTGGCATTTTCGAACATTCGCCGTGGGTGGCGGAGCGCGTGTTCGCGCAGCGGCCGTTTGCCGGCGTGGGCGCACTGCATGAGGCCATGTGCGCCGTGGTCGACGCCGCCAGCGCCGCCGAGCAACTGGCACTGATCCGCGCGCATCCGCAGCTCGCCGGCAAGGCCGCGGTGCGCAAGGAACTCACCGCCGCGTCGCTGAGCGAGCAACAGGGCGCGGGGCTGGGCCAGTGTTCGCCCGACGAATTTGCGCGCATCACCGAACTCAACGACGCCTACCAGCAGCGCTTCGGCTTTCCCTTTATCCTTGCCGTGCGCGGGCACACCCGCGACAGCATCATCGCCGCCATGGCCGAACGCATCGACAACCCACCCGAGCACGAACACGATAAAGCGCTGCGCCAAATCGCCCGCATCGCGCGTTTTCGGCTCGCCGACCTCATCCAGGACTGACCCATGGCCTTGCCCGCGCTCGACCCCGACGCACCCGAGTTCACCCGCCGCCACGTCAATCTGGCCGATGCCCGCCTCGGCGCGCAGGCGCTGGCATGCAGCGACGATTTCTTCGCGGCGATGGAACGCATGCTCAACCCCGAGCCGGCGGTCTTCATTCCCGGCAAGTACGACAGCAACGGCAAATGGATGGACGGCTGGGAGAGCCGGCGCAAGCGCGTTGCCGGCCACGACTGGTGCATCGTGCGCCTGGCGCGCCCCGGCCGCATTCACGGCATCGATCTCGACACCAGCCACTTCACCGGCAACTTCCCGCCGGCGGTGTCGCTCGAAGGCTGCCGCATTGATGGCGATCCGGACGCCGATACCGCATGGTTCGAACTGCTGCCGGCCAGCAACCTCGGCGGCAATCGTCACCACTATTTCGCCATCGATGAATGCCGCACCATCACCCATGTGCGGGTCAACCTGCTACCCGATGGCGGGCTCGCGCGATTGCGCGTCTATGGCACGCCGCAATTCGATGCCGATGCCCGCGATGACGACGGATTGATCGACTTGATCGGCGCGCTGCACGGCGGCACCGTGGTCGCTGCCAACAACCAGCACTTCGGCCTGGCCGGCAACCTGTTGCTGCCCGGTCGCGGCGTGAACATGGGCGACGGCTGGGAAACCCGGCGCCGCCGCGAACCCGGCAACGACTGGTGCATCCTCGCGCTGGCGCATCCGGGCATCATCGAGGCGATCGAAGTGGACACCTGCCATTTCAAGGGCAACTACCCGGATCGCTGCAGCATCCAGGCGGCATTCGTGCCGGCCTCAACGCCCGAGTCGCTGGTGACGCAATCGATGTTCTGGAATGTGCTGCTGCCCGAACAGAAACTGCAGATGGATCACCAGCATTTCTACGCCGCCGAGATTGCCGCGCACGCGCCGATCAGCCACGTGCGTTTCAATATCGTCCCGGACGGCGGCGTCTCGCGCCTGCGCCTGCGCGGCAAGCCGGCGTGAGCGTTCCCGACACGCAGACGCTGCGCGTCGAGGCACTGACGCAGGACGCCTTCGCGCCATTCGGCGAGGTCCTCGATACGGCTGCCGCCAGCACGATTTACACCATCAATGACGGCACCGCGCAGCGTTTTCACGCGTTGGCGCAGGTCGATACGCAAAGCGGCGGCGGCGCGCCGATCATCAGCCTGTTTCGCGCGCAGCCGCGCGAGCTGCCGTTCGCGGTGCGCATGCTCGAACGCCACCCGCTGGGCAGCCAGGCGTTCATGCCGCTGGCGCCGCACCCGTATCTGGTCGTCGTCGGTAGCAGCCCCGACGCCATCCCGCGCGCGTTTCTCGCACTGCCGGGACAGGGCATCAACCTGCATCGCGGGGTCTGGCACCATCCGCTGCTGGCGCTCGCGGTAACCAGTGATTTTCTGGTGATCGATCGTGCCGGCGCTGGCAACAATTGCGACGAGGTGATGCTGCCCGCTACGTATTTGATCGTGTCGGCAGCGGTTACGAGCTGATCTTCCGGAACCGCGTAATTGCAACACGCACGCAGGGCCGAAGCTGCACGCGCCAGCCAAACGGTCGCCCACAGGGTGGGCTCCTACAAAAAGCCGTGACAGGCCCTGTACGAGCCCACCCTGTGGGCGACCCGTTTTGGCGCAGCGATCTGCTTTTGTAGGAGCCCACCCTGTGGGCGACCGGGCGCGCCGCGCAGCGACTGACAGCGCAAGCCACGTTACACTAGTGCGCTGGATGCGGCGTGGCGCCGCTTACGTATCGGGGATGATCGAGATGGTAGTGGCAAGCGTGGCGAAAGCGCTGTCCGGCGCACTGGCGGCGGGTGAACAGGTAACCATTCATGGCTGGGTTCGCACCCGGCGCGATTCCAAGGCCGGGCTGAGCTTCATCAATCTCAGTGACGGCTCGTGCTTTGCCACCATCCAGGTTGTCGCGCCAGCGGATCTCCCCAACTACGACGAGCAGGTGCGCCGGCTCAGTGCCGGTTGCGCGATCACCGCCAGCGGTACCCTGACCCCGTCGCAGGGCCAGGGCCAGGCACTGGAATTGCAGGCCGGCGCGATCGAGGTGCTGGGCTGGGTGGATGATCCGGAAACCTACCCGATCCAGCCCAAGGCGCATTCGCTGGAGTTTCTGCGTGAGGTCGCGCATCTGCGCCCGCGCACCAACCTGTTCGGCGCGGTTACCCGCATCCGCCATTGTCTGGCGCAGGCGGTTCATCGCTTCTTCCACGAACAAGGCTTCTACTGGATCAACACCCCGATCATCACCACCTCCGACGCCGAAGGTGCGGGGCAGATGTTTCGCGTCTCCACCCTGGACACCGCCAACCTGCCGCGCGACGACAATGGCGCCATCGATTTCTCGCGCGACTTCTTCGGCAAGGAAACGTTTCTCACCGTGTCCGGGCAACTCAACGTCGAGGCTTACTGCCTCGCCATGAGCAAGGTCTACACCTTCGGCCCCACCTTCCGCGCCGAGAACTCCAACACCACGCGCCATCTGGCCGAGTTCTGGATGATCGAGCCGGAGATCGCCTTCGCCGATCTCAACGACAACGCCAATCTGGCCGAAGCATTCCTGAAATACGTGTTCAAGGCCGTGCTCGACGAGCGCATGGACGATCTGGCATTTCTCGCCGAGCGCGTCGACAAGGCCGCGATCAGCAAGCTGGAAACCTTCATCGCCAAACCGTTCGAGCGCATCGACTACACCGATGCGGTGAGCTTGTTGCAAAAATCCGGCCACAAATTCGAGTTCCCGGTCGAATGGGGCCTGGATCTGCAAACCGAACACGAACGCTGGCTGACCGAAGTGCATGTCGGTCGACCGGTGGTGGTGATGAATTACCCCGAGCACATCAAGGCGTTCTACATGCGCCTGAACGACGATGGCAAAACCGTGGCGGCGATGGATGTGCTGGCACCTGGCATCGGCGAAATCATCGGCGGTGCGCAACGCGAGGAGCGCCTGGGTCAGCTCGACGCACGCATGGCGGCAATGGGTATCGAAGCGGCGCATTACCAGTGGTATCGCGATCTGCGCCGCTACGGCACGGTGCCGCACGCCGGTTTCGGCCTGGGCTTCGAGCGCCTGGTGGTGTACGTATGCGGCCTGAGCAATATCCGTGACGCCATCCCGTATCCGCGCGCGCCCGGTCACGCCGAGTTCTGAGCATGGCATTGCTGTTGCTCATCCTGTGTTCGCTGGCCACCGTCATTCTCGGCCTCACCGGCTATGTGATCTTCGGCCCGCTGACCTACCGCCACCTGATGGATCGCCGCGCCACGGTCGGTTCATCGTCGTTCGCGCCGGTGTTCTGGTGGTGGCTGCTGCGCGGCGGCTATCGCGCCAACCGCGACCCGAATCTCAGCGGCCTGGCAACGCCCGCGCGGATCATGCTCGTGATCATCGCGAGCGGCCTGGCCGGTTGTCTGCTATGGTCGCTCATCAAGGCGGGCCAACTGGGTTTTCATTAATGCAATCAACATGGTGGCTCTCATCGCTCGGTAATTTCCTGGTCTGGGCGCGGCTGGATGTACGCCCTGCCGGCACCGCGCAGGTGCTCGACTGCGATGGCAACACGCTCAACTACGAGAGCGAGGACAGCGCCCGCGCAGCGCTGCTGGATGCCGAGTTCCACGCCTTCGATGGCATCGATGCAAGCGACGCCGAGCGCATGGGCTTTGCACTGGGCCGGGTGCAACCGCCCTCCGCGCAAAGCGACGAGGAACTGGTGCAGCGCATGATCCAGCCTCTGACGCAGTCGGCGTGACGCACCACACCATGCCCGACGACCTCAGCAAACCCGGCCGCGACTCGTTCCGCGTTCCGTACGCGGCGATGGTGATGGTGGTGCGTGGCACCGATGCCTGGGTTTGCGAGTTGCAGGATTTGTCGGCTGGCGGCTGCGGCGTTTTCCGGCCGGCGCAGTGCACGTTGCAGGAAGCCGATATCGTGCGTCTGTATTTTTACGAGGAAGTCGGCCCGGCCGTGCCCGTCGATGCCCGGGTCGCGCGGGTCGAGGACTCCAGCATGGGTTTTGAATACCACGAATTTCAGGACGTCCCACCCAGCCGTCGGACTTGAACGAGGTACACATGGCAACTCCACTCTCGCCCACGGTCATCGATACCCTGCTGCACAACAACCGCGAATGGGCGGCGGCAGCGGTACGTGGCGACCCCGGTTTTTTTCAGCGCCTGGCGCAACAACAGGCACCGAAATACCTGTGGATCGGTTGCTCGGATTCGCGCGTACCCGCCAACCAGATCACAGGCATGCAGCCCGGCGAGGTGTTCGTCCATCGCAACATCGCCAACGTGGTGGTACATGCCGATCTCAATTGCCTGTCGGTGATGCAGTTCGCGGTCGATGTGCTGAAGGTGGAACACATCATCGTCTGCGGCCATTACGGCTGCGGCGGCGTGCACGCGGTACTGAACGATACCCGCGTCGGCCTGGCCGACAACTGGCTGCGCCATGTCGGCGATGTCGCGCAAAAGCACGGCGCGCTGCTGGCGCGCTCACCGAACGATGAACACCGCCACGCGGTGCTGTGCGATCTGAACGCGATCGAGCAAGCGGTCAACGTGTGCCAGACCACCGTGGTGCGCGATGCCTGGGCGCGGGGTCAGACGCTGGCGGTGCATGGTTGGGTTTACGCCCTGCGCGATGGTCTGCTGCGCGCACTGACGCCCGGTATCGACGGCGTTGACGCGATCGAGCCGGCGTATCGGACATCGCTTGCGCGTCTTGACCGCAACGGCGCTCCCGGAGGATCTCCCGCTTCGGCCATGCGGTGAGGCAGGCTCAGGCTGCAAAGCAGCGGAACCAACATCGACGTGACGATCATGTTGCGTTATCGCGCAGGTCGCCCACAGGGTGGGCTCCTACAGGGGTGGATCAGCGTGCTTCTTGTAGGAGCAGGTCGCCCACACGGTGGGCTCCTACAGGGGTGGATCAGCGTGCTTCTTGTAGGAGCCCACCCTGTGGGCGACCGGGCAGAGTGAACTACTTGGCCGGCATTTCCCAGCCATCGTGCTGCGGGCGCCGAGTCGCAGGGCCGGGATGCACAGCCCAACCGATGTGCCGTGGCTCAGAAATATACCCGCAGGCCGACCGCCACGTTGCGACCCGGCAACGGCACCCGATCCTTGACCACCGAAGTGGCCAGGCGGGCGTTTGCGTTGCCGAGATTGTTGCCCTGCACGAACGCTTCCCAACTGCTGCTTTCGCTGTCGAGGAAGGTGTAGGTCAGATTGGCGTTGAGCAAGGTGTAATCGCCGGTCTCGGTTTCGAACGCGGCATTGCGGTTCTGGCTGAATGTGTGCACGGCACCGACACCGGCACGCATCGCCTCGCCGCGCCAGGTGAACTCGGCGCCGAGCCGACCGGCCGGGATGCGCGGCAGGTTGACGCCGCCGGAGCGGGTGGCGCGCACGCGATCGCCATAAACGCGCAGGTCGAACTTGCCGGCATCGTTGTCGGCAACATGCCAGGTGGCCTCACCCTCGATGCCGCGAAAGATCGCATCCGATTGCAGCCAGGTGCGGATCGGCAATTCGCTTTCGTCATCGGTCAGCCCGGTGTCGGCCAGGAAAATGAAATTGTCGAACCAGTTGCGGTACGCCGAGAACCCGGCTTCGATCCGATCGCTGTGGTAGTGCAGGCCCAGCTCGATCTGGCGCGAGGTCTCCTTGCCCAGCAGCGGGTCGCCAATCTCGAAGGTGGCGGTAGCGACGTGGGGTCCGTTCGCGAACAGCTCTTCTTCTGCCGGCGCGCGTTGCGAGCGATCCAGGTTTAGCGACACATGCACCTGCTCGCTGAACTTCCAGCGCGCCCCCGCCGAGGCGCTGAGCAATGCGAAGGAAACCTTGCCGCCGTTGTCGGGATTGCTGCCCTGGAAGTCGCTGCGCGCCCCGAGTTCGAGCTTCAGCCGGTCCCACTCGCCCTGCTCGATCACGAACACGCCGACGTTGCGGGTGCGGGTGCCGGGAACGAACGCTTCCTCGCCGATGGCCTCGAACTGCTTGCTGCCGCCCTGCACGCCCAACGCGCCGTGCCACGTGCCGAGCGCGGCGTGGGTTGCCTCCAGCCGCAGCTCGTTGCCGTCGCTGAGAAACGTGGTGCCGACCTCGTCGCCTTCGAACTCGATGTGTTTGTAGTCGGTATGGCCGAAGCTGAGCTCGACGCGCTCGATCCCGGCCACGGGCCGGGTGAGCCCGGCTCTGAGGTCGTAACGGGTTTGCTCGACATCGAGCGTTACCCCCGGCTCGGACGCATCGCCGGGTTCGGCCGGGTTGCCGTAGTCGCTTTCATAACGCGATACCGATGCGCCGGCAAAACCCCAGTCGCCGAAAATGGAGCCTGCGACGGCGGCTGATTGATTGTTGAGATCGCTGTTGGCCAGCTTGCCTTTGGGCAGGTCGTAGTTGCCGGTATCCCGATACAGACCGTCCACGTGCACGGCATAACCGTCGCCGCCCGCATCGACCCGGCTCATGCCGGTGAAACCGTTGGAGCCGGCGTCGTAGCGCAGTTCGGCGCGTCCGCTCAACGGCGTGTCGAGTGCCGATTCGTGAATGCGCCCATCGACCACATTGACCACGCCGCCGATGGCACCGGAGCCGTAAAGCAAGCTCGAAGGGCCCTTCAGCACCTCGATCTGATCGGCCAGGAACGGCTCCAGCGCCACCGCGTGGTCCTGGCTGATGCTCGATACGTCGTTGCTGTTCAAGCCACCGCTCAGCACCGCAACGCGCGGGCCATCCAGGCCGCGAACGATGGGCCGCCCGACGCCGGGGCCGAAGTAGGTGGTAGTCACGCCGGGAATCGAAGACACCGTCTCGCCCAGCGTATTGGCCTTGCGCGCATCGAGTTCTTCACCGAACAACACCGCGACCGGCGCGATGATGTCCTCGGCCCCCTGTCCCAACGGCACGCCGGTGACGGTAACGGTCTCCAGCGTCTTCACACCGCGTTTGCTGCCATCGGGCGAGTCCGTCGCCGCGGTGGATTGGGCATGTGCCGCGGCGGCCAGCAACACTGCGCAAACCGTGGCGGCGAGATGGCGGATACGGCGGGTCGTACGCATTGGCAGCAGGCCTACCGGGCTGGGAATGGATTTGCAATGTTATATTGTTCCAATAACAATGCAAGCCCCGACACTCGCCAACGCGAGGACGCCGTGGGACGCACGTTGTCAGAACACGCGCGCGACCTCGAAGCGCAAACCCAGCACCAACGCGTTGTTCAGTTCGCCCAGCGCGCCGGGATTGATGATGTATTGCACATCCGGCTGCACCGTCAACCAGTCGGTAATCGGCACACGATAAGACAACTCGAGGTTGACCTCGGCGCGATCCACCGGCAACCCCTCGTTGCGGCGCGTCCGTTTGAAGTTGTCTCCGTTGAATGCCAGCGCCACGGCCAGCCCGAGCTGGTCGGCATCGCGCCCCGGCAACAGGCCGGTATAAACCAGCCCTGCGCCAAGATAACGACCGGTCTGATTGACGCGCTCGCGGGCCGCACCCACACGCAGGTAGCCGTTCAGCCCCTGCGTGTCATCACCGATCTCGCGTCGCAGCGGCGCGTCGACAAATGCGTAGGCGCCGTGATTGCGGTCGCCCGCATCGGGTAGCGCAAACAAGCGTTCGCTGGCGACCGTATAGCCCCACGCGCCAAGCCCAAGCCGCGGGCCGCCGCTGCCAACGCGGTTGATTTCGGCGACCCACAACGCACCGTCATCGAGCGAAATGGCGTTGCGCGCAGGATGATCGGGATCGCCCGGAACGGCATCGAATATCCCGACGCGAACGCGCCAGGCGTCAGTCAACGCATAGTCCACGCGCATCGCCAGGGAAGTAACCGGAAAGATGGAAGGGCCGTTCTCGCCCGACTGCGAGAAATCCGGCCCGATGCCATGCGAGCTGTTCAGGAACAGCGAACCGGTGTCGATGGCATCGAACTCGGCGTTGAGGTCGATCAGCCCCAGCTTGAGCGACCCGTTTCCATTGCCGAATCCCTGCCGATACCAGGCTTCATACAGGCGAAAGTTCTGCGCGTTGTCGATATTCGATACAGTCTGCAGGTCGCCCACGACGGTATCGGAAAACGTCGCCGCGTTGTTGTACAGGCCGTACACGAAAATCTCCGCGTCCTCGCCAAACCATTGCGTGCGGTAGTCCGCAGTGAGGTCGAGATTGTCCATGTAGCGCGTCGCCCGACGCAGGCCGCCATCGACATTGCGCAGCACCTCGCCGCTATACACCGCTTCCACGGCCCACGCCGGTACGGCTTGCGCATTGGTCAGGCACAGGCAGGCACCGGCCATGATCGCCATGGCCTTGTACGTATTCATTGTTTCCCCCAATGCGCGCGATGTTTGCCGCGCGCATCATTCATCGCGCGCAATCAGAACTCAGCGAAGCCGTCGTCGGAAACCAGCGCCGGCGTGCGCGTAGCCGCGACGTTGCGGTTGGCTGCGGCACGCATCGGCGTCGCGGCGCGCATGATCGACACGGTGGGTACATACGACGGCGTCGCCGCCACAACGCCCGCCAGTTTGAAGCGGCCAACCAGCTCATGCACTTCGCGTGCCTGGTCGGACAGTTGCCCCGCCGTTGCCGACAGCTCCTCGGTCTGCGCGGCATTGGACTGCGTCACCTGATCCATCTGGGTGACCGCGCGATTGACTTCCTCCACACCGATCGATTGCTCCTGCGACGCCGCGGCGATCTCCCCTACCACATCGGTGACGCGTTTTACCGCAACCACGATCTCGGCGAGCGATTGCCCGGATCGGTTGACCAAGGCAGCGCCATTGCCCACCTTGTCGAGCGAGTCGTCGATCAGGCCCTTGATTTCACGCGCGGCACCGGCGGCACGTTGTGCCAGATTGCGCACCTCGCTGGCGACCACCGCAAAACCGCGGCCCTGCTCGCCGGCTCGTGCCGCTTCCACGGCCGCATTGAGCGCCAGCAGGTTGGTCTGGAACGCGATCTCGTCGATCGTGCTGATGATGACGCTGATGCGCTTGGACGATGCGTTGATCTCATCCATCGCCGCGACCGCGTCCGCGACCACTGCACCGCCTTTTTCGGCGACGTCGCGGGCGGTGCCAGCCAGGGTATTGGCGAGACGCGCGTTGTCGGCATTCTGGCGGATGGTGCCGGTGATCTGCTCAAGGCTTGCCGCTGTCTCTTCCAGGCTGGAAGCCTGCACCTGGGCACTGTTGCTGATCGAGTCGGAGGCCGCGTGCATTTCGTTGGTTGCCTGCGCTACCGCGTCCATCGAGGTGCGGGTGCGCGCGATCACGTCGTGCAGCTTGTCCATGAATTGATTGAACGCCGACGCCATGCAGGCAATCTCGTGCTTGCCCGAAGCGTCCATCCGCTTGGTGAGGTCGCCCTCGCCCTTGGCCAGATCGAGCATCGCGTTTTCGAACGCGACGAGCGGGCGAATCACGCTGCGCACCAACAGCAGCGCCCCGACCGACAATCCCGCGACCGCCACCAGCAGGATAACCAGCATCGACGACGTCGCCACGCGTTGCGCGCGCTGCGCCCCGGCCAGAGCCGACTCATTGCTGGCCGCAATGGCATCGCTCAGCCGCTCCATCAGCTGTTCGAGCGAACGAAAGCGCTCGTTGAAGGCATCCATTTCCGCGAGCGCCGCCGCACGATCGTTGGCGGCAATCTCGACCATGGACAACGCCTTGTCGATGTAGGTCTCCATCTCCACGGTAGCAGCAGTCAGCGCTGCATCGACCTCGTCACTCAATCCCAATTTGGCGTTGGCGGCCAGATCGGCACGAAAGCGCTCGGCATGCGCGCGCGCGGAAGCAATCGCCGCCGACGACGCTGCGGCATCGCCCGCCAGTTCCGCTGCAAGCACATCGCCGCGCAGGGCGTCGTGCATCATGTCGGCCTCCATCTGGTTGCGCATCCCTTCGCCATTGACCGCGATGTCGGCGGTACGCTCGCCGACTGTGTCAAGCGACAGCTCAGCGACCACACCGATGATGACCGCGATCATGATGCCGGCTGCGCTCAGGGCGATCAGCCGGTTCTTGATGGAAAAATGCATACGGGTAGCTCCATGATCGATAACGGAAAGTGTAGAACCAGAGCCGGCGTTCGCCGCCGACCACGTTCTGGGTTACACCGTTAACGGCACGGGCGGGTGGCGCTTGAGCGGCAATTGCGCGATCTGTGACGCAAGTCAATAACAGCGGGATTTCTGACATGTTCCGCGCACGAACAGAACCCCTGAAACCTGACAACCGCTGGCACCACGCAGCGCCGAAATCGATCAGTTGCAGCCGGCGCTGACGCTCGGCGCGTCCCCTTCCAAGCGGTCGTGCTCCGGGAACCGAATGCGGGCGATGGTGCCCTTGCCTGGCTCGCTTTCCAGGCTCACCGGCCAACCGAAGCGCTCGGACAGCCGACGTACGATGTTCAGGCCGATACCGTGGCCATCGTTGCGGTCCCGCTGCACGCGATAAAACGGGTCGAACACGCGCGCCAGTTGATCGGCGCCGATACCGATGCCGGTATCCTGAATCAACAACTCGCCCGGCAGCACGCGCACCGTGATCGTGCCGCGTTCCGTGTAAAGGCAGGCGTTGCGCAGAAGATTGCCCAGCAAAACCGACAGCACCCGCGGCGGCGCGTGCAAGGCAAACGCCGCCGGCTCGTCGAGATCCAGTTGCACCGGCTTGTCGAGCAGCAGCGGACGTGCTTTTTCGACTTCGTCGCGCACGATCTCGTTGACCAGGAAATCTTCATCGGGCAACCCGGTATCGCCTTCGCGCGCGAGAATCAGGAACGCCTCGACCAATGCCATCATGTCGCGGGTTGCAGCCTGAATCCGCTTCACCGAACGCGTTGCGTGCGCATCGAGCGCGCCGTCCGCCAACAACAGATCGCAGGCCATGCGGATCACGGTCATCGGGGTGCGCAACTCGTGGCTGGCATCGCGGGTGAAATCGCCTTCGCGTTCGACAAAGCGCTCGATACGGCTGGCAAATCCATGCAGCGATTTGGCCAGAACCAGCGTTTCCCCTTCGACATCGAGCGGCAGGTTTCGTGGGTCCAGGGCGTCCGCATCCGGGCGCTTCGGGTCCCATTTTTCGACCACGTTGGCCAGCCAGATCACCGGCGAAACCGCGCGCCGCGACACCCGATAGGTCGCCCACGCCACAAGGTAAATCAGCAGCAGTACCAGAATCAGCGGCACCACGCCGAACCAGAACGCCAGCGCATCGACCTGGTCCTGCTTGAATACCAGCACCAGGGTGCCGGCGGGCTTTCGATCGACCAATACCAGCGAGCCGCCTTGCGCTCGCGACAGGCTGTGGTAACCCGGATGCAATCCACGTAGCGAATCCGGCAGCACGTCGTCGCTGGCATCGGGTGCGAGCAGATAACCCATCATGTTGAAGGTATCCGGGGCCTCGGCCGCCGGCTCAGTGGCATGGCGCTCCCAGAAATGCGCCGCTTCGTCGGTCAGCGCGCGCTGGATCAGCAGGTGCTTGAGCACTGCCGACGCGCCGTAGACGCCGAGCACGGTGGCGAAACTGATCGCCGCCACCTGCACGATGAACGCGATCCAAATCTTGCGGCGCAAGCCACCGCCATGGTGCCGGATCGCGTTCATGTGCTGGGCGGTTGCTCCATGTCGGCAATACGGTAGCCGGCACTCTGCACGGTGTGCAGAAGGGACTTCTGGAATGGCCGGTCGATCACTTTGCGCAGGTTGTACAGGTGGCTGCGCAAGGTATCGGAGTCGGGCAACGCGTCG
Source organism: Gammaproteobacteria bacterium HGW-Gammaproteobacteria-4 (assembly GCA_002839995.1). Classification (GTDB taxonomy): domain Bacteria; phylum Pseudomonadota; class Gammaproteobacteria; order Xanthomonadales; family Xanthomonadaceae. The sequence continues at coordinate 6,947 of PGZC01000004.1, read as the reverse complement.
CCCCATATCTCGCGCTCGACATCGCGCCGGCTCACCACCCGCGGCGATTCGCGCATCAGGATGCCGAGCAGGCGCAGACCAATCGGCGACAAGGTCAGGTCCTGGCCGGCACGGGTCACGCGCAAGCTGGCGGCGTCGTAAATCAGATCGGCTACCTGCAACACCTCGGAGCTGACCTGCCGCCGCTCACGACGGATCAGGGCGCGAAGGCGCGCTTCCAGCTCCTGGATCGCAAACGGCTTGACCAGGTAATCGTCAGCACCAGCGTCCAGCCCGGACACCTTGTCGTGCAAGGTATCGCGCGCTGTCAGCATCATTGGACGTTGGCATCGCTTCACCTCACTCTTCAGCTTTGTGAAGATTACAACCGAAGCCGGGTGACAAGCACGTGAAGCCGGCAGTCATCGGCACCATCCCGGCAGGGCGCAGTGCGCCGCCGGGCTGCTATTCTCTACTGTTGAATCGGTCATAACCGGAAACCCTCATGCCCCGTGCTGTGTTACTGATACTCGATTCGCTCGGCGTTGGCGCCCTGCCCGACGCAGCGGCGTTCGGCGATGTCGGTGCCGACACCCTCGGCCATATCGCCGCGCAAACGCTGCGCACACAGCAGCGGCCGCTGCGCTTGCCGCATCTGCAACGGCTCGGCCTCGGCCATGCGGCGCGGCTGGCCAGCGGGCAACTGCCGGCGGGCTTTGACCCCGCCATCACCACCATCGCCGCCTGGGGCGCAGCGCGCGAACACTCCACCGGCAAGGACACCACCTCCGGCCACTGGGAGATGATGGGCGTGCCGATGCTGGAGGATTGGGGCTATTTCCGCGAGCGCGAAAACAGCATGCCGGCGGCATTGCTCGACGCCATCGCTGCACGTGCCGGCATCCCCGGCTGGCTCGGCAACTGCCACGCCTCGGGCACCACCATCATTGCCGAACTCGGCGAGGAGCACGTGCGCAGCGGCAAACCGATCGTCTACACCTCGGCCGATTCGGTGCTGCAAATTGCCGCGCACGAGGACGCATTCGGGCTGGAGCGCTTGTATCAGCTCTGCCAGATCGCACGCGAGTGCGTCGATGACTACCGTATCGGGCGGGTGATTGCGCGGCCGTTCGTGGGCGCTGACGCCGCCAGCTTCAAGCGCAGCCACAACCGCCACGATTACTCCACCCCACCGCCGTCGCCGACCCTGCTCGATTGCCTGTGCGCCGATGGCGGCGCGGTACACGGCATCGGCAAGATTCCCGACATCTTCGCGCACAGCGGCATCTCCACCGAAGTCAAGGCGCATGGCATCGATGGCCTGTTCGACGCCACCCTGGCCACCTTGGCACAATGCGGCGAGCGCGGCCTGGTGTTTACCAATTTCGTCGATTTCGATTCCGAATACGGCCACCGCCGCGACGTTGCCGGCTATGCCGCAGCACTGGAATATTTCGACACCCGCATGCCGGAATTGCTGGCGGCATTGCGGCCCGATGATTTGCTGATCCTCAGTGCCGACCACGGCAACGACCCAACCTGGCCGGGCAGCGACCACACCCGCGAACACATCCCGATCCTCGCCTTCGGTGCCGGCCTGCGCGCCGGCAGCATCGGCATTCGCGACTCGTTCGCCGACATCGGCCAGAGCCTCGCCGCACATCTGCATCTGCCAGCGCTCGACAATGGCAGATCTTTTCTGGAGCAACCATGAGCACCCCACACATCAACGCCGCCGCCGATGCCTTTGCGCCCACCGTGCTGCTGCCCGGCGACCCGCTGCGCGCAAAGCACATCGCCGAGCGCTTCTTCGAAGATCCTGTTCTTGTCACCTCAGTACGCAACATGTACGGCTACACCGGCAGCTATCACGGCCAGCGCATCTCGGTGATGGGCAGCGGCATGGGTATTCCGTCGAGCTCGATCTACGCCACCGAACTGATCCGCCACTATGGCGTGCAGCGCATCGTGCGCGTCGGCACCTGCGGCGCGGTACACGACGACCTGCAACTCGGCGACCTGGTGTTGGCGCTGTCGGCCAGCACCGATTCCTACGTCAACCGGATGCGCTTCGGCGGCATGGATTTCGGCGCCGGCGCCAGCTACCCGTTGCTGCGCGCCGTGGCCGATCGCGCACAAAGTGCCGGCGTACCGCTGCATATCGGCAACGTGTTCTCCACCGACCTGTTCTACTCCCCGAACAAAAGTATCGCCGACACCCTCGCCGCGATGGGCGTGCTGGCGGTGGAAATGGAAGCCGCCGGCCTGTACGGCCTCGCCGCTGAGCTCGGCGCCCATGCACTGACCGTGCTCACCGTCTCCGACCATCTGCGCCATGACGCGCACATGGATGCAGCACAGCGGCAAACCGGTGTTGACGCGATGACCGAACTGACTCTTGACGCGTTGTGCGTGTAGGAATAACACCCTGATCCAGCGTGTGTTGTAACTGCACTCCCCGCGCTGTGATAGCCTGCGCGGAAACGTGGCGGTTCAGCGCCGACCAAGGAAATTCTGAACAACACATTCTCGTCCCCAGGCATTGGCGCGCGACACTCGGACAAGGAACCACGACTTGCCTACAATTCTGCGGTCTGGCCCGTACCGATTCTTCTTCTACGCGGGTGATCGCTACGAACCACAGCACGTTCATGTGGAGCGAGACGACAGTATCGCGAAGTTCTGGCTCGATCCGGTTCGCTTACACAGCAGTGGTGGTTTTTCGCGCATCGCGATTGCACGGATTGAAGCGCTGGTGATCGATCACCGAAGCGAACTGATGGAGGCATGGAATGCGTACTTCGGCCGTTGAGTTGGAAGTCCCATTTGCACAAAACGTCGCCGTATCCGACGACACACTTTCCGTCGATTTGAGTGACGGGCGGAGCATCTCCGTTCCACTCGCGTGGTATCCACGGTTATCGCATGCATCATCGGCCGAGCGGACGCGCTGGCACCTGATTGGCCGAGGTTTGGGCATCCACTGGGATGCGCTCGACGAGGACATCAGCGTTGCGGGTCTGCTGGCAGGCAAGCCGTCGGGAGAGAGCCAGGCATCGCTTGCAAGATGGCTCGCCGAACGGTCATCGCGTCCGACAACGCGCTGAATGCGGGCGCGCGAATGATCGGCAGCTTGACTGCACCCCAGCCGATTCCCACACAGCTTGTGGCAAACTACGGGGCGTTCAGCACAAGAAATGCGGTTCAGACCAACATTATTTCGTGAAAATATCAGTCTGACCCATATTTCGTGAAAGGATATTCTCGTCGTGCTCATCATGTTGAAGTTTGGACGAAGTGGCGGTCTTACGTGGATGCTTGGTCACTTCTGCCGCTACCATGACGTTCACGATGTCGCTGCTCAACCCAGCGTTCAACCCGGTCCGCTTCGCGCTCTGGACGCTGCGCGATAAACCCGCACAGATCCGGCTAGCTTTATGTAATGTTTCAAGCAAACCAATAGGGGAGTCCGATGAAAAGAGCAATCTTGGCTGTTGTTTTTTGCGCGTCCTTGACCAGTTGCGCATCTCTAGCGCCTCCGCCGCCCAGGCAGCACACCCTGACTTCAACGTTCAATGCCGGTGAAGTCGCATGGTTCAATTCAGAGGGCACTGGCTCCATCAGCGGGCAAGCTTTTTTTCAGACCCGGGGCGGACAGCCGCGCACCTGCGCAGGGCTTGAGATCGCTCTCTACCCTCATTCTGCCTACGCTAATGAACGCCTGATGGCGTTATACGGCAGCATAGATTCTGGCTTTATTCCAGCATTTGCGGCTCGGGTGCAATTCAGTCCAGATGATCCCGCCTACCAACAAACGCGCAAGACAGCGGTCTGCGACGCGCAAGGCAATTTCAATTTCACTGATCTTCCAGCTGGCAAGTACTTCTTGATCGCCGCAGTCATGTGGACCATCCCCGGCCAAGAATACATGCCCCAAGGTGGCGCGCTGTTGAAGAGCGTGGCTCTTGCTAACGGGAAATCAGAGCGCGTCATTCTCACGCATTGAACCGATGCTCGGGACAGAAGCTCCAAGCAAGGGTTCTTCCATTGTTGCACGCTGAAACGATGAGGGGCCTGATCCCGCAATCCCGTGACCCCGCAATTTGCGCGTGACCCAGAATCCGCGACCGGAGAATAAAGAGTAGTACATGATCCGCTTCGATGACCTCTTACGCCGTCGTCCCAATGTCGCGGACCTGCTGCGAGAGGCGGGCGTACGCCCGGACTCTATTCGAACCGACCGGTCATTTAGTTCAGGTTGGTCGTTTGACGACGGAGATACTCCGGTTGCCACCGTGTGGCGAGAGGAGCTCGCCGACCTCGATCACACGCCCTGGCGTCAGTTTCCGAATCCAATTGGGCGAACAGATCTCGTGGGCAGTCGGCGTAGGCGCGCGATTGAGCTTTTCTCAATGATGGTTCGCAATCTCGGCAAGCCCATCCGTGTAATTTTGCAATCGCGCCAAGACGAAGCCAAATTGAAGACGGCAGGTTCCAAGCGGCGCGGGCTGGATCCGGAGCCGTGGTACTCGTCCATCGACGGCGAGAGCGTATTTTTGCAGCGTGGCAGCGCGCGGGCCTCACCCTTGGTCTCGCTGGATGGCGAACCAATGATACGGCGCGAACCGACTTACTCATTGCGCGAATCCCGCCCTGATCAGGTGGCGTTTCGCGAGCGCGTATCGGCCAAGTCGAGCGGTCGGTGTGCGATGACGAGTGCGCCAGGTGAAGTCTGCGATGCAGCTCACTTCCCCTGGGCGGACTGGCGAAAGGACAATGGGGCGCATCACGGTGCATTGTTGCGTAAGGACATCCACGCGGCGTTGGATCGAGGCTTAATCTCCATAGATCAGGGAGGCCGCGTGAGCGTGAGCACGGAGCTTGCCAGCGCTTACCCCGCATATGGCGAGTTGCATGGAACCACGGTACCGCTCTGACCCCTTGTCAGAGAAGCCAGAGAGCAAGCGGGTAGGGCCAGCACAAGCGGGTAGAGCGGGTAGGGCCAGGTCTTGCCTTTTGCCTAACACGCAGGGCGCGGGGTCACCCTTGCGGTTCCCCTCGACGCCGCCCTTGCCACCTCGCGCCGCGCTGGCATACTCGCAGGCTCGCCCTTGCTCGATGTGCCCCGTGATTGACGCCGAATCCTTTGCCCGCCTTGATGCCGAGGGCTATAACCGCATCCCGGTGGTGCGCGAGGTGCTGTCCGACCTCGACACCCTAACAGCTAACCCGACTTCGCGGATTCGCCGCCGATTCTGAGCGTGTGACGAAATATTTTCGCAGTTCGGGGTCAAGTCTTGCCCCTGACCCTCGCCATTCCCGATCACCGTGTGAGCGGCATCTCGCGCCGCATGAACTCATCAAACAGCGGAACGGTGAAGGCAATCATTCCGTGTTCTGGCGAATACACCATGCCCTTCCTGATCAAGCTGTCGCGGGTAGGGGCGACGCTGTTCGCTTTTCTTCCCATTGCTGACGCCACATCGGCTGAACGCTGCGGCTCGGGGCCAAGCTCTGCCAGGCAGCGCATGTACTCGCGCTCAAGCGGCGTCAAGCGGTCGAATCGAACCCGGAAAAACGACTCATCCAATTTGCGGATCGACTCGACCGTCGCCTTCTGGGCATCGGCTTCGGTGATCGTGTTTTCAGAGGCGATGTTCCATGCGTTGTATCCCCATTCCTGCAGAAAATAGGGGTAGCCGCGAGATTGGGTGAAAATCTCGGCCAGGGCCAAGTCTTCGACGCGTGCTCCTTCGTCTTCGATCGGCTCTCGAATAGCCGCAAAAGCATCAGGCTGCTCCAACCGATCCAGCCGAGGGAAGTCGAACAGTCGTTCGGCGTAACTTTTGGCGTCACCGGCCTGTCCCGCCAGTTGCGGCAGCCCGGCGCCGAACACGATCAGTGGCAAACCAGCCTGGTTCACGGCATGAATGGCGCGGATCAATGCCGCCAGCTCTGCTTTCGAAACATACTGCAACTCGTCGATCAGCAATGCCACCGGGCGCTGCGCCTCATGCGCCGCACGTCCGCAGGCGAGCAACAGGTCGGTGACGTCTCCTTCCAGTTGACCGCTGTCAGCCTGGCCGATCTCTGGATCGACGCCCAATGTGATATCGACACCGTTGGCGCTGACAGTCACATTGCCAATGAAGCTGCGCAGCACGCGCAACCCGCGCTTGACGGCCTCGATGGTGTGTTCGCTGCGATCGAGCTGAAGCAGCAACTTGCGCAGGGCCGGAATCAGCATCTGCCGCAGTTCGTCGCCATCACGCGCTTCGACCTGCTCGGTCAGATAGCCCCGGGTTTGCGCTTGCTTGCTGATTTCGTTCAGCAACACGGTCTTTCCGACGCCACGCAAGCCAAGCACCATCAACGACTTGGCGTGGCGCCCGCGCTTGACCCGCTCCAGCGCAGTAATCGCCTGCTCAAGTACGGCTGCACGGCCGGCAAGCTCCGGCGGGCTGACGCCAGCGCCTGGGTTGAAGGGGTTTCGATACGCATCCATCGGCAATCCTAGCAATTCATACCCGTTTATATCTAGAAATTGATATTAGTACGTATTTATGCGTATTGATACGTATGAATACGAAGCTATCCATACGTTGGCATCGCAAGGTGGGAGAGCCGACTTTGACGAAAGTGGTTACTGACAGCAGCCGTCCAGATGGCTGAGCAGCATGACCCCGGCAGATCAGCCGATGGGAGCTGCCAACATGCCCGAACCGCAATTGTCTGTGCATCGTCGGTCGCCCACAGGGTGGGCTCCCACAGTGCGCCTTGGAGCCACCTGCAGGAACCACGCGATCATCGAAGCGTGCAGTCGGTGCCCGTGGAAGGATGCGTTGAGCGCGACGCGGTTGCCGCGCCGCAGCCACCACGCCTATAGTGTCCGATCTTGTCATCACTGCGTTTGAATCGGGAATCGTGCGTGCAATGAAGACTTCGCAATCCGCTACTTTCCGCCGCAA